>NZ_JAXDRS010000034.1:0-80315 GCF_034090835.1 Evtepia sp.
GATTTTGTCCTCTGGCTCTCAATTCTTTATGCGTTCAATCGTAAGAACTCATTTACCTTTGTTGCTACTTCCTCTTGCTGTTCCTCAAAGCTGTGAGCATAGATATTCATTGTGGTTGAACAGGTTGAATGTCCTAATGTCTTTGATATTTCAATGATGTTGACTTCCAGATAATTGAGCAGGGTAGCACATGAATGTCTCAACCCATGAAGCGGAATAATCGGTAATTCCTCTAATCCCTCGGCCTTTGCTTTATCTGGATTATTCTGCACCCATTCATTATAGCGGTATAAATGCTTTGTGAAATACTGATAAGGTGTTGTATCCACAATAACATCTTAGCATACTGCAATTTAAACTGCGATGTCCTCCATTTCGCCCGGTTTGACAGCGAAAGCGAGACCTTTTCAGACCTGCACTCCATCCCTTTGAGGGAGGGTACCCTCTGCGACAGGGACGCCGACCCCTTCTCCCCCGACGGGACCCGTTTCGCCTATCTCTTTGTCCCTAACGACGATACCTACCAACGAGATCTGGTGGTGGTAGACTTGGACACCATGACCCAGCAGGTCAACCAAACCTTGCCCGTAGGGACGAAGGAGGACACCTCCGTGCTGTCCTTTGTCTGGCTGGACAACCAGACCCTGTTTACCACTGTGGCCCAGAGCATCGGCAGTTTCAGCAATCAAGAGATTTACACCACATGGACCTATCACCTCTCCTAATTCCCTCTCCCCCTTGCCAGCCCCTCCTTGGGGCTGGCACTTTTTCCCTTCCTGCCCTGAAAACGGCAGGGTTCTCTTGCATCTTTTTTCAGAAATGATACAATAAAAGTGATTTCATCCCCCGTTCTTTCCTGCTTTTCTTGGCAACGAGCAGGTCCGGGAAAGGAGGGTCCCCATGGCCGCTTCCTCTCAGTCATCCAAACCCTGGTTCCGGCTGGATAACGCCGCAAAAATGTACTCTGCCATCCAGCGGAAGAATTACTCTGCCCTTTACCGGTTCTCCGCCGTGATGAAGGAAAAGGTCGATCCGGAGGTCCTTCAGCGGGCCATCGACAAGACCTTAGTCCGGTTTCCCGGGTTTCACGTTAAAATCAAGCGCGGGATGTTCTGGTACTACTTCGAGTCCGACGATTCCCCCGGCCCCTTCCTGCAAAAAGACATCAGCAATCCCTGTCAGCCGGTGCGGTTTCAAAACAAGGACCAGCTTCTCCGCTTCTTCTACTACGAAAACCGCATCTCCGTGGAGGTGTTCCACGCCCTGGCCGACGGGGCCGGTACCGTCTACCTGCTGAAAACCCTTCTGGCTGTCTATCTCCGGGAGCTGGGTCATCACATCCCCTGTACCGATGGTGTGCTCGACATAAACGATCCCCCCGACCCGGAGGAATGGGAGGATGCATACGCCCGGTATGCCACCTCCCGGGTCCGCCTGGGCTTCGGCCACAACAAGGCCTACCCCTGCGTGGGTACCCCGGAGCCGTTCTACACCCTCAATGTCACCATGGGCTTTCTCTCCGTGGAGGAGGTGCGAAAGGTCAGCCGCCAGTACGGCGCCTCCATTTCAGAGTACCTGGCCGCAGCGCTGATCGAATCCATCCTGCTGCGTCAACGCAGGGAGGATCGCCGGAAAGAGCGCCCTGTGGCCCTGGCCGTCCCCATCAACCTGCGCCCCTATCTTCCCTCGAAAACCCTGCGGAATTTTATCTTTACCATTCGTCCCTCCATTGACCCCCGTCTGGGGGATTACACCTTCCGGGAGATCGTTTCCCAGGTCCACCACCACATGCGCCTGCACAGCAACCGCCAGGAGATGCAGGCTGCCATCACCCACAACGTGTCCCTGCAGCGGTACCTGCCCTTAAAGCTGGTCCCCTCCCCGGTGAAGAATTTCGCCCTAAACCTGGGGTATCGCCTGGCAGGCAGCCGCCCCTTCTCCACCACCTTTACCAACCCCGGGCCCTTTACCGTCCCCCAGGAGATGATCCCCCACATTCAACACGTGGAGGTCATGCTGGGCCAGTCCTACGCCCCCCGGGTGAACTGCGCCGTCATCAGTTTCCAGGACACCCTGGAGATCACCTTCGCCGGAACGGTGAAAGAGACCGATGTGGAGCGGGAGTTCTTCCGCCATCTGGTCAAAGACGGACTGCACGTGAAAGTGACCTCCAACCGAAAGGAGTGACCCTTATGTCCTACTGCGTCAACTGCGGCGTGGAACTGGAGGACAGCGCTTCCTTCTGTCCCCTATGTCACACCCCTGTCTACCACCCGGGCCGTCAGGCCCCCCAGGAAAAACCCGCCACCTTCCCCCAGGAGAGGCAGGAGGTGGAGGACATCAACCGAAGGGAGCTGGCCGTCCTTCTGTCGGTGACCCTTCTGTGCACCGCCGGGTGCTGCATCCTGCTCAACCGCTTCCTGCTTTCGCCCCGCCTCCCCTGGTCCGCCTTTGTAGCCGGAGCCTGCGGTCTGCTCTGGGTGTGGATCGTCCCTCCCCTGCTGAAACGGTCCCTCCCCGCCCTGGCCTTCCTGCTGCTGGACATCGCCGCCATCGGCGCTTATCTGGGGCTCATCGCCTTCCTGCTCCACGGGACCTCCTGGCTCTATGACCTGGCCCTCCCCATCTGGGGCGGGGCGTCGGTCCTCTTCCTTCTGGCCTTTCTCCTGGCCAGAAAGCGGTCGGTCATCAGCCGCACCATGCTGGTGATCGCCGGGGTCGGCCTCTTCCTCCTCTGGCTGGAGCTTCTCATCGACCGCTGGATGGGCATCTCCTACCGCCCCCAGTGGTCCCTCATCGTAGCCATCGCCTGCGTGGCCCTGCTCATCCCCCTGGCCATCATTCGGATGCGGCCCAACCTCCGCCGGCAGGTACGCCGGAGATTCCATTTTTGATCCAGACAAAAAACAACGCCTTGGGACAGTTCCCAAGGCGTTGTTTCGTTTTCTTCTTATGCCGGGGCGTTCTCTTCTCCGTCCCACAGCTTCCACTGTTCCACGCTGCACTGGCCGGCGTCGTTGTCCCCCGTTGCCAGAACGGTGCCGTCCTTCCGGACTGCCACCGTGTGCCGCTCTCCGGCGGCCACAGCCACCACGTCAGCCCAGTCTTCCACCTGGCACTGACCATACTGGATATCCCCCGCAGCCACTACGGTCCCGTCGGTCCGCAGGCCTACGGTATGGAATGGGCTGACCGAAACCGCAGCGATCTCCGTCCACTCCGTGACGCCGGGGGCGGCAAAGCCGTCGGCTTCCTGGACCTGGCCGTCGGTGCGGATCCCGATGGTGTGGATGTGCCCCGCGGCAATGGCGGTCATTCCACTCCAGTTATTCACTGCACAGGAGCCAAACAGTCCTTCCCCGGCAGCCACCACCGTGCCGTCCCGGCACAGGCCCAGGGTGTGGTCCATCCCGGCAGCCACGGCGATCATATTCTTCCAGCCGCTCAGGGCGCACTTTCCGGACGTGTCCCGTCCGGCGGCCACCACGGTACCGTCTGCCCGCAGGCCCACCGTATGGCTGTCCCCGGCGGCCACAGCCACCACGTCAGTCCAGTCTTCCACCTGGCACTGGCCATAGGTCTGGTCTCCGGCGGCCACCACCGTGCCGTCCGCCCGGACGCCTACGGTATGATACTTCCCGGCCGCCACCGCCACGATGTCCTTCCAGTCCTCTACGCTGCACTGGCCAAACTGGTTGTCACCGGTGGCAAGGACGGTGCCATCCTTCCGCAGACCCACTGTATGGAGCCGTCCGGCACAGATGCCGCCCTTGCCCTTGGGCTGGGATACCACCTGCTCCACCGGCAGCTTCACCCCGCAGAGATCGCAGAATTTCGCCTGATCCCGGAGCACCTCGCCGCAGCTGGGGCACCGTTTCTCCACTTTTGTTCCACACATATCGCAAAAACGTGCGCCCTGGCGCAACTCTACGCCGCAGGCTCTGCATCTGGCCATGGTCATGCCCTCCTGTAATTGCATGGTAATCTATTTTTTATTATACTGGATTCCTGCGCAGAAAACAAGAGCCCATTCACCCCGGTCCATCCTCCGAAAAAAACGCTGCGGGAAGGCTCCCCTTCCCGCAGCGCAGTATTGGTATGATAACAGAGGGTCAGGCCTCTTCCACCTGTTCGTTTTCCCGAATCCGCAGGGCGCCGGTGGGGCAGGCCTGGGCACACTTGAGGCAGTCCAGGCAGCCTCGGACTGCATAGCTGGTCTGGAACTCCGGACGGATGGTGGTCTCAAAACCACGGCCGATCAAGTCGATGATGCCTTTGCCCACCACTTCTTCGCAGATCCGCACGCACTGGCCGCACAGGATACATTTGCCCTGATCCCGCTCAATGGCCACCAGGCGCTTCTCCTTAAAGCTCTCGTGCTTCTTGCCCTTCAGGCGCTCCGGATGGATCTCGTAAAGGTTGGCGCAGCGAATGAGCTTACAGTCGTTGTAGTCGTGGCAGCCGCAGTCCAGGCAGCGTGCTGCCTCAGCCCGGGCCTGGGCCTCGCTGAAGCCCAGGTTGATCTCACCAAAGTCGTTTCTCCGCTCCTCTGCCGGGCGGGTGGGCATTTGGGCTCTGGGCAGCTTGATATAATCCGCAAAGGTCTCGGGAGTGACCTCCTTCTCAGAGCGGTAGGTCCGGCGATAGGGTATATCCAGACCCTGGAGATAGAGGTCCACCACCTTGGCGCAGCGGCGGGCCTCGCCGATGGCCTCAATGGCGATGGAAGCGCCGTTGTTGGTGGCGTCGCCCACAGCAAAGACCCCTTCCAGAGAGGTGCGGTAGCTGGTCTCGTCGGCGGCGATGATGCCCTTCCGGTTCAGCTCCACGGTCTCGAAGCCCTTCACGTTGGCCTTCTGGCCGATGGCCCCGATCACACAGGTGACAGGCAGGGTCTCGAACTTGCCGGGCACCGGCACAGGACGGCGGCGTCCGCTCTCGTCGGGCTCGCCCAGCTCCATGACCTGGAGCTTCATGGCAGTGACCTGGCCGTTTTCGCCAATGATCTCTGCGGGGTTGGTCAGGAACTTGAAGACCACGCCCTCTTCCCGGGCCTCGTCGATCTCCAGCTGTTCTGCGGGCATTTCCTTCTCGGTCCGGCGGTAGACCACGTACACTTCCTTGGCGCCCAGACGGACCGCAGTCCGGCAGGCGTCCATGGCGGTGTTGCCGCCGCCCACTACGGCGACCTTGTCGCCGATGTCAGGACGACCGCCCAGGGCCACCTGACGCAGGAAGTCAATACCACCCATGACGCCCTTGAGCTCTTCGCCGGGGCAGCCCATAGGCATGCTCTCCCAGGCGCCGATGGCCAGGATAACCGCATCATAGTGGCTCTTGAACTCTTCAAAGGTCTCCTGCTGGCCGATGCGGAAGTTGTTCTTCATCTCCACACCCAGAGAAGCGATCTCTGCCACTTCTTCGTCCAGGACCTTCTTGGGCAGGCGGTACTCGGGGATACCATAGCGGAGCATACCGCCCATCTTGGGCATGGCGTCCACGATGGTCACCCGGTGACCCATCAGGGAGAGGTAATAGGCCGCAGTGAGGCCGCCGGGGCCGCCGCCCACGATACCAATGCGCTTGCCGGTGGCAGCCTTCTTTGCAGGGAGGTAACCGCCTTCCTTGATGACCCGGTCGGCGGCAAAGTATTTGAGGTAGGAAATCGAGATGGCTTCCTCTACCATAGCCCGGCGGCAGCCGCCCTCACAGGGGTGGGGACAGACCCGGCCGATGGAGGCAGGGATGGGCAGGTTCTCTTTGATGATGCGCACAGCTTCCCGGTCCTCGCCCCGGGCAATGGCCTGGACGTAGTCCTGGACATTGACGTTAGCGGGACAGTGCATCACGCAGGGACCGCGGCAGTCGCCGTCGTGGTCGCTCATGAGCAGCTCCATGCTGATCTTTCCGGTGCGGACCACCCGCTCGGACTCGGTGTAGATCACCTGGCCGTCGGTGGCCACGGTGGAGCAGGCCCGCAGCAGCTTGGGGCTGCCCTCGGCCTCCACCACGCAGAGGCTGCATCCGCCATAATGCTTCAGTTCGCTGTTATGGCAGAGGTTGGGGATCTCGATGCCGTTATTCTGGGCAATCTCCAGGAGGGTCTGACCGGGCGTACCGGTACAGCGCTGACCATTGATCGTGACTCTGATTTTCTCTTTCATGTTCCGCCCCCTCCTTTCTTACTCTACAACAATGGCGTCGAACCGGCAGGAACTGACGCACTGTTTACACTTAATGCAGGCCGTCTGGTCAATGACATGGGGCTTTTTCCGGTCGCCGCTGATGCACTCCACCGGGCACTTCCGTGCGCAGAGGGTACAGCCGGTGCACTTGTCCGGATCAATGGAGATGGTGAGCAGAGCAGAGCACTCGCAGGCGGGACATTTCTTATCCCGGATGTGGGCCTCGTACTCATCCCGGAAGTAACGGATGGTGGTCAGCACCGGGTTGGGGGCTGTCTGACCCAGACCGCAGAGAGCGCCGTCCTTGATGGAGATGCACAGCTCTTCCAGCAGCTCGATGTCGCCTTCCTGGCCTTCCCCCTCACAGATCCGGTTCAGGATCTCCATCATACGGGTGGTACCGATCCGGCAGGGGACGCACTTACCGCAGGATTCCCGGGCGGTGAAGTCCAGGAAGAACCGGGCAATGTTCACCATACAGGTGGAGTCGTCCATGACCACCATACCGCCGGAGCCCATGATGGCGCCGGTGGCGGAGAGGGCCTTGTAGTCAATGGGGGTGTCCATCAGTTCTGCGGGGATACAGCCGCCGGAAGGACCGCCCATCTGCACTGCCTTATACTTGCGGCCGTCCTTGATGCCGCCGGCGATGTCGAAGATAACATCTTTCAGGGAGTTGCCCATGGGCACTTCCACCAGGCCGCCTCTCTGGACCTTACCAGTCAGGGCGAAGACCTTGGTGCCCTTGGAGTTTTCTGTGCCCATAGCGGAGAAGGCTTCGCCGCCGTTTTGGATGATCCAGGCAACGTTGGCAAAGGTCTCCACATTGTTGATGTTGGAGGGTTCGTTCAGGTAACCGCTCTGGGCGGGGAAGGGAGGCTTCAGGCGGGGCATACCGCGCTTGCCTTCCATAGACTCGATCAGGGCAGTTTCCTCGCCGCAGACGAAGGCGCCTGCACCGGTCTTGATGGACAGGTCGCAGCTAAAGCCGGTGCCCAGGATGTTTTCACCCAGCAAGCCGCGGCTTCTGGCCTGCTCAATGGCCATACCCAGGTGTTCCACAGCCAGGGGATATTCCGCACGAATATAGACGAACATATCCTCTGCGCCCATGGCATAGGCGCCGATGAGCATACCTTCGATGAGGCTGTGGGGATCGGACTCGATCACAGCCCGGTCCATGAATGCGCCGGGATCGCCCTCGTCGGCGTTGCAGATGAGGTGCTTGTGATCGCCCTCTGCCTGACGGGCGGCGTTCCACTTAAACCAGGTGGGGAAGCCGGCGCCGCCGCGACCGGCCAGACCGGAGATCTTGATCTCCTCGATGACCTCTTCGGGGGTCATCTGCAGGGCCTTGTCCAGGGCCTGGTAGCCGCCGTGGCGGATATAGTCGTCGATGCTGGTGGGGTCGATGACGCCGCAGTTGCGCAGGGCAACACGCTTCTGCTTCTTCAGGAAGCGAGCATCCTCGTCGCTGATGAACATGGGCTCCAGCTTCTGGAAGTCGCGCTTGCGCACTGCTTCCACGATGCCCAGGGCGTCGGTCTCGGTGACCCGGACCAACCGGTGAAGGAGCTTATCCCCTTCATAGATATCCACAATGGGTTCCAGGTAGCACATACCGATACAGCCGGTCTTTTCCACGGTGAAGCTGTCGGTGGCGGTCATATGGCCGGAAAGGACCTTGGCCACCCGGGCTGCGCCGGCGGAGACGCCGCAGCTGCCCTGGCCCACCAGAATACGGATGCCGTTGCCGGATTCCCGCTGCCGCAGTTCCCGGAGGATCTTAATGGTACGCTCGGGGGTCAGCTTCCCGTAGGTGTCGCCGTTGATCATCATAACGGGGGCCAGAGAACAGCAGCCCAGGCAGGCCACGCCGTTGAGGGTGAACATGCCGTCCTCGGTGGTCTCGCCGTCGGTGATGCCCAGCTCCTGGGTGATGGCGGTACGGATCCGGTCTGCGCCGTTGACGTGACATGCGGTACCTTCACAGAGCATGATCTGGTAGGTGCCCATAGGCTCCAGACGGAAGTAGCTGTAGAAGGTTGCCACGCCCAGCACCTTGGCGGGGCTGTTGCCCGTCCGCTCTGCCACGTAGTAGATCACTTCCTTGGGCAGATACCCATAGATGGACTGTGCCTGCTGGAGGATCATAATCAGACTGGTAGAGTCGTCCTGGTACTGACGAAGCACCCCTTCCATCAGAGAGAGGTCAACGCCTGATACAAACTCGGTCATTACTTTCACTCCTTAATTCTTGATGAGGACCCTTTTCTAATCATCGTTTACAGTTTTTTTATCTTATCTTTCATTTTTTCCTCATCACATTGAAACGCTATCTTCTAAATTATAGTCCCCTAATATTAAATTTTCAAGTCCAATCCCCCTGCAAATGAACCGAAATTTCTTTCCTCTTTCACTTTTTCTTCGGACAGGCCAACTTCATCTGCATAGAAAATTGCAAAAAGAAGGAAGAAGCTCTTGCATTTGAGCTTCTTCCTTGCAAGGGTTCTATCAAACGTTGTGCTTCACGCGGTCGTGCTCTTCTGCCCGTTTCGCGTTGTTGAACCGGTCCAGCGTTCCCACCAGATAGCCGGTGATCCGGCGGATCCGCTCAAAGGCCACGCCGTCGTCCTCTTTCCGTCCGCAGCCAGGGCACTGGTCCCCGATGATGCCGGAGAAGCCGCACACAGGGTCCCGGTCCACAGGATGGTTCACGGAGCCGTAGCCGATCCCCTTTTCCTTCATGCAGCGGATGACCCGCTCAAAGGCGTCCAGGTTTTCTGTGGGGTCGCCGTCCATTTCAATGTAGCTGATGTGGCCAGCGTTGGTGAGGGCGTGGTAGGAGGCCTCAATGGCGATCTTGTCATAGGCAGAGATGGGGTAGTATACCGGCACATGGAAGGAGTTGGTATAGTACTCCCGGTCGGTCACGCCCTCGATCACACCGTACTTTTCCTTGTCGATCTTCACGAAGCGGCCGGACAGCCCTTCTGCGGGGGTGGCCAGGAGGGTAAAGTTCAGCTTCCGCTTTCTGCTCTCCTCGTCCATTCTGGCCCGCATGTGGCTGATGATCTCCATGCCCAGGACCCGGGCCTTTTCGCTCTCGCCGTGGTGCTCGCCGATCAGGGCCTTCAGGGTCTCCGCCAGGCCGATAAAGCCCACGGAGAGGGTCCCGTGCTTCAGCACTTCCCGGACCTCATCCTCCCAGTCCAGGTTGTCCGAGTCGATCCACACGCCCTGTCCCATGAGGAAGGGGGCATTTTTCACCTTTTTCCGGCACTGGAACTCAAACCGCTCCAGCAGCTGTTCCACGCACAGGTCAATGGTGTGGTCCAGGCTTTCGAAGAAGGTGTTGATGTCGCCTTTGGCCTTGATGCCCAGGCGAGGCAGGTTGATGGTGGTAAAGGAGAGGTTGCCCCGGCCGTTGCTGATCTGCCGGTCCGGATCGTACACGTTGCCGATGACCCGGGTGCGGCAGCCCATGTAGGCAATTTCCGTCTCGGGGCGGCCTTCCTTGTAGTACTGCAGGTTAAAAGGTGCGTCCACGAAGGAGAAGTTGGGGAAGAGGCGCTTGGCGGAGCAGCGAATGGCCAGCTTAAAGAGGTCATAGTTGGGCTCGCCGGGATTGTAGTTGATGCCTTCCTTCACCCGGAAGATCTGAATGGGGAAAATGGGGGTCTCCCCATTGCCCAGACCTGCCTCCGTGGAGAGCATGATGTTCTTCATCACCATCCGGCCTTCCGGGGAGGTGTCCATACCATAATTGATGGAGGAGAAGGGGGTCTGTGCCCCGGCCCGGGAGTGCATGGTGTTGAGGTTGTGAATGAGGGCCTCCATGGCCTGATAGGTGGCCCGGTCGGTTTCCTTCACGGCCCGGTAGTGGGCGAACTCCTGGCACTTGCGCACCTGGGCCTCATCCTGGTCGTAGCGCTCCAGCAGGAAGGGCAGTTCTGCCTGGAAGTAGGCCTCGCAGTCCTCCAGCTTGGGATAGAGACCGGTCTCCTCTTCGATCTTCTGGATGTTGGCCTTGATCTCGGTCTCCGGATCAGCCTGGTCCTCCAGGAGCATCAGAGCCCGGGCCAGATTCTGGCGGTAGATCCGCTTAAAGGTCTTGCGCACGCCGATGGCCATGGAGTAGTCGAAGTTTACGATGGACTGACCGCCGTGCTGGTCGTTCTGGTTGGACTGGATGGCGATGCAGGCCAGCGCTGCATAGGAAGCGATGTCGTTGGGCTCCCGCAGGGTACCGTGCCCGGTGGAGAAGCCCCCCTCAAAGAGCTTAATGAGGTCGATCTGGGTGCAGGTGGTGGTGCCCATGGGGGCGAAGTCCATGTCGTGGATATGGATATCTCCGCTGATGTGTGCCCGGGCGTGGTCGGGCTTCATGACAAACATCTGGTAGAACTGTTTGGAGCCTTCGCTGCCATACTTGAGCATGGTGCCCATGGCCGTGTCGCCGTCGATGTTGGCGTTTTCCCGCTTAATGTCGCTGTCCTTGGCGGCAGAGAAGGTGATGTCCTCATAGATCTTCATGAGGCGGGTGTTCATCTCCCGGGCGCGGCTGCGCTCGGAGCGGTAAAGGATGTACGCCTTGGCGGTCTGGACATACCCGTTGTCCATCAGGACCCGTTCCACCACGTCCTGGATGTGTTCCACGTCGGGGCAGGTGCCGCCCTCTACTTCCAGGATGGAGGCCACCTCATGCGCCAGACGGGCAGCAGTCTCTTCGTAGCCGGGTTTGTAGGTTGCCTCAAAGGCCTTGTTGATCGCATCCGCAATTTTATTTTCATGGAAGGGCACGATTCTTCCGTCTCTCTTCCGGATCTGCTGTACCGTGGTCATGGAAGCAGCTCTCCTTTCTCCATTTTCCTCTTTATCATTCCAATGTCATCTGTGTCCCTCTTTCGGGAACACAGGTATTATACTCGAAAGTCGGCACATTATTTAGTGACCTTGTCACCAAAAATCACTATATGATGTGTTTGCTGTTTGACAGCAAACACATCATAGCATTGTATAGGCGTTCCGTCAATTAGTCATTCTTCCCAAAAACCCTCGCAAAACTTTGTAGTCCGCCCCCCTGGCGACCACCACTTCTTGTGTTCATCCGGCCTGGCGCTTGTCCAAAAGGATTTGTTTTTCAAGGGTTTCCCAGTCCATCTTTTTCTCCTCGATCCTGGTCCAGGCGAGAAACTGCTGTTCCAACTCCGGCCACACCATGTACCGAATCGCGTACTCGATCTCCAAATGGCAGGGCAGGATATTTTCAATGATCCACCGGATCTCTTCATACCCCTCCGGCTCTCCGCCCACCTCCGGGAAGGAGACCTGCACGTGCAGGGGGGCCTCCTTCTCTTCCACCACTGCAAAGATCCCACACCCCCGGATGGCGTTGTTCATGTCCTCCAGGGTAAAGCAGCTGCCGTCGATCCGCAGCAGGGCCACCAGCGCCTGCCGGAGCTGTTCCCGGCTCTCCCCTTCCACCCATGGACGATTCATCAGTTCCCGCAGCTGATCCAGCCCTTCCTCCTGGGCGGTCCAGAGATTCATTTCCTGCTGGAGGTGTGCCAGCAGGTCCGCTGCGGCATCCAGCTGCCCGCCCTCGCTCTGCAGTTCTTTCCACTGAAAGGTCCCTTCCCAGCGGTAGACCCCCAGGGGAGCCAGCAGGGCGCGCAAGGTCTCTTCATGTTTCACGAGAACACCTCCACCCGCAGCGTCTTCAGCACCGGGAGCTGTTTTTCCTTCACTGTGAGGTCCTGGTCCGGGGTGCGGATGTGGTAGTTGGCCACTCCCTCCACGTGGAAGATCTGCTCTCCCAGCTCTGCCAGCAGCAGATCCTTCCCCAGCCGCTCTCCGGAGAACCACGCTCTTATGGTCTCCTCCGTCTTTTTCTGCACCTCCAGCGGGGCGAAGCCTTTTTGGGCGGTGACCATAACAGTCACATCGGTCTCTACCGCCTCCGGCGGACTGACCCAGACAGTCACTGCAATCTCCCGTTTCCTTTCCATGGCGCTCCGCACCCGCTGGACCAGATCGTCCGACGGCATACCCTCAGGACCTGCCACGATAATGTCCACCGTCCCCACACCCCGGGCTTTGGGTAGGATACCCACTGCCGCCACGCCCTCCACAGCCAGCGCTTCCCGTTCATAATAGGCGGTGTTGGTGCCGTTGGGCAGGCGGCGGTAGGTGTCCAGGATGCGCTGCCGCAGGGCCTCATCCCCCTCGGTCTCCTGCCCCCCCGGCAAAGGCCTCCGGATTGGTACAGCGCACGATCCCCTCCGGGGCCACTGCCATGGTGCGGACAGTCCAGGCGGGGACATTGCCGCCCGGGCCGGGCTGCACCCCATGGGCGGGCACATCCACGGAGGTCTCTCCGGGCTGGATCACGGCTCTGCGGGTGGTTGCAAACTCCACCCGTCCGGCAGTCATGCACACCGTGCCCTCCGGGATGACCAGGACGCTCTCTGCCGCTTCGTCGATGCTGAAGCGAATGGTTCCAATGGCCCGGCGGGCCGGTTCCCTCTGCAATCCCCGCAGGAAGGCGTGGTATTCCAGATACGCTCCCGTGGCGGTCTGGGGGAAGCACTGCCGGCTGGTCCAGTCGATCTCCTGATACAGGCCGTACAGCTGGGTGGCCAGGGCGTACATCCGTACTGCCAGTTCTCCAGCCCCGTCCGGCTCGGTCCCGGTCTCCCGGGCGAAGGTATCCATCATTTCTCTGTAAAGTTCGTCTACGGTTTTCATGGTCACTCCCCCTTATATGGATATGGGTGCCAGGAGCTGCTGCCCCTGCCAGGTCAGGTAGACGGTCAGTTCCTGTCTGGCCGGGTTCCATGCCGCTCCGGTCACCTGTAAGTCGGGCTCTCCCGCCAGGGCTTCTGCGGCGTAGCCGGCGCCCACGGACTGCCGGGCGGATTCTTTCTCTCTGGTCAGGAGGTGGAGCCGGCTGCCCAGGTTAGGCAGCAGCGGGAAGCTTCCCCGCTTGACCGTGAGCTGAAACAGGGCCCGCTCCAGCACTTCCTCTGCGCCGGATACAGTTTCAAAGGACCCCTTCCCATCGGGGCAGTAGTCTCCGTTGCGAAGCTTGGTGGTTGCCACGGTCATTCCACCTCCCTTCCGTTCACGGTAAGGCCACCGGAAACCTCCAGCGTACCGTCCAGCCGGAAGGTCCCGCTCAGCTCAATGGTTCCGTCCGGCTTGAGCCGGATGCCCGCGCCGGAGGCCACAGAGAGATAGACCTCCCCCGGCTCCGGCTGGGTCTCCTCCACGACCCCGGCAATGCAGGGGGCTTCTTCCTGTCCGCTCTTCACCACCAGAACCGTGTCCCCTCTGGCAGGGGTCCAGTGATAGCCTCCAGGTCCGCAGAGGGCCACCCTTCTCCGCTCTCCTTCCAGAGCCACGCCGGCCTGTGTACCGGAAATGGTGACCTTCCCCAGTTCTGCGGGCGGTTCCCGCAGCAGGTCCCGGGTCTGTCTGTTTGCCATCCACACGAATGATTCCTCCTTTCCGCCGTTTACAGTACCGCCTGGGGATCTCCCAGGACCAATGTGGTTTCATACCCCTGTTCTCCCATAGAGACCCTGCTTTCCAGAACACGGTATGTCCCGGCTCTGCCCATGCCGCTTCGGTTCCATTTCACCAGCTCCCCCGGCCAGACGGGAAAGACCTGGGCGATGGTCACCTCCAGTTCTTTCATCCGGGCAGCGGAGCGATCCAGCTGAAAGCGGGCGTTGTAGCGGCGGGCCTGGTAGCTGGTATTTTTGGGCAGGAGCAGCACCCGCCCTGAGCCTGGAAGGCAGAATTGGTTTCCGTCTGTCGTCTCCACCCTGTCACGTCCTTGACGGTCACCTGGGAGAGCACCCCGTACCGGGTGTAGCGGTCCACCACTTTGGTGACCGGCAGGTCCGCCGACAGTTCCTTGGGGGTTCCATCGGCCCAGGGGTGGAGACACAGATTCCCGTTTCGATGGAATCGGGGTGTCACCCCGGCGTAGTACCGGGCAAAGTCATAGAGGACGCTCCAGCAGCTGCTGCCGGAGGAGACGGAAAAGCCCCAGACCGAGGGCAGGCTCACCGGCTGTTCCAGAGCGATCCCATAGGGCGTAACGTAGTTGCGGAGGATCTCCCCCAGGGTCACCTGCCCGTAGTCGGCAGCCTCCGCCTGGTTGTCCAGAAGAAGGGCCTGCATTCCCCGGCCGGTGACCTGGGCCACCCTTCCCTCCTGGGACCAGGTGCACTCCCATTCATCCACCACACCGGTAAAGAGGGGGACCCCGTCTTCCGTCACCTGAACCCGGGTGCTTTGTTCCATCAGGGCTTCCTTTTCAGGCTCCCAGGGGAACTTCACCCAGAAGCTGTCGCAGGGGGAACCCAAACCGTAATCCAGCTGCCAGGCCAGCGGAGTGGGGATCAGGTAGGATTCCCCGGTATAGCACGTAAGCCGCCATTGTATCATAGGCTCACCTCACTCGGATCTGCTGGCCGGGGGTGATGACGTTGGGATTTTTGATCTGAGGATTGCGTTCCATTGACCACGGTGTATTGGGTCTCTCCCGTCTGCACGATGGTCTCCTCCGCTTCCGGGGAAAAGGGCAACGCCCTTTCCCCCAGGCAGAGGATAGATTCCCGCCGATGCTGCCCCAGAGGGGTGGGGAGAAACTGTCGTTCCCGGTCCAGCAGCGGGCGCAGCAGCGCTCTGCCGCTTCCCAGGCTGGTGCCTCTTCTAAGGAGCTCCACCGGCTGGCCGTACCGGGCCAGGATGGCCTTAAAGGCCTCGGCGGCGCTCATCCCTCCACCCCCAGGAAGGCAAAGGCCAGATCTCTGGTGTATGGGGCCATGAGGGCCTGGGCCTGTACCTGGAGGCTCCGGGCGCAGGCGCCGGGGTCCGCCTGGCTCCGCCCGGTCTGGACCGAAAGGTCCCCGGCCGAGAAGGAGAGTGGAGTGGGGCTGCTCTGTTCCAGAGCCGCAGACATGGCAGCCAGGGCGGTCCAGGCGCTGGCGGTGAGAAAGGCCCCCCGGCAGTCCTCGATCTCCACCCCGTCCCGCAGCAGGGCATACCACTGTTCCCCGGCGGCCTGGCACAGGTCGGACAGCACCTGTTCCTCCTGGGGTGTCAGGGATTTCCCCACGAAGCACAGGGCGATGGTCAGGATTTCTTGGGTCGGGATCATGGTGTATGGAGCAGACGCAGCGGCTGACAGCGCAGCTGACGCTGACCTCTTTCTTGATGCCCCCTTCGATCTCGGCGATGAGGCTGGCGTTTTCGGGGGTACGGAGCATATAGGCGTAGGCTTTCAGATAGCATCCGGGCTCTCCCGCCTCGGTCACTGCGCCGGTCTCTTCCACCAGTTCGGTGCGGTAGATGCGGGCGGTCTGGTCTTTGGCGCTCCAGGAGTGGTCAAAGATCCCGGTCTTGCCCACAAAGAGGTCGGCCAGTTTTTCCAGGCCCCGGCGGTCGAAGTACTCGTCGTCCCGGTCGGTCTGGTTGTCGCACAGGCGCACGGCAAAGGTATAGATCGCCTCGTCGGTGAGGGGCGTCCGGCTCAGGCGGTTGATGGCCGCCAGTTCTCCTTCCCGGCGCTCAGGGGTGGTCTGGGTCTCGGCTTCCTTGGTCACGGTCCTCATGAGATTCCTCCTTTTCCTCTTGGGTTTTGGGTGTTTCTGGGGTGTCCTGCTCTTTCTTGGGGGTGTTCGCTTCTTTTTTCAGCTGATCTGCCTGCTGGCGGTAGAGCAGCGCCTTGGCCTCTTCCACCTGATCCTGGAGGTTGATTTCCTCCCATTCCACCTGGAAGGGGCAGTCATAGCCGTGCATCCGCAGCCATAGGGTGCAGATGCGTTCCACCACCGGGGTCAGGGTACGGCGCAGGGCGGTGAGTTCACTGGTCATAATGTCTGCCTGCTGGCTGCTCATCCGCTCGGTAGAGGACCAGTTCAGGCCCAGCAGGAAGGGCGGGATGCCGGTCTGGGCGATGAGCTGTTCAATGAGCAGGCGGACAGGGGCCTGGCAGTCGGGGATCTGACATTCCGCGCCGATGACTTTGATCTCCACATCTCCCACCGCCACAAAGTCCCTTATGGCCCCGGCCCGGGTGCTCTGCATGGCCTCGGACCATTGCTGGGCCAGTTGTTGGCTGCGGGCCTGGAGTCTGCGGCCGTCCAGTTCCTCTTCCCCGGGCTTATAGACCACAGCGAAGCGCACGTTGCCCGCCCGCTCCCAGTTGTTGCCCAAAGTTTCATAGATTTTCAGCAGCACGCTGGAGAGGAAGGGCATACTGTGCAGCAGCGAGACCCCATAGGGGTTTTCGGGGCTGGGATTGTAGGGAGTAAAGAGGAGCAGGTCCTGCCGGGGAAGGACTTCGGTGTGTCCGTCCTCGTGGCGCAGGGCCAGCTGCAAGTCCAGGGGGGAGTCTTTCTCCTTCACCTGAATGTAAGAGACGTTGCCGCAGAGCAGCGCAGCGATGTCTCCCCCGTCCTGGGTGGGGACGATCTCCCCCACCGCTCTGCCGCAGGTGAGCAGGCAGTCCAGATAGATATCCAGGAAGGACTGGATGCCTTTCTGGTTCCATCCTGTGGGAACGTCTCGGAGAAACTGGTTCAGTTCCTCCTGGGCGGTCCGGTCCTGGCAGGTGATTTCCAGCCCGCCTGCCAGGCGAATGAGTTTCAGGATGGCGGCGTCCACCACAGGAATGGCTTCCCGGATGGAGCGGTAGAGGGAAAATTCCGGTTGGTGGAGGGGGATATACCCATCGATCAGCTGGAAGGGGTGACGGCTCCCCTCCCTGAGCTGGACGTGGGCAGGGGGTGACGGAGGGGCAGGGTCTCTCCTGCCCCGTTTAAACAGTCCCATAGGGGTCATTTCCTCCTTTCGAGTGAGGGTCAGCGTGGGCGTTCCACGAACCCGGCGAAGAAGATGTCTTCCCGCTGTTCCGGTGCGGCGATGGTGGCCACAAAGTACCGGATCTCATCCATGGCGTGGTCGAACTCTTTTTTGACCTTGTCTTTGTCCCCGCTGGACAGATCCCAGCAGTAGGAGCCAAATTCCCGGATGGCGTCGGTGCAGGGGGAGCAGATCACGATGGTGCCGTTTTTCAGGGCGTCCGCAGTAAGGCGGATGCCGGAGAGCACATCGTTTTTTGCTTTGCGCACGTTCCACCCTTCCCGCCGCAGGACTTCCAGAAAGGAAGCGGCGGAGGGGTCGGCTACCACCGCTTCGATGGTGCGGTTTCCGGCCAGTTCCCGGAGCCTCTGGGCATATTCCTGGTCGGTCTGCTGCCGTTTCTCCTGGCGGGCGTCGTAGTAGTACTCTTTGACCCGGTACCACACACCGTCGAAGTTCCCCCACAGGCCCAGGGAGGTGGGGTTTACGGTTCCGTAGTCGCAGGAGATGATCCAGCGGCTGGCCTCGCCGGAGGGCGCCGGCTGCACCAGGCTTTCGTCGAAGAAGTCGTAAACCAGACCTTCCGCAGCGGTCCATTCTCCCAGGACGAAGCGGCGGTAGAAGGCGCCGTGAAAGGCCCGTTCATAGCGCTGCAGGGTCTCCGGGGAGAGGGTGGGGTTGTCCTCCATGAGAAAGCGCAGGTGGAGGGCGCTGTGTTCCCGGGCCTTGCAGATCCATTCCCGGTAGAACCAGTGGGCAGGTCCTGCGGGGTTGCAGGAGAACCAGAACTTGGCCCCGGTGACCGAGCATCGGGCACAGGCCTGTTCCACGAAGGAGCGGGGCATCAGGGCCACCTCGTCCAGAAGGACCCCTGCCAGGGTCACGCCCTGGATGAGGGCAACGCTGCCCTCATCCTTTCCGCCGAAGAGGAAGAAGGTATTCTCCCGGTCCCCGAAGCGGAATTTCATCCAGTTGCGGGAGACTTTCTCTTCCCAGGAGAAGCCCAGCTCTTCCAGAAGGGGCAGCACGCTGGCCAGCAGGTTCCGCCGCACCGACTCCGTGGTTTTTCCGCAGAGGGCAAACTGCTGTTTATGGAACCGGGTCATGGCCCAGAGGATAAAGGAGAGGCCCAGACAGAGGGTCTTTCCGCTTCGCACTGCCCCGTCGCAGATGATGGCGTCCATGTAGCAGTAGGGGGAGCCCTGGCTCCACCATCGCAGAACCGTCTGCTGCTTGGGGGAAAAGATCAGGTTCATGGATGGGCGTCCGAGGCCGGGGCCTCCTGCTGGGACGGAGCAGGCTGATCCAGCGCCTGCAAGAACGCGGCGGGTGCGGACGCCCGGTCCTCCTTGAGCTGCTCCAGGAGTTTTTCCAGGACAGCCGCCCGGTCCGCCAGTTTGACTTCCACGGTGCCGTTGCCGCTGCGTTTGAACTCGGTAAGGCAGCCCAGCTGAAGGCGGTCGATCTCCTCCATCCGCTCGTCGGAGAGGTAGGCCAGTTTCACCACGTCGTTGGCGCTGCCTGCGGCCAGAGCCATCATTTGCCGCAGGACCTCCTGTCGGTCCACAGGTTTCATACGTTTCATAGACATTTCTCCTCACCCCCGGTGAAACAAGGGGAAAAGGGGGACGTTGGCGTACACCTAAAACGGAGGATTTCAAAAAAAGAAAAGGAGAGGGCAAAAAAAGTCCCCAACCGCCGGAAAATCCGGTGGTTGGGGACTTCGGGTCTGACGCGAAGCGTGCAGGGGTGTGACATACCGATATGAGAGAGATCAGGTCCCTACGGGTCTGCCGTTGGTGTTGCCGGCGCCGCCGATGGTGCTTTCCTTACCGCCCACCTGCTGGTTGTTGCGGTTCTTCTTCTGCTGCTTCTCCTTGAAAGACTGGTTGTAGGACTTGTTGTTTTCCTTGTTCTGGCTCATAGTTGCCATCTCCTTTCAATGGGTTCACAGATACTATGCCCAGAGGACCGCCGCACTATTCCTGTTCTTTCTTTGGGGGTGGATTTCCTGCCCTGGTTGGGTTTGCCCCGCCGTTCCCTTGACGAAAAAAGGCATCCATGCGATAATATTTTGAATCAGCGGCCGGTCCTTCCGGGCCGTGCTGCGAGCATGACACACAGGAAAGAAAGCAGGTGTTTTCATGGCAAGAAAGGTACTGATCGTAGAAGATGAGAGCAACATTGCCGAGCTCATCAACCTCTATTTAAAAAAGGAAGGCTACGAGACCATGGTTGCGGAGGACGGCGGAAAGGCGCTGGAGATCTACCGTCTCTTCCGTCCCGACCTGGTCCTTTTGGATATCATGCTGCCCGTGATGGACGGCTGGGCAGTGTGCGCCAAGATCCGCGAGACGGATAAGACCCCCATCATCATGCTGACCGCCAAGGGCGAGACCATTGACAAGGTGGCCGGGCTGGAGATGGGCGCAGATGACTATATCGTCAAGCCCTTTGAGATGAAGGAGCTGCTGGCCCGGGTTCACGCCGTGCTGCGCCGTCTGGGTGACGAGGAGGAGAAAACCCGCCGTCTGACCTTCGACGGGCTGGTGATCAATCTGGACTCTTATGAGCTGGAGGTCCGGGGCAAGCGGATCGACACCCCGCCCAAAGAACTGGAACTGCTGTTCCACCTGGCGTCGTCTCCCAACCGGGTGTTCACCCGAAACCAGCTGCTGGACGAGGTCTGGGGATTTGATTATTTTGGCGATTCCCGGACGGTGGACGTGCACATCAAGCGTCTGCGTGAAAAGCTGGAAGGGGTCAGCGACCAGTGGTCCTTAAAGACCGTGTGGGGTGTGGGCTACAAGTTTGAGCTGCACAGCAATCCCTGAGAGGGAGAGGCCAGAGAATGTATAAACGGCAAATGACCGTGATGCTGGGGCTCATCGTCCTGTGCATGACGTTATTGGGGGCAGGCTTTTTCACCTTATCCTATCGGTATCAGCAGGAGCAGGTGCGAAAGGCCGTGGAGCGGGACGTGACCTCCATCTCCCGGTATATGAATTCCATCGTCTCCAGCGGTACCCCCCTCTCCTCTCAGCATTTCCATGGCTATATCGCCTCCGTGGCCACCATCACCAACACCACCGTTTTGCTCTGTCAGCCGGACGGGAGCGTGGTGTATGCCTCGGGAGAGAACCTGTCCGACCCCCGGGGGGTCATCGGCAGTTCGGTCCCCTCCTGGGCGGTCCGGGAACTGTTTTCCAACGAGACCTACAGCGGGACCACGACCTTTAATCGTTTACTGTCCACCGACTGTTTCGTCACCGGCCTTCCCATCGTCACCTATGCGGTCGACCCGATCACCGGAGATGTCCTGACCGACTCTACCCCCATCGGGATCCTGTTCATCGCCTCGGATGCCACCTCGGTGCTGGAGTTCATACGCAGCACCTTCCAGCTGTTCCTCATCACGGCGGCGGCAGTGCTCCTGATCTCTCTGGTGATCTGCTCCATCACCGTGCAGCGGATGGTAGACCCCTTAAAGGGCATGAGCACCGTGGCCTACAAGTTCGCCCATGGGGAGCTGGATGCCCGGGTGGTGGAGTATGCCCAGCGAAAGGATGAGATCGGGGAACTGGCCATCGCCTTTAACGCCATGGCGGACTCCCTGGCCCAGACAGAAAAGAAGCGCAGCGAGTTCGTGGCCAACGTATCCCACGAGTTAAAGACCCCTATGACCACCATTGCGGGGTTTGCCGACGGGATCCTGGATGGGACCATCTCCCCGGAGAAGGAGCGGGAATCCCTGAAGATCATCTCCTCCGAGACCCGGCGGCTGTCCCGCCTGGTCCGCCGGATGCTGGACCTGTCCCGGATGCAGTCCTCGGAGCGGGTGGCCGCCCAGGAGCAGTTCGACGTGGCCGAGGTCCTGCTCCGGGTGCTGGTCAGTCTGGAATCCAAGATCTCGGAAAAGGATCTGGACGTGGAGACCGACCTGCCCGACGGTCCTGTGATGGTGTGGGGCGACCCAGACGCCGTCACCCAGGTCTGCTATAACCTCCTGGATAATGCGGTCAAGTTCTCTTCCGAGGGCGGCACCCTCCGTCTGAAGATCGCCACCAAAGGCGGCAAGGCTTACATCAGCATCGGGGACCACGGAGAGACCATTCCCCCGGACCAGCTCACCCATATCTTTGACCGGTTCCATAAGGCGGACAGTTCCCGCTCCTCCCATAAGGAAGGGGTCGGCCTGGGGCTGTACATCGTCAAGAGTATTTTAAATACGTATAAGGAGGACATTACAGTCACCAGCGAAAACGGATACACCGAGTTCACCTTCACCTTGTCCGAAGTATAATCGAATCTAAACGCCGCCTGCAGGCATCTCCTGCAGGCGGCGTTTGTTGTAGTGGCCCGGTCATAGAATTTCTTTTTTCCCATATAGATAAGAGGAAGCATACACGAAAGGGAAAGGAAGGGATCATATGGCATTGGAAGAGAAGGACCTTCGGCGCGGGAGCCACCGCATCCTCCTGGACAGCCGGCAGACGCTGACCGTATCGGGAGTAGAGGAGGTGGAGCGTTTTGATGAGGCCTCCATCATCATGTCCACGACAGAGGGAACCTTAGTCATCACAGGCAGTGGACTGCACATAGAGAAGCTGAGCCTGGACGGGGGTGACCTGATGGTGGAAGGCCAGGTAGACGGATTGAGTTACGAGGAGAGCGAGAGCCGGGAAGGGAGTCTTTGGGGAAGACTGTTCCGGCGATGACCCTCTCCCTGGAAAGCCAGGTCAACGGCCTGCTGTTTTGTCTGGGGGCCGGGGTGGCTCTGGGCTTTTGTTACGATGTGCTGCGGCTGTTCCGCCTGAAAACGTCTCTACGGCCGGTGCAGGAAGCTCTGGATCTGTTCTTTTGGTTCCTCTATGGCGGCTGTCTGTTTTTCAGTGGGGTGGTCGTGGGGGATGGATTCATCCGTTTGTATCTGGTGATCGGGCAAGGGACCGGGACGCTGGGATACTTCCTGGTCCTCAGCCGTCCCTCCCGGCTGGTCCTGGCGTGGTTCGCCCGGTGGACGGGGCGCATTTTTTCCTGTCTCCTCCGCCCCTTCCTCCGGATCTCATTAACTCTCACGGCACCGTTGACAAGTTTTTTGCTGAAATGCAAAAAAAGTCTGAAGAAGACCTTTTCTTTTTCCCTGTGGTGGAGTAAAATGGACTATCTATTACGATGGAATGGAAAGACAGCGCACCCCCGCCAGGACGGAAGGGAGGCAGATCGCCATGATTCACAGCAAAAAGGTTGGTCTTCTTGTGAGGATCGGGATCCTCGCTCTGCTGGCTTACTCGATTTTCATGCTGATCAGTGTTCGCCAGGAGATCAACCAGAAAAAATCCGAGATCGCATCGCTCAACGAACAGGTCGCCGATCAGACCCAAACCAACACCGAGCTTTCCAACGCCATCGAAAACCGCGATGATCCCTCGTTCATTCGAGAGATCGCCCGGGAAAAGCTGGGCCTGGTAGCGCCCAACGACAAAGTCTTTTATATCACAGATTAAGAGAGAGATCTCTATATCCGCTCAGCGATGAGTGTTATTACAACGAGGAGGATTTTCACTACATATGGAAATCAGTGTAGGCGCAGTTCTGGAAGGCAGCATCAAAAGCATCACGAAGTTTGGCGCGTTCGTGGCGCTGCCGGGTGGGCGGTCCGGCTTGGTGCACATTTCTGAAATCGCTCATTCTTACGTATCGGACGTAAGGGACTTTTTGACCGAAGGGCAGGAAGTCAAGGTCAAGGTCGTGGGCATCGACGATGCCGGCCGGATCAACCTGTCCATCAAAAAGGCAACCCCTCCCCCTCCCCGGCCCCAGGGATTTTCCCGGGAGCGGCAGGGACGCACCGAGTACCGCGGCGGAAACCGGAGCTTCAACCATTCTCCCCGCCCCGGCAATCATCATTCTTCCCAGCCTCGTCCTGCCATGGTTTCCCAAGCCGCCGGCCCTGCCGATTTTGAGGCCCGGCTGAAGCAGTTTATGCAGGCCTCCGACAGCAAGCTGTCCGATCTCAAAATGACGGAAAAGCGCAGCTCCCGCCGCAGCGGGCACCGCTAACGACAAAGACATCCCTGGCCCTAAAAGGGCCAGGGATCTTCTTTTTCCAGATAAGAGAAAGGCTGCGCTTCCCGGCTTGCCGGGAAGCGCAGAAGCAGGAGAATGGAATGAACGATGTCATGACGGACAACACCTGCCGCCGTGTTTATGGTATCGCAGAAAATAGAAAACGTCAAGAGGTATCTTTTGTTGAAGGGTGTCGATATCCTCCCTTCCCCTGGAAAGAGTTTTGCCTTTTTCACAAAAATGGCGTGACTTTTGCCGCGATCTATGGTATACTATGAACGTAAAGCAAGGGAGCCTTCCTTCCTTGGTTTTACGCCCTACGAAAGGAGCTGACATCCATGAAATTCACCTTTACGGACAAAAAAGTCAACATTCCCAACCGCGTTCACGCTTATGCAGAGAAAAAGATCGGCAAGTTAGACCGTTATTTCAAGAACGAAGCGGAAGCCTCCGTTGTTTTCAGCGTAGAAAAGGGCCGCAATATTCTGGAAGTAACCATTCGTTCCGGCTCCACTGTGATCCGTGTCGCAGAGAGCACCTCCGATATGTTTGTTTCCATCGACGCTGCCGTGGCTTCCATCGAGCGTCAGCTGCGGAAGAACAAAGCCCGGCTGGAGAAGCGGCTGCGGAAGGACGCCTTTGACGTCATGCCCGAGGATGCTTACTATGCTCCTGAGGAGGAAGAGGACGAGGACGAAGCCTATCAGGTGGTGCGGTCCAAGCGGTTCTTCTTCCGCCCCATGACCGTGGAGGAAGCCATCCTTCAGATGAATCTGGTGAACCACACCTTCTTTGCTTTCCGGAACGACGATGAAGACGGTGCGTTTTCCGTGGTGTATAAGCGCAACGACGGCGGCTACGGCATCATCGTAGACCACGACTAATGGTGAAATACACCTGCGCTCTGCGCAGGATGGAATGTTAAACATAAAAAAGCCGGCCAACCAGATGGTTGGCCGGCTTTCTGTTTTCGGGCCGTGCGAAAGAGGCGGGATCATTTTCCGATATAGGTGTAGACAGCCGAGGGGCGCCCGCCGGTGGAGTAGTCCACGCCGCCGA
The DNA here is from genome assembly GCF_034090835.1 of Evtepia sp. Taxonomy (GTDB): domain Bacteria; phylum Bacillota; class Clostridia; order Oscillospirales; family Oscillospiraceae; genus Evtepia. The sequence continues at coordinate 24,195 of NZ_JAXDRS010000034.1, forward strand.
TCACACTGTTCTTGTCGATAAGGTAGTTCATATAGCGCCGGAGGGTCACGCGGGAGAGAGAGACATTTTTGGCGATGTCCTCAATGGAGAGCTTTTCGCTCTTATGTTCTCTGAGGAAGGAGCAGATGATCTCCAGAGTGACCGGGTGGATCCCCTTGTCTACGAACTGCCCGCTGCGCTGGCTTTCCGGGGAGATGACCTTATCGAGTTCCTCCTGGTTAAAGGCTTTTTCTCCGGCAAAGGCTTCCTTTCTGGCGATGAACTTCTGAAGAGCCGTCTGGAAGCGGTTGTAATCGAAGGGTTTAATCAGGTAGTCCGACACGCCATAGGAGTAGAGTTCGCTGACGTGACGGGCCTCACTGGCGGCAGTGACCATGATGACATCCGCCAGGATGCCTTCCGCCCGGAGCTTCACCAGGAAGGTTCTGCCGTCCATCACAGGCATATAGTAATCCAGCATGATAAGGTCTACGGGGTGAGATCGGACGAAGTCGAGGGCCTCCTGACCATTTTGGAATACGCCGGCAATGGACATCTTATTGTTGTGTTCTACATACTGTTTATCAATTTCTGCGACCATGGGGTCGTCTTCCACGATAATTACCTGATACATACGCATTCCCCGCAAACAAAAAATTTTTTATAAATTATACATGACTTCCCGAAAAAATGCAATACGAAGTTAAAAAAAGGGCAAAAGTCCCGGAACAAAAGCTTTCTATATGAGGAAAAAGGTTACAAAACATGCAGGAAAGCGCCCCTTCTCCGGCCTCTTTTCCCCCTAAAAAAAGACCGGCGTCCCTGGCCAGGGACGCCGGTCTTTCGGACGTTCGCTTCAGTTTTGGGTCGCCTCCGGGGGCAGGGTGATGCTGGAGATGGTGTTCACTTCCTGAATGGTCATGGATGCGGTGCAGGTGCCGATGGAGAAGCCGGGCAGAGAGCCTTCGCTTCCCCCCAGGATATTGGTCAGCACCGTCTGCATCAGGCTGGTCATATCCATTTCATACTTCATGGGACAATAGGTCTGGGGGTCCAGCCAGAGGCTCAGGGCGATCCCTTCGCTCTGTCCGTCCAGGAGGGCAGCGCCGTCCATGCCCATTTCCTCCAGAAGTTCCATGGTCCCGGCGGCCTGCAGGGCTTTCTTCATGTCCTCCTGCTGGATGGTGCCGTCATAGCGCAGCAATTCCTTCCCGTCAACGGTTTCGGTCCCTTTTGCCTCAAAGTTTTCTGCCAGATCCAGGTAGAGATCCATGGTCTCCTTCCCGTCGTACTGCTTCACCTGGGAGAGGTCGGGCAGTGCTTCTCTGGTCCAGCCGGAGGAGCCCGTTCCGTCGTCGGCGTTGGTATAAACAGCGTAGGACTCTCCTTCCGGTATCACATAGGTCACCGCCGACAGTTCTCCCATGGGACCGGCGTTTATAGTCATATCCATTTTCATTTGTGCAGGGTCTACGATGAGATCTGTCTGGGCGTTGGTGGCAAAGTCGATGGTCTCCCCCATGTAGGACATTTCCAGATGAACCGTAGCGGCGTAGCGCATACTGGAAACGTCAGCCATGGCTTCCTGGGCTTTCTTCATGGCGTTTTCCGGGGTGGTGGCCTGCTCTCCGCCGCAGGCGGTAAGGGTCAGGGCCAGGCCCACAGCCAGGGCGGCGGCCGCCAGTCTGCCGCGCCGTCTTGTTTTCTGCTCCATATGCAGCCTCCTTTGGTTCGTTTTGTGTAGGGTTTTGTTATAGTATACCATAAGATCCTCGGCATTTCGAGCAAAACCTTCCCTCTCCTGGCTCCCTTTTCAGGGTGCTGGACACTGGCGGCCGGTGTGGTCAATGGCAAAGTCCGCCCCGTACTCTCCCGGAAGGATCAGCTGGCCCACCGGAACGATATCATACCCGTCTCGAATCAGGGTTTCCAAAATGGCGGGCAGGGCCTCCGGGGTGTGGAGGGCGGCGTTGTGGAAGAGGACGATGGAGCCAGGTCCCACTTTTGATGTCACCCGCTGGGTGATGGTGGGGGCGTCATAGTCTTTCCAGTCCAGGCTGTCCACATCCCATTGGATGACTTCCATGCCCATGCCCCGGACGGTACTGACCACATGGTCGTCGTACTCCCCAAAGGGAGGACGGAACAAAGTTGGCCGCACCCCGGTGACCGTCTCTATTTTGTCGCAGCAGGTGTTGATGTCGGCAATGATCTGCTGGGCTGAGAGGGTGTTGAAATGGGCGTGGCTGTCGGAGTGGCACATGACCTCGTGGCCTGCGTCGGCCAATGCTTTGACCGACTCCGGGTATTTATCCACCCACTCCCCTACCACAAAGAAGGTGGCTTTCACCTGGTACCGGTCCAGAATATCGATAAGCTCCTGGGTGTCCTCGTTGCCCCAGGCTGCGTCAAAGGAGATGGCGCAGATCTTGTGGTCTCTTTGCACGCTGTAGATGGGCAGCTGACGGGGGGTTGCTGCGGTGGTGACGTAGGCAGGCAGGTTGGTCAGCAGGCACAGCCCGCAGATACAGAGAAGGGCAGCCGGGACCGCCAGGACCCGCTTGCGCAGGAAGAGGATTTTCCTGGGTTTGGGTGGTTTTTTAGGAACGTGCGTCATAGAGCATCCCATCCTTTCTGCCATAAACCCTATGCAGGATCGCGAAAAAGATGCGTCTTGGACAGGGCCGCAAGCGACAGCAGGACCGGCGTCTTATAAGACGTCGGTCCTGCTGCTTTTCAATGTGGTAACTATGGAATTGGAATACTGAACGACAAAAGAAACAGATCCTTTGGAAATTGGAATTTTATATGGAAATAGAAGATTGGAATGGATGGACTATCCTCAGAGGCAGGCCTTCAGGGGATCCTCCATGATGTCCAGGCCAGCTTCCAGCTGCTCGTCGGTGATCACCAGGGGCGCCAGGAAGCGGACCACCTGACCCCAGCGGCCGGCGTTCTCGATGAGCAGACCCCGCTGGGCGCATTCCTGCACCAGAGCAGAGACCAGGTCGCCGTTGGGTTCCTTGGAGGTCTGGTCTTTGACGAACTCCAGACCGATCATGGCGCCCAGGCCACGGACGTCGCCGATGACGGGATAGGTGGTCTTCCAGGACTGGAAGCGGTCCATGACCTTCTTCCCGATCTCCAGGGCCCGGTCGGCCAGGTTGTCCCGCTCCATGATCTCAGAGCGAGCCACGATGGCGCTTAGAGGCAGACCGGCGGCGATGGACTTGGCGGTGCTCAGGATGTCAGGGGCAGCCTCTGCTTCCTTCCAGTATTCGGAGGCAAACATGCGGCCAGTCCGGCAGAAGCCGCTCTGGACCTCGTCGGCAATGAGCAGGATGCCGTGGTCGTCACAGATCTTCCGCAGGGCCTTCACCCAGGGAATGGGGGCGGGAATAAAGCCGCCTTCCCCCTGGAGGGGCTCCAGCACGATGGCTGCCACCTGGTCGGCAGGGGTCCCTTCCTCAAAGACGTTGTAGATGCTGTCCAGACAGTAGGCCACCGCCTCCTCCTCGGTCATACCGGCGGGCTTCCGGTACAGGTAGGGGAACTCCGCCCGGTACACGCCAGTGGCCAGGGGGCCGGTGCCGATGGTGTAGCCCTTCTTGGCGGTCATGGTCATGGTGAGCAGGGTGCGTCCGTGGAAAGCCCCGGAAAAGGTGATAATGTTGGGGCGGCCGGTGTAGGCTCTGGCGATCTTCACCGCGTTTTCGTCGGCCTCTGCACCGGAGTTGGCGAAGAAGACCTTCTTGCTGTCGCCCTTCACCGGAACGATCTGGGCCAGCTTTTCTGCCAGGGCCACATAGCCCTCATGGGTCACAATGTTAAACATTCCATGGAAATACTGTTCCGCCTGTGCCTGTACGGCGGGAACGATCTCGGGATGAGAGTAGCCGATGTTCAGCACGCCTACGCCGCCGATCCAGTCCAGGAAGCGGTTGCCGTCCAGGTCCTCGATCATAGCGCCCTCGCCTCTGGCGATGGCCACAGGATAGACGCAGCGGATGGCGGAAGGGACCGCCTGGGCACGGCGGTCGATCAGGCTTTGGGCCTTGGGCCCGGGGAGCTGATCCGTGGTCACAGCAGGCAAAGCGGTACGCAGCATAGAGAATCAACCCTTTCTTGTTTGTTTCGGTGCTTTAATACAGCGCCTGATAAATAGCCAGAATGTGGTCTCTGGTGAGGGGAACGAAGTTGTTTTGCAGCAGGCGCTGCTGGTTCTCCAAAACGGAGTCGGTAAACTCCTGGATCTCCTCTTCCTTCATGCCATACTCCCGCAGGCTCTTCTGGGCAGGATGGCGCGCAGGAGGGTATCCAGCGCAGCGAAGGCCTCTTCCGGCTGACAGCCCATGATCTGTGCCATGAAGGCCTGGAGCTCTGCGATGGGTCCGTCGGAGCGGATGGCTAAGTACTGGCGCATGACCCCGTCAAACATGGCGTAGTTGGATTCGCCGTGGGGCACGTGATACACCGCGCCCAGAGGATAGCTCAGGGCGTGGACCGCAGCGCAGCCTGCGTTGCCAAAGGCGATCCCGGCATAGTTGCTGGCCAGGAGGAACTGACCCAGAAGGGGGAACCGGGCGTCAGGTCCGCCATCCCGGATGGCCATGTAACCCTTCAGGATCATCTCAATGGCCTCATAGCCAAAGAGCTTGGTAATGGGGGTAGCCTTGGGGGACAGGCTGGACTCAATGGCGTGGATCAGCGCGTCGATGGAGCTGGTGGCAAAGAAGGGGAAGGGCAGCCCTTTCAGCAGCTCAGGGATGAGCACAGCCCGGTCTGCGTACATGCAGTCCACAGCCAGACCCTTCTTGGTGCGGCGGCTGACCAGAGAGAGGATGGAGATGTTGGTCACCTCGGTGCCGGTGCCGCAGGTGGTGGGGATGAGGATAAGCTCCTTGTCCCGCTCCACAGGCAGGACGCCGTCATAGAGGTCCAGCACCGGGGAGACATACTTGAGGGCCAGCAGCTTGGCGATGTCCAGCACGGTGCCGCCGCCCACGGCGACGATGCGCCGGACGTCTTTGGGCATATCCCGGTAGATGGCCTCTACCATCTCGTCGGAGGGCTCGCCCATGCCGTACTTCTCCTGGAAGAGGACGGGGCAGTCCAGATGCAGGGGGGCAAAGTAGGGATTGTACAGAAAATCATTGGTAAAGAGCAGGTCCTGGGGGCCCAAGGGGAACTCCTCTATAAAGGCTTTGCAGGTCTCAAACTGCTCAATGGCAGGCTTGATGGAGAACGGATACATAACAGAAAGCCCTCCCTTTCTTTAAAATAGCTTGGGGAAGCGGCGGCGATATTCGTCCCGCAGCTGGTCACGGAAGTCCGGGTGTGCCACCTGGATGAGGGCTTCTGCCCGCTGGCGCAGGGTCTTCCCTTTCAGCTGGGCGATGCCATACTCCGTGATCACATAGTTTACGTCGTTGCGGGTGGTGGTGACGGCAGAGCCGGGGTCCAGGAAGGGGACGATCTTGGAGATCTTTCCCTTGCCTGTGGTAGAGGGCATGGCCATGATGGCCCGGCCTCCCTTACTCATGTTGGCGCCCCGCACAAAGTCGATCTGCCCGCCCACGCCGGAGATCTGGCGGAGGCCCGCAGAGGTAGAAACCACTTGTCCCATGAGGTCGATCTGGACGCAGGAATTGATGGAGACCAGGTTGTCGTTTTGGGCAATGACGTAGGGGTCGTTGACGTAGTCCACAGGGTACATGGCTACGGCGGGGTTGTTGTCCACGTAGTCATAGAGACGACGGGTCCCCATCAGGAAGGTGGCCACGCTGCATCCCTTGTGGAGGGTCTTTTTCCGGTTGGTGATAACACCGGCCTCTGCCAGCTCCACCACTCCGTCGGAGAACATTTCCGTGTGGATACCCAGGTCGTTCTTTTCCTTGAGGAAGAGGAGAACAGCGTCAGGGATGGCGCCGATCCCCAGCTGGAGGGTATCGCCGTCCCGGACCAGCTGGGCCACGTGCTTGCCGATGTTCTTTTCCACCTCACCGATGGTGGGCGGAGCCAGCTCGATCACAGGGACGTTGGTTTCCACGATGTAGTCCAGCTCGGTCACGTGGAGGAAGCTGTCTCCCAGGGTACGGGGCATCTGCTGATTCACCTGAGCGATCACGATGTCAGCGCACTCGGCCGCGGGCTTGGTGTAGTCCACGGAGATGCCCAGGCTGCAATAGCCGTGTTCATCCGGTGGAGACACCTGAATGAGCGCCACGTTGGGGTGCAGATAGTTCTTCAGCAGGTCAGGGATCTCAGAAAAATAGACGGGGGTAAAATCTGCCCGGCCCTCTGCGGCGGCGGCGCGGGTGGAGGCGCCCAGAAACAGGCTGTTGTGCCGGAAATTCCGGACGTACTGCGGCTGACAGTACTCCCCATTGCCCATGGCCACCATGTGTACGATCTCTACGTTTTCATAGTGATCTGCCTTGGCGACCATGGCGTCCAGAAGGACGGAGGGTTCTCCGGTGGCGTGGGCAACCACCACGCGGTTTCCGGACTGAATGGCCTGCACCGCCTCCTGGGACGAGCAGAGATGATCTTGATACCAGGTTTTCCAATCCATGCGGAAGACCTCCCTTCTTATTGGAGTGTTCTGTGGGCGTTGCTGCGGTGCATAAGGCTCCGGGCCATATCCAGCAGCGCATCATCCACGGTGTGAACCAGGACGACCTCTTTGAGCTCTGGCAGGATGGGCATCAGCTGCCCCTGAATGATGGTTTCGTTGGTCATGGTGGCCGCCGGGCAGCCGGCGCACCGGCCGAGCATTCTCAAACGCAGGATCCCGTTTTCGTAGTCCACCAGTTCCACGTCTCCGCCGTGGTCCCGCAGAGCGGGACGGACCAGCTGGTCCAGCAGTTGTTCCAGTTTTGCGTTCATAAAGGGTCCTCCTGTTCTTTTCATCGCTTTTTATGCAGTGACGTTTCGCACGCCGGCTTCCGCTTCCTGTGGAAGCGGAAGCCGGAATGGACTCAGTTGTCTTCCTTCACGTGGGCAACCCGCTTTGCCATTCTCTTCTTCTCCTCGATGCCGCCCTGGCGAGCGATCATGACACGCTGGGCCTGGGGAGAGCCTGCGCCGTGGAGGGACTCGGTGCGGTAACCCACAGCACCGGCGCCCAGAGAGAGGTTTTCAATGAGACGCAGGATGCGCATCCAGTTTTCTGCGGAGACGCCCACGCCGTTCTTCATGTACTTTTCCACCCAGGGACCGGTGAACTCGCCCCGCAGGTCAGCCTCAGAGAGGCAGGTGCCTACGCTGCCGCCGGCCAGGTCTTCGGCGATGTGGGCCATTTCGTAGGGGAAGCGGGTGACGTTCTGCTTGCAGACGTTGGCCAGCAGCAGGTCGATCAGGTAGTTGCCGGAAGCGGTGGGCTTGCCCTCGGCGGAGCAGGCGATGCCGCAGGAATACATAGTCTCGTTCAGGTGGATCATCTCGATGATCTTGTCCTTGATGTGGCTGGCCTTGGCTACGCCGTTGTAGTCCGCGGCCACAGCAGCGGCGCCGATGAGCACGTCGCCCACGCCCACCTTACATCCGCCGTAGCTCTGGCGGTGGTAGCCGGCAAACCGCTCCACCATCATGGTGGCGAACTCGGTCTCGCCGTTCATGTAGATGTTTTCGTTGGGGATAAAGACGTCATCAAAGACCACCAGCAGCTCTACGCCGCCGTACTGGGCGTTGCCCACATCGATCTCGGAGCCTTCCAGCTTCCGGGTGTCGCAGCTCTGACGGCCCACGATCATGAAGAGGCCTTCTGCGTTGGCGGGAGCGGAGAAGGAGACGGCATAGGCCTTGTCCTCGGGACCCATAGCCTGGGTGGGCATCACCAGAACCTGGTGGGAGTTGCACATACCGGTCTGGTGGGCCTTGGCGCCCCGGACCACGATGCCGTCCGGCCGCTGCTCCACCACCCGCAGGAACATATCGGGGTCATCCTGCTTGTGGGGCGGCAGGGAACGGTCACCCTTAGGGTCGGTCATAGCGCCGTCGATGGTGTAGTCCTTCTCCTGGGCCTCTGCCACGAACTTGCGGAAGTTCTCGTGGTAGTGGGTGCCGTACTTCTGGTCGATCTCATAGGTGGTGCTGTACACTGCGTTGATGGCGTCCATGCCCACGCAGCGCTGGAAGCAGGCTGCGGTCACCTGACCCAGCAGTCTCTGCATCTTCACTTTGTTAATGAGGTCCTCAGTGGAGGTATGGATATGGGTGAAGCGGTTGACTCTCTGCCCGGTGATGGGGGATTCCACGGTCATGAGATCCCGGTATCTGGTCCCCTGGGCCAGGTCTCATAGGTCATCTTGACCGAGTTCACAGAGGGGCGCAGGATCGGGTCGTCCACGGGGTTTTCCACTTTCTTGCCGAACATATACACTCTCATGTTCATTGCGCGGAGGCTCTCCACATATTCGTTACCAGTCATCAATGCCATAGTATTCCTTTCTTAAGGTAGCAGCCGCTGCTGCTCCGTTCATACAACGTATTTTTGTGAGGAATCCTTGTTCCTCTTGTCTCGCCTTACTATACAAGCAATTTCCGTGCCAACCTTCCTTTTTTCTTCTGCCAGGAAAGAAATTTTTCTAAAATTTCTGGTTTTTTCCGCAAACAGGGCAAAAAACAGGGCGTCCCAGGGATCTCACAGGCCCATTCCCCGGTGCAGCCGGGGGGATCGCTGGCCCTGCCCCGGCGGAAACAGCGGGGGCGCTCCCCTTCTCTGTTTCAAAATCAAAACGCAAGGAGACGTATTTCCTGCGTTTTTTCTCCAGTCAGCCCTACTGTTTCATTTTTTAAACAGCAGCTGCGCCAGAGGAAACAGGGGACCCGTTCTCCTCCCCGAAAGAGGCTCCCCGGACCCTTGGGGCCAGCGGGTCCAGCCCCTGCAAACCCGGCCCACCCAGGCGATCTCTCTTCTCCCGCCGGCCTTCCATGAAGGATTTCCTTTATTCGGCGAAGGAATCTTGCAATCCCTTGAGAAATTTGGCAGATTTCATTGCAGATTTCAGCCGGTTCGTATATAATGGCAGAGAATAATCAGCAGACACCCTCGTTTCTTCCGGTGCGCCCCTTCCCTGACCGATCCCGTCAGGGGTTTGTTTCCACAGGCCGGAGAAGCAGGGTCGTCGATTCTAAGGGGGGCTGCGGCTCCCCAATGAAAACAGAGGAAGAACATCATGAACACAAGTAAGAAGCTGAACATGACCATGCTGTGCGACTTTTATGAGCTCACCATGGGCAACGGATATTTCAAAGCGGGCTACCAGGACCGCATCACCCATTTTGATCTGTTTTTCCGCAATGTTCCCGATAAGGGCGGCTACGCCATCGCAGCAGGTCTGGAGCAGGTGATCGAGTACATCCAGGACCTGCACTTTGAGCCGGAGGACATTGAGTACCTCCGCTCCCGGAACATGTTCGACGAGGGCTTTCTGGAGTACCTTGCCAACTTCAAGTTCACCGGCGACATCTACGCCGTGCCCGAGGGGACCCCTGTCTTTCCCAAGGAGCCCATCCTCACCGTGCGGGCCCCCGCCATTCAGACCCAGCTGCTGGAGACCTACCTGCTGCTGACCATCAACCACCAGAGCCTCATCGCCACCAAGGCAAACCGGATCGTCCGGGCGGCCAAGGGCCGGGCGGTGCTGGAGTTTGGTTCCCGCCGGGCTCAGGGGGCCAGCGGCGCCATCGACGGGGCCCGGGCTGCCTACATCGGCGGATGCAAAGGAACCGCCTGCACCATCTCCGATCAAATGTACGGGGTTCCCGCCGGGGGCACCATGGCCCACGCCTGGGTGCAGATGTTTGACACCCAGTATGACGCCTTCCGCACCTATTGTGAGATCTATCCCCACAACGCCGTCCTGCTGGTAGACACCTATAATACGCTGAAGAGCGGCATTCCCGACGCCATCCGTGCCTTCAACGATGTGCTCAAGCCCAGGGGGATCACCCAGTGCGGCATCCGCCTGGACTCCGGCGACATGGCCTACCTGACCCGGGAGGCCCGCAAGATGCTGGACGAGGCCGGCTGGACCGAATGTAAGATCACCGTGTCCAACTCTCTGGACGAGATCATCATCCAGGACCTCCTCCTCCAGGGGGCCCAGATCGACTCCTTCGGGGTGGGCGAGCGGCTCATCACTGCCCGGAGCGAACCGGTGTTCGGCGGGGTGTACAAGCTGGTGGCCTACGAGGATGACAACGGAAACGTGATCCCCAAGATCAAGCTCAGCGAAAACGTGGCCAAGATCACCACCCCCCAGTTCAAGCATGTGTACCGTCTCTTTGCCAACGACACCGGCAAGGCCATCGGGGACTGGCTGTGCTGCTACGACGAGGACGTGGCCAGCAACCTGAATGAGGACGGCAGCCTGACGATCTTCGATCCCGACGCCACCTGGAAAAAGAAGACCATCAGCGACTTTACCGCCAAAGCCCTTCAGCAGCCCATCTTCCTGAACGGTGAGCTGGTGTATGAAAAGCCCACCCTGGACGAGATCCAGCGGTACTGCGAGGAGCAGATGGAGACCATGTGGGACGAGGTCAAGCGGTTTGACAACCCCCACAATTACTATGTGGACCTGTCCCAGAAACTGTGGAACATCAAGTATGACCTGCTGACCCAGAACAAGTGATCCAGGTCCTGCGCCCCGGGAGGTGAATCCATGAAGGCAGAGGAACGCAGACAGCTCATTGCCCGCACCCTGACAGCGGACCAGCCGGTGAGCGCCACGGCGCTGGCGGGAAAGTTTTCCGTAAGCCGGCAGATCATCGTCGGGGACATTGCCCTGCTTCGGGCCTCGGGTATGGACATCGTAGCCACCCCCCGGGGGTATAAGCTGGGGGAGACCAGCGGTCTGGTCCGTGCGGTGGCCTGTGTGCACAGCCGGCAGGATACAGAGCGGGAACTGCTGGCCATCGTGGACAACGGCTGCACCGTGATCGACGTGGTGGTGGACCATCCCCTGTACGGTCAGATGACCGGCCAGCTGAGCATCGCCTCCCGCTATGACGTGCGGCAGTTTGTGGAGAAAGCCCAGCACGCCGCCCCCCTCTCCTCCCTGACAGACGGTCTGCACATCCATAACCTGCGCTGTCCCGACGAGGAGAGTTACCAGCGGGTGTGCCGGGATCTGGAGGCCCTTGGGGTCCTCTATACCCCCAGCCGCGAGGAGTAACGCACCCCGGAAGAAAAGCGATTGACAACCTGATAGAAGGTCAGTATAATGGACCTTGCACCTGTCTTGACAGGTGCAAGGTCCATTTTTTACCGAATGAGTAAGGGAGAAGGAGTATGTCACGTTTTCAAGCATTCCTGCGGCGGAAAAACATCGTCTTTTCCGCCACCCGCTACGGGGTGGACGCCCTGGGGGCCATGGCCCAAGGTCTGTTCTGCACTCTTCTGGTGGGCACCATTTTGAACACACTGGGCACCCAGTTCCATATCGGCTTCCTCTCGGCCACCGTGGTCACGGTAGGCTCCGGAGAGGCTGCCACTTCGTATACCATCGGCGGTCTGGCCTCGGCCATGGTCGGTCCTGCCATGGCGGTCGCCATTGGCTCCGCCCTGCAAGCCCCTCCCATGGTCCTGTTTTCTTTGGTCCCGGTGGGGTACGCCACCAACATCCTGGGCGGCGCCGGCGGCCCTCTGGCTGTGCTGGTCATTGCCATCATTGCCTCTGAGTTTGGTAAAGCCGTGTCCAAGGAGACCAAGGTGGACATTCTGGTCACCCCCATCGTCACCGTGCTGGTGGGTGTGGGCGCTGCCTACCTGATCGCCCCTCCCATCGGAAAGGCCGCCTCTGCTGTGGGCCAGCTCATCATGTGGGCCACGGAACTGCAGCCCTTCTTTATGGGTATTATCGTCTCTGTCATTGTGGGTGTGGCCCTCACCCTGCCCATCTCCAGCGCAGCCATTTGTGCAGCCCTGGGCCTCACCGGCCTGGCGGGCGGCGCTGCCGTCGCCGGCTGCTGCGCCCAGATGGTTGGCTTTGCGGTGATGTCCTTCCGGGAGAACCGGTGGGGCGGCCTGGTGTCTCAGGGTCTGGGCACCTCCATGCTCCAGATGGGCAACATCGTGCGCAATCCCAAGATCTGGATCCCCCCCACCCTGGCCTCTGCCATCACCGGCCCCATCGCCACCTGCCTGTTCCGTATGGAGATGAACGGCACGCCGGTCTCCTCCGGTATGGGTACCTGCGGTCTGGTGGGTCCCATCGGCGTGTACACCGGCTGGGTCAACGACGTGGCCGCCGGGCTCATGGCCTCCGTGACCGGCATGGACTGGCTGGGCATGGTCCTCATCTGCTTCGTCCTGCCCGGCGTGCTGACCTGGCTCATCAGCCTCCCCTTCCGGAAGTCCGGATGGATCAAGGAGGGCGATTTGAAGCTGGACGACTAAGTCCGGTATCTTCTGGAAAAAAGTTTCCCCTTTTTGCAATTAGTGGTTGAAAAAAACAGGAAAAAGGTAGATACTGTGGTTATGTCTTTGAAAGCCTGTCCCACAGGTTTGCCATACAAAAGGAGGAATCGAGAATGAAGAAGTTGCTGGTGCTGGGCATGGCCACTGTTCTTTGCCTGCTGACCCTGGTTGGCTGCAAAGCCGCCGATCCCAACCATCCTTACGAAAAGGAGCCTGCGCCCGCCAACGAGACCGCTGCTGTGGTCACCGTAGACATCGCCTGAGAAACGCGCCCTTTTACATCAAAAAAACCGGTGTATCCCGCTGCCCCACAGGCAGCAGGATACGCCGGTTTTCTCTTGGGATCAGCGCCTTTTAAAAGACCCCCAGGTGTTCCAGCAGGATCTTCACCCCCAGGACCACCAGGATGCAGCCGCCCAGGCGTTCGGCGCTGCTTTGAAAGCGGGTCCCCACCCGGTTGCCCAGGTTGACCCCCAGACCGGAGAGCAGAAAGGTCACCACCCCGATGAAGGTCACCGCCGGTAGGATCTCCACCTCCAGGAAGGCGAAGGTGATCCCCACTGCCAGTGCGTCGATGCTGGTGGCCACCGCCATGGCCAGCATCACCCGAAAGCCCAGGGAGGCGCTGGCCTCTTCGTCCTGCTCCCCGCCGGCTTCCCGCAGCATATTGATGCCCAGAATCACAAGAAGGGCAAAGGCGATCCAGTGATCCACTGCGGTAATGTAGGCGGAGAAGCGGGAACCCAAAAGCCAGCCCAATAAAGGCATCCCCCCCTGAAAGCCGCCGAACCAGAGGCCCACGATGAGGGTTTTTGACAGGGTCACCCGCTCCATGGCAAGTCCTTTGCAGACAGAGACCGCAAAGGCGTCCATGGACAGGCCCACCGCCAGCAGAAGCAATTCCAAAAAGCCCATAGATGTTCTCTTCCTCCTTGTGCATTCTATGCCGGGCGCAGACCCCTTATCCGTCGAGAGGGGAAAAAAACGGCTCCCCCTGGGGGAAGCCGTTTTCCGGTTGCGACGGGATAGGTTCCTTGCCTTGGCGTCTGTGCGCTGCTTACTTTCCGATGGTCTCCCAGGCCTTGTCCAGGAAGCTCTCGTCATAGACCTTATCTGCGGTCATGTCGGTCTTGATGCCGCCGGAAAGCTTGGTCATTTCCACACCGGCCTTAAAGCCTTCCTCGGTGTGGTAACCGGTGAAGTTGGCGATCTTATGTTCCTGGTCATAGGTCGCGTCGTAGAGGAGTTCTTCCTCTGCGCCTTCAAAGAGGGGCAGGAGCTTCTCCACGATCTGCTGGGGGGTGGCGGTTTCCATCCACTTCATGGCCTTGGCCATGGCGTTGACTGCCTTCTGGACGGTCTCGGGGTTGGACTGGATGAACTTGTCGGTGGTAATGATGGCAAAGAGCTCATAGGCGCTGGAGCCGATCATCTCCTTGATCTCCTGCTCGTCGGTGCCGTCCACGATCACCACGCCGCCGTTGTCCAGCAGCTGCTTGGCGGACCAGGGGTTGGTGGAAACAGCGGCCTGGATCTCTCCGGCCTGGATGGCAGCAGCATAGGCGGAGCTGGCCATGCTGACCACAGAGACATCCTCATCGGGGGTCATGCCCACAGCCTGGATGCAGGTTCTGGAGAAGGCCTGGGGTGCGCTGGTTGCGCCCTGGCCGCCGGCGATCACGCCGCCCTTCAGGGATTCCATGGTGCTGTACTTTTCGTTGGCGCCGATGAGCTGATAGGGGTACTTCTGGGTGGGAGAGACCAGGATCTTACATCCCTGTCCCATTTCGTTGGTCATGAGAGCCATTTCGATCCCGGCCAGGGTAAACTGGGCCTCGCCGGCGAACATGGGGGCAGCGGGGTCGCCGCCGGTCACGGTCTGGAACTCAGCTTCCAGGCCCTCTTCCTCAAAGTAGCCCAGGGTCTGCGCCAGGTAGGCGGGGGCCCAGTGGTAGCCTCGTACCGGTTCGGTAAAGATGATCTTTTCCAGTTCTTTGTCCTGGCCTTCCTGGGGGGCAGCGGGGTCGCTGGCGGGTTTGGTCTGTCCGCAGCCTGCCAGCAGGCAGAGGGCCAGAGACAGGGTCAAGGCCAGGGCGAGCAATTTCTTCATGGGAATGCACTCCTTTTCATGTTCCTGTTGATGCTTGCACTATCATAACCGCAGATGCGGAAATGGACTCGGTTACTGCCAGCGGAGGAACCGCCGTTCCAGCAGGCGGACGACGCCATCCAGAAGGATGACGATGACCACCAGCACCGCCACGCAGCAGAGGACTCTTGCCACGTCGTAGCGTTCTCCGGCGCTGGTGATGACCCAGCCCATGCCCTTGCTGGAGCCCAGGTACTCTCCCACGATGGCGCCGGTGATGGCCAGGCCCAGGCCGGTGCGCATACTGGCCAGGAGCCAGGGCAGAGAGGCGGGCCAGATGACTTTGGTGAGGACCTGACGCCGGGAGCCGCCCAGCAGGCGAACCGCTGCGATCAGGTCTTTGTCCACGCTGTGTACCCCTGCGTAGAGGTTAAAGAGAAAGGCAAAGAAGACCATAAGGCCCGCCATGAGGGCCTTGGCTTTCAGTCCGATGCCAAACCAGACGATGATCAGGGGACCGATGGCCAGTTTCGGCAGGCCGTTGAGCCCGGTCATGAGGGGCATAAGCGCTTTCCCCAAGCGGGGAGAACAGCCCATAACCAGACCGGCCAGGGTCCCGAGGATACCGCCGAAGAGGAAGCCCAAGCCCGCTTCCTTTCCCGTGACAGCCAGGTGTTTGGCCAGAGAGCCGTCTGCCAGCATTTCCTGAAACTCCGCCCAGACCAGACTGGGCCGGCTGAAAAAGAAGAGGTCGATTTTCCCTGCGGCGGCCCCCCACTCCCAGAGCAGGATGCCCAGGAGAAGGGCCAGAGCGGTCCACACACCGGGGCTCATGGAGAAGCGATGTTGTTTCATAGGGATCCCTCCGCCTGACACAGCTGTGCGTGAAGGTCCGCCCAGATGGTTTGTTCCAGTTCGATAAACCGCGGGGAGAACTTCACGTCCATCACCCGTCGGGGTCTGGGCAAGTCGATGGGGTATTCTTTCACCACTCTCCCCGGCCGGGCGCTCAGGAGGACCACCCGGTCCGCCAGCGTAATGGCTTCGGTGAGGTCGTGGGTCACGTAAAGGATGGTGCTGCCGGTACTCTCCCAGAGGGCCAGGATCTCGTCCTGTAAGCGCTGGCGGGTGAGGGCGTCCAGGGGGGCAAAAGGCTCGTCCATTATGAGCACCTGGGGATCTACGGCCAGCACCCGGGCGATGGCGGCCCGTTTTTTCATGCCGCCGGAGAGCTCTCTGGGATAGCTGTGTTCAAAGCCTGCCAGCCCCATTTTTTCCATGAGGGCCCGGGCGGTCTCCCGCCGCTGGGCCTTGGGGACCCCCCGCAGTTCCATGGCCAGGGCCACGTTGTCCAGCACCGAGCGCCAGGGCAGCAGGGTATCTGCCTGGGAGATGTATCCCACCGAGGGGAGCACCCCCCGCACCGGTTCCCCGGCCAGACGCACCTCCCCTTTGGTGGGGGTGAGTTGCCCGGCCAGCACATTCAGGGCGGTGCTCTTTCCGCAGCCGGAGGGGCCGACCATGGCCACCAGTTCCCCTTTCCTTACGGACAGGTCCATCCCGTCCAGGGCCAGAAGGGGCGGCTGGCCGTTGCGCAGGGCAAACTCCACAGTCACCTGATTCAGTTCCAGCAGATTCACAGACATTCCCCCTTCGGGAAAAATAGCAGCAACTAACTGTTGTTATTATAGAATATTTTAGGGATTCTGTCAATTCTTCTCCCGGAACTGACCCCGGATGAGTTTCCCGTTGCTGTTCCGGGCCAGGTGGGGCACAAACTCCAAGGCACGGATCTTCTTAAATCCGGCGCAGGCAGCGTTGTGGAAGGTCATGAGTTCCTCTTCCAGCTGAGGAGAGGGGGTGTGCCCCTGGGCAAGGGTAACGTATACCTTCACCTTCTGCCCCAGTTCCGGGTCCGGCTCGCCCACCGCCAGACAGTCCTCCACCGCCGGATGGAGGGAGAGGGCGTTTTCGATCTCCACCGGGCTTACCCGGTATCCCTTGGTCTTGATGAGTCCGTCGGAGCGGCCCCGATAGAAGAGGAAGCGGTCCTCGTCCATCACGGCGCTGTCCCCCGTGTGGAAGAGGTTGCCGTCCCAGAGCCGCCGGGTGGCTTCCGGGTCGTCCAGATAGCCCATCATGAGGCCGTCGGGCCGCTGTCCGTTGTCGGCCACGATGACGATCTCCCCTTCCTCTCCGGGTTGGGCGAAGGTGCCGTCCTCCTTCAGCAGCTCCACGTGGTATTTGGGCAGGATCTTTCCCACAGACCCCTCTTTCCGCCCCATATTCTTGGAGGCAGCGGCAATGAGTCCCGTCTCCGACTGGGCGTAGCCTTCATAGAGGACCTGTCCGGTCTGCTGGAAGACGGCGTTGGCCAGGTCGTCGGTGAGCTTTTCTCCCCCCACGGCGAAGCAGGTCACCGAGGAGAGGTCGTATTGGTCCATGCCTGCCTGGATCAGCTTCCGGTACACAGTGGGTTGGGCCATAACGCCGGTGGCCTTCTCCCGCTCCAGGAAAGCCAGGACCTTTTCCGGAGGGAAGCGGTCGTAGTCATAGACCAGGAGGGTCGCGGCCTGCATCCACTGGCAGTAGAACTTGGTGCCGGCCAGCACTTCCCAGCCGCTGTCCCCGGTGGCGAAGTGGCGGCTTTCGGCGGTGGTGTCCTGCATATAGCGGGCCCCGCAGTGATTGGCCAGAACATACGCATGGTCGTGGAGGACCCCCTTGGGGTCGCCGGTGGTCCCAGAGGTGAAGTAGAGGAGCATGGGGTCGTGACAGCCGGTCTCCACCCGGTCCAGGGTGGTGGGCTGCTGGGGCAGCAGGGCAGAGAAGTTCTCAAAGCCCTCGGCCTCACCCAAGGCCAGCCGGAGGGTGATCCCCGCCTGGTCGGCGGCCTCCCGGACCCGCAGGGCGGTCTCCCCCTCCTGGCAGCAGATGACCCCTTTGGCCCTGGCCTTCTCCATGCGGTACAACAGATCCTGGGCGGGGAGCCGGTAGTAGACCGGAGACAGCAGCAGCCCCAGCTTGTGGGCGGCGATGGCTGTGATCCAGTACTCCCAGTGGGTGCGCAGGGCGGCCATGAGCACGTCGCCTTTTTTCAGGCCACGGCTGCGGAAGAGATTGGCCGCCTGATTGCTGCGCTCTCTGATCTCCCGGAAGGTGAGTCGCACCTGCTCTCCCCTGTCGTTTTCCCAGATCATGGCCAGCTTTTGGGGACATTCCTCTCCCAGGGGATCGATGATGTCGTACCCGAAGTTAAAGTTCGGGCCGTAGTCGTACGTATAGAATACCAGTCTGCCGGACTGGTCAAAGGTTTCATGGATAAATCGCGTATAGAGTTCGGACATAGGAACCTCCTTTTCCGTGCCGGACGCCCCCGTTTTCCCATCCTGCCGGGAAGCAGGAACCTTGTGTAAGGACAGTATAGAAGGTTTTTAAAGGTTTGTCAAAGCGCACCTTCGCCGGGAAGCGTCGGGCGCCCCCGGCAAATCGTTGACAGCGGGTAGGCAATCGATTAGAATAGAACTCTAAATATGGTTTGTATCGGCGGGAAGGCCCCAGCGGATGGGTTCCCCCGCCTGAGAGGAGTCGTTTCCATGGTGAACCAACGCATCGTCGTCAAGCTGGGCACTTCGACCCTGGCCCACCCCTCCGGTCTGCTGAATATCCGGCGGGTGGAGGAGCTGTGCAAAGTCCTCAGCGATCTAAAGAACGCAGGCCACGAGATCATCCTGGTCTCTTCCGGCGCCATCGGCATGGGGGTGGGCAAGCTCTCCCTGGCCCAGCGGCCGGAGGACACCCCCACCAAGCAGGCGGCCGCCGCCGTGGGCCAGTGCGAGCTGATGTACACCTACGACAAGGCGTTTTCCGAGTATAACCATACGGTCGCGCAGATCCTCCTCACGGCGGCGGACGTGGATCACCCCGACCGGTTTGAGAACTTCCGCAACACCATGCATCGCCTTCTGGATCTGAAGGCCCTGCCCATCATCAATGAGAATGACACGGTGATCACCGACGAGCTGGTGATCGGGGACAACGACACCCTTGCGGCCATTGTGGCCGTGAGCATGGAGGCCGAGCTGCTCATCCTCCTGTCGGACATCGACGGTCTGTACACCGCCGACCCCCACACCCATCCGGACGCCACGCTCATCACAGAGATCCCCGCCATCACCCCTGAAATCGAGGCCCTGGCCGGGGGGGCCGGTTCCCGGCTTGGGACCGGCGGCATGTCCACCAAGCTCCATGCTGCGGCCATCTGCACCGAGGCGGGCTGTGACATGGTGATCGCCAACGGAGCCACACCTTCGGTGCTTTACGACATAGCGGAGGGCAAGCCTGTGGGCAGCCGGTTCCGCGGAAAGCGAGGATAAGCCATGAATCATCCCAACCTGCCTGAGGAGACCTCCTGTTATCCCCCCGCCGGACTGGCCGGGGAGGAATTCACCCCGGAGAAGACGTCCGATCCCGGCGCGCTGACCCTCACCCGTCCCCTGCTGACGGAAGCGCTGGCTGCCAAGCCCGCTCTGGCCGCCCTGTCTCCGGAGGAAAAGAGAGCGGTGCTTCTCACCATGGCAGACTGCCTGGAGGCAGACTGCCCGGCCATTCTGGCGGCCAACGCCCTGGACCTGGAGGCTGCCCAGGGCAGCATCGCCCCGGTCATGCAGGACCGGCTCCGCCTGACCGAGGCCCGGGTCTCCGACATGGCCGCCGGCATCCGTGCCGTGGCTGCCCTGCCTGACCCGGTGGGCCGGACCCTCTCCAGCCACACCCTGCCCAACGGACTCCAGGTGAACAAGGTCTCGGTCCCTCTGGGGGTCATTGCCATCATTTATGAGTCCCGCCCCAACGTCACTTCCGACGCCGCCAGCCTGACCTTCCAGGCGGGCAGTGTGTGTGTGCTCCGGGGGGGCAAGGAGTCCATCCATTCCAACACCGCCATTGTGGACGCCCTCCACAAGGCCCTGGCCCAGCACCATCTCCCCTCTGCTCTGGTGAGCCTGGTGACTGATACCACCCGGGCCAGCGCCAACGAACTCATGCAGGCGGTGGGCTACGTAGATCTGCTCATCCCCCGAGGCGGCGCTTCCCTCATCCAGACCTGTGTGAACAGCGCCAAGGTCCCCTGCATCCAGACCGGCACCGGCATCTGCCACATCTACGTAGACGGGGACGCTGATATGGAAAAGGCCCTGGCCATCGTGGAGAACGCCAAGACCAGCCGTCCCTCTGTGTGCAACGCCGCAGAGGTCTGCCTGGTCCACCAGGATATCGCCCCCACCTTCCTCCCCCTGCTCCGGGAGCGGCTGGTCACCGCCCGGGAGAAGAAGGGCTTGCAGCCTGTGGAGTTCCGTCTGGACCCGGCTTCCCAGACTTTGCTCCCCGGCACTCCTGCCGGACCTCAGGATTTCGACACCGAGTTCCTGGACTACATCCTGGCCATTAAGGTGGTGGACAGCGTAGAGGCGGCCATTGACCACATCAACCGCCATTCCACCGGCCACAGCGAGGCCATCCTCACCCAGACCAGAGCCCACGCCGACCTGTTCACCCGTCTGGTGGACAGCGCTGCGGTGTATGTGAACGCCTCTACCCGGTTTACCGACGGCGGTCAGTTTGGCCTGGGCTGCGAGATGGGGATCTCCACCCAGAAGCTCCACGCCCGTGGTCCCATGGGACTGGAGGAGCTGACCAGCTACAAGTACGTGATCACCGGCGACGGACAGACCCGTTGATTCCTGAAAAACCGCGCCCCGCAGAGATTTCTGCGGGGCGCGTTCTTTGTGCTCTTTATCGCGGGAAAGCCGGGCCTTTCCGCAGAACCCGGTGATAGCGGGGGCCATCTTCCGGCGGCTGGGTCACCGGGATCAGGATGTTCTTTTGGATCATCTCCTCCATCCGCAGGGCCAGCCATCCGTCGGACATCCCCAGCTGATACCGGCCCAAAACGTTGCCGATCACCTTCGCCTGGTGAAATTCCTCCGGTCCAGCCCGGAGCTCCTTCCATAGGAAATGGTCGTAGAAGTCAGCGGGCACGCTGCACAGCCGTCCGTTGACCACCGCCCGCAGGGGGGCGTTCTCTTCCTCCAGCCGTCTCCAGGTCTGCTGCATGGCCCGCAGCAGAAGGTCCGGCACCTCCTGGGCCAGAGGGAGGAAGGATTCCCATTCTTCCGGTTCCACCTCTCCCCAGCTCACATATTGGACCAGGGTTCCCTTCCCCGCCCTTACCCAGGAGGGAAGCTCCACCAGAAAGACCTTTCCCCGTCGGGGCAGATCCGCCAGCTGTCCCATGAGCCAGCAGGCGCCGCACCGCTCTTCGGGCTGGTCACTGCTCCAGAGGCGCAGGTCCTCTCCAGCGGCCGCCCGGTCCATGACCTTCCGGACACTCTCCCTGCTCTGGCGGAGAAGGGTTTCCGCTGTCTCCTCCCCTTCCGGAAAGATGCCAAAGAGTTGGGACAGTATCTCCTTTCTCTGGGAACCAAAGGGGTCCCCGCAAGGACCAACGCCGAGGGTCAGGGTGATTCCGCACGAGTCCCAGTCCTTCCCTTTTCCGGCGTGTCCTGCCCGGGCCTGCATCATAGAGCCCCAGGCGCTCTCATCAAACACAACGTTCAGCATCGGTTCCTTCCTTCCTGACAAAAAACAGCAGCGGGAATGTCCCGCTGCTGTTTCCATGGTTTGCTCAGCGAATGACCATACCGGTCTTTCGTTCGTTCCAAATGGCTTCAAAGGTCTTTGCGTTTTCCCAGTACTGATGGACCTCTCCCCGGTTGTAGTAGTTGTAAGGATCGGAAATGAAATAGCCCTTCTGGGGGTCATAGCCGCACACCAGCACAGCGTGGTTGTTGCTCACCAGACGCTGGGGCTTACCCTCGATAGAGTACGTACGGTAGTACGGGGTTTTCCACCAGAGGGTCATGTAACCCACCACGCAGTTGCCTGCCAGCAGTTCCCGCTGCAGGTCGGTGATGGAAGCGCCGCGGAAGTCCTCGCAGACCACGTCGCCGCCGCAGTAGCTGTTGGAGTACTCTGCCAGCTTAGCGGGGTAGATGGTGGTACGGGTCTTCTTGGTGGGGTCCGGGACATAGGGAGAGCCCACGAAGCCCTTTTCCGGGTCGGACTGAGACCGGGGCAGGTTGTCCAGGAAGTACTTGACGCCCACGTTTCCGGCGTAACCCTTGGCCTTGAGGCCCATGAGGGTGGACACAGCTTCGCAGCCCACCCAGGCATAGATGTTGTCGATCTGGCTGATGTAGGGGACAGACGGCATCTGGTAGGAGGCAGCTGCCTGGGTGAGGACCCCGTCAGGCCCAGCCCAGTATGCGCCCACCTGCTGGTCCATAGCCAGCTTGCCGTAGCGATCCACATAGTAGAGGTCACCGCCTACGGTATGAATCCCGGAGGCAAAGGTCATCTTGGTCAGGTCCACGCCGTACCAGACCTCGCTGTTCCCTGCGCCGGCGAACCAGTGGGGCACAGAGGCCTCGGCCACGTAGACAGCGGACCAGTGGCTGGCGGTCATATCCCGGAAGAGGCCCAGGCCCATAATGAGGGCAGCCTGGTTGGCGTCACCGGTGCGGCCGCACATCCGATTGATAATGGTGCAGGCTTCCGCCCGGGTGAGTCCCTTCTGGGGCTGGAAGGTCCCGTCAGGATAGCCGTCGATCCAGCCCAGGGTCGCGGCAGCGCTGATGGCCTTGGCTGCCCAGTGGGTGGAGGGCACGTCAGGGAAGGTGACCGTTCCTGTCACCGGCTCATGGAGCCGCAGCAGGAGGGTCACAAACTCCGCCCGGGTCATGTTGTCGTTGGGGCGGAAGTAGGTGTCGTTCTGGAGCAGGCCCAGGGCACACAGGGCGCGGACCGGCTTTGCGTACCACTGGTTGGAGGGAACGTCGGCATAGCTGCAGTCCCCGGTCCCGCTGTCAGGGTCCTCCAGGAGGCAGTAGACGATCTTTGCCGCCTGGGCCCGGGTCAGCTGCTGGTCGGGCAGGAAGGTCTGGTCGGTAAAGCCGTCAATGTAAGCGGGATGATCCTGGCGCAGGGCAGGGATGGACCGGCTGATCTCCCCATCCGGAAGGTCTGCGGGATCTTCCTGGGGCACTTCCTCTGTGGGGGTCTCTTCCGCCGGCTGAGCGGGCTGTGCCTCCTCCTGGGGCGGTTCCGTGGTCTCCGTTTCTGCGGCCTGGGCCTCTTCTTCCCCAGGGGCGGCAGGGGTGGTGGTCTCCTGAGACTCCACCGCCGGCGTCTCTGGCTCTGGCTGGCTCTTCTGGATCTCTGCGGCCTGGGCCGGCATCACCAACAAGGAGAGGGCCACGCACAGAGACATACCCATGGCCATCCAACGTTTCCAAGGTTGATACATGATGCGGACTCCTTTCTCTTTTAAATATATTGATTATACGCTATTATTCCGCCGCTTTTAATAGTTGTTTAGTATAAGGGTGGACCGGTTGGTCAAAGATCCCGTCCACGGTGTTTTCCTCCACAATGACCCCTTTCTGCATCACGATCACCCGGTCGCAGCACTGATAGATGACGTTCAGGTCGTGGGAGATAAAGAGATAGCTCAGGTCATAGGTCTCCCGCAGTTCCATGAGCAGGTCCAGGATCTGGTCCTGAATGGTCACGTCCAGGGCGGAGACAGCCTCGTCCAGAATCACCAGCTTGGGCTTGAGGATGAGGGCGGCGGCAATGGAGACGCGCTGTCTCTGGCCGCCGGAGAGCTGCGCCGGTTTCCGGTCATGGAACTCGGGGCCCAGCCCCACAGACTCCAGCATTTCCTCCGCCCGGCGGCGGCGTTCCTGGGGGCTGTACTTGCCATAAATGCGCAAAGGCTCCTCCACGATCCGCCGGATGGTAAAGGCGGGGTTCAGGGAGGAGTAGGGGTCTTGAAACACCATTTGGGGGCGGCGGGAGTGGTGGGTAATGGTGCCCTGGTACTCGGTCATGCCCAGGATGGACTTGGCCAGGGTGGACTTTCCGCTGCCGGATTCTCCCACAAGGCCCAGGACTTCTCCCTGGTGAATGGTGACCGACACGTCCTTTAAGACCTGCACGGTCTTGCCTTTGGAGAAGGCGTTGCCCCCCTGGCGGTAGAAACTGTTCAGGTGTTTAATTTCCAGGATTGGTTCCATGACGCTGACCTCGTTTCCGTCTGGTTGGGATAGCGGCAATGAGCCGTTTGGTGTAGTCCTGCTGGGGGTGGAAGAACACGTGGTCCACGGTTCCCTGCTCCACCAGCTCTCCCTTGCACATCACAGCCACCCGGGTGCACAGCTTTCGCACCACGTGGAGGTTGTGGGAGATAAAGAGGATGCCGGTGCCTTTTTCCCGGTTGATCTTTTTCAAGAGGGCCAGGATCCCCTCCTGGATGGTCACATCCAGGGCGGTGGTGGGCTCATCGCAGATGAGGAGCTTGGGCTCCGAGATGATGGCGGCAGCCACCATGGCTCGCTGGAGCATACCGCCGGAGAGCTCGTGGGGGTACTTCCGGTAGAGGGTTTCGGGGTCCGGGAGCTCCGCATCGGCCATGGCCTGGAGGGCCTTGGCTCTGCGCTCCTCCTGGGAGAGGTTGGTGTGGACCAAGAGCGCTTCCTCTACCTGGGGACCGATGCGCATCACCGGGTCCATGGAGGTCATGGGCTCCTGGAAGACCACGGCGATGTCCTTGCCCCGCATGGCGCGGATGGTCTCCCGAGAGGCCTGCAAGAGGTCCTGGCCTTCAAAGAGGACACGTCCTGTAATTTCCGTACGGGTTTTGGAGAGCAGACCTGCCAGGGCCATGGCGGTGACGGTTTTGCCGCTGCCGGACTCTCCCACCAGGCCCAGGATCTCTCCCTGGTCCATGGCAAAGGAGATGCCCTTCACGGCTTCTTTGCCCTCGGGTGCGTTGCGGAAGCGGACGTGGAGGTCCTGAATCTCTAACATAGGGGATTCACCGTTCCTTTCTGCGGCGCTGCTGGAGGCCTTCGGAGAGGAGGCTGACGCCCAGGATCATGAGCACGATGGCAAGGCCGGTAAAGAGGGCGTACCAGGGGGCTCTGGCCAGATAGGTCTGGGACTCGGAAAGCATTCTGCCCAGGGACGCGTCCGGGGGGAGCACGCCCACGCCCAGGTAGCTCATGCTGGCCTCGGCCAGCACGGCGTTGTTAAAGCCGATGGAGACGATGGGCAGCAGGATGGGAATGAGGTTGGGCAGGATATGGCGGAAGATGATCCGCATGTGGCTGGCGCCCATGAGGCGGGCGGAGGCCACATAGTTAAGGTTTCTCTGTTTCACCACTTCTCCCCGGACCACACGGGCAAAGGAGGGGATGAAGAGGATACCCAGAATAATGATAATCTGGTAGGTGCCCCGGCCAAAGACGGCGATGAGCACCAGCGCCAACAGGATGCTGGGGAAGGCAGTGATGGCGTCGCAGACGCGCATGAGAATGGCGTCGGCCACACCGCCGAAATAACCGGTGAGACACCCGATAAAGGTACCGATGATCCCGCCGATCAGGATCACACACAGGGCAATGAAGAAGGTACTTCCGGCGCCCTCCATGATCCGGGACAGAAGGTCCCGGCCGAAGTTGTCGGTGCCCAGGGGATGGGCCAGGCAGGGGGCCAGGAACTTGTCCTGACCGGACATGCCGGTGGTGTCATAGGGGGTCCAGACGTAGCCCACGAGAATGAGGGAGGCCATGAGGGCGCAGATCACGATGCCGCAGACCAGAAAGTACTGGGGCTCCTGCCCCTTGGCGCGGCGGCGTTTTGTCCGGATTGACGTTGGAAGCATCTTCTCTTCCCTCCCCTCTGTGTGATGATAGGTGATGGACCCGGGGGTCAGCGGATGCGGATCCTGGGGTCCATATACTGGTAAAGGATATCGGCGATGAAGTTCACCACCACGACCCATGCCGCCAGGATGACGACGATGGCCTGGGCCACGGGGAAGTCCCGGGCGCCGATGGCGGCCAGCAGAAGGCGGCCGATCCCGGGGACCGCAAAGACCTGTTCCACCACGATGCTGCCGCCCACCAGTTCTGCCGCAGTCACGGCCAGGAAGGCGATGACCGGGATCATGGCGTTTTTCAGGGCGTGCTGCTTCATGGCGTCGGAGCGGGTCCGGCCCCGGCTGAAGGCAGTGCGGATATAGTCTTTGTTCATCTCATCCAGGATGGAAGACCGGAGCATCTTCACGGTCATGGCGATCCGGGACAGGGCCACCGACAGGGCCGGGAAGAGCATATAGAGGAAGAACTGCCCCGGACTCTGCTGGAAGGAGACAAAGTTCCCCGGCATAAAGATGCGCAGGGTGATGCCAAAGACAAAGCACAGCAGGATGCCCACAAACACAGGCGGAATGGACATACACAGCTGGTTCAGGACGGTGATCGCCCGGTCCAGCTTTCCCCCCGCCCGTTTGGCTGTGGCGATGCCGATGGGGAACGAGGCCGCCACCGTAATGGCAAAGCCCATAAGGACCAGAGTCATGGTTACGGGGAGCTTCTCCACCACCATGTCTTTTACCGGCAGGTTATACTGGTAGGACATGCCCCAGTCACCCTTCACAAAGTCCGTGGCCCAGCGTGCGTACCGGACCAGGACCGGGTCATCGAAGCCCAGCTCGGCCTCCAGTTCCGCCACTTTTTCCGGGGTGGCGTTGGTTCCCAGCATACTGCTGGCAGGGGAGCCCGGAATCACCTGAAAGGCAAGGAAGGCAAGAAGCGAAACGATGAACAAAGTAATAATGAGAGTCAAGAGTTTGCGCAGGACATATTTCATCTTCTTGCCCTCCTTTCTCTCTGGGGCAGGACGTCACCTGCCTTGGGCGTTCATAGTAGTAAGGGGATCGCGATCAGGCCACGTAGTGGACCTTGGCCAGGTCCATGACGTACAGGGGATAGAACTCGTAGCCCTTGATGTTGGACTTGATGAGCACGAAGTCCGCCAGGTCCTGGATATAGACGTTGGCTGCGGTCTCGGTGAGGATCTTGGCCGCATCCTTATACAGCTGGGTCTGCTCTTCCTGGTCGGAACATGCACCGGCTTCTTTCATGACCTTGTCATACTCGGGGTTGTTGTAGTTGATCATGTTCTTGTCGTTGTCGCTCATCCAGCGGTTGAGCAGGGCACCGGCGCTGAGGGTGGCGGCGTCAAAGCCCACCACGGTGCTCTCAAAGTTCCGGTTGGTGTAGACCTGAGACAGCCAGGTTTCCCACTCCACAGGCTCGATGGTCGCCCGGATGCCCACCTGCTCCAGCTGCTGCACCAGCACTTCCGCCACATCCATATGGGGCTTGTAGTTGGAGGGCACAGTGATCTTCATGGAGAACCCGTTTTCATAGCCTGCTTCCTTGAGCAGATCCTTTGCCTTTTCCACGTCGCAGGTGTAGTAGTCAGCCAGGCTCTCGTCAAAGTACTTGGTGAAGGCGGGGTAGATAGAGGTACCCAGCTTAGCGCCGTGTCCTTCGCCGGTGAGGGCCAGGATGTCGTCCACGTTCACGGCGTAGCACATAGCCTGACGAACCTTTTCGTTGTCGAAGGGTTCCACGTCGTGGTTGAGGTACAGGGCCTGGACCAGGTTCATGGTGCCTTCCAGGGTGGTGAAGTCCCCGCTCACAGCGTTCACCTGGTCGATGGTGAGGTGAACGGTCATATCGATGGAGCCGGCGTTCAGGGCAGACATGAGGGCGTTGGAGTCCTCAAAGATCTTGAAGGTGACCTTATCCAGGTAGGCCTTGTCGCCCCAGTAGTCTGCGAACTTCTCCAGGATCACATTCTCCTGCACGGAGCGGGAGACGAACTTGAAGGGGCCGGTGCCCACGGGCGCCGTGGTCTGCTGGGTGTAGTCATCGGGGACGATAAACACCATGCCCACGTAGCACAGGAAGTCGGGGTTGGCTTCCTTGAGCTTGATGGTAATGGTGTTGTCCTTGGCGTCGATGGACTGGATAGCAGAAAGCGCTGCAGCCAGGGCAGCTTCTTCCGTGGTTGCAGCGCAGGTTTTAAAGGAATAAAGAACGTCGTCGGTGGTCACGGTGTCGCCGTTGTGGAAGCGGACACCGCCCCGAAGGGTAAAGGTATAGGTGAGGCCGTCCTCGGACATTTCCCACTTGGAAGCAACGGCTTCCACGTAGTTGCCGGAGGAGTCGGGCTTCACCAGGCCTTCATAGACGTTAAATAAGACCTCTCTGGTTCCTGCAGCCGTCATACGATACGGGTCAAGACTGTCTCCCAGGTCTTGAGAGATTCCCACCACCAGCTCACCGCCGGTCTGGATCTCTCCGGAAGAGCTCGTTCCGTCGCTGCCGAATCCACCCTCCTGCTGGGGCTTCGTGTCTCCGCAGGCGCAGAGTACAGTAGCCAGGAGGAGGACCGACAGGAAAAGTGCGAAAATACGTTTTTTCATAAACTTCTCCTTCCGCCGGGAAATCTTCCCGGCGTTACAACAAAAATAGCATCTCCCATTATTAAATTGTCGGTTGCAGTGTACCACCGTTTCTGTCAAATTACAAGGAAAACTTTCGAATTCCGCAAGGTTTCTCAGGGTTTTCAAAAATTTTTATCCTTACCATATTCTTCTCCGGGCCCGCCCCGATCCTGTTTTCTCCCGGTCCTGCGCCCTTCCCCTGCCGCTCCACCGGCCGCCATGGCCCTTCTCCTTCCGCCGATCCTGCGTCCCGCCGCCGGCAGCAAGCTTCTTTCCTCTTTGCAGGCGTGCCTCTGCCCGGTCTCTTTTTGGTGGACACTGATCACTTTCCTTCCTTTTTCTCTCACTTTTGCAGGTATTTTTATTTTCTCCTGCATTTTCCTGCGTAATTTTTTCCTGAACCTTACTTTCTTTTCTTCTTCCTTCTTTCTGTTTTGACGTTTCAAACAGAAGGAAATACACGATTTATCAGAGAATTGTTCACTTTTCCCCTTGACGTTTTGGGAAAATTTTTAGATAATAGCGTCGTTCCAAGGGAGCCAAGGTGTTCCGGAATTTTGAATGATTTCCTGCGACACTTGCACGAAATCCTTCATTTTCACTCGATAAGTCCGCTTGCGGTTCTTCCTTCTTTTCCGCACCGCGACTGATATAAAATCCTTCCATTATTACTCACCAAAAAAGCCTTTCGGGTCTTCCCCGAAAGGCTTTTTTGGTTCTCCCGCCCAAACTGGCCATACCAAATAAAACAGGATTGGTCATAGTATGAAGGCCAGATGTATGCTATCCTAAGAACCAGCGGGGCCCACCGCCCCTGACCGGAACCAGGCAGCAGCACCGCCGCCTGCACACAAGGAGGAAAAAACTATGAAGCGCGTTGTTTCGATCCAAGACATTTCCTGTCTGGGCAAATGTTCCCTGACAGTTGCTCTGCCCATCATCTCTGCCATGGGCGTGGAGACCTGTGTGGTGCCCACCGCCGTCCTCTCCACCCACACCGGCGGGTTCAAGGGCTTTACCTTCCACGACCTCACCCAGGAGATCGAGCCCATCTCCCAGCACTGGCAGAAGGAGGGCATCACCTTTGACGCCGTCTACACCGGCTACCTGGGCTCCTTCGAGCAGATCAACCTGGTCTCCCAGTTCTTCGACCAGTTAGGCGGAGAAGGCACCCTGGTCTATGTAGACCCCGCCATGGCAGACAACGGCGTCCTCTACACCGGCTTTACCCCCGAGTTCGCCAAGGAGATGGGCAAGCTCTGCGGCAAGGCCGATGTGATCGTCCCCAACCTCACCGAGGCCTCCTTCATGCTGGGCATCCCCTATGTGGGCGACGACTATGACGAGGCTTACATCCGCAAGGTCCTCAAGGACCTGACCGGCCTGGGCTGCAAGACCGCCGTCCTCACCGGCGTGAGCTTCGAGGATGGCAAGATCGGCGCCATGGCTTATGACGCCGCCACCGACACCTATGCCAGCTACTTTAATGAAAAGCTCCCTGTAAGCTTCCACGGCACCGGCGACGTGTTCGCCTCCGCCTGCGTGGGCGCCCTCATGAACGGCAGAGATCTCACCGGCGCCCTGAAGGTCGCCGTAGACTACACCCTGGAGTGCATCCGGGAGACCCAGAAGGACCCCGACGCCCGTTGGTATGGGGTGAACTTCGAGTCCGCCATTCCCATGCTGGTCCACAGCCTGGGCCGCTGACCCCTGTTTCTAAGGCAAACAGCCCCTCTCCGCAGACAAAGCGGAGAGGGGCCTTTTTGTATTCGATCATTCTCCCAGAACGAAGCGTTCCAAGGCCAGGGCCACCCCGTCCTCGTCGCAGGTGGCGGTGACGGCGTCTGCGCCCTGCTTCACGTGGTCCACAGCGTTCCCCATGGCCACGCCGATGCCCGCCGCCTGGAGCAGAGGCAGGTCGCTGCCCCCATCCCCCAGGGCCAGGGTCTGTTCCGGGGCAATGTCCAGCTGACGCAGCAGATAGCGGAGGGCCTCCCCCTTGTCGATGTCCCCGGCGATCACTTCCAGGTCGTTGGGGAAGGGATCGGCAAAGCCGATGCCCGGCAGGGGCTCCAGAGTGCGCCGCAGGTCCGCTTTCGTCTCCGGGCTGTCGGTGAGGAAGAAGAGCTCCTCCACCGGCCGGGCGTCCCGCTGGAGGAACTGGACCACCGTGCCCGGCAGCACCTGCCGGGTGTCCAGCAGATAGGGCAGGATGGGCGAGCCTGCGTGCCGCAGGCAGAGGGTGTCGTAGTCCTCCCGGGAGAGGTACCCCACCCCGTCCCGGAAGGCCTCCCGGATCATGGCAAAGTGGCGGCAGGCCTCCAGCACATCCAGGCAGGTCCTGGCGTCCAGGTGCTTTTCCAGCAGTACCCGGCCGGCCACCAGGTCCCGGATGGTGGCCCCGTTGGAGGTCACTGCGTACCGCAGACCGGGCAGGTCCAGCACCGACTGGGGAAGGCCCTGGGCCGGCCGCCCGGTGATGGGCACCACCAGGACCCCCTGGGCTCTGGCCCGTTCCAGGGCCGCCAGGTTCCGGGGACTAATCAGTTTTTTGCTGTTCAGCAGGGTCCCGTCCAGATCCAGGGCCACCAGACGAATGGAGTTTCCCATAGGCTCCGCCTCCTGTTCCGTTTTTCTTTTATTGTAGCACGGCCCAGAGAAAAAGACCAGCACCTTGCATTGGACCAGCGGGATATGATACACTGAACCACACGACATTGGACGAAAAGGAGGCCTTGCCATGGCCGCTCGACCCTATCCTGTTATCACCGTCAACGAAAAAGCCGCCCGAGCCATCCGCGGGGGACACCCCTGGGTATACGGCGCGGAAACCACCGGACCGGATCGCCCCTGCCAAAATGGGGAGATCGTGGACGTGGTCTCTGCCAAAGGCCGCTGGCTGGGCGCCGGACTGCTCAACGACCACTCCAAAATCCGGGTGCGGCTGCTCTCCCGGAACACCAACGACAAATTCGACGAGGCCTTTTGGCGGCGGCGTCTCCAGTATGCCCTGGACTACCGTAAAACCGTCATGGGCCCGGACTTCCCCTATTCCCGCCTGATCTTCGGAGAGGCAGACCACTTCCCCGGCCTTACGGTGGACCTGTTTGGAGACATCCTGGTCACCGAAGTCCTCTCTCTGGGCATGGACCAGCGAAAGGAGCTCCTCTACCGTCTGCTGACCCAGCTGCTGCCGGACTACGGCATCACGGTCCGGGCCATCTACGAGCGCAACGAGGGCGCCCTGCGGGAGAAGGAGGGCCTGCCCCAGGAGAAAGGCTTCTTCCCTCTGCCCGGTCTGGCCACCGACCTGGACGGGCACGTCACCCTCTGGGAAAACGGCATCGCCTACGATGTGGATTACATCAATGGACAGAAAACCGGGTTCTTCCTGGACCAGAAATATAACCGGCGGGCGGCAGCCGCCCTGGCCCCAGGGAAACGGGTGTTGGACTGCTTCACCCACACCGGCTCCTTTGCCCTCAACTGCGCCAAGGGGGGCGCAGCCCATGTGACCGCAGTGGACATCTCCAGGGACGCCGTAGAGCTCACCCGCCGCAATATCGAGGCCAACAACCTGACCGACCGGATGGATGCCATCCAGGCAGACGTCTTTGACCTGCTCACCGAGCTCTCCCGGTCCAAGGCCCACCCCTATGACTACATCATCCTGGACCCCCCGGCCTTCACCAAGAGCGGCGCCACGGTCAAGAACGCATATCGGGGGTATAAGGAAATTAACCTCCGGGCCATGAAGCTCCTGCCCCGGGGCGGGTATCTGGCCACCTGCTCCTGCTCCCATTTCATGACTGCTCCCCTCTTCCGCAAGATGGTGCAGGAGGCCGCAGCGGACGCTGCCGTCAGCCTGCGGCAGATCGAAGAGCGGCGGCAGTCCCCAGACCACCCCATCCTCTGGGGCGTACCGGAAACCGAATATTTGAAGTTTTACCTGTTTCAGGTGGTGTGAGACCATCCCCTGCCATACCCTTTATGGCAGGGGATGGTTTTCTCTTGACAATCTCAGTCTAACATGATAGACTCATTCCAGTCTAATCCCATCGACTGGAGGTCTGTTCTATGAAATCCACCCTTTCTCTGGCCGACCATCGTCTGCTGGACCTGGTCTGGTCCTCCGAGCCCGTCCCCTCCCCCCAGCTGTGTAAGCTGGCAGAGGCTCAACTGGGCTGGAAGCGCACCACCACCTACACGGTGATCAAGCGCCTGTGCGACAAGGGCTGTTTGAAGAACGAGTCCGCCGTGGTCACCTCCCTGGTGAAGCGGGAAGAAGTGCAGCAGGCAGACGGGCAAGAGGTCCTGCAGCGCTCCTTCGGCGGCTCTCTCCCCCGGTTTCTGGCCGCCTTTTTCCAGGCCGGCAAGGTCAGCGACGAGGACGCCCAAAAGATCGAACAGCTCTTAGAGGACTACAAACAGCGCCGTTGACCCAATGGTTCGCGCCTTCGGGCGCTGAAAGGAGGTTTTCCTATGGAGTCATTCTGCCGCACCTTATTGGTCATGACCACCACAGCTTCCGTGGGCGCGCTGTACGTGATGGTCCTTCGCCTTGTCCTGAAAAAAGTTCCCCGCTGGATCCTCTGCCTGCTTTGGGCCGTGGTCTTTCTCCGCATGGTCTGCCCCGTGACCTTTTCCCTTCCGGTAAGCCTCATTCCGGAGCCAGTCACCCAGGGTACATATATCCAGCAGCTCTTCCCCTCCCCGGCCCCGGCTCAGCAGGATTCCCCCGCCCCGGCGGCTCCCGCTGAGAATCCCCCCTCCGCAGCGCCGGCCCCCGTCACTCCCTCAAGTTCTGCCCCTTCCCTCTCCTGGCCTCACCTCCTTTTTGGCGTGTGGCTCACCGGGGCCGCTGTAACCTTCCTCTGGGCCGTGCTCTCTTACCTCCGTCTGCGCCGCCGTCTGCGGGAGAGCATCCGTCTGGAGGACGATCTCTACGAAACCGACCAGATCAAAAGCCCCTTTGTCTGCGGCTTCCTTCGGCCTTCCATCTATCTTCCGGCAGACCTCTCCCCCGCCTGCCGCCCCTATGTGCTGCTCCATGAGCGGGCCCATATCCGGCGGCGGGATTACTTAACGAAACCCCTGGCCTACGCCGCTGTGTGCCTGCACTGGTTCAACCCCCTGCTGTGGCTCTCCTACCGCCTCTTCTGCCAGGACATTGAGATCGCCTGTGACCAGGCGGTGATTTGTTCCTTCCGGAAGGAAGAGGTCGCCGGGTATGCAGAGGCCCTCCTGGCCGTGAGCAAGGCGGGCACCGATCCCAGCCCGGTCCCCCTGGCCTTTGGAGAGCGGCCGGCCTTACTCCGGATCAAACACGTGCTGGACTATAAGAATCCAGGCCGTTTCGTCGCCCTGGCAGGGGTGATCATCGCCCTGCTGGCCGGTCTCTTGCTGCTGGCCAACCCCGGAAGCAGAGGGAGCCAGCTGGAAGGGGTCATGATCACCCAGGGCTATACTCTGGACCACGGCGCCCCGGTCCCCCTGTCCGAAGAACTGGTGGCGCAGGCGGTCTCCCTGCTCAAGGCCCGGGAACCGCTGGCCTACCAGCCTCTGGAAAGCTTCACCCCCCAGGACGGTGCTGTGGCCCTGTCCGGCGCCGGGACAGGATCTGTCTTTTATCTCACCCAGCAGGAGGACGGCACCCCAGCGCTGGTCCGGGTCAACCACGACGGCTACTCTTCCACCCGGAAGCAGGCCCCCCTGGAGGGTTTGGAGACCACCAGCGCTTACCAGTCCTTCCAGTCTGATTTGACCTCCTATTGCGCCACCGGCCGGGCGGACGCCCTGTACGCTCTGAAAACCCCCTACGTGGGCAACGCTGTGGCCTGTATGCAGATCCTGGAGGCCCTGAACGTCCCCCAGGTGATCGGCCCCTATACCATCTCCCTGCAAACCCAGCAGGAACCCTACGGCATCACCCTCCATCTGGAAAATCCCCCGGTGTTCCGGGAGGAACAGCTGTGGTACCAGAAGTATCTGGATGAGGTGTCCTGGATCTTCCTGGCCCTGGTGGACAACGCCGGCACCTTTGGCTACACCTACGACACCTTTACCCATGTGTCTCACCTGACCCCGGAGAAGATGGCCCAGTGCAAGGACCTCACCCAGGAGGAGTTCCGGGCGGTCTACCAGCAGTACCGCTCCCAGCTCTCTGCCCTCTCTCTGCCCGGCCACACAGCGGGTCACTATGCGCTCAAGGAGGTCCTCTACCTGCGCAGCGTCCCCACTCTGGGCTCCGGCGAAAAAGCCGACGCTGCCTTCCTCCAGAGTCTCTATGGAACCAGCCAGTTTATCGTCACCGGGAAGCTCTTCTCAGTGACCCTGGTCAATGTACTCAGCTCCGCCTATTCCCAGGAGGCGCAGTACCCCGATCCCCTCTTCACCCACACCGCCCTCACCGCCTCCTCTCTTCCTCTGGAGGAAGGAAAGACGCTGGACCTCACCCCCTACGCCAGAAGGGAGGTCATCACGGTCCAGGACAAGAAGGGGCAGCTCACCCCCTACCGGCTCTACCTTCTGGACGACCAGCTCTGGCTCAGCTGCTGGTCCAATCCGGGAACTGAACAGGAACAGCTGGACTATCTCTTCCGTCTGGAACCCACAGTATGATAAAACAAAAAATACGCAGCAGACAGTTCGTCTGCTGCGTATTTTTCATGCTGTTTATCCCACGCTTGTGGAGAGCAGGCCGGGCTTGGGAAGGACCGACTCGGTTTTCTTCCGCACCAGCTCGGCAGCCGCCTGGGTCTTCCGGTAGAGGATCTGGTTGTCCTCCATGCAGGCGTCCAGGTAGCCCAGGTCCCGAAGGTAGTTGATGTAGGTCTGGCTCACCGCCTCGAAATAGGCCAGGTCCTGCAAGCGTTTGGCGTCGATGTGGTAGGCCCGGCAGATGGCGGATGCCATCTTCTTGGGGGTGGTGTAACCGTCCACCAGGTCCAGCAGATCCAGCATCCGCTCGGCCAGGAAGCGCACCTCCATGTCGATGAGCGGCAGGACCTCGTCATAGACCCCGTAGTGGGCCACCACATACTTGGCGGCAGGGATGGTCCGGATCTTCCGCATGGAGTCCAGGTACCCCTGCATACTGAAGGCATAGGGGAACTTGGAGTGGTGGAGGGTCCGCCCGGTCATCATGGCGTCGCCCAGATAGAGCACGTCGTCCGGGGTGCGCACGCAGATGTGGTCCGCGGTGTGGCCCGGGGTGTGGATGATGTCGAAGGGGACGCCGCAGAAGGTGATCTGCTCCTCGTTGGGCAGGATCACCCGATCTGCCAGGCAGGGGGTGCCGTTCAGGTCCGGAGAGGCCACCACGTCGTTGGGCGAGAGCACGAAGTTGGCCACGTTCAGGCCCAGATAGGAGAACTGATGTCCGGCCTCTCCCAGCGCCATGGCCAGCTTGGTCCCGTAGGTCTCCATAAGGAAGGCGTTGTTCCCCATGTGGTCAATGTGGGCATGGCTGCAAATGATCCCCACCGGTTCCAGCTGGAAGGTGTCCAGGGCGGTTTTCAGCTCTTCCCGCTGACGGGCCAGGCCGGTGTCCAAAAGAATACACTGGTGCTCATCCAACCGATACACAGGGATGAGCTCCCAGCTTTTCAGCACCCAGGTGTTTCCTCTCACCTGCTCGAATTCCATCATATCGTTTCCTCCTATCCTTTCCGTCGTCATAAAACCGGGGCAGCCCCGGTTGTCGGTTCAGCGTAAGCGCCGGGCCCGGGTGATCCACGCGCTGCCCAGCACCCGATCCCCCTGGTAAAAGACCGCCATCTGGCCGGGGGTGGGGGCTCTGGCAGGGGCCAAAAGCTCCAGCCGAACCTCGCTCCCCTCCCGGTAGAACCGGGCCGGGGTCTCGGTCTTGGAGTGGCGGAGCCGGACGGTGAGTTCCTGTCCCTGCGAGATGTCTGCCAGGAGATTCACGTCCTCCCCCCAGACCTGGTCGGCCATAAGGTCGGTACCGTCAGAGAGAACCACCGTGTTGTCCTGAGGACGGATCTCCGAGACAAACAGCCGGTGCTCCGCCGGGATGCCCAGCCCCCGGCGCTGGCCGATGGTGTAGTGGTGGATGCCCTTGTGGGTCCCCAGCCGGTTTCCCTCCCGGTCCACAAAGGGGCCGGGCGGCGGGGTGAGGCCCTGCCGGTCCATCCAGGCGGCGTAGTCCCCGTCGGGGATAAAGCAGATCTCCATGCTGTCCGGCTTTTCCGCCACGGGAATGCCATAGCCCCGCGCCAGTTCCCGCACCTGGGGCTTTTCATATACCCCGATGGGGAAAAGAATACGGTCCAGCCAGGCCTGGGGCAGCCGGGCCAGCAGGAAGGCCTGGTCGTTTCGGTGGAGGCCCCGGCAGAGGGCAGCGCCTCCCTCTTCGTCCCGCAGGATGCGGGCGTAATGGCCGGTGGCCACATAGTCCGCCCCCACCCGTTCTGCCTCCCGGAAGAGGGCCGGGAACTTCACAGTGGGGTTGCACCGGGCGCAGGGCAGGGGGGTCCGTCCCGCCAGATAGTCCTGCCGGAAGGGTCCCATCACCTGCTCCTCCAGCTCCTGCCGGATATCCCCGGCAGAAAAGGGAATATCCAGCCGCTGGGCCACCGCCTGGGCATCCTCCCGGCCGTCCAGGCCGATGTCCAGCCAATGCCCCAGCACTTCATAGCCCTGCTCCTTCAGCAGGCAGGCCGCCACGGCGGAGTCCACCCCGCCGGACAGCCCCAGTACCACCCGGCGGTTCACAGGAAAACCCTCCCCGGCCGGACTATGGGTGCGCCGTTCTCTTCCATGAGTTCCAGCACCTCCCGGTCAATGAGGTACTCCAGATAGGGGCGGATGTACCGCTCCAGATGGAGGGCCCGGACAGGGTGCCCCACGGGGAGCTCCATGGCGGTGACCACCGCAGCATAGAACTGGCTGTAGGTCATAGGGCCGGTCACCAGCTGGGCGCAGGCCTGCAGCTGATGCTGGATGCGCTGGATATTTTGTTCCGCCAGCTCTGCCACAGAGCCGTAAAGGATCCCGTTGTGGCAGAGGATATAGGCGTCACAGTCCAGGGTCTTCATCCGCTCCTTGCTTTCCAGGTCGTCGGTCATGTCAAAGACGAAGGGGACCATGGCGTCCTTCAGCACATCCTCGGTCATAAGGGTGTCCCCCACGAAGCACACGTTGTCGGGGGTAATAACACAGATGTGGTCCGGAGAGTGGCCGGGGGTGTGGACGATGGTCAGGGGCACGCCGCAGAATTCGATCTGGGTCTCCTCCAGACCGATCACCCGGTCCACCGGGCAGATGAGGTTCTGGAGCCGGGGCACCGTGCGGACCAGTCCCATGGTAAAGTTAAAGAGATGGTTTTTCAGGCTCTGCTCCGAGCGGACGATGTCCGCCTCGATCTGGGGCAGACAGACCTGGGCCCCATAGGTTTCCCGGAAGTGTTTCGTGGTCTCGTGATGGTCATAGTGCATATGGGTGCAGATGACCCCCACCGGGGTGAGGCCCATTTCTTTCAGGGCCTCCTCCACGCCGGGCAGCAGTTTGGTGCTGCCCGGGTCCATGAGGATGCAGTGGTGCTGGTCGATCTGGTACAGGCCAACTGCCTGGACGCCTTCCAGCGCCCAGGTGCTGCCCTTCACGCGGGTCCGTTTCATCGTCATGGTTACTCCTTTTCTTCCGCAGGACGGGGTTCCCCCCGCCGTTCCAATACGATCATCAAAGCGGCCACATCCGCCGGGGAGACGCCGGAGATTCGGGAGGCCTGTCCCAGGTTCAGGGGACGGATGGCGTCCAGTTTCTGCCGGGCCTCCAGCCGCAGGCCGCCCAGGCTCTGGTAGTCCAGGTCCGGGGGCAGCTGCTTTCCTTCCAGCCGCCGCATCTCCTCCACCTGCCGCTGCTGCCGGGCAATGTATCCCTCATATTTGAGGGAAATCTCCACCTGCTCGGTGACGGCTCGAGGGAGGGTGGGCCGCTCCGGGTCCAGGGGCGCCAGGTCGGCATAGGTGAGCTTGGGGCGGCGAAGAAGATCTGCCAGCCGAACGCTGCTCTTCACCGGCGGTTCTCCCTTCTCTGCCAACAGGGCGTTGAGTTCCGGGGAGGCCGACAGGCCGCTGTGTTCCAGGCGGTGGCACTCTTTCCGCACCGCCGCGTATTTCTCCTCCACCTTCTGGTACCGCTCCTGGCTCACCAGGCCGATCTCGTAGCCGATGGGGCACATCCGCTGGTCGGCGTTGTCCTGCCGGTGGAGCAGGCGGTATTCCGTCCGGGAGGTCATCATCCGGTAGGGCTCGTTGGTGCCTTTGGTCACCAGGTCGTCGATCAGGACCCCGATGTACCCCTGGCTGCGGTCCAGGATGAGAGGGGGACGGCCCAGCAGTTTCAGAGCCGCGTTGACCCCCGCCACAAAGCCCTGCACGGCGGCCTCTTCATAGCCGGAGGAGCCGTTAAACTGCCCGGCGCCGTAGAGGCCGGATACTTTTTTGTGCTCCAGGGTGGGCAGCAGCTCTGTGGGGTCCACGCAGTCGTACTCGATGGCGTAGGCCGCCCGGGTCATCTCCGCCTCTTCCAGGCCGGGGAGGGTGTGGAGCATCTGGAGCTGCACCTCCTCCGGCAGGGAGGAGGAAAAACCCTGGATGTAGATCTCTTCGGTGTCCAGGCCCATGGGCTCCAGGAAGAGCTGGTGGCGGGGCTTGTCCGAAAAGCGCACCACCTTGTCCTCAATGGAGGGACAGTACCGAGGGCCCACCCCTTCGATCACCCCGGAAAAGAGGGGGGAACGGGAGAGGTTCTCCCTTATGATCTCGTGGGTCTTTTCATTCGTATAGGTGATATAGCAGCACACCTGGTTCCGGGCCGGGGTGGTGGTCTCAAAGGAGAAGGGCAGGGCGTCTGCGTCCCCCTCCTGCTTTTCCAGCTGGGAAAAGTCGATGGACCGGGCGTTCACCCGGGGCGGCGTGCCGGTCTTAAACCGGCGGAGCGTCAACCCGGCTTCCAGCAGGCTCTGGGTGAGGGCGTTGGCGCCGAACATCCCGTCCGGGCCGCTCTGGCGGGTGACCTCGCCCACGATGGTCCGTCCTCCCAGATAGGTCCCGGAGCAGATCACCGCAGCCTTCACCCGGTAGAGGGCGCCGGTGTCGGTCTGGACCCCGGACACCGCCCCGTCCTGGGTGAGCAGGCGGGTGACTTCCGCCTGCTTGACCCAGAGGTTTTCCTGCTTTTCCAGGGTGTGCTTCATGATCTTCTGGTATTCCCGCCGGTCGGCCTGGGCCCGGAGGGAGTGGACCGCCGGGCCTTTCCCCCGGTTCAGGACCCGGTACTGGATGCACGCCTGGTCGGCGGCCCGGGCCATTTCCCCTCCCAGGGCGTCCAGCTCCCGGACCAGGTGGCCCTTGCCGGTGCCCCCGATGGCGGGGTTACAGGGCATGTTGCCCACTGCGTCCAGGTTAATCGTGAAGCAGAGGGTGCGCAGGCCCAGCCGGGCGCAGGCCAGGGCGGCTTCGATGCCGGCGTGGCCTGCACCCACCACAGCCACGTCATAGGTACCGGCTTCATAGGTATGTACAGAAATGGTTTCTTCCATGGTATCGCTTCTCTCCTCAGGTGTAGGGGCAGGGGGTCACAGGAACAGTTCCACCAAAAAGACCACGCCGCAGGCGGAAAAGGCCACCAGGAACAGGTTGCCGCTGAACCAGGCCATCAGGATGCCCACCACCAGGGCGGCCAGTCCGGACCAGACGCTGTCGGTGGCGTGGATCATGGCGGGGAAGGTCATGGCGGCCAGGGTCACATAGGGAATGTAGTACAGGAAAGACCGGACAAACCGGTTCTTGATCTCTCTGCGGATGAGAGTCAGGGGCAGGACCCGGATGAGATAGGTCACCGCCGCCACCACAAGGATATAAAGGTAGATGTTATGCGTCACAGCCGGCTTCCTCCTTCACAGGGAAAAGTACCGCCGCCAGGCTGGCGATGACCACCGTCAAAAGGATGGTGCGCGTCCCGGAAGGGATGGCGGCGGTGAGGGGGGCCCATTCCAGCAGGAAGCTGGCGGCCATGGAGACCGCCACCACCCCCATGATGATCTTGCTCTTTTTGGCGGCGGGGATGATAACTGCCAGGAACATCCCGTAGAGGCCCACGCTCAGGGCGCTCACGATGTTGGGCGGCAGGATATTCCCCACGGAGGTACCCAGGAAGGTACCCAGGGCCCAGCCGGGCATGGCGATGGTCATCATGCCGAAGTAGTAGAAGGGGTTGAGCTTTCCCTCCTCGGCGATGGCCATGCCGAAGATCTCATCGTTGACGTTAAACCCGATGACCAGCCGGTGCCAGAGCTTGGCGGTGGAGGGCAGCTTCTGGCTGAGAGAGCAGGACATAAGGATATACCGTGCGTTGGTCACCGCCTCCATAATGGCGATCTCCAGGTAGCCGCTGTTGGCGGCGATCATGGTGAAGGCGGCGTACTGCCCGGCAGAGGCGTTCACCAGCAAGCTGGTGAGGGTCGCCTGCAGGGCGGTCATCCCTGCGTTTTTGGCGGTGATGCCCAGGGTAAAGGACACCGCCAGATATCCCAGGGAGATGGGGATCCCCACGCGGAGTCCCCGCAAATATTGTTTCCGGTTCATGGGTGTGCAGCTTCTTTCTCTTTTCTCTTTGGCGGATGGGTCATTGCAGGACGACAAGGGGCACATCCGGCCGGTTCAGCAGGCGGAAGGTCGGAAACTGTCCGCCCAGCCCGCGGGATACCACCATCTGGCCGTACTCCAGGGGATACAGGCCAGCTGTGTAGTCGGGCATCCACTCTCTTCTGGGGCCAATGAGCCCGTCGGTACCCGGCAGGCGGATGAGGCCCCCGTGGGCGTGTCCGGCCAGGGTGAGGTCTGCCTTTGCCCTGGCGTACTCCTTATAGCGATTGTTTCGGTGGCTGAGCAGGAGAAGATAGGTGTCCTTCCCTTCCCGCCGCCGTGCCCTTTGGGCCAGTTCTTCTACGGTTTCCTGGTCGGCGTAGCCGTTGCTGTCCTCGGCCCCCAGGAGGGCCAGGGTGCTGCCGCCCCGGGTCAGGGTCACGTAGTCGTTGGAAAGGACGGCGACGCCGCAGCTCTCCAACAGGTCTTCCAGTTCCCGCACCACGCCGGCAGCCCACTCATGGTTGCCGGTAACGTAATAGGTGGGGGCAATGGCCGCCAGGCCCTTGGCCACAGGCGGCACCATGGCCATCTGGGCCGGGTCGTGGATCAGGTCTCCCACCATGGCAATGAGGTCGGGTTTGAGTCCTTTCACAAAGGAGAGGAGGGTCTCATTCCCCTCCCCGAACTCCTTTCCGTGCAGGTCGGAGATCACCGCAATTCGGTAGCCCCGGAACCCCTCCGGGGCCCCGGAGACCGAGATGGTCTCGGTGGACAGCCCATTTTGCTGCCACCAGAACCAGCCGGCCAGGGCGCACAGCACCAGCACCGCTGCCAGAAAGCGGCGCAGGGCGCGGCCCCGGCGGCGTTTTTTCCGGGTCCGCTGGCGGCGGGGGGAAGCTTCTTCCCACTCCTGCCAGGCTCGTTCGTCAATCATGGTTGATATAGAAGGGCTTCATGAGGCTTTTCTGCTCGGTCGAGTCTTTCTGGCGGCTCTTGGGCGGCTCCACTCTGGGGGGGATGCGCACCCGGTTGCGGGAGGAGGACCGGGCGGGTCCTCTCTCCTGGTTGCTCATGGCTTTCTTCGCAGGGACAGGAGCCCCCTTCTTGGGGGGCTTGCGGTGATGGGCAGGCTGGGCCGTCTGACGGACGCTGTCTGCCAGCAGGGGCTTGTTGAGGGCTTCTTTTTCCTTCTTCTGTTTCCCCTTCTTCCCCGGCTTGGGGGACTGGGCCGGTTTGGGGGGCTTATAGTAGTGGTAAACCGGTTTGGAGGCCAGCAGACGAGCGGTGGCGTCCATGATCGCCTCCCCTTTCAGGGGGTCCCGGTGGGGTGCCAGCACCACCGGCTCGGCCTCTTTGGGCTGGGCGTCCAGGAAGGCCTGCAGGTCTCCCCGGTTCTGTTTTCCGTGGGGATAGGTCCGGCGGGGCTTCTCCTTGGGGGGAGCCGCCTCTGTCACCGGAGCAGGCGCAGGGGCTGCCGCCTTTTTCCGGCGTTTTTTCTTCTTCCGGCCTGCCTTAGGCGCTTCCTCGGGCAGCGTGGGGGCCGCCTCTGCCTCTGCCCCAGGGGCGGGCAGCTCCTGGGGGGCGGGCTGTTTGGCCTGCTTTTTCCGGGCGGCTGCCTTCTCCCGGGCGGCCCGGCGGGCCTCTTCGTCCTCGGGATGGACCCGGCGGCCCTTGGCGTCCTTGGCGGGCAGGTCAAAGTTTTCCATGGGATAGGGATGCTCCCGCCGGGGCACCGGCTTTTTCATAAGCCGCTCCACCTCCCGGAGCAGGGGCATCTCCCCATACTCGCAGAAGGAGATGGCAGTGCCGCCCTTACCCGCCCGGCCGGTCCGGCCGATGCGGTGGATGTAGGTCTCCGGCACTTCCGGCAGGTTGTAGTTAAAGACGTGGGAGAGCTCCTCAATGTCCAGGCCCCGGGCTGCAATGTCCGTGGCCACCAGCACCTGGATCTCCCCGCTCTTGAATTTCCGCAAACTCTCCTGACGGGCGGTCTGGGACTTGTTCCCGTGGATGGCCGCAGCGGCCACCCCCCGCCGGGAGAGGTCCCGTGCCACCCGGTCCGCCCCGTGCTTGGTGCGGGTAAAGACCAGGGCGTTCTTCACCTGTTCCTCCCGGAGAATGTCCAGGAGGAGGGCAGTCTTGTTGCTCCGGTCCACCAGGCAGACCTCCTGGCGGATGACCTCCACCGGGGAGGACACCGGTGCGGCAGCAGCCCGCACCGGATCATGGAGCAGGGTGTGGACCAGGTCCATGATCTCAGATGGCAGAGTGGCGGAGAAGAACATGGTCTGCTTCTTTTCGGGCAGCATGGCGATGACCTTTCTCACGTCGTGGATAAAGCCCATATCCAGCATACGGTCGGCCTCGTCCAGCACAAAGATCTCCACCTGAGAGAGATCCAGCAGGCCCTGGCCGGACAGATCCAGCAGGCGCCCCGGGGTGGCGGTGAGGATATCCACCCCTCGTTTCAGCTGTTCCACCTGGGGGGCCTGGCCCACGCCGCCAAAGATCACAGCTTCGGTCAGAGAGAGGTTTTTCCCGTACGCCCGGAGATTTTCGTCGATCTGAATGGCCAGTTCCCGGGTGGGGGTGAGGATGAGGGCCCGGACGCCGTGGCCCGGGGTCTCATGCAGCCTCTGTAAAATGGGCACGCCGAAGGCGCAGGTTTTCCCTGTCCCCGTCTGGGCGCTGCCCAGCACATCCCGCCCGGCCAGGCCGGCGGGGATGGCTTTTTCCTGAATCGCAGTAGGCTCCTCATAGCCGTAGTCGGTCAGGGCCGAGAGGATGGGAGCTTCGATTCCAAGGGATGCAAAGCGCGTCATAAATCTTGATGATTCCTTTCCTGCGCCTTCTTTCCGCCGGAAGGCGCTGTAGTGACCCGGTGCTGGGCACCGGCGGGCCGCCGCCGAAGCCGGCGGATGCGGATGGCCCGGCCCCTGTGGGGCCATGGCGGAGCGCCCCCGCAGGGGTCCTGCCGCTCCGCAGCGTAAAAAACAGTCAGTCTTCCTGTTCCAGGAAGTAGGTGGCCTCCATGTCGGCAACAGACAGGGCGAAGGCCAGAGGGTACTTCACAAAGGCCCGGCCCACCAGGCGGTTGTCCTCCGTGCCGGAGAAGCCCATGTGCCAGCGGATGGCCATGGCCTCCTCCCGGGTCAGACGGAGAAAGCCGTTGACCACGTAGACCGACTTCTCCCCGTGGCCATAGGGCAGGGGGTCTTCATACTGGAAGGTGGGCACCTGGGTCCAGCGGCCGTCCTCTCCTTTGACGTTCCGGGTACCGGGCTTATAGCACCCGATCTTGCACACGTCGTGGAGCAGAGAGACCAGCGCAATGGATTCCTGGCTGTACTCCAGGCCGTAGAGGTCGGTGACCCGTTCCCGGGCCAGGTAGTCGGACAGGCAGTGGTAGACGTTCAGGCTGTGCTCACACAGGCCGCCGGCATAGGCCCCGTGGTATCGGGCGGAAGCCGGCGCGGTGAAGAAGTCGCTTTTGTTGACCAGGTAGTCCAGCAGGGCGTCTGCGCCCTCCCGGTGGATGGTTTCCCGAAAAATTTCAATGAATTCCTCTTTGGCTGACATAGTGGTGCGCCTCCTGTCTGTGGGTTCGGTCCTTCCGGCACCGAACAATTTATTGTAACACAATCCATAGGGATTTTCACGGGTTTTTCCTGGGATATGGAAAAAAGAGGGTCCGGCAGAGCGCCGCCCTCTTCTTCCCTGGGGCCCGGGGAGACCGGGTGGGTCTCCACGGGGGATTATTCATCCAGCTTGAGCACGGCCATGAACGCTTCGGTGGGAAGCTGGACGGTACCCAAGGTACGCATTTTCTTCTT
This sequence comes from Evtepia sp., assembly GCF_034090835.1. Classification (GTDB taxonomy): domain Bacteria; phylum Bacillota; class Clostridia; order Oscillospirales; family Oscillospiraceae; genus Evtepia. The sequence goes on from NZ_JAXDRS010000034.1 coordinate 68,560, forward strand.
GCCTTCCTTCTGCTTTTCCAGCAGCTTTTTCTTCCGGCTGATATCGCCGCCGTAGCACTTGGCCAGCACGTCCTTGCGCATGGCCTTGACGGTCTCCCGGGCGATGATCTTGCCGCCGATGGCGGCCTGGACGGGGACCTCGAAGAGCTGGCGGGGGATATTCTCCTTGAGCTTTTCGCAGATCTTCCGGGCCCGGCCATAGGCTTTTTCCCGGTGCACGATGAAGGACAGGGCGTCCACCTGCTCGCCGTTGAGCAGCAGGTCCACCTTCACCAGGTCGGAAGCCCGGTAATCCAAAAACTCATAGTCCAGGGAGGCATAGCCTTTGGTCCGGGCCTTCAGGGCGTCAAAGAAATCGTAGATGATCTCGTTCAGGGGCATATGGTAGTGGATCTCCACCAGGTTGGTGTCCAGATACTGCATATCCTTAAACTCGCCCCGGCGCTCCTGGCACATGGGCATGATGTTGCCCACGTAGTCCGGGGGAGAGATGATGGAGACTTTCACGAAGGGCTCCCGCTGCTCGGCGATCACCGAGGGGTCGGGATAGTTGTGGGGGTTATCCACCCGCACCTCTCCCCCGTCGGTCTTGGTGACTTCATAGATGACGTTGGGAAGGGTGGTGATAAGGTCCAGGTCGAACTCCCGCTCCAGGCGCTCCTGGATGATCTCCATGTGGAGCATACCCAGGAAGCCGCAGCGGAAGCCAAAGCCCAGAGCGGCGGAGGTCTCCGGCTCAAAGGTGAGGGAGGCGTCGTTCAACTGGAGCTTTTCCAGGGCGTCCCGCAGGTCGGGGTACTTGGAGCCGTCCTCGGTGTAGATCCCGCAGTAGACCATGCTCCGGGCAGGACGGTAGCCGGGCAGGGGTTCGGCGGCGGGGTTTTCCACGGTGGTGATGGTGTCGCCCACCTGGGTGTCTTTCACGTTCTTGATGGAGGCGGTGAGGTACCCAACCTCTCCGGCGGAGAGGCTCTTGCAGGGCTCCAGCTTGGTGGGCAGCAGATGTCCGATCTCTACCAGACCATATTCCGCGCCGGAGGCCATCATGCGTACAGTTTTGTCCAGGGTGAGGGTTCCTTCCATCACCCGGAAGTAGACCACCACGCCCCGATAGGCGTCGTACTGGCTGTCAAAGATCAGGGCTTTCAGGGGCGCATTGGGGTCCCCTGTGGGGGCGGGGACGTGCTGCACCACATCCTCCAGCACCGCCTGGATGTTGGTGCCCATTTTGGCAGAGATCTCCGGGGCATCGGCGGCCTCCAGACCGATGACGTTCTCCACCTCTTCCTTGGCCCGGGCGGGGTTGGCGGCGGGCAGGTCGATCTTGTTCACCACCGGCCGGATCTCCAGGTCGTGCTCCATGGCCAGGTAGGTGTTGGCCAGGGTCTGGGCCTCCACCCCCTGGGAGGCGTCCACCACCAGGATGGCGCCCTCGCAGGCGGCCAGGGAGCGGGACACCTCATAGTTAAAGTCCACGTGGCCCGGGGTGTCGATGAGGTTCAGGGTATAGGTCTCGCCGTCCAGGGCGTCGTACTGGATGGTCACGGCACGGGCTTTGATGGTAATGCCTCGCTCCTTCTCCAGGTCCATGTTGTCCAGCAGCTGGTTTTCCATTTCCCGCTCGGGCACGGCGTTGCACAGTTCCAGCAGCCGGTCGGCCAGGGTGGACTTGCCGTGGTCAATGTGGGCGATGATGGAAAAGTTTCTGATTTTGCTTTGGTCGGTCATACAGGCGTCTTCCTCCTTGCGGCATGAAATCGGGACAGACTTGTCCGCGGGGGGTATGCATCAGTCATCATAAGTACGATCATCCGTCCTCCCGGGCTTTTTCCCGGCGGAGGCCATGTTTCCCCAGGTCCTTGCTCATCTGCCCGGCCAGCCGCCGGAAGAGGACCCCCAGCTCCGGTTCCCGGGCGCAGAGGTCCGCGCAGACCTGGCTGAGGGCGTCTGCGGTGCGCACCAGGGTGGCGGGGTCGGGCTGCTGGAGCAGACAGCCTTCCCGGGCCTCCCGGTCCAGGGTCCTTCCCAGAAGATAGTCCGCGGAGACCTGATAGTAGTCGCAGACCTTTACCACGAAGGCCAATCCGGGCTCACGGATGCCGTTTTCATAGTGGGAGAGCAGGGCCTGGGAGACCCCCAGTTCCTGGGCGGCCTGCCGCTGGCTGATCCCTTTTTCGTGGCGCAGACGGGAAAGGGCCCGCGCAAACATAACATTCATGCCACCACTCCTGTGTTTGGGCTGTCTGGATGATCGGGCGCCGACAGGCGGCGCTCAACAGTTCGTATTATTATACTCTGGAAAATACCCTCTGTAAAGCCAAATTCTCGATGGATTCCAGGGCCCCGAAAGGAAATTTTTCGTGGGTCTCGACGGGGTTCCTCCCAAAGGACGGAAAGGCGGCAAAAAGACCGAAAAGCAACCCCTTGACGAAGACAGGCTCCCCCGTATCATCGTTCCTGTAACCAGTTTGTTACCGTTTTGTATCATTTGTCACCATTTAGCGGAAAGGAGCGAACCGTTTGCAGTACCAATGGAACCAAGGATTTTCTCAGTCCTTTCCCCCACCCTCTGACCCGGACGTACCCGGCCCCCAGGAATTCCTCCTGGCGTTTTCCAACCTCCAGGAGGAAGCGGAGACCAGGCCGGGCCGGGGCCGCAGAAAGGCCGCCGCCCTGCTGGCAGGGCTGGCAGGGCTCTCCGCCGCCGGGGCCCTGCTGTTTTCCACCTGCACCTTCTGTTATGCCGTCACCCAGCAGGGAAAGCCCCTGGCCTACATAGGAGGACAGGACTGCTACCGCCAGGCGGTGGCCCAGGTGGAGGAGGACGTCTCCCAGATCCTGGACCAGCCCTATGCCTATCCCCAGACGGCCCGGGTCACCCTGGCCATCGCCCCCAGGGAGAAGATCCAAACCTCCCAGGCCCTGGCCGACCGGCTCATGGAGACGGTGGATCAAGTCAAGGAGGAGTATGTGCTCACCGTGGATGGCGTCCCGGTGGGGGCCTGTCACAGCAGCCAGGAGATCGCCCAGGCCCTCAGCCAGATCAAAGGACAATACACCACCCAAAACACCGTGGCCACCTATTTTGAAAATGAAGTAGCAGTCTCTCAGGCCTACCTGCCCGCCCAGGCAGAGGTGATGACTGCCGGGGAGCTGGCCCGGGAGCTGGAACCGACCCGCCAGGCTCCGGAGGAGACCCCGCCCGCCGAGCCCCCGGCGGCAGAGGCCTTTGCCCCGGCGGAGGCATCCCCGGCGCCCCCTGCCCTGGATGTCTGCACCGTGGAAGAGGTCACCTACACCCGATCCATCCCCTCCCCTGTGGAGGAGGTGGAGGACCCCAGTCTGCTGCTGGGCCAGCGCAGGGTGATCCAGCAGGGCACAGACGGGACGGAAGAAAAGACCGACCGGGTGGTGCTGCGCTGCGGCCAGGAGGAGAGCCGGGAGACCATCTCCACCACAGTGGTCACAGAGCCCACGGTCACCCGGGTGGCGGTGGGCACCGCCCAGGGGGTGGAGGGGGCTCGGGGCCGGTTTATCTGGCCCTGTGTGGGACGTATCACCTCCCCCTTTGGTCCCCGGACCATTTTTGGCAGCCAGGGCTTCCACAGCGGGACCGACATCGCCAATCCCCAGGGCACACCCATCGTGGCAGCGGCAGAGGGCACCGTGGTGTGGGCCGGCCCCAAAGGGAGCTACGGCAACCTGGTGAAAGTGGACCATGGCAACGGTTTTCTCACCTACTACTCCCACTGCTCTCAGCTGCTGGTCACCGAGGGTGAAACCGTCTCTCAGGGACAAACCATTGCGCTGGTTGGCTCCACAGGCCGTTCCACCGGTCCTCACTGCCATTTCGAGCTCCGCTGGCAGCAGGAGCCTCTGGATCCACAACTTTGTCTACCTTGACATTTTGTCGGGTTGTATTCCACAGGATACAGCCCGACATTTTTTATTGCCCAGGTTCTTTTTTGCATCAGTGTTTTGCACAGTATTCATCGTTTCAGGGAAACTTTTTTCTTTTCCTGGTTTTCTCCAAAAATTTTTGCAATTTTTCCGTCAGGTACCCCTTTCCTATCTTATAACGCAGGATTTCCGTCTCGCCCATGAAGAAATGTTTTCTATCCTTTTGTATATAGACAATAGGTTGACCTTTCCCGATTTTTCGGGTAACTTGGGTGCCAGTTGATCGGTTTCATAAACCCATTCTGTATTTTGAAAAGGAGGACCTCTCTATGCTCCCTGTCAATCCCGAAGCCATCGGCCTGTTTGGCCTCTTTGCCACCGTCATCTGCTTTGGCCTGGAACAGGTCGGTGTCGGCGTCAAGGGCGGTGATCCTCAGAAGATCACCCGTTCTCTGGCTTACATCGCCATCTTCTTTGGCGGCGTGACCCAGGTCTTCACTTCCGTCTGCATGTACCTCTTCAGCGTCGGCGGCGACCACAGCATCTATCTGGGCACCGTCTTCGGCTTCTTCGGCCTGTTCTGGATGCTGGTGGGCACCTTCTTCCTGAAGGGCGGCGACAAAAAGGTCATGGCTCACTTCTTCCTGTGCGGCCTGCTCCTGTGCCTGGTGTTCACCGTTCGCGCTTTCCAGGACGGTCTGGTCTGGCCTCTGGGCATCGACCTGGTGGTCATCGACGTGCTGCTGCTCACCCTGATCCCCGCTTGGTACACCGGCAAGCCCGCTCTGACCAAGCTGGCCGGCCTGTGCAACCTGGCCATCGGCATCATCTCCCTGTTCCTGCTGGTGCCCGCTCTGTTCCTGTAAGGAACCCTTATCATGATTTTTTCACCGATTCCAAGAAATTTTTGAAACCGGCGCAATTCCCCCGGGGAGGCTCTGCCTCCGCCGGGGGCTTTTTTATAAACAAATCGCCGTGCTGTTTCGCAGCACGGCGATTTGTTTCGTTATTCTTCCTCAAACATCCGCTCTTCCCGGAGTTTGGCTGCGATGTAGGCGTAGCTCTCCGCGCCGTTGTGGGGCAGCAGACAGTAGGAGCAGTCCTTGATGCCGTTGCGCATCACGAAGCCTCCGCCGCAGTCCTTGGCCCGGTACAGGGGACAGTAGCAGAAGAGACAGTTGAACTCCTCTTCCTTCACATCCTTGTGGCAGGGAAAGTATTCACATTCTTTGTTTTGAAACCAGGTGTAGTGCTTTCCTTTTAAATTCATCGCCATGATAAGAAACCTCCTTGGGAATTATGGGATCTGATGTTCTTCTTTCCAGCGCACCAGGGCCGCCCGCCCCTGGTCAGTCACCGGCATGAGCCACTTCCAGGACCGGAAATGCCGCAGGCACAGCCAGGTCTTGACATAGTCTTCCGACATAAGCATCAGGGCGTAGACCACGGGGAAGGGCAGCCGGAGCACATAGGCCGACAGGAAGGTCACCGGAATGGACAAAAACCAAAGACAGCCGATGTCATATTTCACCCCGGTGGAGGTGTCCCCACCGGCCCGGAAGATGCCCACCACGGCGATGTAGGGGATATTCCGGGTGATCATATGGCCGCTGTACAGAATGAGGATGATGAGGGCGCTCTCATAGGTCAGCTGGGACAGGGCACCGTCGGTGTTGAACAGGTAGAGCAGGGGCTCCCGGGCAGCGATGAGGGTCGCCCCCAGGCAGATGGCCAGGACGGGTTCCGCCACCACGAACCGGCGGGACTGGGCCACCCCCTGGTCAATGTCTCCCGCGCCCACAGAGTTGCCCACCATAATGGCGCAGGCGGAGCACAGGCCAATGAACAGGGAGAAGGACAGGTTTTCAAAGGTACGGACGATGGTAACGGCGGCGTAGTATTCGTAGCCCAGATTGGAGTAGATCAGGTTCAGGACCACGGTACCCAGGCCCCAGGCCAGCTCGTTGAGGACCACCGGCCAGGCCTTCCGAAAGTATTCAGCCAGCTGTTCCCGGCCAAAGGCCAGAAACTCTTTCACGGGACCCACGAGGATGTTCTTTTGCAGAACCGACACCACCAGGACGAAAACCAGGCCCGCCCAGGCGGAGAGGGTGGTGGCCCAGGCCGCGCCTACGATCCCCATGGCCGGGGCACCCAGCCTGCCAAAGATGAGGATGTAGTCCAGGGCGATGTTCACCACCGTGGTGAGGCAAGCTACAAACATGGGGAGCTTCACCCGCCCGGTGGAGCGGAGGACCGCTCCGATCATGCTCACGGCCATCTGGGCCAGGAAGGACCAGCCCGCCACCCGGAGATAGGCTGCCCCCTGCTCCACCACCGCAGGGGTGCGGTTGAAGAGGGAGATGGCCCACTCCGGCGCCAGAACACACACAGCGGTAAAGGCCAGGGAGAGCAGGGCCACGCAGGCCATGCCGATGCCGAAGACCCGCCGGATCCCCTTCTCGTCTCGCACGCCCCAGTACTGAGCATAGAAGAGGGTGGCGCCGGAACAGAAGCCGAACTGGCAGATATTCAGAAACCAGGCCCACTGCCCTGCCATGCCGATGGCAGACAGGGGCACGTCTCCCAGCTGGCCCACCATCAGGGTGTCCACCAGGGTAAAGGAACTGATGAGCAGGTTTTGGATGGCCACAGGGAGGGCCAGGCGGAGGGCGGTGGACCAAAAGACGCCATCGCGCCAGCGGAGGGGAGGCAGCGCCATGGGGAGGGTCTCCTTTCTCGGTTGGGCAAAGATTGGAAATCCCCCGCCGGAACCCGACGGGGGATGCAGTTGGTATGGTTTATTTGGGGATCCGTCCTGCGGCGGTTTCCAGCACATGCTGTTCGGCTCTGTGGTGCTCGATGGGCTTCCACTTCACCTTGGCGAAGAGGGCCACCAGGGAGATGGGGATATAGGTGAGCATGAACAGCGGGAAGGTAAAGGCATAGAGGATCTTCTTCGGGGCGGAGGTATGGATCTGGTCCCACTCGGTGATGGTGGTAAACATACCGATCACGAAGAGGGTGACATACATCCCCAGAATGGACTGGAACATGTACAGCAGGTTGGGCAGAAGGGGAAGGCCCTCCGCTGCGGCGATCACGCCGGTGACCAGATAGGCAATGATGATGCCCACGGTCAGGACGAAGGCGGGCATGATGGTCATGCTCATATCGTAGCAGGAGAAGCTGCCCTTGGTTGCGCCCTTTGCCAGGCCCAGCCCGTACTTCCAGAAGACCTGGAGGAAGCCTCTGGCCCAGCGCAGCCGCTGCCGCCAGGACTGGCGCCAGGTGGTGGGCTGCTCGTCGTAGAGGACGGCGTCGGGGCAGAAGCCGATCTTCCGGCCCTGAAGGACCTGGTAGATGGAGAACTCGATGTCCTCGGTAAGGAGGTGGAACTTCCATCCGCCGGTGCTTTCCAGCACCTGTCTGCTGACCAGGAAGCCGGTGCCGGAGATGGCGCAGCTGGTGCCGGTGAGCATACGGGAGTTGTTCAGGTAACGGGATTCCCGGAGGAACCAGAGCGCATATCCTGCGGAGATCCAGTTATCGCCGTAGTTCTTGGAGTTGCGGTAGCTGGTGATGACCTCATAGCCATCGGTAAAGGAGCGGTTCATTTCCTCGATGAAGTGGCGGTCCAGGACGTTGTCTGCGTCAAAGACGAAGAAGCCGTCGAAGGTATCGGCAGGATAGTCCTCATGAATGTTGATGAGGAGCTGTTCCAGGGCGTATCCCTTGCCCACTTTTTCCTGGTTGAACCGGACATAGACCACAGCGCCTTCCTGCCGGGCGATCTCCGCGGTTTGGTCGGTACAGTTATCGGCCATAACGAAGATGGTCAGCAGACTCTGGTCATAGGTTTGCTGGCGGATGCTTCGGATGAGGTCGGCGATGACGGCCTGCTCATTTCTGGCGCAGATGAGGATTCCGAAGCGGTGGAGCACCTCGGGCTTGTGCGGTGCCTGCTGCTTGGTGAACGGCACTGCCAAGAAATACAGTTGATAGGAATAGCAGGCGAAGAAAACCACTGCCACTATCAGGTTGATGATCAATAGCGTATCCATTTTGACGTTCCTACACCCTTTTCTTTCTGTCAAGAATTTTGCTGCACAAAGCGGCGCAGACAGGAACGGGCTCCTCCCTGCCTCCGATGTGTCAACATTGTGTTGTTTTTCATGTCTTCATGCGGCGGGCTGATCCAGGCGGTGCAGGCGGGCTCCGAAGGCAAGAGAACTTCGTCCGGCGGCCTGAACACAGCGGCTGCTTCTTTTCATACTATCCCTTCGAAGATAGTTTCTTCATTGTACAACTTCTTTCCGAAAAGTCAATTAAAATTCTCTTAATTTTTAAGCAAAAACCGCCTTTCTCCCAGTAGTTTTTCCTCCTCTCCCGCCCCGGGCGGGAGAGGAGGACTTTTGCCAGTCTTTTGCAATTTTTGAAAAACCTCTTGACACAGCGGAAAAAATCCTGTATACTCGCCGCAAGTTAGCAATTGCTAACCAAGGTGCATTTCTTCCCCGAACCCTGTACCTCTGCTGTTTTTGTCAAGCCGCGTCCACGAGGACGTTTCTTTTTCTTCCAACAGTTAGTCAACGGTAACTAAAGAAAGGAGCCCTGTATGAGCGTCGTGATCTTAGGTGGAAACGAATGTATGGTTCGTAAATACAAGGAGCTGTGCCAGTCATACCAGTGCACAGCCAAGGTCATCCCGAAGATGGGAGGGAGCCTGAAGAACCGGCTGGGCAACCCGGACCTGCTGGTCATGTTCACCGACACCATCTCCCACAAAATGGTGCAGAGCGCCCTGAACGAGACCAAGGGCCAGGACACCATCATCACCCGCTCCCGGTCCAGCTCCATGTCTGCCCTGCGCAGCATCCTGGAGACCCACACCGGGGCCATGGAGGCCTGAGATGTCGGCAGACTATGTGGTCGCCCACGGCGCCCCTACCCTGGCCGGACTCAAAACCGGGAACCTCTTCCCCTGCCCCATGCCCTCCCGGCACGTCCTCTTCCAACAGCTGCGGCATATCAATCGCATTCTGGTGCCCCGGGGCCTGCGGCTCATCCCCTTGCGGCTGGAGGCCACCCGGGCGCTGCTCTATCTCTTTCGCCCGGCCAGACTTCGTCAGGACCTGGTCTGTCCGGAGGCCAGAACTCTCCTCCGGCAGGCCGGGTATCCGGCCGGAGACCATCGGCTCGCCCTGCGGGAGCTCTGCCGCCGGCTGCGGTCCGGCGCCCCCTTCCCCCACGAGATCGGCCTCTTCCTGGGCTATCCCCCAGAAGACGTCCAGGGTTTTATCGCCCACCAGGGGAAGCACTGCAAATGCGCCGGGTGCTGGAAGGTCTACGGCGATGAGAACGCTGCGCAGCAGCGGTTCTCCGCCTATCGTGCCTGCACCCAGGAGTACTGCCGCCGCCGGGCAGAAGGCTTCCCCCTCTCCCGGCTGGCCGTCGTCATGTGACAGGTTTTGTCGGTTCCTGTTGACTTTCCCGGGGAACTTTTTTACAATGGAATCAAATAGGGGGCAGACCCTGTCTCCCCTGTTCCATTTCCCAAAAAGGGGGCACATCCCATGAACAACAACATCCCCGGAAAAAACAATGCGACTGCCAGCCTGGTGCTGGGCATCATCTCTGTGGTGCTCTGGTTCTTCGGCTATTCCTCTCTCCTCTCCGTCATCCTCGGTATCATTGGACTGGCCCAGGCCAGCAAAGCCAAAGAACTGGGCTACCTGGACCCCATCCGCACGGCGGGTTTCGTCCTTTCCCTCATCGGCCTCATCGGCGGTGCCCTGGCTTTCGTGGCCTGTGTGGCCTGCGTGGGGCTGTTCAGCGTGGCCGGACTGACCTCCGTCACCTGTTGGTAAGTATCCCGTATGATCTCTGCGCCGCAGCGAACCCGCTGCGGCGCAGTTTCCTGTTGTCCACCCTTTGACACCGTGCGCAGAAAGGAACCTGCTATGGCCCCTTACCTCCTGTTGTTTGGAAAACCCATCTCTACCTATAGCCTCTGTATCCTCCTGGGCGGGGTCCTGGCCTGGCTCTGGTTCCACCGCAGCCTGCGAACCCGACCCGAGAACCCCGGAACCGTGGAGCAGGCCTTTTTCTGGGGGATCTTAGGGGCCTTCCTGGGCTCCAAGCTTCTCTTCCTCCTCACCTGCCTGCCCCAGCTCATCCGGGACCTGCCCCTTCTGCAAAGTGACCCGGCCATCTTCGCCGCCCGGTACCTCTACGGCGGCTTCGTCTTTTACGGGGGCCTCTTGGGTGCCCTGGGGGTGGTCTGGCTGTTCTGCCGCCACCGCCGCCTGTCCTTCTCGGGCCTGTGCGCCGTGCTGGTCCCGGCAGTCCCCCTGCTCCATGCCTGCGGACGGGTGGGCTGCTTCTTCGCCGGGTGCTGCTACGGAATTCCCGCCCCAGAGGGCTGGCCTGGGATCACCTTCCACCGATCCTTCCTGGCCCCCAATCAAGTCCCCCTGGTCCCCGTCCAGCTGATGGAAGCCGCCGGGGTGTTCCTGCTCTTTCTTCTGCTGGCCTGCCTGGCCAGGAAAGGCTGGCAGGGCAGCGCCCTTCTCCTGCTCTACCTCACCGCCTACGCCCCCCTGCGCTTTGCTCTGGAATTTCTCCGAGGGGATGCTTACCGGGGCCACTGGGGCATCCTCTCCACCTCCCAGCTCATCGCCCTAGGAACCCTGGCGGTGAGCCTGCCGCTGCTGGTGAGGGCCGTGCGGAGACAAACGAAACCGACGCCAACACCCAGTCAGAATACTACTCCGAACTAAAAAGCCGTAGCATGGTTTGCTATTCCGCAAACCATGCTACGGCTTTCTGTTGCTTTTATTTTAATGTTAGACGTATTTCAAACCGAACTAAGACAGCACAAAATCATTTCTTAGTCCATCAGCGTCTTGCAATTAATAAGTACTCACTTGAGGGATCTCCCAAGATCACATATCCGCTTTCAATTGAAAAATGAAATTGTCTGACAAAATCACAAAATTCTTCTGCAGTCCAGTTGTTGTAGATATTAAAGCCGAATAGTTCCAAAAACCATAGTTTCCATTTATTCTGATGTTCGTCTCTGATAAACGTTGGCGCAATCAAAAGGCCATTCTCTTTTAACACCCGATGTGCTTCCTGAAGCGCTTTTTCGGGTTCCGTCATAATGTGAAGCGTGTTTGCAATGACAACAACATCGAATTGTTTGGATCCATATGGTAAATGAGAAGCGTCTTGAACCGTTGGGTGCAGATTGTTAGGTAGCGGTCGTTTTTTCAGCTCCTTGATCATGCCCGAAGAATAATCCGTTGCAGTCCAGTCCTTCACCAGCGGAGCAAGAGGTAAGCTCAGTTGTCCGGTCCCGCATCCCATCTCCAAAACACGCATATCCGATTGCAGGTAGGGTCCGATATTCTGAGTGAGCGTGCGGTATAGTTCTTGTGCCTTTTTCTCTTGAATATTTGTGTAAAAGCGGGCGCATCGATCCCAAAAGGTTTTTCCATTGTCCGCGGGACGTAAACCACGCTACACCCTGCGACTGACAGGCGGCAAAGCGCGGCTCGGATAAGCCCGCCTGATTGTAGCACCAGCTCACGAAGCAGGCACACCACGCGACGCGACCGTTGAAGCCGTACCAGCTCCAATAGGGATAGCCGCCTACGTTGCCCTCTTGCCGCTTGGCAATATGCTGTCGATATTCTTCTTGATAACTCCGTATGCTTTCCCTTGTAACTAAATGCTACTATGAAGGTGTAAACTCTCTATAAATGGGTCTTATGCTTACCCATTTCGGATAATCATAAGCCCTTTTCTTTTAAGATTAGGTTAGCTTTCGCTAACTGATTATTTTGACAAAA
>NZ_JAXDRS010000035.1:0-49282 GCF_034090835.1 Evtepia sp.
TTGCATCTGTTGAACAACGGGAAGAAGCAACTTCACTTTTTCATATTTTCTGGCCATTAAATTACCCCCTGATGTAGTACTTCCATTTTCCTACATCAGGGGGCGTTTTGTCTATTGTCCGTTTTTACTGGTTCAGTTCAATAGGAAGGGGCGTTTCTCGTATTTATGTATTCTCCTGGGCTGCGATCTTCTCCGCCAGGTCGGTGAGATACATCCAGCGCTCCATTTTTTCTTCCAGCTCTGCTTGAAATTTTCCTTGCTCCTCCGTGAGTTCCTGCAGCTTCACGTAGTCGCTGCCACAGGCCGTCATCTCCCCTTCCAAGGATGCCAGCCTCTCTTCCAGGGCGGCAATGTCGTCCTCGATGGTCTCATACTCCCGCTGCTCCTTGAAGGAAAACTTCAGCTTCTTCTGGCGGACCGGACGGGAGGCAGCCGGTTTCTCCTTCTTCTCTGACTTTTCTTCCGCCCGCTCCTCCTGACGGCGCTTTTCCAGATAATCCGAGAAGTTGCCGGTATAGCGGCGGATGACCCCTTCGTCTCCTACCTCGAAAATCTGCTCCGCCATTTTATCCAGGAAGTACCGGTCGTGGGACACCGCGATCACCGCCCCGGGGAAGGTCTCCAGGTATTCTTCCAAAATGGCAAGGGTGGTCACGTCCAGGTCGTTGGTGGGCTCATCCAACAGCAAGATGTTGGGCGCCTCCATGAGCACGGACAGCAAATACAGCCGGCAGCGTTCCCCGCCGCTGAGTTTGCCAATGGGCTGACCCTGAAGCTGGGTGGGGAACAAAAAACGCTCCATCATCTGGGTGGCAGAGAAGTTCCCCTCCCGGGTCTTCACCTCTCCTGCAATCTCGTGGATATAGTCATACACCCGTTGGTCCAAGTCCAGCTCTCTCCCCTCCTGAGAGAAATACCCGATCCGGACGGTCTCGCCCCACTCCACTGCGCCGGAGTCCGGCGACAGCTTCCCGGCGATCAGGTTGAGCAGGGTGGACTTGCCTGCGCCGTTGCGCCCCACAATACCGATGCGGTCATCCCGAGCCACACTATAGGAAAAGTGATGGAGCACTGTTCGCTGACCAAAGGCTTTGGTTACGTCCTGTAATTCCACAGTCTTCCGCCCCAGACGGCTGGACAGGGTGGCCATCTGCACCGACTGGTCCACCTCCGGCCCACTCTGGGCTTTTAAGGCCTCGTATCGGGCGATCCGGTCCTTGTTCTTGGTGCGCCGGGCCTGGGCCCCCCGCATGATCCACTGATACTCCACCCGGAGAATGGACTGCCGTTTCCGCTGGGCCGCCTGCTCCATCTCCTCCTGCTGGGTCTTGAGTTCCAGATACTTGGAGTAATTGGCCTCGTAATGACGGATATGGCAGTGGGACAGCTCCGTGATCCGGTTGGCCACCCGCTCAAGGAAGTACCGGTCATGGGTCACCATAATGAGGCCCCCGGTAAACTTTTGCAGATACCCTTCCAGCCAGAGCACCATATCGCTGTCCAGATGGTTGGTGGGCTCGTCTAAAATCAGAACGTCTGCCGGGTGGAGAAGCACCGCCGCCAGGGCCACTCGCTTTCTCTGGCCGCCGGACAGGGTGCCCACCGGCTGGTCAAAGTCCGTGATCCCCAATCGGGTAAGCATGGCCTTGGCCTCGTATTCCATCAGGCTGCGCACATCTGGAGAAAAGTCTGCAAACACCTGCTCCAGCACGGTAGCCGTCTCCTCCATCCGGGGATTCTGGCTGAGGTGACCCTCTATTTAAATGAGAGAGACAAGATTGGGATCATTGGAATCAACGGGACCGGGAAAAGCAGTTTCCTCCGGGTTTTGGCAGGAGAACAGATACCCGACCAAGGGACCGTCAGTTTGGACCCCAATGTGCAGGTGAGTCACATCGTCCAGCAACTGCTTGAGGCCGAAATTCAGGGATATATGTTCTGCTGATAAGAGCATACGCAACTCTCCTTTTTCTATCCTGTGGTTACATCCGAGCAGCAAGTGCCCTTATAAAAGGAAATACGTGATCACCGGCATGGTCACCGCACAAAGCACGGTACTCAGGAAGTTGACCTTGGAGGCAAACTGATCGTCCTTCCCGAACCGTACGCAGAGGATCGTGATCATAGCCGCGCTGGGGCAGGCAGAAATTACGATGAGAATCTCTTTCACCAATTCCATGCCCGGCGGCAGAAGGAACCCCAACACCAGCCAGGTGAGCACAGGGCACAAAATCAGCCTCACCAAACTCATCCCATAGGCGCGGCCATCCAGCAGGGCCTTCCGGACCGGAACATGGCTCAGGGAAATGCCTACGATGATCATAGACATGGGAACCGTGGCTGCCCCAAGGGTGGAGAGGGTGTCTGCCACCAGGGCCGGAATGGGGATCTGGAACAGGAAAATCACCACCGCAGCAAGGGTTGCAATCATTGGCATAGTAAAGATCTCACGCACCGTCATCCGGCCTCTTTTTCCCTCTCCCCGCAGAAGGGTCGTACCAATGGAATACAGGAGAAGGTTAAAGGGCAGGTTGGTCAGGGAGGCGCAGAAAATCGCATTTTTCCCAAAAAGAGCCTCTACCACAGGAAAGCCGATAAACACGTTGTTCATAAAGAACACCGACAACAGGCCTACGTTTTTATCGTGCCCCTTCATTCGTAAAAGGTGTGCCCCCAGCCATCCCAGCCCCGCACCCAGAAAAAACACCAGGAACACAGACCCCGCTGTGATCAGCAGTTCCAGATTGCTGAGCATCGGCTCCACATTGGCCACAGAGCTGATAATGGTGCACACGATGAACACATTCATCACCAGCCGACTGGCCTTCTGACTGAACGCACTGTCCACCCAGCCCGCCTTGGCGCACCCAAAGCCCACCACCATGAGCAGCACCAGCATGACCATTTTTTCCAAAACCACCAACCAGGTCAACGGTCCATCCTCCTCTCTTTTTCCTGACAAATCCCTCCCCGGAAAACCCGAGGAGGGATTGAACTAACACCTTCGTGCTGCAAAAATGATCGTCAGACCTTGATCTCTGTTCCGGTTCCTTTCAGTGCTTCCGCGTAGCGCTCCAGCACGGGCTGGACACACTGGGCCAGGAAACGGTCCACCTGCTGCGGGCAGCAGCCAATATAGTCCGAGGGATTCAGGTGCTGCATCACTTCTTCCTTGGTCAGGCCAAAGACCGGATCCGCTGCGATCCGCTCCAGCAGATCGTTGGGCTTGCCTTCGTCCTTCACCTGGCTGCCTGCGGCCAGAGAGTGGGTGCGGATCCGCTCGTGGAGCTCCTGGCGGTTGCCGCCCCGCTTTACTGCGTCCATCAAAATATTCTCCGTGGCCATAAAGGGCAGCTCTTCCATGATATGCCGCTGGATCACCTTGGGATGGACCACCAGGTTGGAGGAGACGTTCTCATACAGGTTCAGGATGGAATCCACCGCCAGGAAGGCCTCAGAAACGGCGATGCGCTTATTGGCGGAGTCATCCAGGGTCCGCTCAAACCACTGCAGAGAAGAGGTCATGGCAGGGTTCATGGCGTCGGAAATGACATAGCGGGCCAGGGCGCAGATCCGCTCGCTGCGCATGGGATTGCGCTTATAGGGCATAGCAGAAGACCCCACCTGATGCTTTTCAAAGGGTTCTTCTACTTCCTTCATGTGGCACAGAAGACGCATATCGGTCCCAAACTTATGGGCAGACTGGGCAATGCCGGACAGGGTAGACAGCACCGCTGCGTCCACCTTCCGGGTGTAGGTCTGACCGGACACCGGCTGCACCTTGTCGAAGCCCATCTCCGCAGCGATCTTCCGATCCAGTTCCAGGACCTTCTCCTGGTCGCCGCCAAAGAGCTCCAGGAAGCTGGCCTGGGTGCCGGTGGTCCCCTTGCAGCCCAACAGCTTCAGGTTGTCCAGACGGTACTCCACTTCTTCCAGGTCCATGAGCAGCTCGTTCATCCACAGGGTGGCGCGCTTGCCCACCGTGACCATCTGCGCGGCCTGATAGTGGGTGTAGCCCAGGGTGGGCAGAGCTTTGTATTCCTCCGCAAACTTCGCCAGGGAGGCAAGAATCCGCACCAGCTTGTCCCGGATGAGTTCCAGGCCCTCCCGCATGAGGATAATGTCGGTGTTGTCACCCACATAGCAGCTGGTGGCACCCAGATGAATGATGGGCATTGCGCTGGGGCACAGGGCACCGTAAGCGTGGATATGGGCCATCACGTCATGGCGCAGTTCCTTTTCCTTCTGCTGGGCCAGTTCATAGTCAATGTTATCCTTTTCCCGCTCCATCTCGTCGATCTGACCCTGGGTGATGGGCAGACCCAGTTCCATCTCCGCCCGGGCCAGCGCAATCCAGAGCCGACGCCAAGTGGTAAACTTTTTGTCCGGAGAAAAAATGTACAGCATCTCCCGGCTGGCATAGCGGGAGGCCAGAGGGCTCTCGTAGGTATCCTTCATTGTCTCACAACCTTATCTTTCATTTCTCGGTCGTATTCCTCATGGCAGGAAGAGATGGAGGGATCAGTCCCCTCGCGACCATTTAGTTGGAGTTAATCTTATCATACTCCCTCCCCCTTTGCAAGGTGAGGAGAAGAGAAAAGAAGGAGGGACTCCCCTCCTTCTTTTTTTCACTTCTGCCGCTCCTTCTCCTATATTTTGATATCGTATAGCTTGTATAAACAGTGAGCAGGAAAAAGAAAAAGTCTACAAAATCGCGGTTAGATACAAAAGTAATAGTTGTAACCGCAATCGTAGACTTTTTCGTTGGCCTTACTCTTCTTATCATAGATAAGTACATGTAAGGTAACTTTATAGAGTGTTCTTGGGTGGGAAAGCCACCCACCCATAGAATACTCTATTTCCCGCAAACTGTCAATAAAGAATGATCTTCCTCCTCACCAACTGGGGGAAGATCATTTTTTCTATGTCCAATCTATGCTATATTATACTATGCTATATTGTAATCCAGCAAGAATCATCATAAGGAAGGAACCCGTTATGGAAATTAGAACCGCAACCCTCCGTGATCTGGACATGGCAGCTGCCCTGGAAGCCTCCTGCTTCCCCCCGGCAGAGGCCGCCAGCAAAGCCTCCCTCCGGGCACGGTTGGAAACCTATCCCGACTGTTTCTGGCTGCTGCTGCACCAGGGCAAGCTGGTAAGTATGGTCAACGGTATGGCCACCAGCCAGGCCGACCTGACCGACGAACTATATGACCAGGCCAGCCTCCACCAGCCGGACGGCGACTGGCAGATGATCTTCGGCGTGGATACCGACCCGGCTTACCGCTGCCAGGGCTGCGCCGGTCAGTTGCTGCGTCATGTGATCCAACAGGCCAAGCTGCAAGGGAGAAAGGGCCTGGTCCTCACCTGTAAAGAGGCGCTCCTCCCCTACTATGCCAAGTTCGGCTTTGTCAACGAGGGAATTTCCGCTTCCGTACACGGAAACGTACAATGGTACCAAATGCGGCTGACTTTTTAACCGCCGCAGCCCAGGCAGGAAAACATAAAAGCGCTCACCTTTGGATCGAGACCCAAAGGTGAGCGCTTTTGGTTTTATGTCAGTAGATCATGCGTTTTTCAAGAAGTTTTCCAGGCGGTCCAAGCCTTCCTTGATGTTCTCCATGGAGACGGCGAAGGACCAGCGGACATAGTTGGGGGCACCAAAGCCGGTGCAGGGCACCACGGCTACCAAGCCTTTTTCCAGAAAGACCTTGGCAAAGTCGTCAGAGTCGTGGATCTCCACTCCATACAGGGTCTTGCCCACCAGCTCTTCCAGGTTCATGAGCATATAGAAGGTTGCCTCAGAGCGGACAGCATGCACGCCGGGGATTTTGTTCATGCGCTCATAGAGGTAATCCCGACGGACTTCAAACTCCTTGCGCATGGTTTCAATCTCATCCTGCTCGCCGGCAAAGGCCTCTGCGGCAGCTGCCTGAGAGATGGCGCTGGTGCCGGAAATACAGTGGCTGAGGTAGTTGCTCATCACCTTGATGATGTCCCGGTTGCCTGCGGCGAAGCCGATCCGCCAGCCGGTCATGGCATAGGACTTGGAGACGCCATTGACCAGAATGGTCCGCTCCTTGATCTCTGGGCTCAGAGAGGGGAAGGACACATACTGCTTTCCATCGAAGGTCAGCTTGCCATAGATCTCATCCGAAATCACATAGAGGTCCTCTTCCACGCAGACCTTGGCCAGTTCCTCCATCTGCTCTCTGCTGTACATCATGCCGGTGGGGTTGCTGGGGTTGTTGAAGATGAGGGCCTTGGTCTTGGGGGTGATGGCATCCTTCAGCTGCTGGGCGCTCATCTTGAAGCCCGAGGCCTCGGTGGTGTCCACCACCACAGGCACGCCGCCCACCATCTTGATGATCTCATAGTAGCTCACCCAGTAGGGGGCAGGGAGGATGACCTCATCCCCAGGGTTCACCAGCGTTTTCAGGGTCACATACAGGATGTGCTTAGCGCCGGCGTTGACAATCACCTCTTCCGGCTCATAGGAAACTCCCCAGTCCTCCAGCATCCGCTTGCAGACTGCCTTCCGGACCTCCATGGTGCCGGGGGTGGGGGTGTACTTGGTCTGATCGTTTTCAATCGCACGGATTCCGGCCTGTTTAATATGCTCCGGCGTAGGGAAATCAGGCTCTCCCATGCCAAACCCGATCACGTCGATCCCCTCGGCGCGCATTTTCTTGAACTGGGTGTCGATGGCGATGGTGGTCGACGCCCGAACGGACTGTGCAAGTGCAGACAACTCTTTCATAATACAGGCCTCCCGTATAATAATTATTTCGTCTCTCGGTGAAATATTATAGATACAATCCTGCATATTTGCAATAGCAACGTCTCTAAAAATATATATTCTGACCCTTTTTTATTGGGCACTTTCAAAAAAAGAACAGAGGCACCTGCCTTTTCCGGCAGATCCCTCTGTCCCATTACATAAAAATTCAATCGTTCTTTCGCCGCCGGCGGTCCTGGTTTTTCTGATAGAGATAGTACAGTCCGTCAATGATGAGGTTCTCATCGTAGATGATGTCCCGTTTGCAGTACTTGCGGATGGGGTCGGCATTTCCCCCCGTCATCACCACGGTGGCGGCGGGTTTGGCGGCCTCCTCCATCTTCTCGATCATACTGTCGATCATCCCGGCGTTGCCGTAGATCACCCCGGAGCGCATGGCGTCGATGGTGCTCCGCCCCAGCACAGACGGGGGCTCTTCAATGGAGATATACGGCAGTTCTGCTGCGCGCCCGGAGAGCGCTTCCACTGCGATCCGCACTCCGGGAATAATAATACAGCCTTCGTAAATATTCTTGCCCAGATAGGACATGGTGGTCGCCGTCCCCATATCGATCACGATGATGGGGGCGGGATATTTTTGCAGCGCCGCCACCGAAGAGGCCACAATGTCCGCACCCAGCTGATTATGAATCTCTGCCAGGATGTTCATGCCGGTTTTCATCCCAGGTCCTACGATCATGGCCGTGGTGCCGCTCAGCTGCCGGATGGCGTCAGCGGTGGCCGCCGTCATGGGAGGAACCACGCTGGAGATCACCGCACCGGTCACCGACTGGATCTCTGCGCCGTACAGGCGGAACATATCCAGAAAGTCAATGGCGATCTGGTCGCGGGTCTTATTTTTATCCGTCTTGATCGCCCCTCGAAACACCAGCGATCCTTCCGGCGTATACAAGCCAAACGTCATTGTCGTATTGCCTATGTCCACGGCTAAAATCATGGGTCTCACCTCATTCATATCCTTAATTCGTATCCTAAAATCACTTTTATTTTATTATAGGTGGATACACCAAAAAAATCAATTCCTTTTCCGTGCAACTCACAAAATGATGCAGATGAGGCCCCCCGATCCCTCATTGATGATCTTTTCCAGGGTCTGCTGCATCTTCTGCCGGGCGTCCTCCGGCATGTGCTTGAGCTTGCTGGCCAGATCCTCGTTGATGAGCTCGTGGAAGGACCTGCCGAAAATGTTGGATTGCCAGATCCGCTCCGGCTCCCCTTCAAACTCCTGGAGCAAAAAGCCCAGCATATCCTCCGACTGCTTTTCGCTGCCCACGATGGGTGAAACCTCCGCCTGAATATCCGCCCGAATCATATGGATGCTGGGGGCCCGGGCCCGCAGACGAACGACATACCGCCCACCCTGCTTGATGATCTCCGGTTCCTCCAGTTCCAGTTCCCCAGCCCCGGGGATCACAATGCCATACCCCGTGGCCCGGACCTCTTCCATGGCCGCCGCCACCTTCTCGTACTCCGCCTTCTGTCCCGCCAGCTCTGCCAGAAGGGTCATGAGCTCCCCGTCGTCCCGAATGGGGAAGCCCGTCTGCTGGGACATGGTCTCATAGAACAGGCTGCGGGGCAGCTCCAGCCGGGCCGAGCAGCTGCCGCTCCCCAGCCGCATGGCCGTCACCTGCACCGAGGTCAGCAGCTCGCACTGCCCGATCTCCTCTACCACAGGCCGTACATCCCGAATCCGGTGCAGCCCCCCCATGGCGCCACGGATGGCATCAAAGACCTTCCCCTTGATGGGATGCCCCGGCTCCAGGGCTTCCACCCAGTGGGGCAGAAACAACTGCAGTTCCTCCACCGGGAACTCATAGAGCACCGACCGGATGATCTCCGTCACCGACCGCTGGCTGAGCTCCAGGCAGTTGACCGTCATACAGGTCACGTCATACTTCTCCGCCAGCTCCGCCCGCAATGCCTGGGCCTGGTCCGAATCCGGCCGGGCTGAATTCAGCAGGATCAAGAACGGCTTGCCCAGCTCTTTCAGCTCAGAGATCACCCGCTCCTCTGCTTCCAGGTAGTCTTCCCGGGGGATCTCTGTCACCGTTCCGTCCGTCGTCACCACGATGCCGATGGTGGAGTGCTCTGCAATGACCTTCCGTGTGCCGATCTCCGCTGCCTCTGCCATGGGGATCTCTTCCGGAAACCAGGGAGTATGGACCATCCGGGGCAGATCATCCTCCATCTGTCCCACCGCGCCGGGCACCATGTAGCCCACGCAGTCAATGAGGCGCACAGAGAACGCCCCGCCGCCCTCCATGGCCACCTCCACAGCCTCTTCGGGTACGAATTTGGGCTCCGCTGTCATTACCGTGCGGCCCGACCCGCTCTGAGGCAGTTCATCCCGGGCCCGCTCCCGCCGGTAGGCGTCCTCAATATTGGGGATCACCATGGTCTCCATAAATCGCTTGATGAACGTGGACTTCCCCGTGCGGGCAGGGCCCACTACGCCAATGTAAATATCCCCCGCCGTGCGGGTGGCAATGTCCTGATAGATGCTTGTCAGGGTATTCATACAAACCTCCATGCGCCTTTTTTCGTTCTGTTCCATCAAACAGAGCCTTCCTCTGTCAGCCGCGGTCCTTCCCAGCCAGTCGCTCCGCCGGTCCGCGCCGGCTCGATACTCCATGTGTATGTCTCCCCCGCCGTCAATAGACCCGGTTCTTTGCCGCCACGTTCCGTGTCCTTTCGTCGATTTTGCTAAATCCTTGTCTCTTTACACAGATTTAACAAAAAACATAGGTTAGATTTAACCTTGGTTTCTTATAGTACACTCAATGAGTGTATTTGCAACCCAAAGGAGCGTGAGTTAAACTGAGCGTATCTAACGTGATTTCGCTGCTCAGCGGCGTGGCCCTCTTCCTCTTCGGCATGACTCTCATGGGGGATGGCCTGAAAAAAGTAGCCGGCAATAAACTGGAACTGGTCCTCTACAAACTCTCCGGCAGCCCCATCAAAGGCGTTCTCCTGGGCACCGGCGTCACCGCCATCATCCAGTCCTCTTCTGCCACCTCCGTCATGGTGGTGGGCTTTGTGAACTCCGGTATGATGAAGGTGAATCAGGCCATCGGGATCGTTATGGGCGCCATTCTGGGCACCAGCGTCACCGGGTGGATCATCTGCCTCTCCTCCCTGGAAGGCGGCTCCGGCCTGGTCTCTCTGCTGTCTACCTCTACCATCACCGGCGTTGTGGCCGTGGTGGGTATTCTTCTGCGCATGATCTCCAAAAAACAGAGCCGCATCCATATCGGCGATATCCTCATGGGCTTTGCCGTTTTGATGTTCGGGATGCAGACCATGAGCAGCGCCGTCTCACCCCTTCGGGAGAGCGAATTCTTCCTCGGCCTGTTGACCACCTTCTCCAGCCCTCTGCTGGGTATCCTGGTGGGCCTTCTCTTCACCTGTGTGCTGCAAAGTGCTTCTGCCGCCGTGGGTATTCTGCAGGCCCTGGCAGCCACCGGGGTGATCACCTTCTCCGTGGCCTTCCCCCTTATTATGGGCATCGCCGTTGGCGCCGCCCTGCCTGTTCTCCTCTCCTCTCTGGGGGCCAACATCAACGGAAAGCGCACTGCGTTCGTCTATCTCCTCATTGATGTCCTGGGGGCCGTCATCTGGGGTATTCTCTTCTATGCCGCCAACGCTGTTTTCCACTTCTCCTTTATGGAAACCACCCTGGACATGGTCGGCATTGCCTTCCTGAACACCCTGTTCCGCTTTGCCACCGTTCTGGTCCTCACTCCCTTCATCGGGATGATCGAGCGGCAGATCTGCCGGATCTTCAAGGATACCGAAACCTCCGGCCGGGAACAGGAAGACTTCGCCCGCCTGGAAGCCCGCTTCATCAGCCACCCCACCCTGGCCATCGAGCAGAGCCGGGAGGCCCTGAACAACATGGCCCTGGAGGCCAAGGCCAATCTGGAAGACGCTTTCTTCCTCATCACTGACTACAACGAAAAAAGCTTCCAGCTCATCTCTCAGCGGGAAGATGTGGTGGACCGCTACGAGGACAAGCTGGGCAGCTATCTCATTAAGCTCACCGGCAAGGAGCTCACTGATCAGCAAAACAAAGACGTCACCAAGTTCCTCCACTGCATCGGTGACTTTGAGCGGATCTCTGACCACGCCATGAACATCGCCGAGTGCGCCAAGGAGATCCACGAAAAGAACATTATCTTCTCGGACGCCGCCAAGCAGGAGCTGCATGTGATGTTCCAGGCAGTCAATGAGATCACCTTCAACGCCGTGACCGCCTTTATTTCCGGTGATATGGAACTGGCGTACCACATTGAACCCCTGGAAGAACTCATCGATAACCTCTGCGACGAAATGAAGCTCCACCACGTGGACCGCTTGCAGCGGGGGATCTGCAAACTGGACCAGGGCTTCGTGTTCAACGACCTGCTCACCAACTATGAGCGGGTGGCAGACCACTGCTCCAACATCGCCGTGGCCATGATCGAACTGGAATCCGATTCCTTCGACACCCACGAGTACATCACCAGCCTGAAGGTGCTTCGTTCTCACAGCTTCGACCAATATTACGAAGAATACAGCAAGCGCTTCGCCCTGCCCAACCAGTAATGCAAAAGGAGAAGGTCCTGATGCACTTAGAACGTCTGAAAACCAACCTGGAAGAAGCGGGATTCTCCTTCCGCTTCTTCCCCTCCTCTGCCCAGGCCGCAGATTATCTTGTCCAGCATCTGCACGGGAAAACCATCGGTATGGGAGGCAGCATGACCCTGGAGGCCATGGGGCTCTATCCCCGCCTTTGCGAAACCAACACTGTCTTCTGGCACTGGAAAACCCCCGGGCCTGAAACTCTGGAGCAAGCCGCCCGGGCACAGGTGTATCTCACCAGCCTCAACGCCATCGCCGAGACGGGGGAACTCATCAACATCGACGGGGCCGGCAACCGGATCTCCGCCGCCACAGCCGCCAAAGAGGCTGTCTATTTCATCGTAGGGAAGAACAAAGTGGAGACTACCTTCCACAAGGCCCTCTGGCGGGCCCGAAACATCGCCGCCCCCAAAAACGCCCGGCGTCTGCACCGCAACACCTCCTGCGCCGCCGGTGACTCCCTTCAATGCTACGACTGCAACAGTCCGGAGCGCATTTGCCGGGGCCTCTCCGTATGGTGGCAGCCCCTGCTGCACGTCCCCTTCTGCCAGGTCATTCTGATCGACGAGGATCTTGGCTTTTGACCGCCTTCAACCTTTGTTTCAGGCGCAGATATCACACAGCGCAGGACCCTCCATGTGAGGCGTATTCTGCGTTGTGTTTTTTTACTTTCCTATTCGTGCAGAATATGATATAATAGTGCTTTAAGAAGAGGGGGAACCAGGCAAAGAAGATACCTATCTTCCCGTTCCCTCCAAGGAGGACCTATGACCTACAGCAACTGCCTAAACTATCTGAGCCGGCGGGGTATGCTCCCTTTTTCCCTGGCCCCCTTCTGCGAGATCGATAATCTGATCCTTTCCATCTGCACCTATCTACCTTTTGAGCACATCCTTTCTGACCTCAGCGGGACAGAGCAGCTCTCCTTTTCCAAGGCAGTGAAACAACTTCCCCACTACGAAGATGGGGAAAAGCTGGGCCTTCTCCTGGCAGAGCAGATCCCTCTGCTGGCCCAAAAGGCTGCGGCCAGTCCCCGCTTTGCCCCCCTCCGTCTGGGCTGCTGTGAAAGCATCCTGGACGAGGAGAGCGAGATGCAGTTCGCTGCCCTCACCTATTTTCTTCCTGACGGCACCCTCTTTCTCGCCTTTCGGGGAACCGACGATACCCTGGTCGGCTGGAAAGAGTGCTTCCATATGAGCTTCTCCTCCTCGGTTCCCGCCCAAAAGCAGGCGGAACAGTATCTGGCCCGTGTAGCAGCATCCTTCCCGGGCAAGCTTCGGCTGGGCGGCCACTCCAAAGGAGGAAACCTGGCTGTCTGGGCCGCCATCCACGCTGCCCCGCCGGTGAGAAACCGCATCCTTCATGTATACAGCAACGATGGCCCGGGTTTCTCCCGGGATCTCACCCGCTCTACCGCATACCGTGCGCTGGAGGGAAAAATCTCCACGTTTATCCCTCAGGCTTCCATCGTAGGCATCCTTCTGCACCAGGATCACCACTACCACACCATCAAAAGCCACGAAACCACGGCCATTGGTCAGCATGATCCTTTCTCCTGGGAGGTAAACGGCCCCTCGTTCCGCTATTTGACCCACCGTTCTCCTGCCGGACGACGCTCCGCTGCCGCTCTGCAAGGGTGGATCGCCTCCATGGACCCAAAGGAACGGGAGGAGTTTACGGAGGTCCTGTTTCAGGTGTTGTCCTCCAACCATGCCAAAACCCTCTCTGACCTCTCTGTCTCCTGGGTGGACAGCGCCTTTGCCATGGCAAAGGCATACGGGAACCTGGACCGAGCCACCCGACGGGAAATGCGCGTGTACCTGCGGCGGTTTTTGCACAGCCTTAGCATGGCCAACCGTCCCAGCGCCATCTCTCTCCCCTCCCGCCGTACCATGTCTCGCCGGCGGTGATCCCTATACGCAAAGGAGCCCCTCATGAACCTCATTGAAACCTTCGGTGCGCAAGTCAGCGCACTGTCTGCCTCCAACCCCGCCCGCGCCCGGCGTCTGCTGACCACCGGCTTTCGGGCCAATGGTTGGAAAAACCGTCTGTTCCACGGAAAAACCACCCCTTCCGAGCGGACCCTCTTTCAGCTGGTCAACCAGTCCATGATCACCTGCCTGGCCCGGCCGGAAGACAATGTCATGGTCAGCCTCTTCACCCCCTGTGAACTGCTGCACATCCAGGGTCTGCACCCTTACTCCTGTGAGGGGTTTTCCAGTTATCTCTCCGGGTCGATGGTAGAGCAGGGCTTTCTCCGACAGGCAGAGGAAACGGGGATTCCCAGTTCCCTCTGCTCCTACCACAAGGTATTCATCGGCGCAGCCCAAAAAAATCTCATGCCAAAGCCCCGGTTCATCCTCAGCACCACATTAGCCTGCGACGCCAATATGCTGACCTTCCGCCATCTGGCAGAATTCTATGACGTCCCCCACTTCTCCGTGGATGTCCCCTTTGAGTCCAGCCCCCAGGCTGTGGACTACGTAGCCGGACAACTGCGGCAAATGGGGGAATTCCTCACCAGACAGACCGGGATCCCCGTGGACGAATCCCGTCTGGCCGCGTCTGTGGCCCGCAGCCAGCGCACCCTGGAGAACTACAAAACCTTCCTGACCCAGCGGGCTGGAAAACAGATGCTCAGCGATCTTACCGGTGAGCTCTATCGCACCGCTGCCTTCCACTTTCTCCTGGGTACCGAGGGGACCGAGCGCTACACCCGTCAGCTTCTTCAGGAGGTGACCCAGGCTCCTCCCGCTGCGGGAAAACAGCTGCTCTGGATCCACACCACCCCCTACTGGGTGCTTCCCCTCCGCCAGCTGTTTGCTCAGAATCCCAGAGTCCAGATCGCCGCCTGCGATATGAACTATGAGGGCATTACAGAGGCTGACCCCAACCGCCCCTATGAAGCCATGGCCAAACGGTTGGTCTACTCCTCCTTTAACGGGCCGGCCCAGCGACGGATCGACCGGGCGCTGGAAGTCGCCCGCCAGACCAAGGCAGACGGCGCCATCTGGTTCTGCCACTGGGGATGCAAACACACCCTGGGCGGCGCCCGCCTGGGCAAGAAAACCCTGGAAGAGGCCGGCATCCCCACCCTGATCCTGGACGGGGACAGCTGTGACCGGGGCTTCGGCGGGGAAGGCCAGGCGGCCACCCGGGTGGAAGCCTTTTTGGAAGTACTGGAGGCAATGGCATGACCCCTACTTATTATGTCTGTAAATACACCCCTGTGGAACTTCTCACCGCCCTGGGCGGCCAATGTCTGCTGCTGGATGAAACGCCGGATAACTTCGAGCAGTCCGACCAGATCGCCCACCCCAACCTCTGCGGGTTTGGAAAGTCTGTGATCCAGGCGGTTCTCACCGGGCAAGTGAAGGAGCTTGTATTGGTCAATTGCTGCGACACCATTCGCAGCGCTTACGATATCCTCAAGGATCTGGGCACCCTGGATTTCCTCTACATGCTGGACCTTCTTCACGGCAACGAGGGCTGCTCGGCAGAATACGCTGCCCAACAGCTGGAAGAACTGGCACAGGCTTATGGCGAATACAAAGGGACCTCGTTCCAGAAGGAAAGCTTTTTCCAGGCCTTCGCTCCGCTGCCCATGGAGACCCGGGAGCATATCGCCGTTCTGGGGGCCAAAATGGGAGGCTCCCTCTTCTCTCTGGTTCAGGAGACCATGCCTCTGCCGGTGCAAAATCTCACCTGCTCGGCCAACCGCAGCGTCTCTCTTCCCCAGGAGCAAGAGGATTTCCACGCTTTAATGGTAGCGTATGCCCGGATGCTGCTGGGGCAGATCCCCTGTATGCGCATGACCGACAACACCGGCCGCCGTGCGCTGCTCAACACCCCCGGTCTCTCCGGTGTGATCTATCACACCTTGCAATTCTGCGACTTCTATGGGTTTGAGTACGCCAAGCTTCGGGAATCCCTCCCAGTCCCCCTGCTGAAAATCGAGTCGGACGGGACCACCCAGAGCCGGGAGCAGCTGCGCACCCGGCTGGATGCCTTCGCAGAGGGATTACAGGAACAGAAAGGATGTGGTCCCGTGGAAAAACACGGATACTTCGCCGGAATCGACAGCGGCTCCGCCACCACGGACGTGGTCATTCTGGACGAAAAGAAAACCCTGCTGGCCAAGGTGATCCTCCCCACCGGAGCCGGCGCTTCCAACGGCGCCGCCAAAGCCCTGGACCAGGCCCTTGCCCAGGCAGGTCTTCAAAAAAACGATCTGACCGCAACGGTCACCACCGGGTATGGACGAAGCGTCATTGAAGGGGGCGACAAGTCGGTCACAGAGATCACCTGTCACGCCAAAGGCGCCCACTTCTTAAACCCCCAAATTCGTACCGTGATCGACATTGGGGGACAGGACAGCAAGGTCATCCGTCTGGATGAAACCGGGGCTGTCACCAACTTTGTGATGAACGACAAATGCGCCGCCGGGACCGGACGATTTCTGGAAATGATGGCCCGGACCCTCCAAATTTCTCTGGAAGAGATCGGACAAGTTGGGTTACAATGGAAGGAAGAAATCACCATTTCTTCCATGTGCACGGTCTTTGCCGACTCTGAAGTGGTCTCTCTGGTGGCCCAGAACAAGGCCCTGCCCGACATCGTGCACGGGCTCAACCGCTCGGTGGCCGTCCGGGCTGCCGCCCTGTACCGCCGGGCCAACGGAGAAGGACCCTGTATGATGACAGGCGGCGTCTCCAAAAACCCCGGCGTGGTGGCTGCCATCCAGGAAGCCCTGGGCACACCCCTCTTCGTGCATGAGGATTCCCAGCTCTGCGGCGCTCTGGGCGCTGCCCTCTTCGCCCTGGAGCTGCCCTGAAAGGATTGACAGTTCTTTACAGATTTGCTATCATTACTAACAACGTTAGCTATGTCAGTAAGGGGATGCGTCTGATGTCTGAGAACTATGAATCCATGGCCAGCGAACTATTGCAGGTCAATGAGCGAATGCTGCAAGTGCCCAACAGACAGCAACTCGCAAAGCTCACAAAGGGAGAGTGCTTTGTCCTGAACTACCTCCTGACCCATAATGTCCAGGCCCACCCCGGTGACCTGAGCAAAGGCCTGGCGGTGAGCACCGCCAGGATCGCAGCCCTGCTCAACCGGATGGAAGAGAAGCGTTTGATCTCTCGGCTCCCTGACCCCTGCAACAACCGGCAGGTCATCGTCTCTCTGTCTCCCCACGGGCTGGAGCTCATTCAGGAGATCCGTCGGGAGGTCCTGGCCGCTGCCGCCCAGATGCTGGAGCGCCTTGGCCCCGAGGATGCCAGAGAATACATTCGAATCCAGAAAAAAATCATTTCTAACGTGACCAGCAAATAAGGAGAGCTGCCCTGAGGCTGCCCCTCCTTAAGATAGATCCATAGAGATAATTTCAATTGATTGAGGTGAACTCCTATGTCCGAAATTAACCGTGAAGAGACTTTACGCTCTCTGCTGCCCTACAGCGCCACCAGCTTATTCAAAAATCCATCCATCCAGAGTCTCTTCCAAAAGATGTCTTCGGATGAATATGTCCTGATGTGGCTCTTCTCCAAATATACCAAGGACACCGGCAACGAAAAGATCTACTTGAAAAACATCGCCAAGCGGCTGAACCTGCCTATGCACAAAGTCTCCAAAATCGTAAGAAGACTGCAGGAAAAAGACTTCGTTCGGTGGACCCATGACGGAATCGGAGAGGAAGGCACCTACATCCAACTGACCGATACCTCCATCACCTCTGCCCAGGAACAGAAACAGCTCCTGTGGCAGTATGACCAGCGGGTGGTGGAAGCTTACGGCGAGGAGGCCTTTATCCATCTGCTGGGAGAGATCTCCCGCCTGGAAGAAATCATGCGCATCGAAGCCGAGAAAGTGGGTGAATCCATTGAGCATTCAGAACCTTGAAGCCTATTCCGCTGCTCAGAAGCAGCTCTGCGTGCAAAACGACACCATTCCCGATTCCCTGTTTCAGGAATACGGCGTGAACCGTGGTCTCCGAGACGTAAACGGCACAGGCGTGCTCACCGGCCTGACCAAAATTTCCAAAATCGTCTCCTTCAAGACCATCAACGGAAAGCGCGGTCCCTGCGAGGGCGAGCTCTGGTACCGGGGCTATAACATCAAAGACCTGATCCACTCTCTGGGCCCCCAGGAATTCGGTTTTGAACGCATCGCCTACCTGCTCATCTTTGGCCAGATGCCCACCGCAGAACAGTTGGAGGAGTTCTCCGCCATTCTCAGCAACTGCCGTACCCTGCCCACCAACTTCACCCGGGACGTCATCATGAAGGCCCCCTCCAAGGATATCATGAACTCCATGACCCGAAGCGTCCTGACCCTGGCCAGCTACGACAGCCAGGTATCCGGCGGTCTGGAGAACAGCATCCGGCAATGTATCCGGCTGGTTTCCGAGTTCCCCATGCTGGCTGTGTACGGCTACCACGCCTACAACCACTATGAAAACAACAGCAGTATGTACATCCACCGGCCGGACCCCGCCCTCTCTACGGCAGAGAACCTGCTGCAAATGCTGCGGACCGACCAGACGTACACCGCCATGGAGGCAAAGGCCCTGGATATCGCCCTGATCCTCCACATGGAGCACGGCGGCGGCAACAACTCTACCTTTACCACCCGTGTGGTCACCTCCTCCGGCTCCGACACCTACTCCACCATCGCAGCTGCCCTTTCCTCCCTGAAAGGCCCCCGTCACGGCGGTGCAAACATCAAGGTCATTGAAATGATCCAGGATATCAAGGCCCATCTGAACGACTGGACCGACCGGGAAGAAGTGGCTGCTTACCTGCGGAAAATCCTCAACAAAGAAGCCTTCGACCACAGTGGTCTGATCTATGGTATGGGTCACGCGGTCTACTCCATCTCCGACCCCAGAGAACAGATCCTCAAGTCCTTCGTTCTGCCTTTGGCAGAGGCCAAAGGCCGTCACCAGGATCTGGCCCTCTACCGCAACATCGAGGAGCTGGCACCCCAGCTGATCTCCGAGTCCAGACCCATCTACAAGGGCGTGAGCCCCAACATCGACTTCTACAGCGGCTTCCTCTATGACCTCCTGGATATCCCCATGGAGCTCTACACGCCCCTCTTTGCCATCGCCCGTATCGTTGGCTGGAGCGCCCATCGAATCGAAGAATTGGTGGGCATGAATAAGATCATCCGCCCCGCTTACATGAGTGTCATGAAGGAAATTCACGACCCCGCTCTTTAAATCCTATCCATAACAAAAAACCTGGCAGTTCACCAATCAATGAACTGCCAGGTTTTTTCTGTTTCTTTTTCCTCGCTCTAAGCTTTGGCTTCCTCCTCCGGGAAGGTCACCAAGCTGTTTTTGACCCACTTGCCGCTTCGATAATACAGGAAGATCAGGAAGCTGCACAGGATCCATCCCACAGGATACCCCAGCGCAACCGGCACCAGCGCGCCAGTCAGCCGATACACCGTAAACAGGTAGATCTGACGGAACACCACAAAGGAGCAGAGCATCAGCACCATTGGCATCTTGGCGTCTCCCGCTCCCCGCAGCGCCCCGGCATAGACCTGGTTATAGGCACAGATCAAATAGAAGGGCGAGATCATGCGCACAAAGAACACGCCATATCTCAGCACTTCCGGCTCCTGATTAAACAAACCGCACAGAGGCCGGGCAAACACAAGCAGGGGGACCAACAGGATGCCTGTCACCACCAGCGTCATCAGCAGGGCACACCGGGTCCCCTTCTTGGCCCGCTCCCAGTTCCCTGCCCCCACGTTCTGGCCCACAAACGTGGTGGCTGCCACAGAGAGGGTCATCATAGGGATGAGCGCAAAGGCATCCATCTTATTGTATGCTGCCCAGCCTGCCATGCAGGAAGAGTCAAACCGGTTCACATAAGACTGGACAAATACATTGGAAAAGGAGGTGATCGCCATCTGCAGCGCAGAGGGGACCCCTACAATAAACATGTTCCGCAGGATCCTTCTCCGCATCCGCATCCCCTTCCAGAGGATATGGTAGCATTGCTGGGACCGGGTCAAAACGACCAGGACCAGAATGGCCGAGATCACCTGGGCGATCACAGTGGCGATGGCCGCACCGGCGATGCCCCACTGGAAGACCGCCACAAACAGCAGATCCAGCACCGTATTGAGCCCTGCGGAAAAAATCAGAAAATAGAGCGGACGTCTGGAGTCTCCAATGGCCCGCAGCACCCCGGAACCCCAGTTATAGATCATGAGTCCAGCCACACCGGCAAAATAGATCCCAAGGTACTGGGACGCTTCCCCAAACACATCGGAGGGAGTCGCCATAAGCCGGAGCATAAAGGGGACCATTGCCACCCCTGCCACCGTAAAGGCCACACAGAGAATAAGCAGCAGCATCAAGCTGGTCTGGACCGCTTCCTCTACGCGCTTCTCCTCTCTGGCGCCGTATAGCTGGGAAATCACCACGCCAATGCCAGCCGACAACCCCAAAAAAGACCCAATCAATGTGTTAATGATCGGGTTGACGGTTCCCACCGCAGCCAGTGCAGCCTTGCCTACAAAATTTCCCACGACAATGCTGTCCACCGTGTTGTAACACTGCTGAAAAAAATTCCCCGCCAATAAGGGAAGGGAAAACAGCAGCAGTTGTCGGAAAATATTGCCTTCCGTCATGGGAAGTTCTTTCTTTTGCGCAACCATAGCCATTGTACACACCCTCTCTCCAACGCTTCACAAACCTGACATTCCCTAAAACCCGGACAAAAAATGCCATGGCGCTCCCGGCATTCCACGGCATCTTCCTTTCCTCCGGTCCGCATCTCCCTGCGACACCGCATACGGTTCCTGCCTCTCGCGACGGCGCACGAAACACAACAATCGTCAAAAAACGGAAAGATTCTTTACAAATAGTATACGCCCCTTTCTCTCTAAAGTAAAGTCTCCCCCGCCCTCTCCCTCATAGACAAATCAAGGAAACTGTAGGTTTTATCCCGCCGCCCTCTCCCTTCTCTTCCCCCATCTTTCCCATCCTCCCTTTTTTTGCTATAATAACAACCAGTAGCATCGACCTTCTGTAACATGATTTTGACTAACTCCCCCCCAAGTGAGGTAATCATATGAAAAAACTCGTCATCGGGATCCTCGCCCACGTGGACGCAGGAAAAACCACCCTCTCGGAAGCCCTCCTTTACGCTGCCGGCACCATCAAAAAGCTGGGACGGGTGGATCACCGGGATTCTTTCCTGGATACCCACGATCTGGAGCGGGCCAGGGGAATTACCATCTTCTCCAAACAGGCCCGCCTGGAAACCCCGGACCTTTCCATTACCCTTTTGGACACCCCGGGCCACGTGGATTTCTCCGCCGAAATGGAACGGACTCTTCAAGTCCTGGACTACGCCATCCTGGTGATCAGCGGCACCGACGGCGTGCAGGCCCACACAGAAACCCTCTGGCGGCTGCTCCGGCGCAACCACATCCCCACCTTTCTCTTTATCACCAAAATGGACTTGCCCTCTTCCGGACAGGATGCGCTCATGGAGCAGCTGCGGCGGCACCTGGACGAAGGATGCATCAACTTCTCCCAGAAGGGGCAGGATTGGGAAGAGTCCATCGCCCTGCGGGACGAAACCATCCTGGAGCGCTACCTGGACAGCGGCTCCCTTTCCCTGCCGGATATTTCCGGCCTGATCCGCCTGGGAAAGGTCTTTCCCTGCTTCTTCGGCGCCGCCCTCCGTATGGAAGGAGTAGAGGAATTTCTAAACGGACTCAACCGTTACACGGAAGCACCGGTCTATCCTGACACCTTCGGCGCCCGTGTCTTTAAAATCGCCCGGGACCCCCAGGGCGCTCGTCTCACCTATCTGAAACTCACAGGGGGCGCTCTGTCTGTCCGCACCCCGGTGTCCTATCTCCCTCTCCACGGAGAGGAACCGATGGAAGAAAAGGTCACACAGATCAGGCGCTACTCCGGGGCCAAGTTTGAAACGGCAGAGACCCTGTCCGCAGGGGATGTATGCGCCGTTTTGGGGCTCACCCAAACCTATCCCGGGCAAGGGCTGGGGGGAGAAACCCACGCCTCCCCTCCCCTTCTGGAACCGGTGCTCACCTACCGTCTGGTGCTTCCGCCCCAATGTGACCCCCAAGTGATGCTCCCCAAGCTCCGCCTGCTGGAAGAGGAAGACCCTCAGCTCCACATCGTCTGGGAGGAACGGCTCCAGGAGATCCACGCCCGCCTTATGGGACAGGTACAGATCGAGGTGCTCAAGAGCATCATCGCACAGCGCTTCGACGTGGATATCCAGGTGGACTCCGGGCACATCCTCTACAAGGAAACCATCGAGGAACCCGTGGAAGGCGTGGGCCATTTCGAGCCCCTTCGCCACTACGCAGAAGTCCATCTCTTGCTGGAACCCCTGGAACAGGGGGCCGGTCTGGTCTTTGACACCCGATGCAGCGAGGACCTGCTGGACCGGAACTGGCAGCGTCTCATCCTCACACACCTGGAAGAGAAAACCCATCTGGGCGTCCTGACCGGGTCCCCCATCACCGATCTGCGCATCACCCTCATGTCCGGGCGGGCCCATCTGAAACACACGGAAGGCGGTGACTTCCGGCAGGCTACCTATCGCGGTCTCCGCCAGGGACTCATGAGAGCAAAGAGCATCCTTCTGGAGCCCTGGTATGAATTTAAACTGGAGCTGCCCGCAGAACAGCTGGGTCGGGCCATCAGCGACCTGCAAACCATGTCCGCCACCTTCTCCTCCCCGGAGAGCGATGGGGCCTGGGCCGTTCTCACAGGCACCGCACCTGTGGCAGCTATGAAAGACTATCCTCTGGAAGTGGCTGCCTACACCAGAGGACGAGGCCACTTCTTCTGTTCCTACCATGGCTACGCTCCCTGCCACAACGCCAAGCAGGTGATCGCTGACATGGGGTACGAACCGGAACGGGACCTGGACAACACCCCCGACTCGGTGTTCTGCGCCCACGGTGGTGGGTTCACGGTCAAATGGAACCAGGTAGAAGAATACATGCACCTGGAAAGCTGTCTGAAACCCCAGCGGGAAGAAGAGAACACACCGCCGCCCCGGGTTTTTACACGGAACCTGAACATCGACGAGAAGGAGCTGGAAGCCATTTTTGAGCGGGAATTCGGTCCTATCAAGCACCGGGAATACCAGTTCCTCCAGCAGCGGGAGTCCAGCACCCCAAAGCGGACCATCGCTCCACCCAAAC
This sequence comes from Evtepia sp., assembly GCF_034090835.1. GTDB lineage: Bacteria > Bacillota > Clostridia > Oscillospirales > Oscillospiraceae > Evtepia. Next base: position 22,639 of record NZ_JAXDRS010000035.1, read on the forward strand.
AGCAGTACCTCATCGTGGACGGCTACAACATGATCTTCGCCTGGGATGAGCTCAAGGACCTGGCCCGAGAAAATCTGGACGCCGCCCGGCAGCGGCTGATGGATATTTTAAGCAACTACTGCGGCTACAAACAGTGCCGCCTGGTTCTGGTATTCGACGGGTACAAGGTAAAAGGCGGCCAGGGCAGCCGGTTTGACTACCATCATATCCAGGTGGTCTACACCAAGCAGGACGAAACCGGCGACATGTTCATCGAGCGACTGGTATCCGACATCGGGAAAAACTACGCCGTTCGCGTGGCTACCTCCGACAGTCTCATCCAGCTCTCCGCTCTCCGAGCGGGCGTTCTGCGGATCTCTGCTGCCGAACTGTGGCGTGAGGTAGAATGGGTTGGGAAGCAAATCGACCAGGTGATCCACCAGCTGAACCAAAAGGGGACCCTGTCGGAAAAATCATGATCTTCGGTTTTGACCAATCCCATGGAGAGGAGGAATCTGTTTGAATATCGCTCTCGTCACTGGGGCCTCCAGTGGTCTTGGACGGGCTTTTGTGGAAAAACTCAGCACTGACCCTTCGGTCGAAGAGATCTGGGCCGTAGCACGCAGGGAAGATAGGCTGCACCAACTGGCGCAGCACACCAGCTGTCCCGTCCGGCCCATTCCTCTGGACCTCACCTGTCCAGCCTCACTGGATACCCTGCGCACCCTGCTGGAACAGGAGACCCCCACCCTGTCCGTCCTGGTCTGCTCTGCCGGGGTGGGAACCATGGGCCCCATCCGGGACCTCTCCTGTGAGGATGCCGCCCGTATGATCGACCTGAACTGTAAAGCCGCTGTGGCGGTCACCTCCCTCTGCCTCCCCTATCTCCGCCGGGGCAGCCGGGTTTTGGAAATCTGCTCCACTGCCGCCTTTCAGCCCCTCCCTGGCCTGGGGGTCTATGCCGCCACCAAAGCCTTTCTTCAAAGCTATACCAAAACTCTCCATCATGAGCTGCTCCCTGCTGGTATCCATGTCACCGCAGTCTGCCCCTACTGGATCAAAGACACGGAGTTCATTCCTCTGGCCCAGCAAGGAAAGAAAAGCGACTTTAAACACTTCCCTTTGGCCTCCCGGGCCCGCTCTGTTGTCACCCTTTCTCTGTGGGCCAGCCGTTGGAATCTCTGGGTGGTGACCCCAGGCATCGTCTGCACCCTTCACCGCATCGGCGCAAAATGCATCCCCCATGGTCTGATGGTTCCTGTCACGGAACTGATCCGACGGATATAATAAGGACGTTCTCCCTCCCGGGGAGAACGTCCTTTCTTCTTATTTCAGTCCAGCAGGTTACGACCTGCCAGCTTTGACACCATATTCTGGGACCCCATGACCCACAAAACATCTCCTGTCCGCAAGGTGATGTTGGGGTCTGGATTGGGAATGGGCAGCAAATCCCGTTCCAGCCCAAAGAGGAAGGCGCCCCATTCCTCCTTAATCTTACTGTCACGGATCCGCTTACCCTGCTGGGGCATTCCCTTCCCCATGCGAACCCCATAGCACAAAAGCTGTTTGGACTCCGCCACTGTTTCCTGATGGTCGATGTATTCCTTCAGGGTGACCAGCTCAGCGGATCTCTCCGGCAGCAGGCCCTTGGGCCTCTGTTTCATCGCAAAGTTTTCCACCGCCCGTTTGCTCCCCATAATGGTCAGACGGTCCCCTTTCCGCAGCCTGGTATGGCCCTCCGGAATGTTCATGTGCTCTCTTCCCCGGAGGATCTTGATCACCTTAATATGGTCCACCTGGCCCCAGTTCTGCTGGCGCAGGCTGCGTCCCTCCTCCTGGTATGCCTCACTGCATACCAGGGTGATCACGTAGAGCTGCTCCTTTAACCAGTGGTGCATCTCTGCTTCCTTGTTCCCCTCTTCCTGGCAGAACTGCTCCACCAGACGCCGCTCGTTATAGTTGGCCAGAAACCGGGCCTCCACCTCCAGGTAGCGCCCGGCCAGCAGCCGGGATCGGGTGGCCACCCAGATGACCGGCATAGCCCCCAGCGCCAGCCAGAGAGGATTGACCTGGAAAATCAGGAAGGCCGGGGCCACCAGAAGAAGCACCGCCACCCCCACACGGAACAGCAGCAGCAAAACCAGCGGCGGACGGTTGGACCGCTTTTCCAGCCAGAGGGCGGTAAAATGCCGTTTCTTCACCCGCAGCATCCCTGCCAGCAAAAAGGCCAGCAACACATAAATCACCGCGCAGGTGGTAAGGTCAGCCCAGAGGTCCCCCTGGTTGAGGAGCTCCCGCAGGAAGGGACGCATATGCCGCACACCCAGCAGGATGGTCCCCACGGACAGCACCCCGTAGAGGGCAATGCTCCGGAAGAAGCTCTTCAGGAAGAGAGGCCAGTCCTTATCCTCCCCGGGCTTTTCCAGTTTGCAGACGATGCAGTACCGCTCCAGCCGGTCCAGCCATCTCTCCGGCAGTTTCTCCTCCAGCCAGGGACCCACCATCCCCGCCAGTTTCAGCACAAAAGGAGTGGTGAAGGTGGTGAGCACCGACACCGCCACGATGACTGGGTAGAGGAATGGTCCCGTCACCGATAAGGATTGCCCCAAACCGGCAATAATAAAGGAGAATTCTCCCACCTGAGTCTGAGAGGCACCGGCCTTTAAAGAGACCTTTAATTCCTGCCCGGCCGCCAGACCACCCAGGGTCAGGAGCACCAGTTTGCCCACGATGGCCACCACCGAGAGCAGGAGGATCACCGGGAGGTACTGCCAGATCATAGCCGGCTGCACCATAAATCCCACGGACACAAAAAACACCGCACCAAACAGATGTTTGCAGGGGGTGACCAGATGCTCCACCCGCTCGGCATGAACGGTCCCAGCCAGCAGGGATCCGGCCAGGAACGCACCCAGTTCCGTAGATAAGCCGATCTCCGCCGCCAGCAGCGCCATAAGAAAGCAGAGGCCCAGGGAAAACACCAGCAAAACCTCGTCGTTCATCAGTCCCACCAGCTTTTTCATCATCGTGGGAACCAGATAGATCCCCAAAATCAGCCAAATGGCCAGGTAGAGCAGCAGCAAACCGATCTGTTCTGCCAGGGCCCATCCGCTGATGCTCTGGGACACGGCAATGGTGGACAGGATCACCATGGCAAAAATTGCAATGATATCCTCGATCACCAGGGTGCCCATGGCCAGAGAAGAAAACTTTTCCCCCTTCATCCCCATATCCTCGATATTTTTCATGGTGATCATGGTGGACGACATGGCCAGCATGACCCCAAGGAACACGCTGTTCATGGTGTCCCAGCCCAGAAGGATACCCAGGAAGAAGCCCACCACTCCCATGCCGGAAGCCTGGATCCCCGCAGAGAGGAAGCCGGACACCCCTACCTCCTCCATCTTATGGATGGAGAACTCCAGACCCAGGCCAAACATGAGGAAGATGACCCCGATATCTGACCAGACCTCAATGCCCTCCATATCATGAATGGTCGGGATGATATCTACCACCGGCCCCACCAGGAAGCCGGCCAGGATATAACCCAGCACCGAGGGGAGATTGACTTTTTTGCATAAAAGTGTTGTGATGGCTGCAAGCACCAGGATCGTCGCCAAGTCTGAGATCAAGGCAGGAATGGCATGCACGACAGGACCCCCTTTTTTGTCCGAATTCAGAACATTTTGTCTTTATTATAGGATGCTCTTCCCCCTTTTTCAATCATTTTCTTGTCGTCCCGTGCTCCTCCTATTTGACTTTCCCAGGTGGCTATGGTACTTTTTTAGTAGAACATTATCTTTTCCAGGAGGTCTGCTATGAACGGTTCCCTTCCTTCTCTCTGCCGGCAAATCCGGCAGGACATCCTGCATATGACCCACGCTGCTGGCTCCGGGCATCCCGGCGGTTCTCTGTCCGCCGTGGAGATCCTGGCCACCCTCTATTTCGACATTATGCACTTGGACCCCTCCCATCCCGAGGCGCCCGACCGGGACCGCTTCCTCCTCTCCAAGGGCCATGCCGCCCCCGCTTTATACAGCACCCTGGCACGCAGAGGATACTTTGACCCTGAGCTGCTTCTCACCCTTCGTCAGCTGGGTTCTCCCCTCCAGGGACACCCCCATATGTCCAGCCTCCCCGGCCTGGACTGTTCCTCCGGCTCTCTGGGACAGGGCCTTTCCATTGCCAACGGTCTTGCTCTGGCCGCCCGCCAAAAAGGACTCTCCTACCGCACCTATTGTCTCATGGGCGATGGCGAGGTACAGGAAGGTCAGGTCTGGGAAGCCGCCATGACCGCCGCCCACTTTGCTCTGGATAACGTGTGCGCCATCATCGACAACAACGGCGTCCAGCTGGACGGCCCCACAGGGGAGATCATGGGAGTAGAACCCCTGGCAGACAAGTTCCATGCCTTCGGCTGGAACGTGATCCAGGTGGACGGCCACAATCTGGACGCCCTCTCCCATGCCTTCCACCTGGCAGAAGAAGCCAAAGGCCGCCCCACCGTCCTCATCGCTCAATGCATCAAGGGCAAAGGGGTCTCCTTCATGGAGCACCAGGCGGCCTGGCACGGAAAAGCCCCCAATGCGTCAGAACTGGCCGCCGCGCTGGCGGAACTTGTATAAGGAGGCGCTGCCCTATGAAGCTGAATGATGTCAAACGAATCCCCCAAAGAGATGGCTATGGAGAAGGCTTGCTGGAACTCTGCCGTACCCGCACCGACGTGATCGTTCTGGACGCCGATGTGGCCGCCTCCACCCGCACCAACTGGGTCAAAGACCAGTTTCCTTCCCACTTCTACAATCTGGGTATCAGCGAGCAGGATATGGTAGGGACCGCAGCCGGTCTTGCTCTGGGCGGTCTCATCCCCTATGTCTCCACCTACGGCGTCTTTCTCTCCGGCCGCGCCTTTGACCAGATGCGCACCACCGTCTGCTACAATCATCTTAAAGTACGCTTTGGCGGCGCCCACGCCGGCATCTCCGTAGGGCCGGATGGCGCCACCCACCAGGCCCTGGAAGACCTGGCCCTCTCTCGGGTCCTCCCCAACATGACGGTCATCGCCCCCTGTGACAGCGTGGAAACCAAAAAGGCCGTGATCGCAGCAGCAGACCTGGACGGCCCTGTTTACTTCCGTTTCGGCCGAGAGGCCGTCCCTGTGGTCACCGACGACGCGCCACCCCCTTCACCATCGGGAAAGCCCGGCTGGTGCAGGAAGGCACCGACTGCGCAGTCTTTGCCTGCGGCGCAATGGTGTATGAGGCCATGGTCGCCGCCGAAATCCTCCGGGACCAGGGCATCTCTCTGCGTGTTCTGGACCTGCACACCTTGAAACCTATTGACGAAGAGGCCATCATCACCGCAGCCAGAGAATGCGGCGCCATCGTCACCGCAGAAGAACATCAGTTCAGCGCCGGGCTCTACAGCGCCGTGGCAGAAGTGGTGGTCCGGACCTGTCCCGTTCCCATGGAATCGGTCTCCGTGCAAAACACCTTCGGACAAAGCGGCCCTCCCGAAGCCCTGATGGAGAAATATGGCCTGAACGCCAACGGCATCTGTCAGGCGGTTCTTCGGGTCCTCGCCCGGAAATAACAAGGAGGTGTTCCATGCGTCTTCGCCGCCCCCTTCTTCTCCTCTTCTGTCTTGTTCTGGTCCTTCTGTCCGGTTGTTCCGGTGTCTCCAAGCTGGCCTCCCAGGTGGCTGTTTCCGCTCCTCCGGAGGATTACATCTCCCTGGATGACGGCTTCCGCTACACCAAGTCCACCCTTTCTCCCCAGGTGCAGTCCATCTACGACCAGATCCTCATGGGGATCAAGACCCACGAAGAAAAAATTACCGGTCTCTATCCTGACACGGATATGATCCAGACCGCTGTTCAGGCCATCGAACGGGACTATCCCGAGCTCTTCTGGTTCGCCGGCACCGGACAGATCGAGACCACCCTTTTGGGCGAGACCCCACTGGAGGCCACCTATCTGCCCAGCTATCTCATGGACAAACAGGAGCAGGACCGCTTGCAGCAGCAGGTTGACCACTGGACCGCAGCCTGTCTGGCCTCCATCCCCCAGAACACCCCCGACTATGAAAAGATCCTGGCGGTGTATGAGTACATCATCGAAAACACCGACTACCAGCCTGTGGAGCGCAACTCCATGATCAATGTTATGGTAAACGGCGCCGGGATGTGCGGCTGCTACGCCAAAACCACCCAGTACCTGCTCAATCTGCTGGGCATCGACTGCGCTTATATCAGCGGAACAGCCAACGGAGAATCCCACGCCTGGAACCTGGTATGGGTGGACGGTACTCCCTGCTGGCTGGACACCACCTGGGGTGACCCGGTCTTTGAAGGGAGGACCGCCAACGATGGTCCCTCCTATGACTACTTCTGCATCACCACCAGCGACCTGCTGAGCACCCACACCATCGACAGCACGGTGCCTGTCCCCTACTGTGGTGTGAACGGTTACAACTACTACCGCTACTACGACCTGTACTTTGAGACCTTCGACCGGGAGAAGCTGGTCTCCACCCTCAAGCGGGCCATCGCCACAAACGAACGTCAGGTCCACCTCCGTTTTGACAGGTCGGTGTATCCCACCGTCACCCACGCCCTCTTCTCCGAAGGGGAGATCTACTCCCTCTTCCAGCGGGCAGAAGCAGATCTCCAGATCCGCCTCTCCCTCAACCAGTCTATCTGGTACAGCAGAAACGACGCCATGGGGACCATCTCCATTACGATCCCCTACTGATCCCTCCAGACAAAAAAGAAGGATGACCGTACGGTCATCCTTCTTTTTTTGTCTCTTTGGGAGATTACTTATCCATCTTGGGCAGACCGGCCAGCCCCTGGGCCAGTTCCTCGTCGGTGGGGACATAGTCCCACATGGTCTTGTCGTTAAACTTCTCGTAAGCCACCATGTCAAAGTAGCCGGTGCCGGTGAGACCAAAGACGATGGTCTTCTCTTCCCCGGTCTCTCTGCACTTCACCGCCTCATCAATGGCCACACGGATGGCATGGCTGGACTCCGGGGCAGGCAGAATGCCTTCCACACGGGCGAAATACTGCGCAGCCTCAAAGATCTTCGTCTGCTCCACGCTGGTGGCTTCAATGATGCCATCGTGGTACAGCTGGCTCACCACGCTGTTCATGCCGTGGTACCGCAGACCGCCGGCATGGTTGCCGGAGGGAATAAAGCCGCTGCCCAGGGTATACATCTTGCACAGGGGGCAGACCTTGCCTGTGTCACAGTAGTCATATGCAAACTGGCCCCGGGTCAAGCTGGGGCAGGAGGCAGGCTCCACCGCAATGATGCGATAATCTGCCTCACCACGGAGCATCTCACCGGCAAAGGGTGCGATCAGGCCGCCCAGGTTGGAGCCGCCACCGGCGCAGCCGATGATGATATCCGCCTTGATTCCATACTGATCCATGGCTGCTTTGGTCTCCAAACCAATGACGCTCTGATGGAGCAGCACCTGATTGAGCACGGAACCCAGCACATAACGATAGCCCTCCCGGCCCGTGGCCACCTCGACCGCCTCAGAAATGGCGCAGCCCAGAGAGCCTGTAGTGCCCGGGAACTCCTGCAGGATCTTCCGACCCATGGCCGTGGTCTCAGAGGGAGAGGGGGTGACAGAGGCCCCGTAGGTCCGCATGACCTCCCGGCGGAAGGGTTTCTGCTGGTAGCTGACCTTTACCATGTACACCTGGCACTCCAGGCCGAAATAGGAGCAGGCCATGGCCAGGGCGGTGCCCCACTGACCGGCGCCGGTCTCTGTGGTCACGCCCTTGAGTCCCTGCTGCTTGGCGTAGTAGGCCTGGGCAATGGCAGAGTTCAGCTTATGGCTTCCGGAGGTATTGTTGCCTTCAAACTTATAGTAGATCTTTGCAGGGGTCTGCAGCTTTTCTTCCAGACAGTAAGCCCGCACCAGAGGAGAGGGGCGATACATCTTATAGAAAGACTGGATCTCCTGGGGGATCGCAATGTACGGATTGGTGTCGTCCAACTCCTGCTTCACCAGTTCAGTGCAGAATACCTTTTCCAGCTCTTCTGCTGTCATGGGCGCAAAGGTATGGGGATTCAGCAGCGGAGCCGGCTTATTCTTCATATCTGCCCGGACATTATACCATGCCTTGGGCATATCCTTTTCATCCAGATAAATTTTATAAGGGATCTCTCTCTGTTCTGCCATGCTCTTTCAGGCTCCTTTCCATTACAAAAAACGCTTCTGTCCCTTGCTTTGTTTGCAGGGACAGAAGCGTACTTAGCTTCTGCGGTGCCACCCGGCTTGACGCATTCTGCGCCCACTCAACGCACTCTTGCAGCAAGTGCCGACATATGGTAACGGTATGTCCTCCGTCTCCCCTACTGGAATCCCTCGTTCGGTTCGCCCTCTCGGGACCATTCCACAAAGAGGACCTTTACCGCACTTTCACCAACTGCGGCTCGCTTTCAAAGGACATTCCTGTGTACTCTTCCCGGTCTTCGGTTTATGGGTTGACTATATCATGCTTTCTCATGGCTGTCAAGTTGATTTTTCCCGGGCTCACTCCCAGGTGCAGAGATAGGTCCATGCGATCTGGTCCCCCTCTTCCACCTTCTGTTCGCTGCACCCTACCATGATGCTTTCCCCATTGACCGTGTACGTCCAGCCGGCCATATCCGTGGCATCTCCTGCCCGCAGGCCGCCGATGCCCACCACATAGGCCGGAGAACCGGAAACTTCTACCGACAGCTTCTGCTGCTGACCGACCAGCTGCAAAACATCCAGCAGGGAGCTTCCTTCCGGAACCTCCAGCTCGGTCTTCGGCAGGAAAATCCCTTTTTTCGGGATGGCAGCTGCCGTCTCCGGTTTGAGCTCATCCATATAGTCCAGTACCTGCGGACAGGTGATCTCCATGGTACACGAAACCATGGGACCAGTATCGCTGCCCCCTGCCGGATGCACAGCGCTCTTTAACTTCGGCCAGAAGGGAATCAGCAAAAGGATCACCAGGAGGACCACGGCGATGGCAACATTGCGTTTTGAGTGATTCATGCTTTTTTCTCCATCTGCAGCACCGCCGTCTTGGCCGCAGCCTGCTCCGCTTCTTTCTTGCTCCGCCCTTCTCCGGTGCCGATCCGCGCGCCGTTGAGCAAGACTTCCATGGAAAAGATCTTGGCGTGATCCGGCCCGCTCTCTCCGATCAAGTGGTAGGCCAGCACCTGTCCGCTCTCCCGCTGGACCAGTTCCTGCAGGGCTGTTTTATAGTCCCGGCCTGCGGCTGTTTTCTCCCGCTCCTGGTTAAGGACCAGCGTATGGATCAGCTTCCGGACCTGGCCAATGCCGCCGTCCAGGTAAACGGCTGCCAGCATGGCTTCCACCGCATCCGCCTGGATGGAGGGCCGGGTGCGGCCGCCGCCGCTCTCCTCGCCCTTGCCCAGCTTTAAGTAGCTGCCCAGATCCAGCCCGTGGGCCACTTCCACCAGGCTGTTTTCGCACACCAGCGCAGCCCGGATCCGGGTCAGATCCCCTTCCGGCAGGTCCGGACGGGTGCGGTACAGATGGTCCGCCACCACCAGGCCAAGAATGGAATCCCCCAAAAACTCCAAGCGCTCATTGCTGGGCATCCCCTTCTCCCGGTGCTCATTGGCATAGGAACTATGGGTCAGCGCATTTTCCAATAAAGTACGGTCACGGAACGTATAGCCGATTTTCTCTTCCAGCGTATGCATCGTTTCCGCTCCTTTCAAACGGCGACCCCCGCCATGGGACGGGGGTCGCGTTCATTACAGTATTACATATCCAGCTTGCCCTGGAGGTAATGAACCAGATCGCCCACCGTCTTGATGGCAGCCAGATCCTCTTCGCTCATCTCTCCAATGTCAAATTCCTCTTCCAGGGCCATAGATAATTCCACAATATCCAGAGAGTCAACACCCAAATCTTCCTCAAAATTGGTGTCCATAGAGATATTGTTTTCCTCTACGCCTAACTGCTCTGCGATTAAACTTTTCAGTTTCTCTAAAATCATATCCATTTGCTCCTTTGTTGGAATCCTTTTCACTAAGAATGACTGTACTTAATATAGGGATAAATTGCTAACCTGTCAATAGGTAAATCGGAAAAATCACCCACCCATTCTGCCGGTGGGCAGACGCATATGCTCCACGTTGGCCGTGATGTCGCCTACGATATCCGACTGGGCCACCTGCATTGCCTGGCGAATGGCGTTATAAAACGCATAGCCGTTGGAAGAGCCATGGGCCTTAACCACCGGCTTGGAGATCCCCAGCATGGCGGTACCGCCCACCTCGTTGGGATCAAAGGTCTTTTTGAATTCTCCCAGGCTCTTCTTCATCATGAGCGCTGCCAGCTTGGTCTTTGCGCTCTCCATGAACATCCCTTTCAGCATACGGCTGAAGAGCAGGGCGCTGCCCTCTACGGTCTTGAGGAAGATGTTCCCTGTGTAGCCGTCGGTCACCAGTACATCCACACCCTGGCTGATGGCCTCCCGGCCCTCAATGTTGCCAACGAAATGGATCCGGCCCTCCTGGTCCGCCTTCGTCAGCAGCGCATGCGTCGCCTTCTGGAGCTCCATGCCCTTGCTGGGCTCTGCGCCGATGTTCAGCAGCGCCACCTTCGGCTCCTCTCTGCCCAGGAACCGCTTGGCATAGTAAGAACCCATAAAGGCAAACTGCAGGAGATACTCCGGGGTACACTCCGCTGTGGCGCCGCAGTCGATGAGCACCATGCTCCCCGCTGCCGTGGGCACCACAGGGGCCAGGGCAGCCCGGCGAATCCCCCGGATCCGCTTAATAAGGAGCGTGGCTGCCGAGAGCAGGGCGCCGGTGCTGCCCGCAGAGACAAAGGCCTCGCCATTGCCCTCCTTCAAAAGGTTCAGACCCACTGTCATGGAAGAATCCTTCTTCTCCTTAAATGCCCGGGCAGGGTTGTCCTCCATCTCGATCACTTCGCTGGCATGGGCGATCTCCACCCCTTTGGGCAGCGTCTTGTGGCCCAGCTGCTCAATGCAGCGCAGCACTTCCTCTGCCCGGCCGGTCAGAATCACTTCCACACCCAGTTCCTGGACAGCTTTCAACGCCCCCTCCACAGGGGCCATGGGAGCGTGATCCCCTCCCATTGCATCCACAATGATCTTCATCGGTTCGCCTTCTTTCTTCTCTATGGCTCTTTATCTGTCCGCATCCAGCGGAAGCGCCGAAAGCGCCTCCAGCGCCCGGCGGGACAGCTCTGCGTTCTTGTTCCGCTTTCCCTTGACCCGGTAGCCCAGGGGCGGCATAATGCCGAAATTGACGTTCATGGGCTGGAAATGGCTGACCGTATCATTGCTTACATACAGCGCCAGCGCCCCAATCGCCGTCTCCTGCGGAAAGTCCACCGGCGGTTTTCCCTGGAGGCGGTTGGCCAGCTCAATGGCAGCCAGGCACCCGGAGGCAGTGGACTCCACATACCCTTCTACCCCGGTGATCTGCCCGGCAAAGACAATGCGGGGTTCACTGCGCACCCGGTAATACCGGTCCAGCATCCGGGGAGAGTCCAAATAGGTGTTCCGGTGCATGACACCGTACCGGACAAACTCTGCCTCCCGCAGAGCGGGGATCATGGAAAACACCCGCTTCTGCTCCGGGAAGGTCAAGTGGGTCTGAAAGCCCACCAGATTGTAAATGCTGCCCTGCGCATTGTCCCGGCGCAGCTGTACCACTGCATAGGGCTCCTTCCCGGTTTTGGGGTCCCGCAGGCCTCTTGGCTTCAGGGGACCATAGCAAAGGGTCTGCTCCCCCCGCCGGGCCATGACCTCCACCGGCATACATCCTTCAAACACATTCTTATCCTCAAACCCATGCACCGGCGCTTCCTTTGCCGCACAGAGTTCCTTCCAAAAGGCAAGGTACTCCTCCTGGGTCATGGGGCAGTTAATATAGTCCGGCGCTCCCTTATCATAGCGGGAAGCAAAAAATGCGCTGTCCATATCCACGCTCTCAAAGGTCACCAGAGGAGCCGCCGCATCATAAAAATGGAGGTAGCTTCCCGTGGGGAAGCGCTGGGCAATATCCTCTGCCAGGGCGTCCGAGGTCAGCGGTCCGGTGGCCACAATGACCTCTCCCTCCTCCGGAATGGCGCCCACTTCTCCCTCTTCCACTGTGATGAGGGGATGAGTTCGGATGGCGTCGGTCACGGCCTGAGCAAATCCCATCCGGTCCACCGCCAAAGCGCCCCCTGCCGCCACCCGATGGGTGTCGGCACACCGGAGGATCAGAGAGTCCAAACGGCGCAGCTCCTCCTTCAGCAGACCCACTGCATTTTCCAGCTGGTCTGACCGCAGGGAGTTGGAGCATACCAGTTCTCCAAACAGCGCCGTGTGGTGGGCCGGTGTCATCTTCCGGGGTTTCATCTCCCACAGCGTGACCGGAATGCCCCGGCTGGCCAGCTGCCAGGCGGCTTCACAGCCTGCCAGTCCTGCGCCGATCACTGTCACCCTTTTCTCCATCATGCGTTCTCCTCCGGGGATTCTTCTTCGGCTTTCTTTGCCGCTGTGGTCTTTTTGGTCGTCTTCTTTGGCGGTCTTTTTCGTGGCAGTCTTTTTGGCAGTGGTCTTCTTGGCCTTCTTCTCGGTCTTCTCCTCTGCCTCCCCTTCCTTCTTGGTATCCGCTGCCTGGGCCTCGGACTCGCCGGCCTCAGTGGTCTTGGCTTTCTTTCGGTAGCCGCCCCGCTTTTCCTCGGGGACAAAAGCCGGGCAGGCCTCGTTGATGCAGAAGGCCTTCTTAAAGCCACGGCCCGACTTCTTAAACATGGTCCAGCCACATTCCGGGCAATTATCTTTCACCGGGACGTCCCAGGTCATAAAGTCACAGGCCCGGCCCAGCTTATCGCCGTTGCGTTCACACCCGTAATAGGTATACCCGTTGCGGGAAGTCTTCTTCAAGAGGCGGCTGCCGCACTTGGGGCACTTACCCGGCATCTCGATCACCAACGGCTTGGTGAAGGTACACTCGGGAAAGCCCGGGCAGGCCAGGAACCGTCCAAACCGCCCAGACTTCACCACCATTTGGCGTCCGCAGAGGTCACACACTTCCTCGGACACCTCGTCCGGCACTTTGATCCGGGTACCATCCAAATCCTTTTCCGCCTGGGTCATCTCCTGGCTGAAATCCTGGTAGAAATCCTGAAGCACGGATTTCCAGTTTTCCTCGCCGCTCTCCACCTTATCCAGACGGTCTTCCATGGTAGCGGTAAAGTCATAATCCACAATGTCATGGAACTTATCCTTCATAAGCCCGGTCACCACTTCACCCAGAGGGGTGGTATGGAGGTACTTTCCATCCTTCACCACATACTCCCGGCTCATAATGGTGGTAATGGTGGGGGCATAGGTGGAGGGACGACCGATCCCCTTCTCCTCCAGGGCCCGGATGAGGGTGGCCTCTGTGTACCGGGTGGGGGGCTGGGTAAACTTCTGCTCCGGCTTGGTATCGGCGCAGCGGAGGATCTCTCCCTCCTGCAGGTTGGGCAGAGGAGACTGGAATTCTTCTCCGTCGTCGTCCCGCCCCTCCTCATAGACGGCCAGGAAGCCGGGGAACTTCACCTCGGAGTGGCTGGCCTTGAACAGGTATCCGGCGCTCTCCACCTCGATGCCTACACTGTCATACACCGCAGAGGCCATCTGACTGGCCAGGAAGCGGCTCCAAATCAATTTATACAGACGGAACTGCTCCGCAGTCAGATCCTTTTTGATGCTCTCCGGGGTCAGTTCCACGTTGGAAGGCCGGATGGCCTCGTGGGCATCCTGGGCTCCGGCCTTGGTCTTATACTGGCGGGGCGCCGCAGGTAAATACTGCTGGCCATACCGGGCCCCTGCAAACCGACGGGCCGCCTCCGAAGCTTCCTCGGAGATCCGCAAAGAGTCGGTTCTCATATAGGTAATGAGACCCACGGTGCCCTCGTCATGGATGTCCACGCCTTCATACAGCTGCTGGGCAATGGACATGGTGCGCCGGGGGCTCATATTCAGCTTCCGGGAGGCCTCCTGCTGCAGCGTACTTGTGATGAAAGGAGGCGCAGGAGAGCGGTTCTTATCCTGCCGCTTGATGCCCCGCACGGTGAAGGGCGAGGATTTGATCGCCGTCAGCACCTGGTCCACCTGTTCCTGGGACTTCAGCCCCATTTTCTTCTCCCGTCCATAGAACTGGGTTTTGAAGCTGCCAATATTGGGGGCAATGCGATCCAGCATCACATCCAGGGTCCAGTATTCCTCCGGGACAAAGGAGCGGATCTCCTCCTCCCGCTCGGCCACCAGACGGGTAGCCACAGACTGCACCCGCCCGGCAGACAGTCCCCGGCGGATCTTTTTCCACAGCAGCGGAGACAGCTCGTAGCCCACGATTCGGTCCAAGATCCGGCGGGCCTGCTGAGCATCCACCAGGTTCTGGTCGATCTCACGGGGGGCAGCAATGCTCTCCGTGACCACCTTTTTCGTGATCTCGTTGAAGGTGACCCGGCTGGTTTTCTCCTGCGGCAGGTCCAGCAGTTCCTTCAGATGCCAGGAAATGGCCTCTCCTTCCCGGTCCGGGTCGGTGGCCAGGTACACTTTCTGGCTGGCGTCCGCTGCGTCCTTCAGCAGCGCAATGGTTTCTTCCTTCCCTTTGATGGGTTGGTAATCCGGTTCAAATCCATGCTCAATATCCACGCCCATTTTGCTCTTGGGCAGGTCCCGAACATGGCCCATGGAGGCCAGAACCTCATAGCTCGGCCCCAGATATTTTCCGATGGTCTTTGCCTTAGCCGGTGACTCAACGATCACCAGATTTGTTTTAGACACAGTATCCCTCCGAACATTCGGCTTATTTCTATGGTCACGCAGGGTCTGCCTGCCCTGCTCTTGTTTCCTATTTCAACGGATTCTGCCCCTTGAGCAGGATCTCTGTCCGAAAGCGCTTTCCGTTCTCCTCTTTCACCATCTGCCGGACCTGCAGCATGGTCAGAGCCGACAGGATGCGGCGGGCCGGAATGGAGGTCCGTTCCACCAGGTCATCCACCGTATACTGCAAGCCGCCCTGTAAGGACCAGAGGATGGCTGCTTCGTCGTCGGTCAACGCGCCGGGGTCCTGAGACAGGTCGATCACCAGTCCAGTTGGGGAGGGTGCAGGCTCTGCTTCCCCTGCCAGTTCCGGCTTTGCTTTCTTCTTCGGTCGGGACGCCAGGTGAGAAACGGTGTCTTTCAGCCGCACCCGGCTTCCTTCCTCCGTCAAAGGAACCCTTGGATGAATTTTCGCCGGGTAAAGATATTCGTATTCCTCCAGGATGTCCCAGGCGTCCTGGATCAGCTTCGCCTCACCCCGACGAATGAGACTGTTGGGACCCTTGCTCAATGGCGCATTGATGTTTCCCGGCACGGCATAGACATCCCGGTTCTGCTCCAATGCCCAGTGGGCCGTGATGAGAGAGCCGCTGCGTATGGTCCCTTCTACCACAACGACCCCCAAACTCAATCCGGCGATGAGCCGGTTTCGCACGGGGAAGTGTTCCCCCAAAGGGGGTGTGCCCGGCGGATACTCCGACACCAGAGCGCCGGCCGCGGCAATGTCAGCATACAGGTCCTGATTCCCTGTAGGGTAGACCACATCGATCCCGTTGCCCAGGACCGAGACCACCCTGCCCCCTGCCTGGAGCGCCCCTTTCAGCGCCGCAGAGTCGATCCCCCAGGCGCTGCCGCTGACAATGAGCGCACCCTGCCGGGCCAGGTCCATGGCCAGCCTTCCCGCCGTCATGACCCCATAAGGGCTGGCTTTTCGGGCGCCTACCATGGCGATCGCCGCCTCCTCATCCATCCGGGGAAGCTTCCCCTTCACATAGAGCACACAAGGGGGATGGTCCAGCTGACGAAGCCGCTCAGGATAGGCTGCGTCCTGCATGGTCAGCACCTGGATGTTCTGCTGCTCGCAGTCATGCAAAATGCGGTCAGCCTCATCCAGCCGCTTGTCCCGCAGCGCCTGACGGACCTTCAGCGGCAGGTCTGCCATGAGATCATATTCCTTTTCATCTGCAAAATAAGCCGCGCTGGGCGTGCCAAATTGCTCCAAAATACGGGCCGCATACATGCCCGGGCTGGGCCCTCGGGTGCTCAGCCATAGCCAGTGTCTGATCGCGCTCATACTCACCGACCTCTTTCCGGTCCGTTGGACCGCTTCTTATTGTACCCTTCCATATCCCATCTGCCAGAGCACCACAGCACCAGCCACCGCAGCATTCAGTGACTCGCACCTGGCCTCCATGGGGATCTTAATCGTCTTTTCACACCGGGAGAGGACCGCTTCCGACACGCCCTTTCCCTCGCTTCCAATGACCACTGCAGCCCGCGCCAGGGACAGAGATCGGATGTCCTCCGTGTCCTCTCGCAGAGCCGTGGCGAACAGGGGCAGCCCTTCCCGCTCCAGCAGGGCCTCCAGCCCAGGGAGATCGCTCTCCCACACAGGCAGGCGGAAGCAGGCCCCCATGGTAGCCCGCAGAGTCTTGGGGTTCCAGGGATCTGCGCTGCCTGGAAGAAGGATCATACCATCTGCGCCGAACGCATCTGCGGTGCGCCACAGCGTCCCGACATTGCCCGGGTCCTGGAGCCCATCCAGCACCAGATACCGGTCCCCTGCCAGGGTATCCGGCAGGCGGGAGACAGGCATCCGGCAGAGAAAGAGCACCCGCTGCGGGGTCTCCGTGGCTGCCAGGCTGCGGAAAAGGTCTTTGGGTACCTCCACCTGGCGGACTGTTGCCGGAACAGACGCCGTCTCTGCGGCTCCTTCCTCCCAGACAACAGTATCCAAATCCGCCCCCCAGCGCAGGGCCTCTGCCAGCATTTTGGGCCCTTCGCACACCATAAGACCGTCCCGCCGGCGATGCTTCCGATCGCTGACCAGCTTCCGGATCTGTACCATGAGCTGGTTGCTTTTGCTTGTAATCCGCTCCATCGTTACCCCATAATCAACCGCTCGTTGCTCTCATTCTTTCCCAGCGTAAAGACCAGATCCCCCGGGCGGAACCGGTAGCCGGGGTCCGGCACCGTCTGAAGGCCGCCGTCCGCACTCTGAATGGCAACGATATTCACCTTATACTTGGATCGAATGTCCAGTTCACGCAGGGTCTTGTTCTCCCAGCTGTCGGGGACCTGGATCTTTACGATCCCATACCGTTCCGAGAGTTCCACATAACTGAGGATCTCCCGCTTGTCCAGGGTGCGCGCCAGCCAGCGGCCGCTCTGCCGCTCCGGAAAGACCACTTTGTCCGCTCCAATGCGGAGCAGGAGCTCCTCGTGGCTGTGGTCCCGGGCCTTGCAGATGATGCGAGGAATGCCCAACTCTTTCAGGTTCAAGGTAATGAGCGCACTGTTGCCAATGTCATTGCCGAAGGCTACCACGCCGCAGTCGGCGTTTTTCACCCCCAGCGACCGCAGGACCTCCTGGTCCCGGCAGTCGGCAACCACAGCCTGGGTCACCTTGTCTGCCATGCGCTGCACCATGGCCTCATCTGTATCAATGGCCAGCACCTGATGGCCCAGGTCACTTAATTCCATGGCCACGGAAGAACCGAACCGCCCCAAGCCAATCACAACAAACATATTCATGATCTTTTCCGTGCCTCCTTAGCCGATCATCAAATCGCAGGTGGGATAGCGCACCTTGTCCGTCTTCCCCCGCCGGATGATAAAGGCCAGAGAGAACGAGAGGATGCCCACCCTTCCCATGTACATCAGTCCAATCAAAATAAGGCAGCTGACAGGAGACAGAGAACTGGTGATCCCTGTGCTGACGCCTACCGTACCTATGGCAGAAACCACCTCAAACAGCAGGGACAGGAAGGGGACTTCCTCCAAAACAGACAGGGTCATGGCGCACACAAACACCGCCAGAAGCACCGTCAGCGTCAGCGTGAACGCATCGGAAATCTGTTCTTCCCGCACCCGCCGGCGGAAAATGGTCACGTCCCGGCGGCCCCGCAGACCACTCCACAGAGCTGCTGCCAGCACCAGGGCGGTCACGGTCTTGATACCGCCCGCCGTGGACCCGCTGCTTCCGCCCACCAGCATGTACAAAAGGCTCATGACCTGAGAGTGCTCATACATTCCTCCCCGAGGAATGCTGGCAAACCCGGCTGTCCGCAGGCTCACCGACTGAAAAAGGCTGTTCGCCACCTTATCCCACCAGGGCATGGGCCCCAGAGTCATGGGATTGGACCACTCTGCCGCCAGAAAATACAACCCGCCGGAAAGAATCAAAAACGCTGTTGTTCCAAGCACCAGCCGGGTATAGACCGACAGCTTTTTCCACCGGCGGTTCCGGTAGATGTCCTCCCAGACGAAGAATCCCAGGCCACCTGTTACAATGAGCGTCCCATGGATCAGCAAAACCAAAGGCCGATCGGCAGCGGTGATCAAACTCCCG
Source organism: Evtepia sp. (assembly GCF_034090835.1). GTDB lineage: Bacteria > Bacillota > Clostridia > Oscillospirales > Oscillospiraceae > Evtepia. Next base: position 41,052 of record NZ_JAXDRS010000035.1, read on the forward strand.
CCGCCCGCAGGACCCATGAGGTCAAACCCGGCGTTGCAGAAGGCAGAAATGGAGTGAAACACGCCATACCAGACCCCCCGCAGCAGGCCATGCTGGGGAACAAAGAAGAAAGAAAGGAGCAGGGCGCCGATCCCTTCTATCACAGCCGTGCCCACCAGGGCATGCCGCACCATCCGCACCACGCCGCCAATATGCCGCAGCCCCATGCCGGAGGCCAGCACCATCCGCTGGGACAGGTCAATATCCTGACGGAACACCGACAGGATCAGGGTGCAGGCTGTCATAAACCCCAGGCCGCCCAGCTGGATCATACAAAGGATCACCACCTGGCCCCCCAGGGACCACTGGGTCAGCGTATCCCGCAGCGCCAGCCCGGTAACGCAAGTGGCTGAGGTCGCCGTAAACAGGCCGGACAGGATGCCTGCACTCTCTCCATCCGCCGACATGGCCGGCAGGGTCAGGAGTGCAGCACCCAAAAGGATCATTCCTCCAAAGGAAAGGGCCACCATCCGGGTGGCGTTCATCCCCCGCCGCGCCCGCTTCCCCAATATCCAATGCAACAATTGCTTCAAAGCAGACCTCCTGATGGGATCGGGCCCCACAGCCCAGTCCCGCTTCACTCAGAACACAACAATCCATATGCAACATACCGGCAGTTCCCCGCCGGTATGTCGTATTGTTTCTATTCAGGGGACTTCCTGCCAGGCATAGGACAAGCGTCTTTCCACCCGCTCTCCTCTCTCTGCACGCCCTGCGGCGGCAGAAAGAAGCAGGAAGTCCTTCCCGTTTTAGTACAGCTTTGCACCCGCCGGGATCTTGTCGTCCACCATCAGGAGGTTGAGCCCTTCTCTGCCGTTCTCCTCGTGCACCGCAGAGATCAGCATCCCCTCAGAATCGATGCCCATCATCTTTCTCGGCGGCAGGTTGACAACGGCAATGGCCGTCTTGCCGATCAGCTCTTCGGGCTCATAGTACTCATGGATGCCGCTCAAAATGGTCCGCTTCCGGTCGGTGCCGTCGTTCAGGGTAAACTTCAGCAGCTTCTTGGACTTGGGCACGACTTCGCAGGCTTCGATCTTCACTGCGCGGAAGTCGGACTTGGCAAAGGTCTCAAAATCGACCGTCTCTTCAAAGAGGGGCTCGATCTTCACGTTGGAAAAGTCGATCTTCTCAGGCTCGGCCTTGGGTGCTTCTGCCGCAGGGGCGGCAGCCGTCTCCTTCTTGGGCATATCCAGGGGCTTCATGGTGGGGATGTGAAGGCAGCATTCCCATATCCTCTTATATCCTGTTGAAACCGTTGCGACACAACATGCCTTAAAACCCGTAGTACACATAAAACCTTATAAGCTAACGAAACTCCGCTCTGAAAAGGTGTAGAACCAGGTGTAAATTCGATTAACTGATTTTGACCTTTCCCTCAAGGTTCGCAAAGCTTTCTTTCTTCTTTTCTTTTGTTGCCTCATTATAAATATCCATCGTTGTTGAAATGTCGGCATGCCCCATAATCTCCTGTATAACCTTTAAGTTGGTCTCATTCTCGCAAAAGCGTGTGCAGAATGTATGCCTGAGATTATGAACTGTAAAATGAGGGAGAAGTTCAGGTTGACGCTTTTCTTTTTTTGCGGATTCTGATTCCATCTCATTATATATTTATAGTTAGTTCTGGTGGACGACTTCAGTTCATATTTTGTTTCGATATAATCGTCAAAGAACCTATTTAGAGATGTTCGGTACGCCTCATGGCTATTGATTCCATCTTCGATATCTCTGCGTATATCTCGCTCAATGTCCCTGAGTGCACGGCATTCTCTCTTTCCTTTTGGAATCTTGTCTGTGCTTACCAGTTTCCAGCTATAAACGCTTCTCCTCTCTCCTTTTGCGTCAAAATATCTGTACTCGTACTTGCCGTCACTTCTTTGCAGCTCCCCTTGTCTGAGGATTCTGCCTTTGTTATCGCGTCTCTTTTCGGACATATTCAGCTCCTTCCGATAAAGAGCCCACAATAATACGATTAACTTAGTGTATCATAGCCGGCTCTGTTTTTCAAGATATCTAAATTAAATTGTGCCTATCTACATACTCTTCGAACTTTTTCCTCTTTATTTGTGGCCTGTTCCCATTCCATAGTATGTAATCAGCATCGTTATCTTCACTGATAAGCTTTCTCAATTTGTTTTCGCCTATACGGAAATACGCAGACGCTTCTTCTACGCTCATTGTATATCGTCCCAGAATGGAATTTGTGTGGATTTATTCATGTAACACCTACTTTCGATTATAAAAAAATAGGGCTGGCTTATTGCCAGCCCATTTTTTTGCTGTGATTAACGGTCTTTAATAACAATTACACATATGACAATCAACAGGATAATAAGTTGAATCCATATTGGTGATAAAACCCATACCCAGCTCCAGTTAATCACGCCTATGAGCTTCAGTATAATAAATACAACGGCTACGACGTCCAAGATACCAAGGCCACTGCTCGAACTCTTGCTGCTCATAGCACATTCTCCTTTGTATCCGTGGAGCCCATACCGCCATTTCTTACGTTATCTACATTGTCTGAATATGTGATGCCGTATGGAATGAAAATTCCCTGCACGAACTTGTCACCAGCATGAATTTCAATTGTCTTGTTTTCCTTTGTATCGTTTGTGGCCTTAATGAAGATATGACCTTCGTTATCCGAACCATAATAGTCACTGTCAATAACGGGGATTGTGTTATCAAGCTGGAATCTATATTTGAATCCAAGCCCACTGCGTGGAAATCCGCCGAGCCACCATCCGTCATCAATCTTCACACGAATTCCAGTCGGAATCTTGATTGTTTGCCCCGGCTTAAGAGTAAAATCAAAACCATTTTCGAGCAGAGAATTGTAGAACTTCTTGATCGTGCTGTATTTAATGTCTACCAGTCTTTTATTCCCAAGTTCGTTACGCACATACTTGTCATACATATATTTAGTTACTGCGTGTGCTTTTCTTCAACTCTTTTTTGTCAGATATACAGTCCTCACAAAAGGCATCCAATCTGGTTTTTCTTGCATTGAATGTGTCGATTTCATCCTGCAAGTCTTTTGCAATTGATTTTTCGAGTTCTCGCAAGCAAATCCACGACTGCTTTCCTTTCGGTGTTCGATCTGACTGAGTTAAAGTCCAGCTATAAACGAATCTTGGTATGCCTTTGGCATCGATGTAACGATATATATATCTGCCATGTGGCCTGCAAAAACGGGACCAGCTTTTTCCTGGTCCCGCCTTGCGTTCACATATGGTTGGTATCAGCCCTTTTCCTCACGATGCCTTGATCAAAGTGAGAACAGGGATTACCTCGTTGGCAGAGTCTAAAACAATGTAACTCCCATCAGAGGTAATTCTACTAAGTATATAAAGATGATTTCCTTGGTTAGAGATGATCGATGTTTCACCTGTATTCAGTGTCTTCATCAGGATGGCATTGTCGTTACGCTCATTGAGAAAGAGTCTGCCATCGTCATAATTCCAATAAAACACATACATACTCTCGTCCTCATTGATCACGGTTTCTTTTCCATCACCATAGTCATAGACAAAAATTCTATAATCCACGGTATTTTCTTTAAGGATGGAATAAAGGCATCGCTCTCTATCTGCAACAATATTAAATAAGGCGATATCTGCATCCAAAGGGATCTCTCGAAGTTGTTTTTTTTCAAATAGGTCATACACTTGGATTTTTCTCTCTCCCCCCTGATCTACAGCATAGGCGCAGATCCCATCGCTAATATTAGCTCTGATAAAGGGGAAGTCCGCAACGACCTCCTCGGCGATATCAAAAAGAGTCCCTGTTGCAATCTCATATCCCCGAATGAATGCCGTTTCGTCCGACAGGCGATACCAGGTTAGATAGCTTCCATCACACTGTAGAAGAACATCATACCCGCCCCAATTATACTGCTCAATCATCTGGACCTCTCTGGTAGCTAAGTCCAATCGCTCAATAGCGCACTGCTCACCCTCGGTGCGAACCCAAAACACCTCATTGGCTGTAGCCTGCAATTCGTTGATATAAAATCCGTCTGCGTTGGTATATTCGTAGAGGACAGTCTCCGCTCCGGAGAGCAAGTCCCAAGCACAGAGCTTTGCCGAACGCAAATTTAAAGTCATCGGTACGTCTTCAGTTAGAAGGCAGAAAGCCATATCTCCATTAGACGCAATACCTCCTACAGCCCAACCTGACTCCAAGTGAATGGGGATCTCTTGGACATACGCCTCTTCGGCCTTCGCTTGTTCGGTATCCTTATCTTGGGAGCATCCAGATACCAGTAAGGCTACAGAGGAAATCATACTAAAGGCACATAGAAGAAGTTGTAATTTTCCTCTCATCGTATGTCTCCTTAAATCAAAGAGGTAGAGATGAGATATCTTTCAGCTGCAGAAACGGATGCTTTGGCTTCAGATGTTGGAATAGACCGTGTTCCGTAGTAAGCAGGATTCCGATTGCAATCAGACAAACGAATCTTGTTAGTAATGTTGTTGATTGCGGTCACACAGATATAGTGCCCACTTGCATGACCACCATAGTAATTCAAGTATTGTGTCCTTGCATGTAGTATAGGGGCCTTATTGTTGACAAGACTATTCAATACAGTTTGTCTAAAAGTATAGTTGCTCATTGCGCTTCCGCGCTTATAAGAATACCCCGATATATATGTATTTAAAACATTTCTGACTTTATATACAAGCGTCCCCACGGTACTACTTGTCCCCATGGCATTTGCAAGTGTATCTTGCTTTTCATTATTTGTATTTCCGGCTACATATCCACCATACGCTGTTATTGCCTGCAACGCACTACAAGGACCACAATAGTAGTTATTTTTTTGTTTGATTAAAACCGGATCAATCCACGCATTTGTAGAATTACCAACTTTAGGAATAACACCCGTCTCCTCATGAATAAGGGCAAGCTGATTGTCGACAATACCCTGAATCATTTCCATTGCAGAAGTTGGATCTTCTGCATAGTGCTTTGAAAATTCTTTATCATCCTGGTAACTTGATAATTCACGATCGATTAATGCATCTCTCAAGGTGTTTACATCTACTTCATGGTTCTTGATGTAATCAATAATCTCTTCCATAGGTAGCGCCATCAATTGCAAAGAAAGACTAGATTCATCTGTAGATGCTCCAAGGGCACTTAGCGGAAACAAAACAAAAGAGAATACCATTATTAATAGTGTCGATAAAAGTTTTTTCATTTTATTATGAAACCTCCTTCTTGTTTTTATGTGTCCACTTACTTGACTATATTCCAGCGAAATATCCCCTCCCTCTTTGTACTATTAATCAGTACTAAATATTTTGAATATATTATATCATCTTTTTTTTTATTGTCAATTCTGTCTTTCAAAAATTTCTTATACAACGCCAAGTCGATATGCTTCTTCGTGGCTGCTCACACAGACGTCAATTCTATTTCCTTTGATTGCGCTTCCTGTATCTTGTGCTTTGAATTCTCCATACCCATCAATATATACCGTGCTATTAAGCTTGATTACCGACTGGTCAACAGCAATTGTACACCAAGGTGTTAACGTGGCACCAGTCGCAGTGCCAGAATAACCGCCATTACAGATAGAGCAAGGACAATAATGAGAGATTCGAAAGGTTCCTATGTATGTACCTCCTGAGAAATTGCTTGTTCGTAATCCTTATCCCTCCGCATGGTGCATAACTTCCGGGTGCTCCGCAGCGTCGATACCGGCTACAACGTCATTCATTTTATTTGCCAGCGTCAGCGGCTGCGCTGGCCCAGCATCTTTGTCAGGTCGCCCTGCGGGTCCACATCCACGAGCAGGACCTTGTGTCCAGCGGCGGCAAGCCCCGCGCCGATACAGTACACGGATGTACTTTTCCCGACCCCGCCTTTTTGATTAGCCACGGCGATAACCTTTGTGTTTGCCATGGGGTTCCTCCTCCTTTCATAGATTTAGCCGCCTGCGGCAACAGGCGGCTGTGTACGGACATGGAAAAAGCCGCTTACTCTGCGTTAGAATAAGCGGCTCTCAAAGAAACAATATGTAATTGCAGGCTCTCACATCAGGTTGGCCACCTTCAGGATCATTTCGTCGATGCAATCGGTGTATCTGCCCTCGCGGATCAGCTTGTTTTTGCAATGGACCAGGCTGGCCATGACGACTCGCAGTTCATTGTATGTAAGATAGAGATAATACTTTTCTTTCTTCTTCCACCACATGATTTATCCTCCTGCCTACAAAGACTTCTGTTCGGTTCTCCATTTCACAAATCGAGTTCTGATATACACAAGATCCCTGTCAACGTCCGTTGAAAAGTATATATGCGCTGTCTGGAACGCCTTTATAATATCATACATGTAATCTGATGCAACTGTGCAATTCCTATATGGCATCTTTATGTAACGAATCCCCCTCTTCCGACATAAATGCTCTTTCACTCTGTCCATTGCCTCTGTTTCTGTGTTCACCGCAATAGCGAGCTTTTCTTCCGGAAGATAAACATCAAGAGGTAATCCGATAACTTCGGCGGCATAAAACCAAGCTGTCAGCCCTTTCATTTCGGCATAATACTTGATTGCCAGCTGGGGCAATACGCTTTGAAACTCACGTTCACAGACCTTACATCCTTCACCTTCAAATACCCGCTTTTGGATTTTTCCTTTCCATGAATGTCCACAGGCGCACCTCCACCAGACACTTTTCAACGAATTTGGCGAAATCATTTCCGGGCTGACCGTGGCATTTTTCTCATAATCCCACTCCGTAAGAAGTTGCGGGTTTGTCGTTGCCAGGTCATTGTATGGTTCTTACCCTTGTTTCATTTTTCGCATACTGCCAAATCAGTGGTATTGCCGTAGTATGGTATATGGTTGTAGCAGCTGTTATTGTCGGCTTCTTCACCTCTTATGCAGCTATGTTTGGATTCGACAAATTTAAGGAAACGATTACTCAGATTACAAAAACAGATAGCAAGTAATGATAGGTGCTTGCAAGCAAACAAGTTAGGGGGTGAGCAAGCCCTATGATTAACTACATTGAATTTCTGAACGTGCCGACTAAGGTCGCTATTGTCCTTGTCGGTCTGTTCCTTGTTATTCAAGTTATCGGGGAGCTTTTGGAATTCAAAGGGAAGGTTGTTCCAGAGTTTGTCAAAATTCGTAAAGTGTTTCAGCGAAGAAAAAAAGAAAAAGTTCTGATACATAAGATGGGAGAAACTCTGGACAAAGTTCAGGTTACCCTGAACGACCTAAATCAGCATTATAGCACAGACAACATACGCATGCGTGATGATTGGATACGCCTGGTGAACTCGAAATTAGAGCAATATGACAAGAGCATTAGTGAGCTTGATAAGAAGCTGGATAAGAACAATAGCGATACTCTCTCTATTTTAATTGATAACAAGCGCAGTTCAATCAGGAGTACGAAAACATTATCACAAGCAACGATATGACAAATGGCGAAGTAGATATCGCCATCAGGGTTATCAAAGAAGCATATGAAAATCATATGCGTAACCATACTTTCATAGAAAATATAAGGGGTTACGCAAAGAATGACTAACGGATTTTTTGTGGGTGTATTATGGGGGCTACCTTTCTTGGGTATGTCCCCATTTTTTTGCGTAAAAAAAAGGGACAGACTGGAGCTAACCAGTCCATCCCTTGTAACAGCCGCAGGACGCCTCTCACGACGTTTTTTGTGGCAGGCGACTATATCAGTGTTATAAAAGCCCGTACAGCTAATTCTGGAGCTAATACGGGGTATCTGTGTGTTTATAACATTACTGCACTACCTGCAATAATCTTATAAGCATACAATGATATATGTATACCGCCTGCCTATTGTGGGCGGTATGGGTATAAGAAAAAACACCTTTGCATTACGCAAAAGTGTCTTTTCAGAAGTCGTTATTGTGGGCTTATAAAACGAAAAAGTGTAAATCAGGTGTAAAACATCTTTTTAGGATGTAGGAAATTCCCGAAATGCATTGTGCTACAATAGCCATATTAGTCGATGGGCTTCATAGTGGGGACGATTTAGGACATCGTTTCAATTCTTGCTATAACCCAACATAGTTCAAAATAAGTCGCAAATCAGATTTTTTCAAAATCCTACTTTACTTTATTTTCGATTAGTTTCGTGGGGGCTTTGTGTAAGAATTGATGTAAATGATGTAAATGCTTTTATCCACCAACTATGA
>NZ_JAXDRS010000036.1:0-15784 GCF_034090835.1 Evtepia sp.
ATTGCAGAAAATCCCGCAACAGTTCGTTCTCCATTTTTAGCCTTTTGTTCTCATATTTGTACTCTGCCAATGTCTTGGCAGGCTTTCTTCCTCGCTGTTTGGGAATGGCCTTTTCCTGCCGGTGTCTTGCACGGTAGAGCAAATCTTTTACGGCTCTCTCACTTTGCAACCCCAATTCCTTTGCTATCTCTTTCTGCGTTTTCCCTTCCGCTTGCATCTGTTGAACAATGGGAAGAAGCAACTTTACTTTTTCATATTTTCTGGCCATTAAATTACCCCCTGATGTAGTACTTCCATTTTTCTACATCAGGGGGCGTTTTGTCTATTGTCCGTTTTTACTGGTTCAGTTCAAAAGTTCCGCAGGACGTCTTTGTGTTGCTTTGCGATGCATTTTCTCTGAGGAAACAGAGCCTCACTCTACGCTCTTCAACGACTCCACCATATCCAGACTTTTCAGCTTTCGATGGGCGGAGAGGTTGACCAGGAGGGAGAAGGCGGCGGTGAGCAGGGCGGCCCACAGGTAGCTGGGGGCATTCAGGAAGCGGCCGAACATGAGCATGTCGATCTCTACGGTCAGCACCAGCCATTGGTGGAGTAACTTCCCCAATACCATACCCATAGCGACTCCGAATACCGTGAGGATCACGTTCTCCCGGTAGACATACGAGGACAGCTCCCGGTCGTAGAAGCCCAGCACCTTCAGGGTGGCCAGCTCCCGCATCCGCTCAGTGATGTTGATGTTGGTGAGGTTGAGCAGGACCACGAAGGCCAGGGCAGCGGCGCACACGATAATGAGGATCACGGCGTAGTCGATGCTCTCCAGACTGGAGGTGAAGGTGTCCCGAATGTCGGTGATGAGGGAGAGGGAGGTCACGCCGTCCAGAGAGACCAGCTGGCTTTCCAGTGCATCTACCTCCTGGGCGTCGGTGGCCAGGTCTACCAGAATGGTGTTGTCCTCCGGCGGCTGGCCAAACACCTGCTGGTAGTAGGCGTCGCTCATATAGATGTAGTGCTGAATGTAATGTTCCGTGATGTCGGCCACCCGAATGGAGACCCGCTTTTCCCCGTCCAGGGTGATGGTGTCTCCGGGTTTGACGTCCAGAAGGATGGCCAGCTTTTCGGTGATGACTGCGCCGTCGTTGGGGAGGGTCACAGGGTCGTCGTTGGTGCGGTGGCGCAGGGTGATAAAAGGGGCCAGGGCGTCCAGACTTTCTGTGGTCTGGAGGTAGCAGTCAGCGGTGAAAGTCTCGCTCTGGGCTGTGTAGGCCTCGGTGCGGCAGGGGAGGTATCCGCTCACCAGAGAGCTCTGGGAGAAGGTATCTTCCACCTCTTTTTCTTCCAGCGGTGTGACTTTGTCCACCAGCCCCACCTGGGCGGTGTAGTGGTAGATCTCGTCGTACTGTTTTTCCATGACCCCAAGGATAGAGCCCCGCAGACCGAAGGCGGTGACGATGAGAGCGGCGCAGCCGCCGATGCCGATAACGGTCATCCAGAAGCGCTTTTTATAGCGGAACAGGTTGCGCAGGGTGATTTTATAGTGGAAGGACAGTCTCTTCCAGAAGGGGGTGATCCGTTCCAACAGGATGCGCTTGCCCATGGGAGGCGCTTTGGGACGCATGAGCTCTGCCGGGGAGGCCGACAGGGTAGAGAAGCAGGCGGCCAGGGCGGAGATGGTGACCGTACCGATGGAGGCCGCGCAGGCCAGCAGGGAGGTGGCGGGCTCAAAGCTGTAGACGATCTCTCCGATGGAGTAGAGGATGAGCCAGGCGCGGCAGATGATCCAAGGCAGCAGGGTCAGGCCGACGGCAAGGCCCACCAGGGCGCCCCCTGCGCTGGCGATGAAGCCGTATCCCACATATTTTACGGCGATAGAACGCTTGGAAAAACCAAGGGCTTTCAGACCACCGATGGTGGTCCTCTGCTCTTCCACCATACGGGTCATGGTGCTCAGGCAGACCAGGGCGGCCACCAGGAAGAAGATCAGGGGAAAGATGGTGGCGAGACTGCCCATACGGTCTGCGTCCATGCTGTAGCTGGCGTAGCCTACGTTGGTGTTGCGGTCCAGGATGTACCATTGGCCTTCTTCCAGCAGCTTGACGTCCCGCTTGGCCTGCTCCACTTCCTTTCTGGCGTCGTTGAGCTGGGCTTCGGCGTCTTCCTTGCCTTTCTGGAAGGTCTCATACCCTTTGCTGTACTCTTCCTCTCCCTTTTCCAGCTTTTCTCGGGCCTGGTCCAGTTCCTTCTGTCCCTGTTCCAGCTGGGTCACCAGGGTCTCCCGGCCTTCCTGCAGGGAGGTCAGGCCTTTGTAATATTCCTGCCAGCCGTAGTCCAGTTGCCTTCGGGTGTTCTCCAGGGTTTGTTTGCCGGATTCCAGCTGCTGAAGTCCCTTTCGATACTCGGCTTCCCCGGCGTCCAGCTGGGCTTTGGCAGCGTCCAGCTGGGCCTTCGCAGCGTCCAGCTCCTTTTTCTGCTCTTTGAGGGCGGCGTAGCGGGGGGAGTTTTCCAGCTCTGTCAGGATCTGCCCATAGAGGCTGTTGTAGACCTTGTCATAAATGGAAGGGTAGGTCTGGGCATACACCTGGGCGTATACCTTCTGATAGACCCAGTAATAGCTCCCCGGCCGTTCTGCTTCCGCCTGGGTGGCCTGCTTTTTGGCTTCGGCGTCGGCGATGGAGCGGGTCTGGGCGGCGGCCTGGGTGGAGGCCTGGGCAGAAGCGCGGGAGGCGGCCTCTGCCTTCATGGCGGCAGCCCCCGCCTGATAGAGGCTCAGGCCCAGCTGATACTGGGTGTATCCGGCGTTGTATTCTGCCCAGCCTGCGTCCAGCTCTCTGCGGGCCTGCTCCAGGGCGGGACGGGAGGCCTCCAGGGAGGCCACGCCGTCGGCATAGGCCTTTTCCCCGGCGTCCAGTTGTTTCTTGGTGGCGTCCAGTTGCGCCTGGGCATCGTCCAGTTTTTTCTGTCCGGCTGCGCTTTCTGCCTGAAAGGCGGCGGCGCCCTCCCGGTACTTTGCCCAGCCGTCGTCCAGCTCTTTGCGCGCGGCGTCCAGTTCGTCCTGTCCGGCCTGGAGTTTTTCCTGAGATTCCTTTTCCCCTTCGGCCAGGGCCTCTTCGGCTTTGCTGATCTGCTGGTTGGCCTCTTCCAGACGGAGCTGGCTGCGCTCCCAGGCCAGGGGCTTGAGGGCCTTGGTGCAGGTTTCCATCAGGTCGTCATATTCGTCGGAATAGGTTTCCAGTTTTTCCGCACCGTCCACCAGCAAATAGGCGTCCGTGTAGTAGTCCATGGAGAAGGCGGCGTCGGGCAGCATAATGTAGGCGGAGACCTTTCCGGTGCCCAGAGAGGAGGAACCGCGGTCGATGGAGATGTACAGGGGAGAGGTGGCTACGCCCACGATGGTGGCCTCCTGGACGGAGAGGGCGTCCTTATAGGTACCTTCCCCGGTGTTCAGGGAGATGGTATCCCCGATGGACAGGCCGCTTTCCTCCAGCAGCAGGGGTTCCACCAGACATTCGTTGGGGGCCTGAGGGAGACGGCCCTCCTTGAGGGCAGGGATGTTGACCCCGGTGCCTTCTTTGTAGGAAAGGACCTTCACCACCAGGTCTCTGGACTCCATCGCCATGGTGGCGTCAACGGTGTAAGCCCCCTCGGCCAGAAGGATATCCGGCTGCGCCCCCAGGGCGCTGATGTCATCTTTTGTCAGTCCCAGCGTGGAGAGGATGTGAAGATCCATGAGTTTTTGCTGGTCGAAGTAGGCGTCTGCGGAGAGCTTCATATCAGGGGCGGCGGCCCGGAGTCCGGCCAGAAAGCAGACAGCCAGGGCAGACAGGATCAGCAGAGAGAGGAAGCGGGTCACGGTACGCCGGATCTCCCGGGCAGTATCGACCAGCAGCCGGCTGGGTTTTCGTTTCATCGTGCGCCTCCTTTCTGAGGGATGGGGGAGGGGTCACCACTCAATGTCTTCCACGGGCATGGGGGACTCGTTGTAGTCGATGGATTCCACCTGTCCGTTTTTCACGTGGATGACCTTGTCTGCCATGGGGGCGATGGCGGTGTTGTGGGTGATGACCACCACGGTCATGCCCTGCTCCCGGCAGGTGTCTTGCAGCAGTTTCAGGATGGACTTGCCGGTGATGTAGTCCAGAGCGCCGGTGGGCTCATCGCAGAGGAGGAGCTTGGGGTTTTTGGCCAGCGCCCGGGCGATGGCCACCCGCTGCTGCTCTCCGCCGGAGAGCTGGGCGGGGAAGTTGTTCAATCGGTCTTTCAGACCGACATGAGTGAGGACCTCGGCAGCGGGGAGGGGGGACTTGCAGATCTGGGTGGCAAGCTCCACGTTTTCCAGAGCGGTGAGGTTCTGCACCAGGTTGTAGAATTGAAAGACGAAGCCGATGTCATAGCGGCGGTAAGCGGTGAGCTGCTTGGGCGTGTAGCTGCTGATCTCCTGTCCGTCCACTCGGATGGAGCCGGAGCTGCAGCTGTCCATGCCGCCCAGAATGTTCAGGACGGTGGTCTTTCCCGCACCGGAGGGGCCTACCACGATGACGAATTCGCCTTTCTCGATATCGAAGGTGATGTTGTTCACAGCAGTAATGGTGACTTCACCCATGTGATAGTGTTTTACCACATGATCCATGGAAATATAGGACATATACTCACCTCTTTGGGTTAAGAAACAGGTGTTGATAATCTGGATATTTTTAGTATAATGAAGATTAAGAGAGTTACAACCGTCAATTAATGTCCGATGTGTTTGGAAATCGACTTTATTGAACGTTGTGTTGAAAAACTGGTCTTTAAATGGAAGAAAAAGGTGAGAACATGGAGCAGAAGGGAATGGACCGTCGCGTTCGAAGAACAAAAGCGAGACTTCGGCAGGCGATGACCCAACTGCTGTTGGAAAAGGATCTTTCCAGCATCACTGTTCGGGAACTGACGGACCTGGCAGATGTCAACCGCGGCACGTTTTATACGCACTACAAAGACATCTATGATATGTTGGAGCAAATCGAAAACGAGATTTTTTCCGAGCTGGAAGAATTGCTGGACCTGCATACATCGGAGATCGTACGGAGAAATATTTCCACCGTATTGCAGGAAGTTTTTCGGTTTGTGGGGAGAAATCAGAACCTTTGCCGGGTATTTTTGACCCGGCAGTCAGTGGATCGATTTTCCAGGCGGCTCAATCAGCTGATCTATCGGAAATGCCTGGAAGAGTGGCGGGAGCTGTACCACGTAGTGGATAAGGAAGCACCTCAGTATGCCCTGGAGTTTGTGGTGTCCGGGACGGTGGGCCTCATCCGGACCTGGGCGCTGAATGGATTCCAGGAGCAGCCGGAAGATGTGGCAGAGCTGGCCAATCGACTGATTTTGTATGGCGTTACATTCAAATGGCAGGAAGAGACCTGAGAGTTGTTGAACAAAAAACGAAGCGTCCGAATGAAAAAGTTCGGACGCTTCGTTTTTCCGAAGAATATTATGTTCGGCGCCAGGAGGGGGGTGTGTTCCTCCGTTTTTTTCGGAAACAGGCCTCGCACAGGCGGCCGTGATGATGGAGGGGAAGGGCTGCGCCGCACTGGGCGCAGAAGCGAATGTTGTTTTTCAGGCGGTGGAGGAGGATCTCGTTGATCTCGTCGGCGATCTCCTCCCGGCGGTCATAGAGCAGATCTTCGTCCACCGGGCACTGGAAGGCCTTGGCAAAGGAAAAGTAGAGGTCCAGTTTCCGGCAGTAGAGCTCCAGTTCCGGCAGAGTCCGGGGCAGGTCCGGGGGGATGTCCGGCTGCTGGATCTCCTGTCCCTGCTGGTGCAGCCGCAGGAAGTGGAAGAAGAGGTCCCGCAAGGGCTCTTCTGTCTCGTCAAAAGGGATGTTGGCGGCCCGCAGTTCCTGCTCTTTGGAGAGGGAGAAGCCCTTCTCCCGCACCTTGGAGATGATGGTGAGGTACCGGCTGATATCCAGCTTGACATAGGGGTCTGCGGTGGGCATTTTGTTCCACTCAGTGAGCACTTCCAGAAGATCAAAGTCCACCGTGAGCACCAGGTCGGAGAAGCCGGCCACGGCGTGCTGCAGGGGTGGGACCACGGTGTTGAGGCCTGCCCGGATGGCGCCCAGGTTCTGGGTGGCGCCTACATATCCCTTGTCGTATATGCCGTATCGTCCGGCCCGCCCAGCGATCTGCTGGATCTCTTCCGGTTTCAATTCCCGGCGTTCTATTCCATCAAACTTTTCCGTATCCATAAAAATGATCCTTCGGATGGGCAGGTTCAGGCCCATGCCGATGGCGTCGGTGGAGACCACGTAGTCCATTTCCCCGGACAGGAATCCTTCCATCTGTTTTCGCCGGGTGGAATAGGGAAGGGCACCGTAAATAATTGCGGGTTCTTTGCCCGACTGCCGTAAGTCCTCCGCCACGCTGAGGACCCCTATCTTGGAGAAGGTGATGAGGGCGTCTCCCGGCTGGATGCGGGTGTAGTCCACTGTGTGGGTCATGCACAGCAGCGGGGTTTTCCGCTGGTGGTGTTCCACTTCCCAGGTGTCGCCGCAGCTGTCGATGATGCGCAGCAGCAGGTCTTTGGCCTCCTGTGCGGCACCCAAAAGAATGGCAGGGTAGGCGGAGAGGATCTGTACCGCAAGGGGGGCGGTGGGGTTTTCTCCCAGCCACGGGGCAGCCTGGACGAAATGGGTCAAAATACCAGGAAGCTGGTCGCTGTCGCAGCCGTGCGCCAGGGCAGAGAACTGGGTGAGGTAGCCGGAGATCTGAGAGGAGCGAAGGGCCCGGCCGCTGGCGGCGCCCGGGATGTGAGAGCGGATGACCTGGTGGTAGTGACCCGCCAGGACCTGGGAGAGGGAATCCTCTCTGGGGCGGGCTTCCCAGGCTTTCTCCAGAAGGGCGACGGTTTGGGTGGCAGCGGCGTTTGCAGAGGGATCTGCCTTGTGCGCCTGGGCAGGCTTTCTGGCTCTCTGCTGAAACAGAGGTTTGGCCTCTGCGGCCCTTACGTCGTCCCGGTGCCACAGCGGGACGGAGCGTCCGTTGATGCGGCGGTATCGGGGACGGGGCAGCAGCTGCGCCATGAGTTCTCTGTTCCAGCCTCTGCTTTTCAGCAGGCTGGGGGACCAGAGGTTTCCTTGTGTACGTTTTGCCATGGGGCGTCATCCTCTCGTGGTTTTTATGGGATGGGACTCCGGTGGGGATATTGTATCATGAACCGCTGCCGGGGGCAATGATCTGCCGGGACGGGGGTCGTCTTGACGAATCTTGGAAAGGGGTCGTATAATAAAAGAACACACATGCAAAGATCCGCCCCAGCGGAGGGAGCCCCTGCGGGGCCTCCGGCGGCGGTTTCGTTTTTGCCAAGGAGACCGGATCGGAGGAAGGCGCCATGAAGAAGGAAAGAGAGCCGGCTCTGACCATCTATCCCGGGCAGCGGCCAAAGGTGCTGCTGCTGGGCAACGGGCTTAACCGGGTGTATGGCGGGGCCTCCTGGGCGGGGCTGCTGGCCCGGATCAACCGGACCGATTACACCCCGGAGCAGGTGAAATCCATGCCGCTCCCCATGCAGGCGGTCCTCTTGAGCCAGGATCATGTGGATGTTTCCTTGAAGGACCTCAAACGGGAGCTGACACGGTGTGAGCTCCATCCCTGGCTGGATCTGCACCTGAAGAAGCTGCTGGCCATGCCCTTTGACTGCATCCTCACCCCAAACTTCACCTATGAGCTGGAGTGTGCGGCGGACCAGGATTTCCTGGAGGTGCCCTCTCGGGCCCGGCGGTACCGCCGGCATACGGCGGGGGTGGCCCGGGCGGAACGGCGGTTTATGCTGCATACCTATTATTCTCTCCCTGCGGCGCAGGGAACCGTTCCGCTGTTCCATATCCATGGAGAGGCCAATAAACCGGACTCTGTTATCCTGGGCCACTATTATTATGGCAATCTCTTGTTTTGCTATGACGCCTACCTCACAAAACGGGCGCCGGACTGTAAGTATCGTATGGGCCGGGATGGACAGGGGCTGCCGGTGCTGAGCTGGCTGGACTATTTCATTCTGGGGGATGTGTATTCTCTCGGATTTGGCTATGACACAGCGGAGATGGATCTTTGGTGGCTGCTGTGCAGAAAGAAGAGGGAGCGGGCTTCCCATGGAGGCTTGTATTTCTTTGAACCGGGGCGGAGATCGGCGGAGACCAAGCACGCCTTGCTGCGGGCTTACCAGGCTGACTGCATCACCCTGGGGATGCAGGACCTGGACAACGACGGGTATCGGCTGTTTTACGAGAAGGCGGTCAAGGAGATCGGACGCCGTGTAAAAGAGGAAGGATAACGAGAAAGAAGGCGCAAAAAGATGAAACGGATCCACTATGGCTGGGCGGTCTGCATTGCAGGGACCCTGCTGCTGTTTGTGACCATGGGGACGGTGTCCAATGGATTTTCTGTCTACCTTCCCTACATTATGGAGGAGCGGGGCCTGACCCACGGGCAGACGTCATCGCTGGTGACCCTGCGCTGTCTGGTTTCCTTCCTGGCCATGCTGGGGATCGGATTTTATTACCGAAAGGTCAGTATCCGGGTGGGGACCGGGATCGCGGCGCTCAGCGCAGGCGCTGCCTTTTTGCTGTATAGCGGCGCCAAGACCTACGGTATGTTTTGCGTGGGCGCGGCCATTTCCAGCATCAGCTATGGACTGGGCTCCATGATCCCGGTGTCCATTCTGATGAACCGGTGGTTCGTCCGTCATCGGGCCCTGGCCCTGGCCATCTGCGCTTCGGGCAGCGGCATTGCCACCATTGTCCTGCCCCCGGTGACCACCCATCTGGTGGAGGGCCTGTCCATGGCGGCGGCCTTCCGCTGGGAGAGCCTTGGGATTCTTCTTTTGACGGCAGTGATTTTCCTGGTTCTCCGGAACGACCCCAAGGAGAAGGGCTTGGAGCCCTGTGGCCGGGAGGAGGAAGAGGAAGGACCCGGGGAGGCAGGGGAGATCGGGACGGAGTCCCGGACCCTCAGCCGAAAGACCTGGGTGCTGATGGGATACGTCAGCCTGTTTATGGGAGCCCTGGCCAATCCGGGGTTCTCCCACCTGTCGGTGCTGTACACCTCGGAGGGCTTTGACCCCATGACCGTGGCTGCCATCATCAGCGGCGTGGGCATTATGATCACCCTGGGGAAGCTGGTCTATGGACAGACCACCGACCGCATTGGCGGATGCCGGTCCAGTCTTCTGTTTGGAGGCATCCTTCTGGTGGGGCATCTGCTCTGCTGCCTGGCCTTTACCCAGAGCATGGTCATCTGCATCATCACCGTGCTGTGTCTGGGGATCGGCTACCCCATCGCCACCATTGGGCCGTCGGTTTGGGCCAATGATATGTCCTCCCCGGACCAGTATCCTAAGGTGATCCGCCGGTTACAGGTGGTCTATGCCGCCGGTGCCCTGGTGTTTGCCAGTGTTCCTGGACTGCTGGCAGATCAGTTTGGCGGCTACATCCCAGCGTACCTGCTGTTTTCCGGGTTTATGGCAGCGGCGTTGGTGTTCATCGCGCTGTCTTACCGGGCAGAACGGAGAAAAAAGAAGTATCAATGGTAAAGAAAACCATCGCCCCGATGCGGTTCCAGGAAGGACCGTGTCGGGGCGATGGTTTATTTGTGGTCAATAATCGATGGTGTAGAGGGTTTGGCTCATGGGGAGCTTTTCCGGCAGGCTGTTCTGGAAGACCACCTGTCCCGGGGTTTGGCGGGGATTGAGAAGGCCGGCTGCTTCCAGCTGGCGTTTCAGTTGGCGGGCGGTCCCTTCGCTGCCGTCGATGATCTCCACCGGACGGCCGAAGTTGCGGGCGATGGCCTTTCGAACGAAGGGATAGTGGGTGCAGCCCAGAACGATGTATTCTACATTGCAGTAACGGAAGGGGAGGAGAAGGTCCTGGAGATAGGAATCCAGAGCCGGACCGTCCCAGATCCCCTGCTCCACCATCTCCGCCAGGCCCTTGCAGGGCAGGGAAATGACGTTGGCCTCATGACAGAAGGCGGCAGCCAGTTTTTGATACTTGTCCTCCCGGATAGTGAGAGGGGTGGCCATGACCAGGACGGACGAGCTGTTGTCCGCCTGGGCTGCGGGCTTGAGGGCAGGTTCGATGCCGATGATGGGGCAGTGGGGATAGGTCTGGCGAAGGGGAACGATGGCGGCGCTGGTGGCGGTGTTGCAGGCCACCACCACGGCCTTCACCCCCTGATGCAGAAGGGAGGCGACATGGTCCAGGGTGAGCTGCCGGACCTGGTCCAGGGATTTTTCCCCATAGGGGGCGTTGGCGGAGTCTCCGAAAAAGAGGAAGTCTTCCTGGGGAAGGAGGGCGGTGCAGGCACGAAGCACGCTGATGCCGCCCAGTCCAGAGTCGAATACGCCGATTGGCAGAGATCGTTTGTCCACAGCCAGTCCTCCCTTGGGTTCATTCTTTTCCTGCATAGTATACCACCTTTCCCCTGTCCGCGCCACAGGATTTTTTCAGTGGGAGGGGGAAGGGGGCAAATAGGGCGGGGACGCATAGAGTGAACTGAGGGGAGACCACCCTCAATTGCATGTGCCCGCCTTTTAGGCGGAGAAAGGAAGCAGTATGAAGCGTTACAAATGCAGCGACTTTGGATTGCCGGAGCGTTGGCCGTGCAAGCCGTGCTGGCACCCGCCCCAGTGCCCGCCGCCCTGTCCGCCGGTGTGTCCTCCGCCCTTCCCGCCCGGAGGAACGACGCCGGTGCCTTTTGTGCCCGGCGAATCCTACTCCGCCGGACAGGTGGTGACGTATGAGGGGTACTTTTATCGGGTGAATACCAACGATCCCCGGGGGATCCCGGGGCAGTCGCCGGACTTTACCCTGCTGTTTGCGGTGGGGCCCAGCGGTCCCACCGGACCCACTGGCCCTGCTGGTCCGACGGGCCCCACAGGACCGGCTGGAACAGACGGAATTCCCGGCGCCACAGGGCCTTCCGGCGCTATGGGTCCCACGGGTCCCACGGAGGCCCGAAAAGATGCACAGCAGGGGGCAGAAAAAAGGGAAAAAAAGGATGTTTTGGTGCACTTTTGATGCAGAGAATCCCGTACAATGAACAAATCTGTGAGGCCCTGTCCGTGGGGTCATTCTTTGGGAGGTTGTGTGTATGAAACAGACGCTGAGTTGGTTTCTTGCATTTATGATATTGTTTTCCTCTGTGTCTCTCATTCGGTCCACGGGACAGGGGAAGGAGAGCTGGCAGAACCCATATATCGATGTGACCAAAGATATGTGGAGCTACCTGTATATTACAGAGCTGAACCGGGTGGGGGCCCTGGAGTCTCAGGAGAAATTCAATCCCTCGGAACCGGAGACCCGCGGTGACCTGGTGCTGGCGCTGTACCAGCTGGACCAGGGCGCGCTGAAAGACCGGGAGAAAGAGGCCGGTGAGGGCAAGGGCACGCCGAAGTTTAACGACGTCCCCAAGGACTCCCCCTACTACGACGCCGTCAACTGGGCCTATGATAAGGGCGTGGTCGGCGGCGTGAGCGACGATACCTTTGAGCCGGACGGCAACGTGAGCCGGGAGCAGGTCTGCACCATGCTCACCCGCTTTGCCGCCCTGGAGAAGATATCTCTCATTCAGGTGGTGGAGCCCAAGCCCTTCAAGGATTCCCTGCAGGTGCAGGAATATGCCCGCAGCGGTGTGACCGCCTGCCAGATGGCGGGGATCATCAAGGGGTATGAGGATGGCCGGCTGCGTCCTGGAGAAAAGATGACCAGGGAAGAGTGTGCAGCCATCGTCTATCGCATCTTTAACTCCGCCGGGCTCCAGGCCCCTGAGGGGAGCAAAATGGTGGACTTGACCCCCGGCGCCTATGACAGCCTCTATACCGAGTATGAAAATATGCCCTTTGAGTCGGAGGTATCCTCCGGTTCGGAAGTGGATCTGAGCTACTTTGACGAAACGGTGTTCATTGGCGACTCCATCTCCCTGACCCTGGAATACTACGCCAACTCCAGCGGTGCGCTGGGGAACGCACAGTTCCTGTGCGCAGGCAGCATGAGCGCCACCAATATGCTGACGGGCAAGATCCTTCCCGAGTATCCCAAGGGTTCCGGGCAGAAGCCCCCCGTTGAGGACAGTGTGGCGGCCTGCGGCGCGCAGGTGGTCTACATCATGCTGGGCATGGATAACATCGCCTACGGTGTGGAACGGGCCACCAGCGACATGCAGAAGGTGATCGCAAAGATCCAGGAGAAGAACCCCAACGTATCCATCGTGATCCAGTCGGTGACGCCCATGGCAGACTCCAGCACCAGCAAGTCGGAAAAACTCAACAACGATACCATCAACGCCTACAACGCGAAGATGCTGGAACTCTGTCAGCAGAACCGTTGGTACTACCTGAACGTTGCAGAAGTGTTCAAGGATGGAAACGGGTATCTGAAAAAGGAGTATTGCAGCGACTACGGAAAGATGGGGATGCACTTTACCTTTGACGGAGCAAAGGTGTGGGTGGAGTACCTCAAGACCCACGTACCCGATGAGCTGCAATAAACCTGGGAAACCACCGGTGAGACTGACGGAGAATAGTTTTATAAAACCTTAATAAAATCTTTATACGATATCCGCTTTCAGATCGTACAATAAGAAAGATTCAACGGAAAAAGGAGCGTATTTATGAAACGGTGGATTACACTCAGTCTCGCTTTGGTCTTCATCCTTTCTCTCTGTGCCTGCGGACAGCCTGCGGAGGCCGAAGGCGGAGGAGAGCAGCCGGGCACAGCCACGGAGCCGGCGGGGGGACAGAGCCAGGAGGGAGACTCTCCCGAAGAAGAGAAACCGGCGTTTGTCCCGCTGGTGCCTGCGTCGGAAACGGTGGACCCGTCCTGGTTTAATGATGCGGCCTTTGTGGGCGACTCGGTCTCGGTGATGCTGGAGAGCTACAACAGCAGCTCCAATCAGCTGGGGGAAGCAGATTTCTTCTGCTCGGTGAGCCTTAGTCAGACCAATGCCCTTTCCTATCAGGCGGGCAATTCCCGGCTGCCGGAGTACCCCAAGGGGTCGGGCCAGCGGCCGAAGCTGGAGGATGGCATTGCTGCCAGCGGGGCCAAAAAAGTTTATATCATGCTCGGCATGAATTGTATCGCCGGGGGTGTTGACAGAGCATGTAAGGATTTGGTAACATTAGTCGATAGAATTTTAGAAAAATCCCCCGGCGCAACCATTCTGATCCAGTCGGTGACGCCCATGACCGCAGACAGCCCCCGGGCTGACGATTCCCTGAACAACACCACCATCGGAGCATTCAACACCAGGATGCAGGAGATCTGCCAGGAGCGCCAGTGGTACTTCGTGGATGTTTCCGAGGCCGTGAAGGATGAAGCGGGGTATCTCCGGGCAGACTTTAGTGGCGACAAGGCCATGGGGATCCATTTCAATTACAACGGTGCTGCGGCCTGGGCAGAGTACCTTCTGACCCACGTACCGGAAGCGCTGAAGTAAAATATAAACAAAAATGAAGGATGAGTGAAGAAGTTATGAAACGGTTCGTATCTTTTGCAGCGTTGGTGCTTTCTCTGGTCATGGTCCTGTCTCTGGCTGCCTGCGGCGGCGATAAACCCACCCAGGAGCCGGCGGGCGACAACTACTCCACCTCTACCACCACCGATACCAAGAAGGTGGACCTGGCTGCGGTTCGTACGCAGATCATTGACCAGTGCCAGATCACCGGCAACGGCGATGTGGAGACCGACGGTCTGTCCCGTCTGTATGGCATTTCCGCTGACCAGGTGGCCAGCTCTGCCAGCTTTTCCGCCCCCTCCGGCGGCGCCTTCCCCCAGGAGATCGTCATGGTCGAGGCCAAGGATGAGGCCGCTGCAGCTGACATTCAGGCCAAGCTGGAAAGCCGCCTGAAGGGCATTGCCGACCAGGCAGCTTCCTATGACCCCGAAAGCCTGGCTCTGGCTGAAAAGTGCAAGGTCGTGACCAGCGGTGTGTACGTCGGCATGTTCTTCTCTGCGCAGTACGACACCATGGTCTCCATCTTCCAGGAGGCAGTTGCCTGATCGTCCCTGCCAGAATAAAGTGAAAATGATGCTGCCGGGCTGTCAAAAGGACTGCCCGGCAGTATTCTCAGGAGAATGTAGCAGACATGGTTTTTTCAAGTTTACCTTTCCTGTTTCTGTTCCTGACGGTGGTGCTGCTGGTGAGCCACATCCTGCCGTTCCGGTGCAGAAACGCTTTTCTTTTGCTGGCGAACCTGGTTTTTTATGCCTATGGTGAGCCGGTTTACGTCCTGGTGATGATCGGCTCCATCCTGGTGAACTACTTTGCCGGGGTGCTGATGGACAAGCAGCCCACCCAGGGCAGACGCCGGGGCGTGTTGGTGGTGGGGATCATCCTCAATCTGGCTGCCCTGGGCGTGTTCAAGTACACCGGCCTGTTTGTGGACACGCTGCGGGAGATCCCGGCTCTGTCCTTCCTGCCGGATGTGAACATTTCTCTGCCCATCGGCATTTCCTTCTACACCTTCCAGGCGGTCTCCTATCTGATCGACGTCTATTGGAAGGACTGTGAGGCATCCCACAGCTTTGTGAACTTTGCCACCTATATTTCGCTCTTCCCTCAGCTCATTGCCGGCCCCATTGTCCGGTATAAGGACGTCAACGAGCAGCTGGTCAGCCGACGGGAAACCACCACTATGTTCAACTCCGGCGTGCGCCTGTTCGTGGTGGGCCTGGCGAAGAAGGTCCTGCTGGCCAACCAGTTTGGTATGCTGTGGGACGCTATGTCGGCCAATCCTGCGGCGGTGGGGACCCTGGGCGCCTGGTGCGGCGCCTGCGCCTACACGCTGCAGATCTACTTTGACTTTGCCGGCTATTCGGATATGGCCCGGGGCCTGGGCCGGATGCTGGGCTTTGAGTTCTGCATCAACTTCAACTATCCCTATATCTCCAAGAGCGTGACCGAGTTCTGGCGGAGATGGCATATGTCCCTGTCCACCTGGTTCCGGGACTATGTCTACATCCCTCTGGGCGGCAACCGCTGCGGTGCGGTGCGCCAGTGCTTCAACATCCTGGTGGTCTGGGCTCTGACGGGCTTCTGGCACGGGGCTGGATGGAACTTCCTGTTCTGGGGGTTCTACTATGGCGTCCTGCTGCTGTTGGAAAAGCTGCTGCTGGGACGGTTTATCCGAAAGCTGCCTGCCCTCTTCCAGCATCTTTACGCCATGGTCATCGTGATCGTGGGCTGGGTGTTCTTCGCCTCGCCCGACCTCACGGCGGCGCTGAACTATCTGCAGGTGATGTTCTCCTGGACGTCCGGTGCACAGAGCGCAGTCTCGCTGGCCCTCCCCTGGGCGGGTATGGCGATCATTGGCGTGGTGGCCTCTACGCCGCTGGGAAAATCCATCTGGGAGAAGTACCAGGACCGCAAGTGGATGCCTCTGGCAGAGAGCCTGCTCTGTTTGGCGGCCCTGCTGCTGTGCACCGCCAGCCTGGTGAGCGACAGCTACAATCCCTTCCTGTATTTCCGGTTCTGAGAGGGGGAGACGGCATTGAAAAAACTCTATTCTGTTCTGCCCGCTGTGGTCTTTGTGGTGTTTCTGGCGGTGATGACCCTGCTTCTCTTCCTGCTGCCCCATAAGGATTATTCGGAAAACGAAAAGCGCAACCTGGCGGATCTTCCGGAGGTAAGCGTCCAGGCCATTATGGACGGCTCCTTCCAGGAGGACCTGGAGACCTTCACCGCCGACCAGGTCCCCGGCCGGGACTTCTTCGTGGGGGTCAACGCCTACTGGAACCTGGCCACCGGCCGCAACG
>NZ_JAXDRS010000037.1:0-11044 GCF_034090835.1 Evtepia sp.
ACCCGTCCCTTGACCAGTTCCCCGGCTCTATGCTACACTTTTGGCATCGGCCCATAGGGCAATCCTTTCTTTTGCGAGGTCACTGGTATGAAACCACTGAAAAAAATTGGCATTCTTCTCCTCTCCCTTGTGATCCTCGGCTCTATCTCCCTGCTGCCCACCCAGGCTGCCCAAACCGTAGATGTCTCCATCAACGGCACCATGGTGGACTACAACGACCGCTTTGGCTATCCCTTCCTGGATAACGCCGGCAGGACCCAGGTCCCCTTCCGCATAACCTTGGAGACCTTCGGCTGCACGGTCACCTGGGACAACGACACCCGATCCGCCATCGCCCAGAAGGATGGCACCACCGTTCAGGTCCCCATCGGGCAGGCCTACCTGCTGGTGAACGGGCACAAGGTCATGACTGATACCACCGCCCTGCTCATTAACGAGCGAACCTACTTACCCATTCGCCCAGTGATGGAGGCCTTTGGGGCCAGCGTCACCTGGAGTGGCGCTGACCGCTGCGTGCTGATCTCCACCGGCTCCGCCCTCACCCGAGTCCACTTTATCGACGTGGGACAGGGCGACTCCATCCTCATCGACTGCGGCACCACTGAGGTGCTCATTGACGGGGGCGATAACCAGGCCGGCCCCACTGTGGTGTCCTATCTGGCCCCCTACATAGACGGAAAGCTGGATTATGTGATCGCCACCCATCCTGACGCCGACCATGTAGGCGGTCTGGACGATGTTCTGGAAGCCTACGCCGTGGGAGAAGTGATCGACAGCGGGTATCCCGCCTCTTCCGCCACCTATCGGGATTACCTGTCCGCTGCCAAAAGCGAACCCGGCTGCACCTTCTCCTACGATGAAGACCGGGTGATCCCTCTGGAGCCAGAAACCGTTCTGTCCATCCTGGAAACCGGCGACCACTGGAAGAACCCCAACGACAGCAGCATCGTCTGTGAACTCATCTGCGGCAATGTCTCGGTCCTCTTTGTGGGCGACCTCTCCCAAACCGTGGAGAAGGCCTCCCTTTCCCTGTTTGGCGATGTGGACGTTCTGAAGGTGGGCCACCATGGTTCGGCCACCTCTTCCTCCGCCCAGTTCCTCTCGGTGGTCCGGCCCGAATGCGCGGTCGCCTCTTACGCCCTCGGGAACCGATACGGCCACCCCTCCCGCCAGGCTCTGGAGCGGCTCTTTGCCGCCGGGACCGCCGTATACGGCACAGGAAAAAGCGGCTCCATCGTTCTGACCACCGACGGCCACTCCTGCAGCTTCAACACCAGCACTACCCTGAGCCTGGCCGACGCAGGCCGGTAACCCCCTTCTGCGTACTTCCCGTTTCCCCTGGGATCTGTAGAATTCCCCACCCGACCCCCGCTTATTTTGCAAGGTGCGCCCAGCGCACCTTGCTCTCTTTTTGTCGAACTTGTGCAAAAAGAGGAGAAACGGTTGATATTTTATTCCTACAGTTCTATAATAGGGCTGTCGAAGGCACTGACAACTTTTTCCATCTTTCCCCTGCAAATCAGAGGTGCTTTATGGACTATTCCTATCTTCTGGATCTGGCGCTGATCCTTCTGAGCACAAAAGTGCTGGGTCTCTTCTCCCAGCGCTTTCGGCTGCCCCAGGTGGTAGGTGCCCTGGTCGCCGGGCTTCTTTTGGGCCCCGCTGCCCTGGGTATCATCGAAGAATCTTACTTTATTCACACCACAGCCAGCCTGGGCGTCATCGTGCTGATGTTTACGTCCGGTATGGAAACTGACATCAATGAACTGAAAAACAGCGGCAAAGCCGCTTTCCTTATCGCCTTTGCCGGCGTTCTTCTGCCCCTTCTGGGTGGATTCGCCGTGGGTGCGTTCTTTAACAACCCCGACTTTCTGGTCAACAACACTCCCGGCCCGGAAGGCAGCCTCCTGCTGCAGAATATCTTCCTGGGCATCATCCTCACCGCCACCTCGGTGAGCATCACGGTAGAGACCCTGCGGGAACTGGGAAAACTCCGCTCCCGGGTGGGCAGCGCCATTCTGGGCGCCGCCATCATCGATGACGTGCTGGGCATCGTCGCCCTCACCATCGTGACCAGCTTCGCTGACAGCTCGGTCCACGTCTTCCAGGTCCTGGCCAAAATCATCCTCTTTTTCGTCTTCGCTGTGGTCGTTGGCCTGCTTTTCGCCAGGTTTTACCACTGGTGGACCTGCAAAACCGAAGAGAACCGAACCCAACACGCCATCATCGCCTTTGTTTTCTGCCTCCTCTTCGCCTATGCTGCGGAGGAGATCTTCGGCGTGGCAGACATCACCGGCGCCTTCGTGGCCGGGCTCATGCTCTCCAACACCACCACGGAAAAGCGCAGCGTATACCTGGCGGAAAAATTTCAGACCCTTTCCTTTCTCTACCTCTCCCCGGTGTTTTTTGCCAGCATCGGCATACAGGTGGAGCTGGGTACCATCAATTCCCACATCCTGCTCTTCGCTGTGATCCTTACCATCGTTGCCATCATCTCCAAGATGGCAGGCTGCGGTCTGGGCGCCAGACTCTGCCGGTACTCCAGAGAAGAGTCCCTCCAGATCGGGGTGGGCATGGTCTCCCGAGGAGAGGTTGTCCTGATCGTCGCCACCAAGGGCGCAGGCCTGGGCCTCATCACCAAAAAACTCTTGGGCCCTGTGGTGATTTTGGTGGTGGTTACCACCATCATCACGCCAATTCTCCTGAAGGCAGTGTTCCGCCCCAACGGCGGCCCTCCCGCCCCCCGCCACCCCCGCAAAGCAGATCCCCTTTCGATGTCCCCTGACAGTACATTTGACTGCCGCAGCACCTGAAGGGTCCCGCCGCTGCGGCAGTCTTTTCTCCTTTATCCTTCCTTTTTATTTCCTTTTTTGGAAATTATTAGATATCCCTCTGCACATGTTACCCAGGAAAGGAGCGAATCCATCATGTCAACCCCGCAAATTGTCTCCGTCATCATTTTCGCTGTCACCATGCTGGCCATTATGACCGAGCGCATTCACCGTACCGTAGCCGCCATCACCGGCGCCCTTCTGCTGGTTCTCACGGGGATCCTCTCGGTCGATTCCAGTATCTCCTATGTGGATCTCAATACCCTTGGGGTTCTGCTGGGTATGATGCTCTTCGTAGCCATCGTGAAAAACTCCGGCATCTTTGAGTACATCGCCATCAAAACCGCCAAGCTGGCCAAGGGCAGACCCTGGGCCATCATGGCTATGTTCATGATCATCACCGCCGTTCTCTCCGCCTTCCTGGATAACGTGACCACCGTTCTCCTGATCGGCCCCATGACCCTGGCCATCACCAACATGCTGAAGGTCAATCCCATCCCCTTCTTCATGACCCAGATCCTCTCCTCCAACATCGGCGGTACCGCCACCCTCATCGGTGACCCCCCCAACATCATGATCGGCAGCGCTGCCGGGCTCAGCTTCACCGACTTCGTGGCCAACACCGGCGTGGCTGTCCTCTTTGTCATGGCCGCCACCATCCTCTGCTTCTACTTTATCTACGGCCGCAAACTCCAGGTCACCCGGGAATCCATGGAGATCGTTATGAACCTGGACGAGAAGAAGGCCATCAAAAACAAACCCCTGCTCATCAAAAGCGTTATCATGATCTTCCTGGTGGTCCTGGGCTTTGTCTTCCACGCCCAGCTCCATCTGGAGTCTTGCGTCATCTCCCTTACCGCTGCTGCGATCATGCTCCTCATCGGCAAGCAGGACATTGAAGAGACCATCGCCAGCGTGGAGTGGACCACCATCCTCTTCTTCTCCGGGCTCTTCATCGTGGTGGGCGGCCTGCAGGAGACCGGCGTCATCCAGATCCTGGCCAACAAGCTCATGGAGGCCACCAACGGCCACATGGCCCTCACCATCGTCATCATCCTCTGGGTCTCGGCCATCATCTCCTCCTTCCTGGACAACATCCCCTTTGTGGCCACCCTCATCCCCCTGATCCTCTCCATGCAGAACAGCGGCATGAACGTGGAGCCCCTCTGGTGGGCGGTCTCCCTGGGCGCCTGCCTGGGCGGCAACGGCACCCTCATCGGCGCCTCGGCCAACGTGGTCCTCTCCGGCATCAGCACCCGCCACGGCCATCCCATCACCTTTGCCAGCTACTTTAAGGTGGGCTTCCCCCTCATGCTGGTCTCGGTGGCCATCAGCACCGTTTACCTCCTGCTTCGATTTGCATAAGCACTTCCCCTGTGATACCATAAAGTTGACACGAGGGAACCATCGTATCGTTCCCCCATCAGACCAGAAAGGAGGATCCCTTTTATGAGCTTTTCTACGTTCAGCGGAGATTTCATTGACACCACCCTCTATCAGTTAGGCGCCAGCAAAATCAAAGTGGTCGGCGGAAAACAGCATGTGGTGGACTTTGACTTCGGAGACGGGCCGTCTCTCACCTACATCTTCACCATCACCAACGAAAACCGGTTCTATCTTCAGCGGGCCCGCCCCTATCCCATGGTCCACGGGCGATTCGCCAGCGAAAAGGAAATCATCGCCTTCATCAAAAAGGACAGCCGCGCCTTTCTCAACGCAAGGAACAGCCGGAACTACCAGAACTTTGTGGAGACCGCACGGGATGTCCTCTCCCTCACCGAAGAGGTGGAACAACTTTTCATGAACCAGAACGTCAGCCAGGAGGACCTGTCCGCTCTCCACCAGGAATGTACCGCCCTTAAAGCCCTTATCCATCAGGTCGCCCAGCACTCCCCCGCCATCGAACACAAAAAGACCTGAGCCCCTATCGTCACCACGCAAAAGACGCTCCCGGACAAAACCGGGAGCGTCTTTTTGGAAAAAAGCAGGGAACCCGTCCCCCGGGACGGGTTCCCTGCTTTCGTTCGTTTCTTGCTTCTTCTTCCGGAGGGGCTCAGTGCATGGTCAAGATCAGCACCATACTTAAAATGAGCACCATCAGCGCAGCGGGGACCGTATACTTGCAGTACCGCTTCCAGCCAATGGGATGGCCCTCCCGCCCGGCAGCCAGCACACCGGCTACGTTGGCCGAGGCCCCGATGGGGGTGGCGATGCCGCCGATGTCGGTGCCCTTGGACACGCACCAGGTAACGGTGTGCAGGTCTATGCCCATGGAGGACAGAGAGAGCAGCACCGGCACCATGATGGTCGCCATGGGGATGTTATCGATAAACGCAGAGGCAATGGCCGTAAACCAGATCAAAACAATGACCATGACCGTGGGGTCGCCGCCGCTAATGTCATACAGACACTGGGCCAGACTGTCCAGGATGCCGGTCTGCTCCAGGCCGCTCACTGTCACGAACAGGCCCACAATGAACCCTATGGTTTCCCAGTCCACCCGCTTCAGCAAACTCACCGGGTACTTCGTGGTGAGCAGCGTCACAACGATCGCCAGCACGCCCACCGTCGGCATGGTCAAGCCGGTGTTCGTATGGGTGGCAATGAGGAAAAGGACCACCAGAAAGATGGTGACGCTCACCGTAAAGCGATTGTGATTGGGGATGGCATCCGCCGGGTCCAGATCCAGCAGCTCCGGGGATGTGGTTTGGATCCCGTCTCCCAGCTTCTTCCGGAAGCAGAAGTAAAAGTAAAGCAGGACCACAAGAAAGCCCCAAAAGCAGATGGTACCGTTGTTGCGGATAAAGTCCCAAAAGCTCAGGCCCAGCGAGGTGCCCAGGATAATGTTGGGGGGATCACCGCTCATGGTGGCCGCACCGCCCAGGTTCGCGGCAAAGATCTCCCCGATGATCAGAGGGACCGGGTCAAACTTCAAAAAGTGGGCCAGACGCACGGTGGCCACCACCAGGAAGAGGATCACCGTGATACTGTCCACGAACATGGACAGCAGCGCCGACAAGACCATAAAGCTCAGCATCAGCGGCATGGGACGAAACCGGAGGGCCTTGGCCAGGCGCAGGCAGATCCAGTCGAAAAAGCCTGCCTCACTCATCTCTTCCACCATGACCATCATGCCCAAAAGGAAAAGAATGGTGCTCCAATTGATCCCCACGTTGAATTCTGTCACCCCGCCATGGGCAAACCAAAACTGCGTATGGAACATGCTGTCGATACTCAGCGCCTTCCAAACCGCCTCGGGACTTCCCATCGACAGAAGAAAGACCACCACAAGCATCCCCCCGCTGGCCGCAAGGGTCACAAGATGCCTGGGGTACTTCCCCCAGAAGATGAAGACTAACATAAGCACAAAAATGGCGAGAGCCAGAATCTGGCTAAGCATAAAGTTCCTCCTGATTCCTTTTTTTCTGTATGATGCGGATCAATACCGCAGCAAAATCATGACCATGCTCAGGGCGATGACGATCCCTGCCGCAGGTGCAGAATACTTACAATAGCGTCCCCAGCTGATGGGGTGTCCCTCCCGGGCGGCAATGGCCGTTCCGGCCACGTTGGCCGAGGCCCCAATGGGGGTGGCGCTGCCGCCAATGTCGGTGCCCATGGACAGGGTCCAGGCCAGGGTGTTCAGGTCCACTCCCATGGTGGTGGACAGGGATGTGATCACCGGTACCATGGTGGCGGCAAAGGGAATGTTATCCACAAACGCCGAAGCGATGGCCGACAGCCAGATGATAATGATGACCATGAGGCTCAGCTTGCCTCCGGTGATGGCTGCGATGCCGTTGGCCATGGCCTCCAGAACGCCGGTCTGCTCCAGACCGCTCACCGTCACAAACAGGCCGATGAAAAACAGCACCGTCTGCCAGTCCACCCGCTTGAGCAGCCGGATCGGCGCCCGGTTGGTCGCCAGGGTCAAAATCGCCGCAATGACCCCCACCGTGGCCACCGTCAGGCCCGTCATGGCGTGGGTAGTGAGCAGCACAACGGCAAAGACGAAAATGAAAACACTGATGGCAAACTTGAGTTTGCTGCTGATCGCAGCCCGGGGGTCCAGACTCATCCCCTGCAGCCCCGCCTTGCCCACGCCGCCCTTCAGCTCCTTGCGGAAGCAGAAGTAGAAGTAGGGCACAATGATGAGCAGGCCTACCAGCACGATGATGCCGGTGTTCTGCAGAAAGTCCCAGAAGGTCAGGCCCAGCGCCGTCCCGATGATGATATTGGGGGGATCGCCGCTCATGGTGGCCGCGCCGCCCAGGTTCGCCGTGAAGATCTCCGCTATAATGAGCGGAATAGGGTCAAACTTCAGCAGGTGCGCCAGACGAACGCTGGCCACCGCCAAAAACAGGATCACCGTAATGCTGTCAATAAACATGGACAGCACCGCAGATAAAATCATAAAGCAGATGAGCAGCGGCACCGGCCGGTAATCCACCATCTTCGCCAGCCGCAGGCAGAGCCAGTCGAAAAAGCCTGCCTCGCTCATCCCTTCTACCATGATCATCATCCCGCTGATAAAGATGATCGTACTCCAGTTAATGCCCTCGTTCATCTCATTGACCACGGTATGTCCCGTGTACCAGAAGGTGAGTTCTCCCATGCTGTGGAAGCTCAGGGCCTCCATCACCGCAGGGACGCTCTGCATCGCCAGCAGAAAGACCACGACCAGGGTCACACCGCCCGCAATGAGGGCCACTGCGTAGCGGGGGATCCGCTCCCGGACGATCTCCACAAACATGGCAATGAAAATCACAACGGCTAAGATCTGACTAAGCATCGTTTACTCCTCCCACAGGGAGGGTCGGCCAGTGCGATCCTCCCCCTGTTGTTCAATGTATCGGTCCGGCATGGAAAATATGCCGCTTCGCCGGAACATTCCTGGGGTCCATGCAGGGTTCACTTCGGTTTCTGTCTGTTTCTTTTCTTCTCACCGGCTTCCTGTTATTTCCAAAAATATTTGGGCAGGAAAAAGGAGCAGGGCTCGCTGAGGGTCCTGCTCCCTCTGGAATGCGCTTGCGGGAGCAAAGCATTCGTTCCATTCCGTCTTATCCTTCCTCGTGGAGGAAGGCATCAAATTTACAAAGCTGGTCGCACACGCCGCAGCCCACGCACTGGGTGGGATCCACCACTGCCTTTTTCTCCTTCCAGGAGATGGCCGGACAGCCCAGCTTCATGCACTGGGTGCAGCTCTTGCACTTGTCCGGGTCCACCCGATAGGGGGGATGCTTCTTCACTGACTTCAGCAGCACGCAGGGCCGGCGGGTGATGATGACGGAGGGCTCCTCTGCGGCCAGCTCTTCCACCACCACTTTTTCCGTGGCCTTCAGGTCGTAGGGGTCCACCACCCGGACGCGGTTGATGCCCATGGCGCGGCAGAGGGTCTCCAGGTCGATCTTGCCGGCAGGATCCCCCCGGAGATTTTTGCCGGTGGTGGGGTTCTGCTGGTGGCCGGTCATACCGGTGGTGGAGTTATCCAGAATGATCACGGTGGAGTTACTCTGGTTATAGGCAATATTGGCAAGGCCGGTCATGCCGGAGTGCATAAAGGTAGAGTCGCCCAGAACGGCTACGGTCTTTCCTTCGCTCTGCTTCCCCAGGGCCTTGTTGAAGCCGTGGATAGAGCTCACAGAAGCGCCCATACATTCGCAGGTCTCAATGGCGTAGAGAGGCTCATATGCTGCCAGGGTATAGCAGCCAATGTCACCCAGAACGGTGACCTTATGCTTGGCCAGGGTGTAGAACAGGCCACGGTGGGGACATCCGGCGCACAGCACAGGGGGACGGGGCGGCACCCCTTCTCCCAGTTCCACCCAGGGACGGGTGGTGTCCTTCAGCCGCTGGGCCACCACGCCCTGGGCAAACTCCCCGATCATGGGCATCTTATCCTTGCCGGTGACCTCCAGGCCCAGGCCGCGGCAGAACTCCTCAATGACAGGGTCCAGCTCTTCCAGGACGATGAGACGGTCTACCTTCTTGGCAAAGTCCAGGATCTTCTGCCGGGGCAGAGGGTTGACCAGGCCCAGCTTCAAAATGGAAGCCTTTGGACCAAAGACCTCCCGGGCGTACTGATAGCAGGTGGAAGAGGTGATGATACCAAAGCTGGTATCCTCCCCCATCTCCTCCCGGTTCAGGTCGGTGGTCTCTGCATAGGCCTCCAGCTTCTTGGTCCGCTCTTCCACCACGGGATGGCGGTGCCGGGCGTTGCCGGGCACCATGACGTACTTGGCAATGTCCTTTTCATAGGGGCGGTCGGCCACCTCTTCCCGCTCTCCCATGGTCACGATGCTCTGGGAGTGGGAAATGCGGGTGCAGAGCTTCAGGAAGACCGGGGTGTCAAACTCCTCGGACAGCTGGAAGGCACGAATGGCAAAGTCCCGGGCCTCCTGAGAGTCCGCCGGCTCCAGCATGGGCAGCTTGGCGGACACGGCATAGTGCCGGGAGTCCTGCTCGTTCTGAGAGGAATGCATCCCGGGGTCGTCCGCCACGCAGATGACCATGCCGGCGTTAATGCCGGTGTAGGCAATGGTGAACAGCGGGTCTGCCGCCACGTTCACACCCACGTGCTTCATCACGCAGGCGCTGCGCTTGCCCGCCAGGGCTGCGCCGAAGGCCACTTCCATGGCGACCTTTTCGTTGGGCGCCCACTCGCAATAGATCTCTTCATAGTTTGCCGCCTGCTCCGTAATCTCCGTGCTGGGCGTGCCAGGATAACTGGAAATTACGCCGCAGCCGGCTTCATAAAGTCCACGGGCCACCGCCTCATTTCCAAGCATCAGTTTCTTCATGAAATAAACCCCCCTCTTGGGATAACTCTGCCTGACAGCGCAGGCAGCAGAATCAAATCTCCATTGTTTCTTATCATAACATTTCCTCCATAGTTCGTAAACCATTTTCCCTGGAAAATTCCACCGTTCTATCCTTTTTTCCACTTTTTTATTGAAAAAAAGGAGTCTCCTCTTTTTTTCTCTTTCGGTGTCGATTTTTGTCGAAACTTGCGGCAACATATTTTCCAGTTTTTGCTAATTTCGCCTTGTGTTTTCTGTCCTATTGTGGTAAATTATGGATGACCGGTTGAAATCCATTACATCATGTGAATATTCTGGGGAAGGCAGATGGATCCCGCTTTCCCGGAAGGGAGTTCTCACCCATGGAAACCAAGAAAACTGTCCTCATCGCAGACACCAGCGACGAGTTCCGCGCCATCCTCACCGAAGCCCTCCAGGCAGAAGAAGGCCTGGACGTTATCGCACAGACCAACGACGGACAGGAGGCCATCCAGCTGCCCCAGACCCTCACCCCCGATATCCTCATTATGGATCTGGTCCTCGGTCGTATGGACGGCTTTGATGTCCTGGACGCCATCCAGTCCCTGCCCGTCAGCACCCTCATCCTCTCCAGCTTCGCCAAAGGCTGCATGGCCGACCAGGTCGCCGCCAAGGGAGGCGACTACTATATAATGAAGCCCTGCCGGATCTCCTCCGTGGTGGAACGGGTCCGCCTGCTGGCCGCTCAGCACTGGCTGGAAGAGGGCGCCGATCCCACCGTTCCCGCCTCCGCCCGCCAGACCCTGGAAGCCAACGTCACTGCCATCATCCACGAGATCGGCGTCCCCGCCCATATTAAGGGCTACCAGTACCTCCGGGAGGCCATTATCATGACCGTGGAGGACATGGACGTCATCAACGCCGTCACCAAAGTTCTCTATCCCGAAGTGGCCAGAAAGTTTGGTACCACCGCCTCCCGGGTCGAGCGTGCCATCCGCCACGCCATCGAGGTCGCCTGGGACCGAGGAGACCTGGATACCCTACAAAAATACTTCGGTTTCACCGTCAGCAATTCCAAAGGCAAACCAACCAACTCCGAGTTCATCGCCATGATCGCCGACCGCCTGGTCCTCCAGCACCGCCAGGGATAACCCTCCCCTCTCTATAAAAAAGATATTGACTTTTCTCAGCCCATCTGCTATACTAATCGCCGTAAAACAAAGTAGGAAGGTTCCGCCTGCCTCACCTCCCGCAGGAAGCGAAGGGGTTTATACGGTGAATCAGCATCTCTGGCAGATGTTGCTTTTCCTATGTGCGGATACCTTTCTCAGGTATCCATTTTTTATGCTTATCTTTCAGAACTGGAGGTGCGTTCACTATCAGTAACACGGCTCATCAGATCAATGAGGAAATTCACGACAAGGAAGTACGCCT
>NZ_JAXDRS010000038.1:0-15947 GCF_034090835.1 Evtepia sp.
TACAAGGTGCACGCCGCTTTGTTTCGTCAGGCGTGAGTTGTATTTTAGCACAACTCTTGGAGCTTGTCAAGCACTTTTTTACTTGATTTTTTCCAGTTTTTCGCGCCTGTCGTTCGCGACAGCTTGGGTATAATACCACCCCTACCCGCTCATGTCAACCCCCTTTTTTGATTTTTTCAAATCTTTTTTCTTCTTCCTGTTTTCCTTCGGTTTCTCCCTTCTTTCCTTCCCCCTTTCCTTATGTTATAATAAAGAAGCAATTTGACCCCCAATGGGGACCTTATCAATCTAACAAGGAAAAGGAGTCCGCTTATGAAACCGTTCCTTCGCCGTGCCGCCGCTTTGGTTCTCTGCGCGGCCCTGCTCTGCCCCGTTGCCCTGGCCTCTGACGCCCTGGGCAGCCGCATCTATTCCTATACCATTCCCATCTGCGACCAGACCACCCTTACCAAAGAGGTCATGTGGAGCGCCTCCCGCAAGGATCTGCGCACAGAGAACTACGTCATGTACAAGCCTTCTCCCAGTGTCTCCCCCAAGGTCAGCTATGGTTCCTCGGTTCTCACCAAGCAGAACGTCTATTCCATGGCCAAGGACCTGGAAAAAGGGGACCAGCGAGTGCTCAGCGGCATCAACGGAGATTACTTTGTCATGGCCACCGGCGACCCGCTGGGTCTGGTGGTCACCGACGGCATCCTCCGTTCCTCCGCTTCCTACCTCCACGCCCTGGGCTTCCGCTCGGATGGTTCCGCTGTGATCGGCACCCCCCAGCTGACCCTTCGGGCCGATTTCAAAGGCTATTCCTTAAAGATCTCGGAGATCAACAAAATCCGCTCCACTGGAGGGTACTACCTCTTTACCGATGATTTCAGCTCCACCACAAAAAACACCAAACCCGGGATCGATGTGATCCTCTCCCCGGTGAAACAGCAGGAGGGCAAGCCCGTCACCGGTGCCGATGGCGTCACCCAGCTCACCACCTCCAACGACCTGGGAATTGGCCATATGGTCTCCTGCAAAGTGGAGCAGGTCATTGAGACCAACGGCGGCGCCACCCCCATTCCGGAAGGAAAGTACATCCTCTCCATCGCCAACACCGGCAACGACTGGTTAAAAGACATGCTGCGTTCCCTCCAGCCTGGGGACTCCATGGACTTTGAGATCTTCAGCGCCGATTCCCGCTGGAACGACGTGGACTGCGCTGTGGGTGCCATGTACTGGATTCTCTCCAACGGCAAGGTGGCCAGCGGACTGGACAGCGTGACTGCCGCTCCCCGCACCGCCGTAGGGGTCAAACCCGACGGCAGCGTAATCTTTTATACCATTGACGGCCGCCAGAGTGGACTGAGCATCGGCGCTACCATTCAAATGGTGGCCATGCGTCTTAAGGAACTGGGCTGCTCCGAAGCTGTCCTACTGGATGGCGGCGGGTCCACCACCATGGTCTCCACCTACCCGGACTATACCACCTCCACCACCATCAACAGCCCCTCGGAAGGGGTGCCGAGGGCAGTGACCAACGCCATTTTCCTGGTGTCCAACCTGGACCCCACCGGCGTTCCCTCCTCCCTCTACGTCACTCCCACCAGCCTGACCCTCCTCTCCGGCGCCACCACCCAGTGCACCGCCTCCGGGGTGGATACCGGTTGGTATCCCATGAAGGACTTCCCCTCGTCGGTCACCTGGTCCTCCCCGGAGAACGCTGTAAGCGACAGCGGCGTCTTTACTGCGCCGGCCAAAACCGGTGTCTACACCGTCTCCGCTTCCAGCGGTACCGCCTCCGGCAGCACCAAGATCCAGGTCTATGACACCCCGGACGCCATTTATGTGAAAAACGCCGCCACCGGGAAGAATGTTTCCTCCCTGACCCTGAAACCCGGCCAGACCGTGGATCTGAACGCCTCGGCCTATTACCGTACCATTCCCCTTACCGGCGACGACCGCTGCTTCTCCTGGACCGCAGACCCCGCCCTGGGCACCATCACCCCTGACGGCAAGTTCACCGCCGGACTCAATCCCGCCTCCGGCAAGATCAAAGTGGCCGCCGGACGCTACGCTGTCACCCTGTCGGTCACCGTAAATGCCCCCGGCTCCTACACCCTCCTGTCCGATTTTGAGGGAACCACTCCCTACTTCTCTTCTTCCAGCGCAAAACTCTCTCTGGACACCACCCCAGCCCAGGTGCAGTACGGGAGACAAAGCCTCCGGGCAGACTACACCATGCGGCAAGGCCAGGCTGCCCTGACTGCCCGTCAGGATCTGAAGGAAACCCATCGATTCCTCTCTCTCTGGGTTTATGGAGACAACTCGGGCAACACCCTTACCGCTGACTTTGTGGGAACCCAGGGCGAAGCCCTCACCCAGCCGGTCACCACCCTGAACTTTACCGGCTGGAAACAGGTCTCCGCTCCGGTGCCCGCCAACGCCGCCCTCTTCCAGGGTCTGACCATTCAGGGCAGCAAGGCCTCCGGCACCCTCTGGCTGGACCAGGTGGTCCTGGCCAACCAGGCTGCCTGGGACACCAAAGCCCCCGTTGTCTCTTCCCAGATCAGCGGCACCACCTTGAAGGCTTCCCTCTCCGACAATGCGGAACACGCCCTGGACCAGTCCCGGATCACCGTGTCCATGGACGGAAAAGCGGTGCCCTTCTCCTGGAACGGCAGCACCCTCACCGCTTCCCTGCCCAGTCTGGGCACCCAGTCCCACCAGGTCACCGTCACCGCCACTGACTGCTGCGGCAACATCGGCCGGGACTCTGTGGCTCTCATGGGCAAGGACACCAGCAACCCCTTCGCAGATATGACCAACCACTGGGCCACGCCCTACACCATCCGTCTCCACCAGGCAGGGGTGATCTCCGGCATGACAGTAGGGGGCAAACTCTGCTTCTGCCCGGATCAGTCCATCACCCGGGGGGACTTCGCCCTCATGACCGCCCGCTGGATGGGCCTGGACCTCAAAGCCTATCAGTCGGTCCAGCTTCCTTACGATGATGTAAACGCCATCCCCGCCTGGGACCTGGACGCCATCAAAGCCCTCCACGCCCTGGGCATCATGGAGGGCAGCCGCAGCGGCGACGGTCGGCTGCTGGCCAACGCCACGTCCTCCATCACCCGGGCCGAAGCCATGACCATCCTGGGCCGCACCCAGGCCAAAGGCCATCCCCAGGCCTCCCTGTCCGGCTTCTCTGACGCAGCCTCTGTTCCCGCCTTCGCCAGACCGCATATGGCCAGCCTGGTGGGACAAAAGGTGGTGGGCGGATCCGGCGGAAAGCTCTTCCCCAATGCCCCCGTCACCCGGGCCGAAGTGGCCAAGATGCTCTTCTCCCTGTGGTGATCCTCACTCCCTGCGCTTTCCATGAAAAAACACTTGAAAATCCAAGCAGAATGTGGTAGGATGCAGGTTAGACAATTATCGTATCCATGCCGGTCTTTTCTATGGAAAGACCTTGTTTCAGGTAGATACAAAGGGAAAGGAACGTAAATCTTCATGGCAACTATTATCGTCTCTATTCTTCAGCTCCTCGCAGGAGCGATTCTCATCGTCTTTGTTCTGGGTCAGTCCGGCAAGCACTCCGGTCTGGGCGCCATCGCCGGGGCCAGCGAGTCCTTCCTGTCCAAGAACAAGGCCAAGTCCGCCGACGCCAAGCTGGCAAAATGGACCAAATGGGTCGCCCTGGTCTTTATGATCCTGACTCTGGTCCTCTCTCTTATCTGATCGCCGACTTCCAAAATGCCCTTCCGTTTGGAAGGGCATTTTATCATATGATACCCCCATTTTCACAAAAGAGGTGATACCTATGACGCGCGAAGAAGCTTTCGAAACCCTGAACCGCATGGCAAGAGGAATTGCCGAAATGTTCGGCTCCAACTGCGAAACCGTGATCCACGACCTGGCTGATCCCCTGCACCCTGTCCTGGCCATCTACAACAGCCACATCTCCGGCCGCTCCGTGGGCTCCACCCAGGACGTCACCGGGGTAGAGCAGGACCTCTACCTGGATTCCGACGTGGTGAACCTCCTGGCTGTCACCCCCAGCGGACAGCAGACCAAGAGCACCACCTTCTCCATCAAAGGGAAGGACTACCACTTCGGCTTTGGCATCAACTACGACTTCACTCCCCTGGCCTATGCCAACCGGGTCCTGTTGGACCTGATGCACACGGAGGTGGATTTCCACAGCGCCCTCTATAAACCCCGGGACACCGGCATCGGGGAGCTCTTTGACGCTGCGGTCCTCCGCATCGGCAAACCCGCCCGGGAGATGAACAAGGCCGACCGCCTGCGCGTCATCGAACACCTGAAGGAAATGGACGCCTTCTCCTACCGGCGGGCCGTGCCCTATGTCGCCGCCCATCTGGGCGTGTCCCGGTACACCATTTACAAGTATCTGGACGAAGTCAACGCTAAGCAGGAAGAAGGAGAGTCGTAACCATGCAGCAGTATCCCATCGGGGCCTATTTTGACGACAAGCAGGACCTGCTGGTGGAAGCTGTCTCCCGCCTGGTCCGCATCGAAAGCACCCTGGGTCAGCCCCAGCCCGGTAAGCCCTTCGGAGAAGGGCCTGCCGCCGCCGTGGACGAGTTCCTGTCCATTGCCGGAGAGCTGGGCCTCGCCGGAGAAAATCTGGAGGGGTATGTGGGCGTGGTGGACCTGAACCAGGAAGAGACTGCCCTGCACATTCTGGGCCACCTGGACGTGGTGGAAGCCGGGGACGGCTGGTCCGTCACGGAGCCCTTCATCCCCAAGGTGCTGGACGGTATGATATACGGCCGGGGCACCGACGACGACAAAGGTCCCATGATCGCCGCCCTGCTGGCCATGAAGGCGGTGAAGGACCTCCAGGTCCCCCTGACCAAAAACGTCCGTCTCATCGCAGGCACCGACGAAGAGAGCGGATTCCGCGACATCCGGTGGTACTACGAGAGACATCCCTTTGCTCCCTATACCTTTTCTCCGGACGGGGACTTCCCCATTGTGAACATTGAGAAGGGGCATTATCAGCCCACCTTCCGGGCCTCCTGGCCCCAGCAGACCGCCCTGCCCCGGGTCTGCTCCTTCACCGGCGGTCCCCGGCTGAACATGGTCCCCCCCAAGGCTTCCGCCCTGGTGGCGGGCCTCACCATGGAGGCCATCCAGGCCGAGATCGACACCCTCCCCTGGCAGGGGATCACCTTCACCCTCACCCGGAAGGACAACCGGGTCTCCATCCTCTGCACCGGGCTTGGCGCTCACGCCTCTACGCCGGAAGAAGGACGCAACGCCCAGACGGCGCTGCTGTCCCTGCTGGCCCGGCTGCCCCTGGCAGACGGGTCCTCCACCCGGGCCATCCGCACCCTGGCCTCCTGGTTCCCCCACGGGGACTTTATCGGCCGGGCCTTCGGCATCGCCCAGGAGGACGCTCTCTCCGGTCCCTTGACCCTGTCCTTCACCCGCCTCAACCTGGACGACACGGGGATGGAAGGCCGCTTTGACTGCCGCACCCCGCTGTGCGGCACGGAGGAGTCTGTCCGCCTCTTCACCGAAGAGGCCATGGTCCAGGCCGGATTCTCCATTCAGGGAGAGCTTGACCCGCCCCACCATGTTCCCGCAGACTCCCCCTTCCTCCGGGTGCTGGCCAAGTGCTACGAGCAGTACTCCGGCCGGAAGAGCCAGTGCCTGGCCATCGGCGGAGGCACCTATGTCCACGGTATTCCCGGGGGTGTGGCCTTCGGCGCTACCATGCCCGGCTTCGTCTCCAACCTCCACGGACCGGACGAACGGGCCAGCATCCGGGACCTGCTCACCGCTGCGAAGATTTTCACCCAGGTCATCATCGACCTGTGCTCATAAGACTGTTTCCGTCCGAAAGGGGGTTCTTCCCCTTTCGGACCATCTTTGTCCATTTCACTCATCGCACCAAAGAAAGGGTCCTTCTATGGCAAACAATCTCACCCTTTTTCTCACCTTTGCCCGGATCAGCGCCAGCTGCTTCGGCGGCGGCTACGCCATGCTCCCCTTTTTCCAGCGGGAACTGGTGGAAAAGAAGCACTGGCTCACCGACGAGGAACTGCTGGACCTGAACGCTGTGGCCCAATGCACCCCCGGGGTCATCGCCGTGAACACCGCCACCTTCTGCGGCTACCGTACCCGCGGCCTGTCCGGCGCCCTCTTCGCCACCCTGGGCATCCTCTTTCCTCCCATCGTTATCGTCACCATCATCTCCGCCTTTTTCTGGTCCTTTGCGGAAAACCCCTGGGTCCAGCACGCCCTCACCGGCGTTCGGGCCTGCGTCTGCGCCCTTATCATCAACAGCACCATCAGGATGTACCGCAAAGCTGTGCTGGATCTGCCCACCTTCCTGCTCTTTCTGACGGTCTTTCTTCTGGCCGCTTTTGTGGGGCTCTCTCCGGCCATCCTGGTGATCGCCGCTGGAATTTTCGGGCTGGTGGTCTCCCGCATCCGAAAGGAGGGGAAAGCATGATCCTGCTGCGCCTGTACTGGGAGTTCCTTCTGGTGGGTCTCTTCTCCATGGGCGGAGGCATGGCCACCGTCCCCTTCCTGTTCGATCTCTCCGCCCGCACCGGCTGGTTCTCCACGGGAGATCTCACCAGCATGATCGCCATTTCCGAGGCCACCCCCGGTCCCATCGGCATCAACATGGCCACCTATGTGGGGTACGTCACCGCCGGCCTGCCCGGCAGCATCGTTGCCCCCCTGGGACTGGTGACCCCCGCTGTGATCATCATCCTGCTCATCTCCCGCCTGCTGAACTCCCTCTGGAAAGACCCCCGGGTGGCCGGCCTCTTCTACGGCCTCCGCCCCGCTTCCGTGGGGCTCATCGCAGCCGCCGCCTTTTCCATCTGTGCCGTCTCCCTGTTCTCCTGGAACAGCGGCGCCCTCTCCCTCCACTGGCCCTCCATTCTCCTGTTCGTGGGGATGCTGGTGGCCATGAACCTGCCGAAACTGAAAAACCTGCCCTCCGTCACGTTCATCGCCGTAGCTGCCGTCATTGGCATTGTCTTTCAGATGGTAGACTGAGGGAAGAATAAAAAAGAAGCATCCATCGGGATGCTTCTTTTTTTATTCTTCCTTTAAGATCTCCCACAGTTTCTGGAAAAGGCGGTCCCGTCGGGTGCGGACCGCTTCCCCCTGTCCGTCGGCGTAGTCGTAGAACCCACGGCCGGTTTTGATCCCCAGCCGGTTCTCATCCACCAAGTCATGGAGGACCTGGCTGCGGGTGTCGGCATTCAGCTCCGGCAGCAGGTAATCGCTCACCGCCTGGAAGATATCCACGCCGCCAAGATCAGCAGTCTCCAGGGGACCCAGCACTGCGTAGCGGAAGCCGGGGCCATACTTCATGGCGGCGTCAATTTCCTCCGGACCAGCTGCGCCCTCAGCCATAATATGCAGGGCCTCCCGCATGACAGCGTATTGCAGCCGGTTGCCGATGATGCCCAGAATATCCTTGCGGACGATGACTGGCTTTTTCCCCAGGGACACCGCCAGGTCATAGACCGCCTGCGCTGCCTCCTGTCCGGTCTCCGCCCCTTTGGTGATCTCCACCAGCGGCATCAGATCCGGGGGATTCCACCAGTGCATCCCGCAGAACCGCTGGGGATGGGTGACTCCCTGGGCCACGTCGGTGACCCGCAGGCCGGAGGTATTGGTGGTGAGCAGCGCCGTGGGAGAGATCCGCTGGCAGACCTCCCGGAAAAACGCCCGTTTGATCTCCAGATCCTCCGCAATGTTCTCCACCACAAAGTCCGCCTCCTCATAGACGGCGTAATCCGTGGTGTACCGGAGCCGGGCCATCACCAAAGCGGCCTCTTCTTCCGACAGACCCCGGGCCGCCAGGTCTCCGGCGATCCGCTCCTTGGCCCGGTCCAGGGAGCTCTGCCGCCGGTTCCACAAGGTCACTTCATACCCATGCTGGGCAAAGATCCGGGCCAGGGTCACCCCCATGGTGCCCGCTCCGGCCACCACAGGCCGCCGGATGCTTCCTATCTCTGTCATAAAACTGCCTCCTATTACAAAATGGAACCAAAGTCTGCCCACGTTTTCAGGCAGACAAAAGAGGGGACCCCACAGGGTCCCCTCCGAATCCCAAAGAAATCACCGCTCAGAGAGAGGGGGGCTGCTGCTGCGCCTCTCCTTCCATCTGTCGGGCCCGTGCCACCTCCTG
Organism: Evtepia sp.; assembly: GCF_034090835.1. Classification (GTDB taxonomy): domain Bacteria; phylum Bacillota; class Clostridia; order Oscillospirales; family Oscillospiraceae; genus Evtepia. Next base: position 8,162 of record NZ_JAXDRS010000038.1, read on the forward strand.
CACAAAGACCATGCCGCCCATTGAGGTGTAAGGGGTCACATAGAAGTCCAGCGCCCCATAGGTCAAGTTAGACAGGAAGAACCACACAATGTAGCTCAAGCGGAACTGGAAGAACTGCCCTCGGTACCCCTTTGTGCTGGCCAGCCCCCGGCGGAAGGTCTCTCCCAGGGTGTACTCCGGATGGGCAGCCAGGCAGTACCGCACCGGCAGAAACAGGCTGTGGAGCCAGAAGGCAAAGACCACCGCTGCCACCGCAAGGATGGTCGCTGCAAACTGGGTGATCGCACTCAGGTCGGTATACGCCTCCATGGAGGGGGTGGTGGTGTAGAAGATATAGAACAGCATGAGACTGGGGACCATGGCTATCACGCCCACCAGACGCACAAACACGTTCAACACGAACTCCACTACTACGGCTTTTCCGAAGCGTTTGCCCTCCCGATACCAGGGGAACACGTCATACACCACCGGCTGGCCGCCCCGCAGTACCCGCCAGTACTGTTCCATAGCCCCCAGCCGCAGGGGCGCCAGAATCAGGAAGAAGAGAGCGGACAGGCCCAGAAACGCGGCGATCTGGGCGTAGGTCATGGGGATGGCCAGCACCAGCTGGGTCAGATCCATCCGGAAGATCAGGCTGATCCCCTCTTGGGTCACGTAGATGCCTGAGGCAGTATCCCCGTAGTTGGCCAGGTTCACCAGGGCGTAGTTCAGGGTCCCTCCAAAGAGGAAGCGCAGCCCCAGAAAGGCGATCTGCATACAGACCAGCAGCAATGTCACCCGCAGGCATGTGGGGTGAAGCATCCACCGCTTGGCGTAGAACTTCATATCCCGGCGGGATGGAAGTTTGCTTTTCATGGGTCTCCTCCTCTCTCAGGCGCTCTCGCCCTCGGTGGGGGGCGGGGTGGGGGTCGGGGGTGGGGTGGGCGCAGGCTTGGAATACCCGGGGATGCCGTACTGGTAGGCATCTGCGGGACTCACCATGACCACCTTATCCCGGCTGCGGTATACGCTGGTGCTCTCCAGCTTGGTGTCGATCAGGGTGCCGTTTTCATACAGGTTCCGGTACACCTTCACCGTGTAGCCGTTGTAGGGGGTCACGCTCACCCGGGTGGCCCCGGCCGGCAGGCTCTGGTCCACCTTATAGACCGTCTTATAGCCGGTGGTCCCCACGGTCTTATTGGTCATCTCCACCTTGATGTTGTCGCTCTTGGTGCCCATGATGTTCACCGTCAGAGTACGGCCGGACACCGAACCCACCACCTTGATGGGGAAGGGCGTATTGTTTTTAAACCGGAAATCCTTGGCTCCGTAGTACACCGTGGCGTCCATGCCGTCGGGCACATAGCGGGTGATATATCCGTGGTTGTACCGCTCCACGATCTCCAGGTTGGCGCGCAGGGTGGCCAGATAGATGGTAGAGGACCCCTGGCAGACTCCGCCGCCGGTTTCCTGTACGCTCTCGCCCCCCACATAGGCCGGGGCGGGCAGGAAGCCCCGGGCGGCGGTGCGCCGGCCCACGACCCCGTTGTAAGAGAATTCCTCCCCGGGCATGAGAATCGTCCCGTTAAAGAACTGGGCCGCCAGCTTGATGTTCTGCACCCGGTTGGCGCTGCCTGCAATGTTGGTGCTGCAGCTGCCCAGGGTGTCCTGATACAAAGAGGGGGTCAGGTCCTTCACCGTGGTCTTGGGCTGGGTGATGGTCAGGGGCAGTTCCCTGGTCTCTCCCCAGGCCATTTCATCAAAGGCTGTCTGGGCCTGGTCCGGGTCAAAGGTGATGCCCACATGGTCCACCTGGAAACGTTTGCCGGCTTTGTCAAACACGGCGTCCTGCACCGGCTGCTCCACTTCGCCCAAAATAGCCTTCAGGTCCAGCACCTCCGGATAGACCTCCTTCAGCGGGACGGTGAACTGCGGCTGGCTGCCCTCCAGCTCCACCACGTCCCCGCTGCCCATCCGCCGGAAGATCTCCTGGCGGAGGCTGTCCCGGTCGATCAGGTAGCCGGTTTTTCCTTTGGTAAGGACCAGATCGGTCTCCGTCTTTTCCCAACTGCTCTCTACCGCAGCGTAGCCCACCTGTTCATCCATCTGGCTCAGGATCTCCTCCAGCTTCTCGCTGTTGCCATAGGCAGGCAGGACGGTCTCCCCTGCCAGCAGACATTTCAGATAGATCCCGCCCCGGGCCAGGAAGGGCTGGCTGTTGCCCACCTGCCAGGCGCGGGCGGAAGTCTCTCCGCAGTCCACCTGGGTGCTGGAGAGGGGGGCTTTCACCGTGACCGGCTGTCCTTCCGGAGGGTCCAGGGCAAAGAGCACCCCTCGGTCCTCCTCCGGGGCCGTTGCCGACATCGCCTCCCGCAGGGCGGCCCCCGCCGCCTCACAGGTCATGCCGCCCAGCTCCACTCCGCTGACGGTCACATTGGGGTAGATGACCCCCTTGTTCCCAGCCATACACAGAGCGCAATACCCCACCACTAAAACCGCAGCCACAAGGCATCCAATGAGGACGCCCCGCTTTCCGCGGCTGAGTTTCTTTTCCTTGTGCAGGCCGGCGTCTTCGCTCTGCGGACCCGCTGCCATGCTTTTTTCTTTCATACCGAGCTCCTTTCCCGGGCAGAGCAGGCATCGGCCTCTTCTGTCCGCAAGTAGAAATCAAACTCCCCTTCTCTCCCGTCAGGGGGGGGAACAGGGGCGTACACTTCCACGATTTTCCTCTGTAAAAGGCAAAAAAATCCAACCTTCGACACAGGCACGGTTTAGACTATATTATATGGAAGCCACTCTAAAAAATCAACCACGGAACACAGGATATTTCCCCTCTGACTTTTTTCTCCAAATTATTTACTTTTCCCCAGATTCCTTTATAATAGTAAAAAAACGCACAGAAAGGGGAACCCTGCATCATGACTGTAAACACCGTATGGGCCGCCTACTTCAGCGCGACCAATACCACCAAAAAAGTGGTTACTCAGATCGCCCGCCGCCTGGCCGACCGGGCCAACGTCCCCCTGCAAACCTTTGACTTCACCCGTCCCGACGCGAGAAAACAGCCCAAAGCCTTCTCCGAAGGAGACCTGGTGGTCTTCGGCACCCCGGTCTATGCCGGACGGGTCCCCAACCTGCTCATCAAGTTTGTGGCCTCCGTCCAGGGCAACGGCGCCATGGCGGTCCCCGTGGTCTGCTACGGCAACCGCAACTACGATGACGCCCTTATGGAACTGCGCAACACCCTGGAAGAGGGCGGGTTCCGCACCATGGCAGGCGCTGCCTTCTCCTGCCAGCACGCCTTCTCCCGCACGCAGAACGCAGGCCGCCCGGACATCAGCGACCTGACCATCGCCTCCGGCTTTGCCGACCAGGTGCTGGACAAGGTGATCAAGGTGGCCTCCTTCGAGCACCACGAACCGGTCTTCGTCAAGGGCAACAACCCCGTGGGCCCCTACTATACCCCCCGGGATCGCCACGGCAACCCCATCAACATCCTCAAGGTCAAGCCCCTGACCAGCGACGCCTGCAACCACTGCGGCCGCTGCGCCAAGGAATGTCCCCTGGGGTCCATCGACCGGGAGGACACCTCCAAGCTCATCGGTCCCTGCATGAAGTGCAACCGCTGTGTCCGCCTTTGCAGAAGAGGCGCCAAATACTTCGACGACCCCAACTACCTCTACCACAAAACTGAGCTGGAAGACCAGTTCTCCTGGCCCCGCAAGACCCCGGAGCTCTTCCTCTAAGACAAAGAAACCGGTCAGCCCAGAATGGGCTGACCGGTTTTTCATTTTCCCTTGTTTGCCTTTTGCGTGCCGCCTGTCAGGCTGCGGTTATCCTGCCACCCGGAAGGGTGGTGTTCTCAAACATCTGGGTGGGTTCCCCCCAGGCGCAGGCGTCCGGCCCGATGATATGGAACCCATACTTCTCATAGTAATTGCTGTGCTCGGAAGCCAGATAAATCTTTTTAAATCCCAGTTCTCCGCCCCGCCGCCGGGCGTGGGCAATGATCTGGGGGCTCAGGTGCTGCCCCCGGTAGGCCGGGTCCACGTACAGGGTGGTGATCCACAGTCCTTTCTTCTCGCTGTAAAGGATGGTTTTGATCGCCAGGGTATAGCCACCCACCACAGCGCCGTCTTCCACGGCGATATAGGCGTCAGGCAAAGGCCCCTTGGTGGCCATGACCTGCTCCATATGTTTCTTGATCCAGGGCATACAGGCAGGCCAATGGTTCTCCAAGCTTTCCAGCATAGCCGGAATATATTCCGGATGATCACGAATGGAATAGAGCTTCATCACTGTCCCCTCCTTTCCGGGGTCGTGACGGTTTCCATGGCCTTCTGAAAAATTGGTCCTTTTCTTCCACCCTCAGTATATCTCTTTTGAACAAAAAAGTCAACCGATTTTGCGCTTCCTTTTTAAAAGATGCACAAAATCGGTTGACCTGTCTTTTATTTTTCCATGTCGGTGATCAGGTTCACCCGGCGGGCGTGACGGCCGCCTTCAAACTCCGTGGTCAGAAAGACTTCCACGATCCGCTCGGCCAGGTTGGGGCCTACCATCCCCGCGCCCATGGCCAGCATGTTGGCGTCGTTGTGGCGGCGGGTCATCTCCGCAGACAGGGGGTCGCTGCACAGTGCGCACCGGATGCCCTTGACCTTGTTGGCCGCAATCGAAATACCAATGCCGGTGGTGCAGATCACGATGCCCCGGTCGCACGCCCCGGAGGCCACCGCCTCTGCCGCTGCTCTGCCAAAGACCGGGTAGTCACAGCTCTCCTTGCTGTCACACCCAAAGTCCTGATAGGCAATCTTCTCTTTGTCCAGATAGGCCTTCACCCGTTCTTTCAGGTCAAAGCCGCCGTGGTCGGAACCCAGTGCAATCATGGTGGTATCCTCCTGTATCCTTTATTTCAGCCGGATCATATCCGGTTTTCTCTCGTGGTACACCGCCACATACCGGAACCCGCAGTCCTGCATGATGGCGTAGGCCTGGGGGATCCCCCGGGCGATGGGCGTGGTGGCATGGGCGTCGGACCCTACGGTGATGATCTCGCCGCCCAGTTCCTTATAGTCCCGCAGAATGGGGATCCATTCGGTCAGGGTCTGGCCCTTCCAGGTATTGATCTCAATTCCCCGGCCAGAGGCGATGGCCAGCCGGAGCACCTCCCGGATCTGATCCCGGTAGCGGGAGAGGTCCGGCGGGGTGGGGTAGTTTCCCTTCATGTACCGCAGGGGATAGATGATGTGGGCTACCACATCATAGCCGTCCCATGCCGCCAGTTTCATGAGGGACTGGAAGTAATCGTCCAGGGCCTTGTAGCAGTCGTCCAGGGTCTCATAGGGCAGGAAGTAGAAGTCCCTTCCCCCCGCCTCTTCGCTGAGGTTGTGGGCTGCCCCAATGACAAAGTCCAGCCCGGGCTGACTGAGGATCTTGGACGCCGCCTCAGGGAAGAGAAAACCCATGCCAAACTCAATGCCAAGGGGCAGATCGATCTTGGTCCCTACGGCGTCCAGCATTTTCTTCCGCTCTTCCAGCACCGGCGTCCAGTCGTACTCCAGGGTGCGCTCCCCTTCCAGACTGAGCAAGTCGCAGTGGTCGGTGAGGCACAGGGTGGTTAACCCATACTCATAGGCCTTTTGAGCCATCTGCGCCATGGGGACGTTGCCGTCCGGGGAGCAGATCGAGTGGGTGTGACAGTCTGCAAGAAACATGGTTGCTATCCTTTCCCCCTCTGCGGGGTGGTGTCATGGTCTCTTTCGCTTCTTTCGCGGTTCACTTCCGCTTCCGGCGATGGAGAAATCCTTTCTCCTCGCCGGACTCACCCCCCTCAGAGGTGGGGTTCCCCTCGCCCATAGCCTCGGCGAACTTCCGCAGGGCCTCCTTCTGGGCCTGGTTCATGCTCTTGGGCACCTCCACCCGGACGGTGACGAACTGGTCGCCCCGGCCACGGCCGTTGAGGATGGGCACGCCTTTGCCCCGCAGACGCAGGGTGGTCCCCGGCTGGGTGCCTGCTTCCACCTTGCACTTCACCTTACCGTCCAGGGAGGGGATCTCCACCTCGTCGCCCATGGCGGCCTGGAAGAAAGACACGGTCTGGTCCAGAAAGATGTTGGCCCCTTCCCGGCGCAGGCGGGCGTGGGGCTTCACGTTGATGCCCACGATGAGGTCGCCGGCCGGACCGCCGTTGCGGCCCATGTCGCCCTGGCCCCGCACGGAGATGGCCTGGCCGTTGTCGATGCCTGCGGGGATCTTGACGGAGACCTTCTTCTGCCGCCGCACACCCCCGGTCCCGCCGCAGGATTTGCAGGGCTGATGGATGATCTTGCCCTCGCCCCGGCAGTTGGGGCAGACGGTGGTGGTGGACATGGTGCCGAACATGGTCCGCTGCTGCATCCGCACCTGGCCGGAGCCATGGCACTCAGGGCAGACCTCCGGGGTGGTACCCGGGGCGCAGCCGTTGCCGCCGCAGGTATCGCAGGGCTCCACGTGCTGGATGGTCACTTCCTTCTCGCAGCCAAAGGCCGCTTCCTCCAGCGTCAGGCTCAGAGAGGTCCGAACGGTGCTGCCCTTGGCAGGACCGGTGCGGGTCTGGCCGCCGCCACCGAAGCCGCCGAAGCCGCCCCCAAAGAAGGAGCCGAAAATATCCCCCATATCGAAGCCGCCAAAGCCGCCGCCCGGGCCGCCGGCGCCAAAGTTGGGGTCTACGCCGGCAAAGCCGAACTGGTCGTACTTGGCCCGCTTTTCCTTGTCGGACAGGACCTCGTAGGCTTCGTTGATCTCTTTAAACCGGGCTTCTGCCGCTTTGTCTCCCGGGTTCAGGTCCGGGTGGTTCTGCTTGGCCAGTTTCCGGTAGGCTTTTTTCAGTTCGGCGTCGGAGGCCCCTTTTTTGACCCCCAAGACTTCATAGTAATCTCGTTTTTTCTGATCTGCCATAGTTCACTCACCTCACACAAGCAGGGGGACAGGAAATCCTGTCCCCCGCGGTCTTGGCGTTGGATTCGATTATTGATCGTCAACCACAGTGTAGTCAGCGTCCACCACGTCGTCGGGACCCTTGTTGGGGTTGCCGCCGGGCTGCTGGCCGCCAAAGCCTGCGCCGCCCATGTCAGGACCAGGCTGGCCCTGGGCGCCGGACTGCTGATACATCTTCTCGCTGACCTTGTAGAAGGCCTGGGTCAGGCTCTCGGTGGCTGCCTTGATGGCCTCGGTGTCGGTGCCCTTCAGGGCTTCCTTCACCTTGTTCACCTCTGCTTCCAGTTCGCTGATCTCAGAAGCGTCCAGCTTATCCTTCATCTCCTCGATGGCCTTCTCGCTCTGATAGACCATCTGATCAGCCTGGTTGCGGGTGTCCACTTCTTCCTTCCGCTTGGCGTCCTCTGCAGCAAACTGCTCAGCTTCCTTCACGGCCTTGTCGATGTCCTCCTTGGACATGTTGGTGGAAGAGGTGATGGTGATGTGCTGCTCCTTGCCGGTGCCCAGGTCCTTAGCGGAGACGTTCACGATGCCGTTGGCGTCGATGTCGAAGGTGACCTCGATCTGGGGCACACCGCGGCGGGCGGGAGCGATGCCATCCAGCTGGAAACGGCCCAGGGTCTTGTTATACTGTGCCATTTCACGCTCACCCTGGAGGACGTGGACCTCAACGGAGGTCTGGTTGTCAGCAGCGGTGGTGAAGATCTGGCTCTTCTTAGCGGGGATGGTGGTGTTGCGCTCGATGAGCTTGGTGTTGATGCCGCCCATGGTCTCAATGCCCAGGGACAGGGGGGTAACGTCCAGCAGCAGCAGGCCCTTCACGTCGCCCACC
>NZ_JAXDRS010000039.1:0-21745 GCF_034090835.1 Evtepia sp.
GACAGCCTTAGCGTCAGCCAGGCCCAGGCCGGTGATCTCACGGACAGCCTTGATGACCTTGATCTTCTCGTCGCCGAAGCTTGCCAGCACGACGTCGAACTCGGTCTTCTCAGCAGCAGCCTCAGCAGCGGGAGCAGCAGCAGCAGCAACAGCAACAGGAGCAGCAGCGGACACGCCGAACTCGTCTTCCAGAGCGTGAACCAGCTCGGACAGCTCCAGAACGGTCAGGGTCTTGATTTCTTCGATCATAGCAGTGATCTTCTCGCTAGCCATAGTAGTTACCTCCAAATAGTAAAGTTAAGATATTTTTTGTTTTAAGTGTTTAGGAAACCGAACGAAGGAAATTACTCGCCCTTCTGATCGGCGATGGCCTGCATGACGCGAGCCAGACCAGAGATGTTGGCGTCCAGGACGGTAGCCAGACCTCTGATGGGAGCAATAAGGGTACCGAGCACGGTAGCGATGAGGACTTCCTTGCTGGGCAGATCGGCCAGAGCCTTGACCTCTGCGGGGTTGATCACCTTACCGTCCACGAAACCGGCCTTGACGAAGAACTTGTTCTGTGCAGCCAGCTTCTTGGAGAACTCGGAAACGACCTTAGCGGCAGCAACGGGGTCACCCTCGCAGATAGCGATGGAAGTGGTACCCTCCAGAACGTCGCACAGATCGTCCAAACCAGCGTTCTTGGCGGCGAAACGGGCCAGGGTGTTCTTCACGACGAAGTACTCCACGCCGTTCTTACGCATCTCCGCACGAAGCTCGGTGTCTTCTGCCACGGTAATGCCCTTGTAGTCCACGACGACGCCGGCGGCGGCATTCTGGAACTTCTCGGTCAAAGAAGCGACGATGGCCTGTTTCTCGCTGAGAATCTTTGCGTTAGGCATACTGTTGTTTCACCTCCTGTAAATAAGTGAACCAAAGAAAAAACGTCCCTGCGCCAAAAGACACAAGGACATGAAGCAATCATAGAAACTATGAACTGCATCCTCGGCAGGATTTATGGAACACCTGCTGTCTTTGGACCGCGATTGATATTTTACCATTCCGGAAAGGCGCTGTCAAGCGCCTTTCCGGAAAATGATAACGAAAATAAGAGAAAGATGGGGAAATCAGCCCAGCTTGGCGGCGTTGACCTTGATGCCGGGGCCCATGGTAGAGGCGATCACGCAGCTCTTGATATAGGTGCCCTTGGCAGCAGCGGGCTTAGCCTTGATGATAGCGCCGATGAGGGTGTTGAAGTTCTCGCCCAGCTTCTCGGGGCCGAAGGAGATCTTGCCGATGGGGCAGTGGATGATGTTGGTCTTGTCCAGACGATACTCAACCTTACCAGCCTTGGCTTCCTTCACAGCGTTGGCCACGTTGGGGGTCACGGTGCCGGCCTTGGGGGAGGGCATGAGGCCCTTGGGGCCCAGAACCTTACCCAGACGACCCACGACGCTCATCATGTCGGGGGAAGCGATGACCACGTCAAAGTCGAACCAGTTTTCCTGCTGGATCTTCTGAGCCAGATCGGCCTCGCCCACGTAATCTGCGCCAGCTTCCTTCGCAGCGTCAGCCTTGTCGCCCTTGGCGAAGACCAGAACGCGGGGCACCTTGCCGGTGCCGTGGGGCAGAACGATAGCGCCGCGGACCTGCTGGTCAGCGTGACGGGAGTCAACGCCCAGCTTCACATGGAGCTCGACGGTTTCATCAAACTTGGCGGGAGCGGTTTTCACAATCAGATCCATAGCCTCTGCGGTATCATACAGAGTGGCCTTGTCGATCTGCTTTGCGCTGTCCTGATATTTTTTTCCTCTAAACATATCTCTTTACCCTCCTGCCTTACTCGCCGACGACAACGCCCATAGAACGGGCGGTACCGGCAATCATGCTCATGGCGGCTTCGATGCTGGCGGCGTTCAGGTCGCGCATCTTGGTCTCAGCGATCTTGCGAACGTCTTCCTTGCTGATGGTAGCCACCTTTTCCTTGTTGGGAACACCGGAAGCCTTCTCCAGGTTGCAGGCCTTCTTGATGAGGACAGCAGCGGGAGGAGTCTTGGTGATGAAGGTGAAAGAGCGGTCGGCGTAGACGGTGATGATCACGGGGATGATCAGGCCTGCGTCGTTCTTGGTGCGCTCGTTGAATTCCTTGGTGAAGGCGGAGATATTCACGCCGTGCTGGCCCAGAGCGGGGCCAACAGGGGGAGCCGGCGTTGCCTTGCCGGCGGGGATCTGAAGTTTAACGTATCCTACTACTTTCTGTGCCACTTAGAGCACCTCCATTTTGAAAATGTGGTTGGACGGAGCAAAAGGATGCTCCTCCCACGCTTACGCCGGAGCGTAAGGTCAGATGGATTCGATTTGATCCAAATCCAGTTCCACCGGGGTTTCCCGGCCGAACATAGAGACGACAACGCGAACTTTCTGGCGCTCGGTGTCGATTTCTTCTACGACACCCAGGAAGGATTCCAGTGCGCCGTCGGTAATGCGGACATTGTCGCCGACCTGATAGGTCACAAAGACCTCCCGCTTTTCCACACCCAGCGAGGCGATTTCATCCTCGGTCAGGGGGATGGGCTTGTTGCCGGACCCTACGAAACCGGTCACACCGCGCACATTGCGCACCAGGTGCCAGGTTTCATCGGTCATCACCATCTTGACCAGCACGTAGCCGGGGAAGACTTTACGCTCCACGGTTTTGGTGCCGGAGTCGGTGATTTCGGTGACGGTCTCCATGGGGATGTTCACCGAAAGGATCAGGTCGCCCATGTTGCGGTTTTCTACGGCCTTTTCGATGGTGGCTTTTACGGTGTTTTCATAACCCGAATAGGTGTGCGCCACATACCATTTTGCGTCTTCAGCCATTTTGATTCACCTATCTTCAACGACCGAAGAGGGAGAGGAGAGCGTCGATGACGGAGCTTGCAATGCCATCGAAGATCCAGACGATGATACCCACGACGATGACGCAGACGATCACGATGCCCGTCTTCTTCAAGGTATCGGCCCGGGTAGGCCAGCTGACCTTCTTGAGCTCAGCCTTCAGCTCGCGGAAGAAGCGGCCCAGGCGCTTGCCGAAGCCGGGCTTTTTGTCCTTCTCGGCCTTTGCCTTGTCCTTCTTGGGCTTTGCTGCCTTTGTCTCCTTGACACGCTCGACGGATGTTCCTTCTGCGGTTGCGTCCTGGTTCATCTTTTCTTTTTCAGACATTCAGTTCCACCCTTCTTTCTTACAGGGAATGTGTGTCATCATTACTTCGTCTCGCTGTGAACGGTGTGCTTTCTGCAGAAGGGGCAGTACTTGTTCATCTCTAAGCGGTCAGGGGTATTCTTCTTGTTCTTCATAGTGTTGTAGTTGCGCTGTTTGCATTCGTTGCATCTAAGGGTGATCTTCACCCGTGCGCCGGCTTTTGCCATGTTGCGGCACCTCCTTTACGATGTTCGGCCCTGAGAAAAACAAAAACGCCGGAGAGCGGCACTTCGTCTGGTTCTCAGGCGATTCCGATCCCGGCGGGCATACTCTGTCAAAAAATGCATGACAGAAACATACGGTAGGATCGGCCTCGTTTGCCTCCCTATGTCCAAATGGTCCAGGGTTTGCGCGAATATACCGTAATATGCGCACAAAAAATAAGCCCTTTTCATAGGTGTTCCTATTCTACCATAGGCGCGTCTTTTTTGTCAAGGTATTTTCCTTGGGTGATTTCGCATAAATATAATGTATCATAGGGGCTCTGCGTGCTTGGACTTGACAATGGGAAGGAGGGCACGGTAAGATACTCCCATCAAGATACGGTGTTACCATAGGATGTGATATGATGAGAATTATGGCTGTTGATTACGGAGATGCCAGAACAGGCGTTGCCGTGTCGGACCCTACGGGGTTTCTGGCAGGCCAGACCTTTTTGATTAAGAGCCGGAAGGAAGACGTGGTGCTTTCTGAGCTGGCGGCGTTGGCAGAAAAGCAGGGAGCGCAGGAGATCGTCATGGGATACCCCAAGAATATGGACGGAACCGTGGGCCCCCGGGCCGAAAAGTGTGACGCACTGGCCGGGAAACTCCGGGAACTGACCGGACTTCCCGTGATCCTGTGGGACGAGCGCCGTACCACGGTGGCTGCCCACCAGATTTTGGGGGGACAGGGAATCCGGGCGAAGAACCGGAAGGACAAGGTAGATTCTGTTGCAGCGACTTTGATCCTGGAGGGGTATCTTACCTGGAAAAAGACGCAGGAACAGCGGCAAAAGGAGGCAGAAGAATGAAGAAAGAGGCACGGGAACTGCAGTTCCATATTCATTGCGGAAAAGGAGACGTGGGACGGTACTGCATTTTACCGGGAGATCCCGGCCGCTGCGAAGCCATTGCAGCCCATTTTGATGATCCTGTCCATGTGTCTTACAACCGGGAGTACAATATTTATACCGGTACCCTGCTGGGAGAGAAGGTCAGCGTTTGCTCCACCGGCATCGGAGGGCCTTCTGCGGTGATTGCTCTGGAGGAATTGACTGCCATCGGTGCGGACACCTTCATCCGGGTGGGCACCTGCGGCGGCATCCGTCTGGACGTACAGAGCGGCGACGTAGTCATTGCCACCGGAGCGGTGCGCCATGAGGGCGCCAGCCGGGAGTACGCCCCTATCGAGTTTCCGGCGGTGTCGGACTATGAGGTGCTCTCTGCTTTGGTGCAGGGGGCAAAGACGTTGGGCTATCCTCCTCATGTGGGTGTGGTCCAGTGCAAGGACTCTTTCTATGGGCAGCACGATCCCCATCGGATGCCGGTATCCTACGAGTTGGAGAACAAATGGGAGGCATGGAAGCGGCTGGGCGTTCTGGCCAGCGAGATGGAGTCCGCAGCCCTCTTTACCGCCAGCGCTGCGTTGGGAGTGCGGTGCGGCTCCGTGTTTCATGTGATCTGGAACCAGGAGCGGCAGAAGGCTGGCCTGGATCAGAAAGAGAACGAGGATGTCACCCGCTCCATCCGTGTAGGCATTGAAGGCCTGAAGCAGCTGATTCTGTGGGACCGGGAACGGGAGGCCAGAAAATGAGTCAAGACCGAATCTATTCCTGCGTGGACTGTGGAGTGACCAAGTGTGATTCCCATAGTCCGGAGAAAGCCTATCCTGCGTTTTGTGTGGGACAAAACATGACCCCGCAGCAGAAGGAGAGGGCCTTTGCCCAATACCAGGAGGACGAAGAGGACAGAAAGCTGGCCCAGGTTTCTGCCTCGGTAGAGTCGGATGGTTACCGGAAGTGGCCCCGGGTCCAGGAGACCATCATCTTTGCCAAGCGTATGGGTTATCGGAAGATCGGCATTGCCACCTGCGTGGCTCTCATCCGGGAAAGCCGGACCTTTGCCAAGATGCTCCGGGCCAACGGGTTCGAGGTATATGGGATCGCCTGCAAAGCAGGGGAGCTGCCCAAGTCAGATTTAGGGATTGGGGAAGAACACCAGGGTCCCGGCCCTATGGCGTGCAATCCGGTGCTGCAAGCCCAGATGCTCAACGAGGCAGGGACGGAATTTAACATCGTTGTGGGCCTGTGCGTGGGGCATGACAGCCTTTTCTATAAGCATAGTCAGGCACCCGCTACGACGCTGATCGTGAAGGACCGGGTATTTGTGCACAACCCGGTCATGGCCTTGTACACAGCAGATGGATACTACAAAAACTTAATGGCTCCCCTGGAGGACTGATGGTTCAAAAATCCCGCTTTGGAAAAAGCGGGATTTTTTATAAGAAACCGCATACAGTTAGGATGGGGGGATGGATATGGAGCAGCGGTTTCCTGTGGAAAACGGAAGGATGGTCTGTAAGGAGGCAGGGGACAGGGTTGAGGTCACCATTGAAGTGACAGGACCCAACCGAGGCTTGTATCGTGGCTTTCTCCTGGGTCCTGGCGGTCGCCGGTGGGATCTGGGCACTTTATTGCCGGAAAGAGGATGCCTGTGCCTCCATCGGAGCCTGCTCATAGAAAATCTTCGGCGTCAGGGCTGCTGGCCGATTGTGGGTGGGCAGGTGAAATTGAACTATGCGTTCTCCGGGGAAAGCCTGAGAGAGTCTACCCCGAAAGGATGGAAAACGATCCAGAATCCCGGAGAGCTTTTTCCAGAGGATGAGATCCTTCGAGAGGAGAGCCGTGGAAGCGGACCGGCTTTTTTGTGCCGACGGGAAGACGGCAGCTTCTGTTTGGCGTACCCGTGGAACCCCGGCGCACCCTTTCCTCTCCCAGCGGCCTTTTGCTTTGCTGGGATAAAGACCTTCGGGGGCCGCCCCCATGTGGTTTTCCGGTTCCGGGCCGATGGAGAGCCGGAGCTTCCAGTGGGCGCACAGGAGATGCCCTTGTCAGACAGGGAAATCTGCGATACAATACCCCAAACGAAACGATAAACACAGTGGAGCAATAACATGGATTATTTTCATTTAAATGAGGAAAAACAGGACCTGCTGAAAATGAGCAACCTGGGGTTGGCCTATCTGGGGGATGCGGTGTATGAGGTGATGGTGCGGTCGTGGCTGTGCCTTCATGGGAAACTTACGCCGGGGACCCTCCACCGGGCAGCCCTGCGCTATGTGGCGGCCCCTCGACAGGCGTTAATGGTGGAGAAGATCCTGCCGGATCTCACACCGGAGGAAGAGCGGATCTTTAAGCGGGGCCGGAACACAGCCCCTCATTCTCTGCCCAAGGCAGCGACCCGGCGAGAGTACCAGACGGCCACCGGTTTGGAGGCCCTCTTTGGCTGGCTCTATCTTCGGGGAGAGACAGACCGCCTGAACCTTTTGTTTGAGCAGATGATGGATGGAGAGGAGGGCTGAGGAATGGCCATGGATGCACTTTGCCTGTCCGCTGTGCTGCGGGAGGTGGACCAGGCGGCAACTGGCGGGCGGATCGATAAGATCTACCAGCCCAGCCGGGATGAGATTTTGCTCCAGGTGCGGGGAACTGCCGGGGCGTGCCGTGTGCTGCTGTCGGCCAACCCGGCCCGGCCGAGGATCCAGCTTACGGAGCTGCCCCGGGAGAATCCGGCGGAGCCGCCCATGTTCTGTATGCTGCTGCGAAAGTATCTCACCGGCGAAAAGATCCTGTCCCTGCGTCAGCCGCCCATGGAGCGTCTGGTGGAGATGGTGGTGGAAGCCACCAACGAAATGGGGGATAAAGTGGAGCGCCGGCTGGTGCTGGAAGCCATGGGCCGCCGGGCCAATCTGGTCCTTCTGGATGGAGAAAACCGGATCGTAGATTGCCTGCGGAGAGTAGGGGGAGACCTGACCCAAAGCCGCCCGCTGCTGCCCGGCATGTTTTATCAGCTGCCTCCAGCCCAGGCAGGGAAGTACCGCCCCGATGCTTTGGATGAAGAGAGCCGGCGGGAACTGGTGGAAAGCAGCAAGGGGGACACCCCAGCCGATCGTTTTCTGCTGGATCATTTTGCGGGCATTTCTCCCCTGGTGGCCCGGGAGGCCGCCTTTGAAGCCTTTGGAGAGGTGGATGCTCCCGTGGAGCGTGGAGTGGAAACCCTGTTGGACAAGCTGACTGCCCTGGTGGAGAAAGCAGCGGCAGGAGAGAACCAGCCCACCCTCCTGATGCGGGAGGGGCAGCCGGTGGACTTTTCCTTCCGTCCCATCCTCCAATATGGCCCCACCACCGAGAGTGTGGAGAAGGAGAGCTTTTCTGCCCTGCTGGATGGATTTTACCACGCCAAGGAGACAGCAGAACAGGTGCGGCAAAAGGGGCAGGACTTCATCAAATCCCTGACCCACGCCCGGGACCGTCTGGCCCGAAAAATGGCCCTGCAGGAAAAGGAATTGGAGGGCACCAAGGACCGGGAGCACGACCGCATGTGCGGCGACCTCATTACCGCGAACCTGTACCGCATGGAAAAAGGGTCTCGGCGTTTGGTGACCGAAAACTTTTACGATCCGGAGTGCAGGGAGATCGAGATCCCCCTGGACCCCTTAAAGACGCCCCAGCAAAACGCGGCCCGGTACTATAAGGCCTATACCAAGGCGAAGCGGGCGGAAGAGATGCTGACCATTCAGCTGGAAAAGGGCCGAGAAGAGATGGCCTATCTGGAAAGTGTCCTGGACAGCATTTCCCGGGCGGAAGGGGATCGGGACCTGGAGGAGATTCGCCAGGAACTGGTGTCCACCGGGTATCTGCGCCGCCGTGGCAAGGCCAAAGAGCGGATGAAGCGGCCTGGGACCAAGCCCATGGAGTTCCGCTCTTCCTCGGGGCTGCGCATCTCTGTGGGACGAAACAACCTGCAAAACGACCAGCTCACCACCAAGCAGGCGGGAAAGTGGGACTATTGGTTCCACACCCAGAAGATCCATGGGTCCCACGTGATCCTCTGGACCGAGGGGGAGGAGCCGGACGAGACCAGCCTGCAGGAGGCAGCGCAGCTGGCGGCGTGGTTCTCCCAGGGCCGGGAGGGGAAGAAAATCCCCGTGGACTATACGCCTGTCAAGTATGTGAAGAAACCGGCCGGGTCTCGGCCCGGCATGGTGATCTATACCACCTATCAGACCGCATATGTTGACCCGGATGAACAGCTGGCAGAACGATTGAAGATAAAAAAGTAAGGAGACCAGGATGAAAGAAAAACTTGTTTGCTATCGCTTCCAGTGTCCCCGTTATCCCCGCTGCGCCCTGGCCAGGGGGAAAGGATGCTGTTTGGAGAGCGATCCCCAGGAAAGGGTGCTGCCGGAGGATGCCTGTACCAAGGAGAACGGTTATCCCTACTATCAGGAGCAGGAGGAACGTCCTGTCCTGGCTTGGATGCGCCGGACCTGAGAGAAGAAAATTCCCCGCCATGGACGGCGGGGAATTTTGTGTTGACAAAGGGGGATGGAAGGGTGTATACTCCTCATATCAAAAAAAGTTGATGTGAGGAGGCGCAGTATGCACGAGAAGTATCAGCAGAACGCAAAAGTGTTCAAGGCCTTTTGCGATGAAAAGCGCCTTGCGATTTTAGACCTCCTTCGGAGCGGAGAAAAGTGCGCCTGTGTGCTTATCGACGAGATGGAGATCGGGCAGTCTTCTCTGTCTTACCATATGAAGATCCTCTGTGAGTCCGGCATCATTGAGAGCCGGCAGGAGGGAAAGTGGACCCATTACCGGATCAGTCCTCAGGGCAGCGAGAGAGCGATGGCTCTTCTGCGGGAGATCACTACACCGGCCTGCTGCGAAGGAGAGGGTACCACCTGCTGCTGCGGAAAATAAATGCCATCTGCGTTTGGCAGAGTGGCTTTTATTTTGAAGAACATATCAATTTTTTGATATGATAGGAGGAGAGATACGATGGAATTACTGCAAACCATTGGACGGTTTCTCCAGGACCAGGTTCTGGGGATGAAGTGGCTCAACGACGGGATCGGCCAGGGCCTCTCAGCGCTGGGCGTGGATCTCACCAGCCGGGCAGGGGGAAGTCTTCACTTTTTCCTGTATGATGTGGTGAAGATCACAGTGCTGCTCTGCCTGTTGATCTTTGTGATCTCGTACATTCAAAGTTATTTCCCCCCGAGCGGAGCAAAAAGATCATGGGGCGTTTTCAGGGCATTTGGGCCAACATCATCGCAGCCTTGCTGGGGACTGTGACCCCCTTCTGCTCCTGCTCCTCTATCCCGCTGTTTATTGGCTTTACCAGCGCAGGGCTGCCGCTGGGGGTGACCTTTTCCTTCCTGATCTCATCCCCCATGGTGGACCTGGGGTCCCTGGTGCTGCTGATGAGCATTTTCGGCGCAAAAGTGGCAGTGGTCTATGTGGTGGTTGGTCTGGTGATCGCAGTCCTGGGCGGGACACTCATCCAGAAACTTCACATGGAAGAGTATGTAGAGGAGTTCATTCGCTCTGCCAGCAGCGTAGACCTGGACTCTCCCACCCTGACGAAGAAGGACCGGCTGACCTATGCCAGAGATCAGGTCCAGGCCACATTCCGCAAGGTGTTTCCCTTTATCCTGATTGGTGTTGGGATCGGCGCAGTGATCCACAACTGGATTCCCCAGCAGTGGATTCAGACGGTCCTGGGCAGCAGCAATCCCTTTGGGGTGACCTTGGCCACCCTGATCGGGGTCCCCATGTATGCGGATATCTTCGGCACCATTCCCGTGGCGGAGGCACTGCTGGGGAAGGGGGCCCAGCTGGGGACGGTACTGGCCTTTATGATGGCGGTCACCACCCTGAGTGTACCGTCCATGGTGATGCTCCGCAAGGCAGTAAAGCCCAGATTGCTTGGGACCTTTGTAGCGATCTGCACCATTGGGATCATTTTGGTGGGATACTGTTTCAATCTTTTGCAAAATATACTGCTGTAAAGGGAAAGAACTTGTCGTCATTTTGCTGTCTGAGACAGCAAGGAACATACAAACGATTAAGGAGGAATCAAACATGGCACTGTTTGGGTTTGGAAAGAAAAAGGAAGAGAAGGCTGCGCCTTCCTGTGGCTGCTCCGGCGGCTGTGGGCCGGTCCAGGAAGAGAGCCGTCCGGTGAAGGTCCTGGGGGGCGGCTGTGCCCGCTGCAATGAGCTGGAGGCTTCTGTGCTGGCCGCCATGAAGGAGCTGGGCATGGAACCTGCTGTGGAGCACGTGACGGACTTTGTAAAGATCGCCTCTTACGGCGTGATGGCGACCCCTGCCCTGGTGATCGACGGGAAGGTGCTGAGCAGCAAGGAAGCAGCGGAACTGCTGAAAGAGGCCCAGGGCGTATGATCGGCGCCGGGGAGAGAAAGCCTCGGGTGGCCTTCGTATGCGTGCACAATTCCTGCCGCAGCCAGATGGCGGAGGCTCTGGGGAAAGCCCTGGCCGGAGAGGTGTTTGAAAGCTGCTCCGGCGGGACGGAGACCAAGCCGCAGATCAACCAGGATGCGGTCCGACTGATGAAGCAGGAATATGGGATCGACATGGAGCAGACCCAGCGTTCCAAGCGTTTGGAGGAGCTGCCGCCGGTGGATGTGGTGGTGACCATGGGATGCAACGTGTCCTGCCCGAACCTTCCCTGTCTGCATCGGGAGGACTGGGGGCTGGACGATCCCACCGGCCAGGAGGACCCTGCATTTTTAGACACCATGTCCAAAATCGAAGAAAAGGTGTTGGACCTGAAGGCCCGGTTTTTACAGGGTAAGCTGTAAGAAGCGCCTGCGTTACGAAAAAACAGCCGCAGAATCTCATGGGATTCTGCGGCTGTTCTGGTCTGGAGGGAGATCACGGGGCAGAGTCGATGTCCACCAGGATATTGTCCGTACCGTTTTCTTCAAATTCGTTGATATAGGCTTCGATGCGCTGGGTCAGCTCGGCATAGTTGCTCTCGTCGATGGGGGCGTCGTTCATGTCTCTCCGGGCCAGATCTTCTGCCAGGATGTCAAAGAAGACGTTATTTTCGTAGTCCATGATGGCCTCGTGGATCCCACCCTCCACGAAGGCACGGGAGGGAATGGTCTCACCCCGGTAGGTTTCTGCCAGGATATCCATCCCTTCTTGTCGTGCCTTTTCAAAGAGCAGACTCTCCACTTTGTCGTAGTCCTGGAAACGGTCTTCGCCTCGGGTGGAGTTCAGGATCCAGTTTCCAATATATGCCATGTCCAGCAGACGCCGGAATTCCTTTCTGGTCAGTTCCAGCTGCATACCATTACCTCCTCGCGATAGGATGGAACAGATCTTTGCGCTGTATTCAGCGGGTGATTGGGCCGAAAAGATGCGTCCAATGTATTGTAAGCAAACAGGCGGGAAAGTGGTACTCGCCATATTGTCCATCTATTATAGAAGGATTGCACGAAAAAGTCAAAGTCATTCCGCTGAAATTATGGTGGAATCTGCATGGGAGTTTGTGGGCGTTCATGAGGGGGGAACCTTGCTATCCGAGGAAAAAAAGAGTATAATAACGTACATTTGAGCGATGCTCAGCAAAAAAGGAAACGGATGAAGATAGTTCATGAAAAAACCAGTTATTATTTCAATCAAAGGCGTGCAAAACGGAGACTCCGACCAGAAAGAGGTGATGGAACTGGTCACCCAGGGCATTCTGATGGGAGACGAAGCGGATGGATATTCTTTGATTTATCCTGAGAGCGAGCTCACCGGTCTGGAGGGGACCATTACGACCTTCTGCATCGGGAAGGACCGCATTACCCTTCGGCGGGAAGGGACGCTGAATTCCGAAATGATTTTTCAGGAGGGGGAGCGGCACGTTTCCCTGTATGAGACGCCCTATGGCGGATTGATGCTGGGCGTGAATACCCGGAAAGCCTGGGCGGACATCGGGGCCACCGGAGGGGATCTGGAGATTCGATATGCGTTGGAAGTGGACAATGAAAAGATCGGAGAAAACTCCTTTGAGATCCATGTGACCGAGCCTGTGCCGGGGGCTTCCGTCGCCGGCCAGTAAAGACGGGACGAAACGAAATCAAGAGAAAAGAGGGCGCAGTGTATGGCGAATTTGATTCAATACGCGAAAGAACAGGTAACAGAACTGACCAACCGGGCCTATGAAGCGGCTGCGGAAGAGGGCCTTCTGCCCGGCGGCGCGCAGGTAAGGGGCTCGGTGGAGATCCCCAAGGACCCCCAGAACGGCGATTACGCTTCTTCCTTCGCCATGGCAGGGGCCAAGGCACTGAAGAAGAATCCCCGGGAGATCGCCCAGATCCTGGTGGACCATATGGACCTGCAGGGCACCATTTTTGCATCCGTGGAGATTGCAGGCCCCGGCTTCTTGAACTTCCGCCTGGGTCCCAAGTGGTATGGGGACGTACTGGCAGAGATCGAGAAGGAAGGGGAACTTTACGGCAAGGGCGACGACGGCAAGGGAGAAAAGGTGATGGTGGAGTTTGTTTCCGCCAACCCCACCGGCCCCATGCATATGGGCAACGCCCGTGGCGGCGTGCTGGGCGATACCCTGGCCAACGTGCTCCAGCGGGACGGTTGTGATACCTGGAAGGAGTTCTATGTGAACGACGCAGGTAACCAGATCCATAAGTTTTCTGTTTCTCTGGAAGCCAGATATTTTCAGATCATTCTGGGGGAAGAGAACTATCCCTTCCCCGAGGACGGCTATCACGGGCAGGATATCAAGGACCTGGCCCAGAAGTTCTATGAGAAGCACGGAGACAGCTTCAAGGACGCAGACCAGGAGAAGCGTCTGGAAGCGCTGGCCCAGTTCGGTCTGGCGCATAACATCCCCAAGATGAAGGAAGATCTGCTCCGCTATCGGATCGAGTATGACCAGTGGTTCTATGAGTCCTCCCTGCATTCCTCCGGCTACGTGGCAGACACCGTGGCCATGCTGACCGAAAAGGGCTGGACCTACGAGAAGGACGGCGCTCTGTGGCTCAACACCTCTCAGTTGCTGAAGAACAAGTTCCTGGCAGAAGGAAAGAGCCAGAAGCAGGTGGATAAGCTGGATCTGAAGGACGACGTTCTGCGCCGCGCCAACGGATTCTATACCTACTTCGCTGCGGATATTGCCTATCATAGAAACAAGCTGGAGGTCCGCGGCTTTGACAAGGTCGTGAATGTCTGGGGTGCAGATCACCATGGTCACGTGGCCCGTCTCCAGGCTGCTTTGGATGGCCTGGGTCTGGACGGCTCCCACCGCCTGGTGGTGGTGCTGATGCAGCTGGTGAACCTGCTGCAGGACGGCCAGCCGGTCCGGATGTCCAAGCGCTCCGGCAAGGCGATTGCCCTGCATGATCTGCTGGACGAAGTCAGCGTGGATGCGGCCCGCTACTTCTTCAACTCCCGTTCCGCCACCAGCCCTGTGGACTTTGACCTGGGCCTGGCCGTCCGGGAGGACAGCGAGAATCCGGTGTACTACGTGCAGTACGCCCATGCCCGGATCTGCACCCTCATTGCCCGCCTGGCAGAAGAAGGACATCAGGTGCCCGCCGCTGCTGCCATTACCGCAGACCTGCTGGCTACGGAAGAGGAGAAGTCCCTGGTTCGTACCCTGGCCCGTCTGCCGGAGGAAATCCGTACCGCTGCCCGGGACTATGATCCCTCCCGGATCAACCGCTATCTTATTGAGCTGGCCGGGGAGTTCCATCGGTTCTACAGCGCCTGCCGCATCAAGGGTGAAGAGCCGGGTGTCCTGGCTGCCCGCCTGAAGCTGGCCGATAGTGTCCGCTCGGTGTTGGCCAACTGCCTGGGTCTTCTGGGTGTTTCCGCACCGGAAAAAATGTAATCACAGACGAAAGTGCAACAAGGCACGCTGTCCTGAGACAGCGTGCCTTGTTTTTTCTGTGGACCCAAAAGTTATTTTCCCAACGCGGCGTTCTTCTCGCTGGCAGCGATGACGGCGTCCATCATAGCGGCGCGTACGGCCCGTTGCTCCAGGGTGCGCACGCCCTGGATGGTACTGCCGCCGGGGCTGCACACTTCGTTTTTCAGCTGGTCCGGGTGCTTCCCGGTTTCCAGTACCATCTGGGCAGCCCCCAGAAGGGTTTGGGCGGCGAAGCGAATGGCGTCCGGACGGGGCAGACCGCAGGCCACCCCGCCGTCGGCCATGGCGTCCATGACCAGATAAGCGTAGGCAGGGCCGCATCCTGCTACCGCTGCGCCGACATCCATGAGAGATTCCTCCAGGGGGAAGAGCTTTCCTGCCTCTTCCATGAGGGCCAGGAAGCCTGCTTCCATCTCCTGGGTGACGCCGGGGCTGCTTTTATAAAAGACCACGCCCTGGCCCACAGCTACCGGGGTGTTGGGCATGATCCGGATGACAGGGTAGTCTCCTCCGGCCATGTTCTGAATCTGCTCAATGCTCAGCCCGGCGGCCATGGGGACCAGAATGGGAGGTTCCGAGCGGGCGCGCAGGACCGGCTGGAGATCTGCCAACATGCCAGCCATCAAGTGGGGCTTGACCCCCAGGAAAAGATAACGGCTTTCCCGGGCAGCCTCTTCGTTGGAGCCGGCGGTGAAGCCAAGGTCCTCTGCCAGGGCCTGGGCTTTCTCCGGCGTACGATTGGAGAGGATGCCGTCCTTGCAGCGCAGGCTGACAGCGCGGGCAACAGCGCCGCCCATGTTTCCGGCGCCGATCAAACCGAAGGTATACTTCATGAGGATTCCTCCTGTTTTTTAAAATTTCGTCCTTTGGATTGGATTTGCTTTGGCTCATTGTATCATAGGGAGCAAAGGGGGAGCAAGGGAAACGGGGGAAGAAAAAGGAGAAAGGGTCTCGTCAGAATGAAAGAAGGAGGAGGAGGAAAGGGGAGCGGTTTTGGTTCCCTGCCCAAGGTTTTGGCGGAAGGGAAGAAGATTCTTGCATCAGAGGAAAAGGTAGGGTACAATTTTTCGAAAGAAGGGAGGAGATACTTTGAGTCGAGAAATTCTGCAGGAGATCAGCCTGCTGGACCGGAGAGGGACCGACTGCGCCAAATGGGATTCTTTGCAGGATACCTTTGGCCGAGAGGACCTGCTGCCCATGTGGGTGGCGGATATGGATTTCAAGACGCCCCAGTGTATTCGCCAGGCCCTGCGCCAGGCGGCGGAGCAGGGGATGTTTGGGTATCTCAGAGTTCCGGAGCGGTACTATGCCAGCGTCCTTGGATGGGAAGCACGCCGCCATGGAAACCACCTGGAAAAGGAGTGGCTCCGCTGGACCCCTGGGGTCGTGGCCGGGCTGTTCCGTCTGGTCCAGGCCATCACAGAACCGGGGGACCCAATTATGATCCAAACGCCGGTTTACTATCCCTTCTTCCGTGTCATCCGTAACACCGGACGCACTATGGTGTGCAATCCCCTGCGGGAAGACCACGGGGTGTATACGGTGGATATGGAAGACTTTGAACGTAAGCTGGAAGAGCATTCCGTAAAAGTCTTTCTTCTCTGCTCCCCTCATAACCCGGTTGGGAGAGTGTGGAAGAAGGAAGAACTGAAAGCCATGCTGGACTGCTGCCGCCGCCATGGTGTGCAGGTGGTGGCTGATGAGATCCACCACGATATGCTGATGCCGGGCCACACCCACATCCCTGCGGCCAGCCTCTGGGAGGGAGAGGGCGCCCCTGCTACGTTCTTCTCTGCCAGCAAGACCTTTAACCTGGCTGGCGTGAAGCACTCCATTTTGGTTCTGCCGGATGCATCCCTCCGGGAGAA
Source organism: Evtepia sp. (assembly GCF_034090835.1). Lineage (GTDB taxonomy): Bacteria > Bacillota > Clostridia > Oscillospirales > Oscillospiraceae > Evtepia. The sequence continues at coordinate 16,044 of NZ_JAXDRS010000039.1, forward strand.
GTTTGACGGGTTTCAAAAGACCATTGGCGCAGCGGATGGCAGTACCCTGGATTATGTGGCGGTGACAGCGGCCTTTGAAGAGGGCGATGAATGGCTGGACACCGTTTTAGAAGAGATCCATGGAAACAACCAGCTGATGCGGCAGCGTCTGGAGGATATCCCGGGGGTCACCATTTCTCCGCTGGAAGGGACGTATCTTCTGTGGGTGGACCTCGGCGGAGTGATCGCCCCGGAAAAAATCCAGGAATTTCTTTTGGAGGAGTGTAAGATCGCGCCGGACTTTGGGTTCTGGTTCCATCCAGAGGAGGGAGCGCAGGATACCCATGTCCGCTTGAATTTGGCAGCCCCCAGAAAAACTGTGGAGAAAGCAGCGGATCAACTGGAATCCGCCCTGAGACGGGCACTTGCAAACAGCGGATTCTGGAAGAACGCAAAATAATAGAGACTTCAAGACCAAGGGAAAGGACGAACAGTATGGAAATTTTGTACACCGACAAAGCACCGGAAGCCATCGGCCCCTATTCTCAGGCGATCGAAGCGGGAGGACTGGTATTTCTCTCCGGCCAGCTTGGTATCATTCCGGATACCGGCGCACTGGCTCACAGCCTGGCTGCCCAGACTGTGCAGGCGTTGGAGAATGTGAGCTGCGTTCTGAAGGCGGCAAACCTGACGCTGAAGGACGTGGTCAAGACCACCTGCTATCTGAAGAATATGGAAGATTTCGCGCTGTTCAATGAGATCTATGGCCAGTATTTTGGGGATCATAAGCCTGCCCGCTCCTGCTTTGCTGTGGCGCAGCTGCCCAAAGATGGCCTGGTGGAGATCGAGGTCGTTGCCGAGAAAAAGGCATAACTTTGTTTGGATTTGAAACTGGAAAAGGACCGCTTCCTGGAAGCGGTCCTTTTTTGCGCGCCGTAAAAGTTTGCGCTCCGGATCGTTTTTTTGTAGAATGGATCCTGTTATATGGAACAGGACAGAGTAAGGAGGAAGACCACGGTGAAGTTGCTGCATGTGTCCGATCTGCATATTGGAAAGCGCGTCAATGGATTTTCTATGCTGGAAGACCAGAGTCATATTTTGCAGGAGATCCAGACGCTGGCTGTAGAAAAGAAGGTCGACGGGGTCCTGCTGGCAGGGGACCTTTACGATAAGCCGATTCCGCCGGCGGAAGCGGTCACCCTGCTGGACGGGTTTCTGACCCATTTATCCGAACAAGGGATTGCGGTTTTTGCCATCAGCGGTAACCACGATTCTCCGGAGCGGCTGAGCTTTGGCGGCCGCCTTCTGGAGAAGGAGGGGATCCATTTGGCCAGCTTGTATCATCCCGGAGAAGGAGTTCTGGAGCTGCAGGATGCCTGGGGAAAAGTACGGATCTATCTTTTACCCTATCTGAAACCGGCGGTCATCCGCCACCTGGACCCGGAGGGAATGGTCACCGAGTATAACGAAGCTGTGTCCTGGGCTCTTGCTCAGTGGGACCTGGACCCAAAGTGCCGCAATGTGCTGGTAGCCCATCAATTTGTGGTGGGCGGGGTGACCTGTGAGTCGGAGGAGCGGTCCGTGGGCGGTCTGGACCAGGTGGATGCCCAGCTGTTCCGGGACTTTGATTATGTTGCCCTGGGGCACCTCCATGGGCCTCAGAAGATCGGTCGGGAGACCGTGCGCTACGCCGGCTCTCCCCTGAAGTATTCCTTTTCAGAGGTGAGCCACCATAAGTCTGTGGTGCTGGTGACGTTGGAGGAAAAGGGGAAGGTTTCGGTGGAACTGTTGCCGCTGCACCCCTTGCGGGATCTTCGGCAGATCCGTGGGACCTATGAGGCGGTCACGATGAGATCATTTTATGAAGGGACCTGCGTGGAGGACTATCTGCACGTCATCCTCACAGACGAAGAAGATGTGCCCGAGGCGGTGGGAAAGCTCCGGGCGGTGTATCCGAATTTAATGCAGCTGAGTTACGATAACCTGCGAACCCGGGGGGATCAGGAGATCCTTGGGGCAGAGCGGCCGGAGGAAAAGACCCCGCTGGAGCTGTTCCGGGATTTTTATCAACTGCAGAATAATCAGCCCATGGGAGAGGAGCAAGAGAAGTTCCTTGTAGAACTCATGGAGACCATCTGGGAGGGAGAAGCATGAGACCCATTGTTTTGGTGATGTGCGCCTTTGGTCCCTATGCGGGGGAGACCAGGCTGGACTTTTCCCTTCTGGGAGAAAAGGGCCTGTATCTCATTACGGGAGACACCGGTGCGGGAAAGACCACGATTTTTGATGCCATTGCCTTTGCCCTCTACGGGGAGGCCAGCGGCACAAGCCGGGAGCCGGGGATGCTGCGGAGCAGTTTTGCGGAGGAAGGCCGTCCGACGTTTGTGGAGATGACGTTCCGGTGCGGAGGAAACACCTATACGGTGCGCCGGAACCCGGACTATCTTCGCCCGGCCAAGCGGGGCAAGGGGATGGTCATGGAAAAAGCGGATGCAGAGCTGGCGTTTGCTGATGGGCGGCCACCGGTGACGGGAGTACGGGAAGTGACCAAAGCGGTCACGGAGATCGTGGGGCTGGACCGGATGCAGTTCTCTCGGGTGGCGATGATTGCCCAGGGGGAGTTTCAGCAGCTGCTGCTGGCCAAGACAGAGGAGCGCAGTAAAATCTTCCGGGAGATTTTCCACACAAAAGGATATCAGAAGTTACAAGACACTTTGCGGGAAGCGTCCAGCCGATGGAAAGGGGAGTACGAGCGCATCACCCAGAGCATTCAGGGGCAGCTGGACCAGGTCCGCCCGGAACCGGAACGGGAGGAAAGCTGGGCAGAGACGGAGCCCTTGGGTGGAGCCCGAGTGGTGTCCTGGCTGAAAGAGGAGTTGGACCGGCAGAAGGAACGTCTGGACCTTTTGCGCCAGACGGAGGAGGAAGGAGCACGAGTCGGAGAACAACTGAGCCAGCGTCTGGGCAAGGGGGAGAGTCTTCACCGCAGCCGGGAGGAATGGCAAAAGGCCAGAGAGGAGCGGGAGAGTCTGCTGCCCAGACAGCAGGTCCTGCTGGAGCGATGGACCGAGCAAAAGCAGAAGGAGACGGGACTGCCCCGGATGCGGGAGGAACAGGCGGAAAAGAAACAACAGCTGCTGCTGTATCACGAGCGGGATGCAGTAGAGAAGGAAGAGAAGAAGCTGCGTCGGGAGAGAGACACTGCCCTGCGGGACTGGCAGACGGCGGAGGAACGGAAAAAGCAGATCGCCCAACAGCGGGGCGAGACCCGGGAGGAATTGTCTCATCTGGAGGGCCTGGAACGACGGGAACTGGAACTGGACCGGCAGAAAGAGCGACTGGCAGAGCGGGGCACCCGCCTGGCTGCTTTGCAGGAAAGGCTCCGGAATTGGAACACGCTGAAGGAGCAGCAGGCCCAGGCGAAGGAAGCGTATGGGGGAGCGATGGAGAAGGCAATTTCTCTCCGCACGCAGTATCTTCAGTGGGAGCGGGCGTTTCTGGATGGACAGGCAGGCTACCTGGCGTCTTTCCTGGAGGAGGGGGAGCCGTGCCCTGTGTGCGGGTCGGTCCATCACCCGCAGCCTGCGGTCTTGCAGGAGGAGGTATTGTCCCGCCAGGAACTGGAGCGGAGAAAGCAGGAGGTGGAGACTGCCGAGGAGGCTGCCCGGGAAGCCAGCCGTCAGGCGGGCCTTTTGACCGAGCGGGTGGAAGCGGCCCAAAAGGAAGTAGAGAGGCAGGGAGAAGCCCTGTTTTCCCTGGAGAGAGAAGGGACACTGGAGGAGAAGATCAAGGCGGAGGAACAGACCCAGAGGCAGGAGGAACGGACGTGGCGTCAAGCGGTGGATGTCTGGAAGGCGGATGCATCCCGGCGGAAGAGCCTGGAAAAAGCGCAGCTGGATCTGGAAGCCCAGGAGAAGGTGTGCGAGAGACAGAGCATCCAGGGAGAAAAACAGGTGTCTGCTTTGGACAGCCAGCTCGCAGCGAAGCAGGAGCAGAGGGCCCGATTGAATGAACGTCTGGGTTTGTCTACCAGAGAAGAAGCAGAGGCGACGTTGCAGGAGCTCACCCAGACCATCCGGTTGACCGAGTCTGCGTCGGAAAAGGCCCGGGAGGACTACGAAGCCTGCAGCCGCCGGGTGGGGGAACTGGATGCCCGGATCAGCGCACTGGAAGAACAGCTGGCAGAAGGACCGGAGGAAGATCTGGAGGCTCTGGCAGCCCAGGCGGAAGAGAACCGGAGAGCGCAGCAGGAGGCCCGGCAGGAACGGGAGGAACTGCTCACCCGGTACGATACCAACCGTCGAGTCCAGACGGCTTTATCACGGCTGGTCCGGGAACAAAAGGATATTGAGACCAAATGGGGGTGGGTCCGTTCCCTGTCGAATACCGCCAACGGAACCATCTCCGGGAAAGAGAAGATCATGCTGGAGACCTATATCCAGATGACGTGGTTCGACCGGATCTTGGCCCGGGCCAATGTGCGTCTCATGGGGATGACAGGAGGCCGGTATGAGCTGCGCCGTCGACGGGACCCGGAAAATCAGCGCAGCCGAAGCGGTCTGGATTTGAACGTACTGGACCACTACCGGGGCGGAGAGCGGAGCGTCAAGACACTGTCAGGAGGAGAGACTTTCCAGGCCTCCCTGTCTCTGGCTCTGGGACTGGCGGACGAAATGCAGGCGGCGGCAGGGGGGACCCGGCTGGACACCCTGTTTGTAGACGAGGGATTCGGCTCTCTGGATGATGGCGCGCTGGAGCAGGCAGTGCGGATTTTGACGGATCTGACGGAGGGCAGCAAACTGGTGGGGATCATCTCCCATGTTTCGGTGCTGAAAGAGCGGATCGACCGGAAGATCACGGTGAGAAAAGCCAGGGAGGGAGGAGGCAGGGCAGAAGTAGAGTGGTGAGAGGAAAACGGGGAAAAGACCTTGGAAAAAGAACGCGGAAGCCGCAAAAAAAAGTTGCAAAAACGTTGGTTTTATAGTAGACTATAAGCACCGTGCCAGAAAAGAACATACGTCCGCCAAAGACGGACGGTCTGGCAAATGAAAAGGAGGTAAAAAAATGAAGAAGATTCTTGCCCTTCTGCTGGTAGGATGCATGGCGCTGGCTCTGGCTGCCTGCGGCACTCCTGCAACCACTGAGGGTGGCGGCAGCAGCGCACCCTCTGGCGACACCATTTACATCGGTGTCTACGAACCCCTGACCGGCGACAACGGCGCCGGCGGTAAGCAGGAAGTGCTGGGTATGCAGTATGCAAACTCTGTCGCTCCCACCGTCGAGATCGGCGGCAAGACCTACAACGTGAAGCTGGAAGTGGTGGATAACGAGTCTGCTAACGACAAGGCCGTCTCCGCTGCCAACAGCCTCATCTCCAAGAACGTGTCTCTGGTTCTGGGCTCCTATGGCTCCGGCGTGTCCATCGCTGCTGCTGAGACCTTCGAGAGCGCAGGCGTGGCTGCCATCGGCGTGACCTGCACCAACCCCCAGGTTACCGAGGGTAACGACAGCTACTTCCGTATCTGCTTCATCGATCCCTTCCAGGGCACGATGCTGGCGCGCTTCGCGGTGGAGAACGAATACAAAAACATCGCCATCATCCAGGAGATCGAATCCGAATACGCGGTGGGCCTGGTGAACTACTTCGAGCAGGAGCTGAGCGCCCACGAGGGCTACGCGGTCTCCAGCAAGGGCAACTTCGTCAATACCGATCAGGACTTCAC
>NZ_JAXDRS010000040.1:0-8832 GCF_034090835.1 Evtepia sp.
CCCGTTGCCGCCCAGGGCCTTGTAGGCCTGGAACATCTCCTTCACGTCTTCCTTCTCATCCAACGACACGTTTCCTCGGTCCACGCACCGTTCCACGTTTCGCCGCACCCGGTAGGTCATGAGGACCTTAAGCCCGGTGACGATCGCGTCCAGCTTCTTGTCCTCGTTGTCCTTCTTGTGCCAGTGCCGGTTCAGGACCGCCGTCACAATCGTGGAAAGGCCCGTGCTCCCAAGCACCGCGCACACCAGCATTACAACAACATCTTCCATTTATTCACGCTCCCTTTTTCTGGATTCTGTGTTTATCCTACCAGCCCGGGGACGGGATTGCGCCCCCGGGCGGAAGGATTTTTAAAATTTGATGTAGTTGGCTGGATTAACGTACTCACCATTTAATTTGAGTTCGATGTGAAGGTGGGTCGCATACGGCCTACCCAATTTATCTGTCCCGGAATTGCCCACCTCGCCGAGCACTTGGTCCTGAGACACCATATCGCCGGGCTTGACGTAGATGGCGTTGCAATGCTGATATCTGGCGATCACTCCATCTGGGTGCATCACGTCAACGAACTTTCCCCGGGCGGAGGAGCTGGATACCGCAACCACCTGTCCGCCAACAACAGAAGTGAATGGGGACCCTTTTGCAACTCCGGCAATATCAACACCCATGTGATCTGAGGACCCGTAGCTGATGTTCCGCTTCCCAAACCAAGAGGAGACTCGTCCGCCGCTCACAGGTCTATGGTACGTCCCGTCCCCCACGCCGGAGTAGGTGGCAGCGGTGTCTTCGTCCTCCGCATTAGCTTCTTGCCCAGCCATCCACTGTTGAATGAATGCATCCATCCCGTTGCCAGACATTACGTCATCAAGCCAAGCCTTCTTGTTCTCAAATACTTCGGCAGACTTCTTCCGGATGTCTTCGCTAACGTTGAGGGCGTCGAGCACCATCTCCCGCATATCGTCCGGGATAGGAATGCCGGATGCTTCTGCTACCGCGCGGATCTTGATGCTCTTAGAATCCTCGATATCCTTCCCGTTGCTCTCTCTCTTCTCACCTGTGATACCGCTGGTCAAAGTCTTAAGCATGAGGAAGTTGCCAAGATCGTACCCCGCGTTGATAATAGCCTGAATATTTCTCGCCTCATCGGTGATGCCGTACTTTCCGTCGGAGGCCTGGAATGCAGCCATGCTGGAGGCATATTCCTTCAACTTGTTTTCTACAGCCTCCTGCTGTTCCGGCGTCATATTCTTGTAGGTGTCGGTGCCCTGGATGGTTTCCAGCGCCGGATCAAAGATGCTGTTATACTGATCCTTGTAGACAGCCAGTTTTTTGAATTTCTCCTTATCCCGGTCGTAGACAGCCTTTTTCAGGCTTGCGACGGAAAGGCCCATATCCTTGGCGATCCGATCAAACAAGTCGGTGTTCCCCACAGCTAACGCATCGGAGGCGATATCTAAAAACACACCCTTCCGGATCCCGTTGGGCTGGTACAGGGTTTTGGTCAGCCAGTATTCCATGTCCAGGTTGCCCGTCTCCCGGAAGGTGGTCTGGGCAATCGCCAGAATGTCCCGCTTGAGGTTGGCCACCGACTGTCCAAGCAGGTTCGCCCCGGCTGCCAGGAGGTTGGCTAAGGCGTTGCCCAGGGTCAGCCCGTCTCCCTCCATAGCCTTGACAAAGGTGTTGAAGGCTCGGATGAGGGCGGCAAGAGGCTCCGCATCCATACGCTTGACTTGATAGCCCTCGAGGATAGACCAGATGTCCTTGAGGTAGGGGATTTGTCTGGTTGGGTCGATAGCGCCTATTAGATTTCCGAAGAACACATTCTTTGCACGTTCTCGGTTGCTCTCCTCCTCACCGGTCAGGCCGGTCCAGTGGGACAAGACCTTTTCCCAGTACGTTTTGTCCCGGTCATCGTCCCGCAGTGCGTCCGCAATGGACATGGCCGCAGCGGTCAGAGCGCCGGCAATGGACAGGCACAGCACCGCGCGGCCCAGCTTCGCGCCTGCCTCCGCCATGGCTTCGGACCCTTTCCCCTTGGCCTCCTGGACGCCGTAGGCCGCGTCCAAGGCCATGTTGAAGGCCTTGGTGGGCTCACTCATGAAGCTGGTGGCCATGCGGGCTGCCGCATTCTGGATTCGCATAAGGTGGCTCTTTTGGAGTACTCCGTCCACCACCTGGCTGTCGTCGATCACGTCGGCGAAGCGGTCGGCGGCGTACTGGTAAAATTCGTCCGTGCCACGCTCGAAGCCCTTTGCGGCCGCCTCCATCTTTACTGCATCCCAGATGGCCGTCCACGTCTTAGCATCCATTACCCCGATGGGCTTCATGAAAAAGTCGATGGCCTTACTGCGCAGGCTCCCGTTGTGGAACAGCTGCTCCTCCATAGAGTGGCCAATGTCCGCGTCGTAGTAGCCCCAGCGCTTCCACAGGGCGATGGGTGCGTACTTCTGGACCTCCTGCCACCCAGAGCGAGAGGAAAACGGCGCAACATTCTTAGCTAAGGCCGCGGAAAGCCGGACTGGACTCAGCATATTCCCGGCCCGCGCCAGGGCGGTGGGCTGCTGAAGGACCACGCGCAGGTTCCCGCCGATGACGGCAGCCTTGTAGTTGCGCATAAGCCCGTCAAACAGGCCCGGCTCCGTCTTGACTACCACGCCGTTCAGGTCCGCGTCCAGCTGCTTCCAATAGTCCTGTCCCGCCTTCCCGAGCAGGGACTCTACCTCCCCCTGCACCGTGCCCGTCGCCACCCCGTCCTCGTAGAACTTGAAGTTATAGATCCGGCGCAGATTCTCCATGGCTCCCAGGTGGGAGGCATAGGTGGCCATGCCCGCCACCTGGCCGGTGAACACCTGGAACACGTCTCCCACCAGAACGGCGTTCTTCGCCTCCGGTACAACACCCTTGGCGTGGCCCCACCCGGCGATGGTGGCCCCTTGCGCCTCCTTGCCACGGTCCAGACGCACCGAGTTTTTATCCACCTCCAAGGGCCAATAGTTCTTCTCATTGAACTTCTTGTAATTGTATACCTCCATGCTGGCCTTGTTTCCCCAGCCGCCCAGGGTGTTTGTGGAGAAGTCTTGCAGCTTGTCTACAAAATCCTTCTGCGCCTGGGTCAGTTCGCCCAGTGCACGTAGCAGCTCATCCTGGGTCAGGTGGACAGGCCGCACAGTCCGGTCACGCCACAGCCCACGCTCCTTGCCGGTCTCCTTCGTCCGGATGCCGCCCGCTAAGATGTGCCGCAGGGCCTGAGGGCGCTTGGACAGGGCGTAGAGATTCATGAGCTGGGCGGTGGTCAGGTTCACATCCCCGTCCGCGAAACGGAAGGTGCGGGTCTGCGTGGAGAGTTTCGCCGCTTCGATCTTCCCCAAGTCTCCTTCCAGGAAATCCGACGCCTCCTTTAAGTACGTGATCCGCTGGTCTCGCGCGTCCCGCAGCATCCGGTAGATCTTATTGCCAGTCTCTCCGAACCGGGCGAAGAAGACGTTGGGCGTCATCATCTTCACCGTGGTGTGTTTGGACAGTTCCCCCACTGCTCCTCTCAGCTCTCTCTTCTTTCCCCGCTCCATGGACACAGCACGGATTCCCTCCGCTGCCTCCTGGATGGTCTGGAACCTGGCGCTGCCAAAGGCTTTGTTGGCAGAGCGGATACTCCCCTCCATCATGCGTACCGCCTGCCAGATGGTTTCCGTCTGCTCTGCCGACAGTTGATGCAAGGGGGTGTTCCGCCACTGGATGACCTGGTCGATGGCCTCCACCAGCGCCGGATCCACCACCATGTTTTGACCCACCTCGCCGCTTTTATCCTCCAGAATGGCCTTGTACGCCTCCCGCAGCTGCTGGAAAGCTTCCGTGCGCTTGGTGACCGCGTCGGGGCTTTTCTTGCTGGGCTTACTTTCCAGGTTCACCGCGTCCAGCAGGGCGGCCACCGCCGTGCGCAGATTCTCCGGGATGTGCTGCTTGTCGCTGGGCCGCAGGAGCTTGGCGGAAAGCTTGCTCAGGCGCCGCACGATCTTGCCCCGGTTCTCCCGGGCCTGGCGCTGCTCCCGCAGTTCGCCGCGCTGGGTGGCGTAGTGCTCCCGCAAGGCTTTGAGCTTGCGCTCCTCCCGTTCCTTTGCTTTGGATTTTGCCTTGCGCACGGCCTCCCGGCGCTGCTCCCGCAGGGCCTGGAGTTTGCGCTCCTCCCGTTCCTTTGCCTTGGTTTTCGCCTTGCGTACCGCCTCCTGGCGCTTCTCCGCCCAAACGTCTGCGGCGGTCTTCTCCTGGTGCAGGTCCAGGAACGCGCCCAGCAGGTCGTTGGCAACGCTGTCCAGGGTGAAGGCCTCGTCCGCGTCCGGATCGCCCAGGCTGTCTCGGACCTCCTGCATCCGGGCCTGCTGCTCCTCTGCGCTGTCCAGCGGGTCGAACAGGTCTGGGTACTCGGTGACCAGCGCATCATAGGGGACGCCGCCCTCCAGCTTGCCCCGCAGGTCCCAGGCGTCCCCTAATTCGGGGCTTACCAGCTGTGCGGCCAGGGCTCTGGCGTGGTCGGTAAACTCCTGCGGCCCCCAGTCACTCCGAGCGTAGTCGTTGTACAGGGCTTGCAGACCCCCGGTGAAGGCGTCTACGTCTACGTCCTCCATGTCGTAGGCCCGCACAAGGTCCTCGGCCACCGCCCGCACCTCCTCCGGCTCCATGGTGACAGTCCGCCGAGTGGTGCGCTTGGTCTGCCGCTTCCAGTAGTCCAACTGTTCCCGGAGCGCCCGGTTCTCCTCGGCCAGCTTCTCTGCGGCATAGTCGCTGCCTTTGAGGGAGTGAGTTGCGCTTTCGTTGTCCGCTGTATCATTTTTGTTGACATTACTGTTAAACTGTGATATATTGCTTTCAAAGAATCCATCTTTGTTCAGAGCCCCCGGCAATTGTAGCTTGGAATGCGTGAACAAAGATTGGGTTCTTTTTTTGTTGTTGTACAGGATTCGTCCGTTCTCGATCCCGGCCTGAATGAAGGAGCCAAAACCCGCTCTCCCGTAAACAGAAGTAATGAAGTTGCTGGAAACTTCAACGTTGTTGTAATTCCCGTGTCCGTTTGGGTGGACGGAAACGATGATCGGGAGACCATCCGGATCAAACTCCTGCGTAACTAAAACCACATCTCCCTTTTTGGAGGCGGATTCCATTACGATTGCTGCTTGCGCAATCAGGTCCGGAAGGCCCTTAATCGTTTTCTCAGGGAGGCCGTGCCAATGATTATTTTGGGGAGACTTTTCGTGGTGGATGTCCCGCAAATGTTTCTGGGTGAGAAGCATTGGGAAACTTTGTAACCCGAGGTCTTGTAACAACTTCGGGGTTTCCATAACGTAGATCGCGGTATGCGGATCAAGTTCCCCGTTCAGCGCAGCCTCCACCTGCTCTTCATAACTCATCTTTAAGCTATATCGAGTACCATCCGGTGTTTCTACCTCGCCGTCCATCTGGGCGGCGTTTTCGCTTCCCGTGGCTCTCTGGGCCTGCTTGGCCTGTACCGTGGCGGCCTGGTAGGCCCGCTCCAGCAGGTCGGCGGCCCGGTTGGCTGTCTGCTTGTGCCGTCCGGTGAGCTTGCCCGCCAGGGCCTTCACCGCGTGCAGGAAGCGGCCCAGCAGGCTCTTATTCGCCCGGTTGTTCTGGATGAACCGGCTCAGCAGTCCCTCGTCCTCGATGAGCGTGCCGGCGTAATCCGCCGCCACCTCGTCCATAGCCTGGGCCTGGGAAATGTCCTTTCCGGCAGCGCGGTATCGGGCTACCTTCTCCGCCACCGTGTCCAGCACCCCGTCCTCCCGCATCACATAGTCTCGGAAAGCGTGGTATTCCTCCGGAGCCAGCTCCTGGATGCCGTGGGTGATCTCATGGCCGAACAGATACCGCACCGGGTTCCGGTTGCCGCGCTCGATGCGGATCTCGTTGCCCTGGATCTCTGCGTTGGCCACACCGCCGGACACCTCGTCCCGGAAGGTGACCCGTTTGCCAAGCGCCTTTGCCACCTGGTTGATCTCCTCTGCCGCCTGTTTGGGAAGCTCTGCCTCCACGTAGCGGTCATAAACCAACCCGGCGTCATCGCCTTTGTAGACGGACGCGAACTGCGCCTTGTACCGGTCGTTCTCCAGCTTCACCGCCCGGTCCCTCTGGCCGGAGGCATAGGCCGCCTCCGTCTGGGCGGGGGTGAGGCTCCCGGGGACCTGGACCTGGGCCTGCTTCACCCCGGCGAGAGCCTGGTTGTATACCTTGGCAAAGCCACGGAAATAGGCGGCGGGGTCCGTCCCGGGCAGGGCGGCGAAGGAAAAGGCTTTTCTTCCATTTTCTCCCAGGGTGTTCACCGCATCGTCCAGGGCTGCCTGCACACGGCTCACACTGGGCGCTGCCGTTCTCGTGGGACCGGTTGCCGCTCTGGCGGACGGTGCGGCGGCTGCGCGGACAGGGGCAGCCTGCTGCGCCGCAGGAGTAAACACATTGGCTCTTCCGTCCGCGCCAGCGGCCTGGGCACGGCGCACCAGCGCGTCTAAGCCTACAGGGGTACGGGGCATGGACTGCCCGCTTGCCGCGCTCACAGGGCGCTGTAGGGCTTGCTGGGGCGTGTTCCCCCGAGGGGCAGCAGGAACCGCCTGCTGGCTTTGTACGCTCACAGGGCGCTGTGATGCCTGCACCTGTACTGTCCGGGGCTCAGCTACCGGTGGAGGCGCGGTCTGCTGGGTAATGGTGGTGGTGGGTGCCTGGGTGTTCGCCACGCTGACCGGTCTCTGTGCCGCTTGACGCAGCGCCTCTCCGTTGTTGAAAGAGGCAGCTTGCACCACAGGGCGGGAGACCGCGCCGACAGCACTGGCCGCCCCGGCCATGGGACCGGCGGCGATCGCTCCGAGGGCGGCGTTGTGGGCCAGCTCACCGAAGGAGAAAGAAGCGTTTGGGTCGCCTGCAATTTTGTCTGCCCCCAAGTTAGCCAGATAGGCGGCGCTCTCTTCGGCGGCTTCGGTCGCCATCTGCCCTGCAACATTGCGCAGAACGCCCTTTCCGCCGCTCTTAAAGATGCCGCCCAGGCGGGCCAGGGGGATCGCTTCCGTGCCTGCTTCGATCCCGCCGGAGAGCAGGCCGCGCACCAGTGCTTCGTCCACGCTTCCGCCATTGGTACGCACCTCGTCCATCTTAGCGCCCGCCGCTTGCGCACCGATGTACGCCATACCAGCCGCGGGGTTGAGTGCGGCCAAGGCGTACCCCGGCGCATTTTGGAGCACAGACAGCGAGGCTTCTGTGGCCAGGCGTTCCGCGGCGTTGTCCGCCGCTGCCGAGAGGAGCGCCTGGTAGTTGGCGGCCTTTCTCAGACTCTCGTTCTGGACATAAGGCCCCTCTTCTGCTTTCGGAGGCTCCCGGCGCACGGGGCGGCCGTTCCCGTCCCGGAGGGTCACCTCGCCATTTTCTCCCCTGATGCTATCGCCGAGTGTATCGAAAAATGATTCAAAGCTTCCTTTGATCCCGTGCCCAACGGCAGGGAAGTATTTGCTCTGCGCGGCTGCATCCAACTGAGAAGGCGTGTATCTGGGCCGTCCGTGGGCGTCTACATTTTTCTGTCCAGGCTCCCGGTCCAGGAACCTTTTGTTGCGTTCCATGTCCCAGGCTGCGGGATTTCTGAGCGTGTCATACTCGGCGTTCAGCGCCGCGTTATACAGCGCCTTGTTCCCGGTGCGCCGGCCCTCCTCCTGGAAGAGTTTTGCACTGCGTAAGGCTCTAAGGCCCTCGTCGCTCATGGAATGAAGCTGACGGTTGGTCACCTCTGGGGTGAGGTAGTCGCTCCCGCTTTCCCCACCGGAGAAGCCTCTGCCCCAGCGGATCTGCTCCGCTATGGTGTGGGCAGCAGCCTTGATCGTCTGCCCATCCGCCTTCCGGCCCTGCTTCTCCAGAAGGTCGCCCTTGTCCCAAAGGGCTTTGGCCTTCTGAATCTCCATCTTATCCACCGTAGAAATCCCGGGCTGATTCACCGGGTACAAGGCATCTCGCATCATCTGGGTGGCAGCTGCCCGGGACCGGCGGTCTGTAGCGCCTTCCTGGGCCGCTTTTGCCTGGGCGATCCGGTTCTCCTGGGCTTTTTGCGCAATGGACTCCAGGCGCTGCTGGAACTCCTCCGACCAACCCGCCGTTTCGGCCAAACTGTTCTTGCTCCAGCCTTCCTGACGGATCCGGTTATGCTCCTTGAGTACGCCAAGAGGGGTGGGGAAGGCTTTTTCCCTGCTGTTCGTTTTCGCAGGAAAAGAAGTGCGCCAAGGGATTGTCGCCGCCTGCCCTTTCGCTGCTGTTGGGTGTGCAGACCGGTTCGCAGGAGCCTGCTTTTTCGCGGTCTGGTTCCGGGTGGACGCTTGCTGGGCCGATTCTGTTTTCCGCGCCGCAGCCTTCTGCATCCGAGCGAACACCGGTTCATTGATCGTTTTGGCGATGTTCTCCAGCTCCGTCCCGTTGAAGTTTCCTTCCCCGAGATTCCCCAGGGTGTAGCGCAGGTTCTCCAGCATCATGTAGAGGTAATTGGTCACCTGCAACAAATTCTCCCGATCGCTCTTCGTCTCGTCCAGGCTGGGAAAGGACACGTCCGCCGCAAACAGATTGGTCGGCATTTGCTCACCCCCTTATCCAGGTTTATACTTCACGCCCGGCTCTACCACGCCGGATAGGTCCGTCTGTTCCACCCACAGGCCGCCTATCTTCTTGTACACCTTTGTCGCGCCGTGCCACGCCCCGCCGGACTTAATAAAAAACTGCTCGTTGTTGTAGGTGTAGGAGACGGTGAGATCTGAGCCGTAGTAACGGACGAAGGAATTGGCCATGCCGCCATACATAGACGT
>NZ_JAXDRS010000041.1:0-7123 GCF_034090835.1 Evtepia sp.
GGGTGCGGAGCTCTCAAAAGAGCAGTTGGTGTTGATTGCAGTGAGGGTCCACCCGTTCCCATTCCGAACACGGAAGTTAAGCTCACTTGCGCCGAAGATACTTGTTTGGAGACGAACCGGGAAAATAGGTAACGCCAACACAGAGAACAGGACGGCTAATCGGCTGTCCTGTTTTTTATTTCCTGCCATGCATAACAAAAGGCTCTGTCAACTATGACAGAGCCTTTTGTTGTATCCATTGCGATGGACAAGTGCAGGGATTCCTTCAAAAAGAGCGCATCCAGAGATCAGCCAGCTGCATCATTCCATCCCTGGTGGGGTGGAAGCCGTCCAGGGAAGCGTAGCGCTGCCCCGAGGCGGCCAGATCGGCCAGGGAACATTGGTGCGCGGCGACTGTTTTCCGGATCACATCGTTATAGGTCTCGATGCGGCGGATGAGAGGGGTGGGGTGATGGTCAGGGACGGTTCCGGTGTATCCGGCCACCAGGGTGGCGCAGGTGATGGTGGCGGTGGGGAAAGTCTCCTGAAGCCGATTGAGCATTAAGTCATAGGAGGCAGCGAAAGCGTCCAGAGGAATGTACAGTATGGCGTCATTCAGCCCCACAAAGACCAGAATGTGGTCCGGAGTCTGGGTTTCGGTGGCCAGATTCCGGATACGGTGGGGGGCGCAGGCGGGAAGGATGCCGCCCTCGGACGCAGTACAGCCGGAAATAGAGTTGTTGCGCAGCAGGCCGCCGTTTTTCCGGCGGATCACCTGCATCCACCAGGTATCGTCCGGGCCTGCCACACCGGAGAGGCGCGCAAGGTGGGGTTTATAGTATTCGCCTCCAGATGTGGAATATCCTTCCAGGGTGCTGATGGAGTCCCCCAAAATGGAGTAAAGCGGGTGGGAATGGGACATGGAAGAGATCACCTCCATAAGGTTCTGGGTCCAGTATAGCAGGGGGAGGAGAAAAAGAAAAGGAATCCTGCAAAAGAAAGAGAAATTTAGAAAAATTATGGAACTCTTGCAATTTTGTTTGGAAAAGCACTGGACAATTGGGCCGGCAGCATTTATTATATATAATGTTTTAGTCTCTCTGCAGGCTGATTCGAAAATTTGGGGAAAAAGAGAATTTGGCAAGGAAAAACAGAGGTGATGCTTATGAAGCAAAAGTTCTACGGCGGCGTCCACCCCGCCGAACACAAGGAAGCTACTGAGCATAAACCGATTCAACAGCTCGCCAAGGCCCCGGCTCAGGTCGTGATCCCGATGTCCATGCACATCGGTGCGCCCTGTAAGCCCGTGGTGCAGAAGGGCGATGCTGTTACAGTCGGCCAAATGATCGGTGCAACTGCGGGTCTCGGCGCGCCCATCCACGCCAGTGTATCTGGTACGGTTGTGGCGGTTGAACCCCGTCCCGGCACCGGTGGTGTGCCTACGCTTTCTGTCGTAATTGAAAATGATTTCCAAAACACCCTTTGCCCGGATTGCAAGCCGCGGGAGAACGTTGACGCTCTGACTTCCGAAGAGATCGTTGACATCATCCGTGACGCTGGCTGTACCGGTATGGGCGGCGCGGGATTCCCCACCCACGTCAAGATTAGTTCTGCAGTCGGCAAAGCAGACACCATTATTATCAATGGTGCTGAGTGTGAGCCCTACATTACCGCTGACCATCGCCTGATGCTGGAGCACGGCGAGAAGATCATTGGCGGTGTTCGGTTCATCATGAAGGCTCTTCAGCTGAATCATGCGTACATCGGCATTGAAGACAACAAGATGGACGCGGTGAATCATCTGAAGCAGCTGGTTGGCGACGCAAAGGACATCACTGTGGAAGCCCTGCGCACCCGTTATCCCCAGGGCGCAGAAAAGCAGCTGATTCAGCGGATCACCGGCCGTGAGGTCCCTCCCGGCAAGCTGCCTGCTGACGTGGGCTGCTGCGTGTTCAACGCAGCCACCACCGCTGCCATCTATGACGCTGTGGCTCTGGGTCTGCCTGTGTATCAGCGGGTCATCACCATCACCGGCAGTGCGGTGAAGAACCCCGTGAACCTGCTGGCACCGGTTGGCACCCCCTTCTCTCATCTGATTGAAGAAGCTGGCGGGTTCAACGGAACCCCTGCGCGTGTCATCTCCGGCGGCCCCATGATGGGTTTTGCCCAGTATGACATGTCCGTTACCATGGGTAAGGCCAGCAACTGCGTGCTCTGCCTGAGCAAGGAGGATCTGCCTGCTGTGAGCGCAAATCCCACCTGCATCCGCTGCGCACGCTGCGTCAATGTCTGTCCCATGCACCTGACCCCGCTGTTCATGAACATGTATGCGCATAAGCGTCTGTGGAGCGAGGTCGAGGAACTGCGGATCATGGACTGTATGGAATGTGGCTGCTGTCAGTACATCTGTCCTGCCAGAATTCCTCTGGTCCAGCAGTTCCGTACCGCAAAATTTGCCATCCGCCAGCAGGCGGCAAAGAAGTAAGGAGGGGACGGCATGGAAGAGTATAAACTGAGCGTAGCCTCCTCACCGCACGCATCGTCTCCTGTTGGAACCAAGAATCTGATGCGGGATGTCCTCATCGCCCTGATCCCCGCTCTGGCGATGGGCATCTATGTGTTTGGCCCGCGCGCACTGACTACGACCCTTGTGTCGGTTATTTTCTGCGAGATCTTTGAGTGGGGATACTGCAAACTGATGCACAAGCCCAATCCCATCGGAGACTACTCCGCTGCGATCACCGGCGTTCTGCTGGTCTTTGTTTCCCCGGTCACCCTGCCCTACTGGATGATCATCATCGGCGACTTCTTCGCCATCGTGATCGTCAAGCAGCTCTTCGGCGGCCTGGGCACCAACTTCCTGAACCCTGCGCTGGCTGGCCGTGCATTCCTGATGCTCTGCTACCCCGTGCCCATGACCACCTGGGTCCTGCCCGGCAAGGAAAACTGGGTGAGCGCACTGTCTGTCGGCACTGCTGGTACCGACTTTGTTACCGGTGCAACCCCCCTGTCCGTGGACTTCATGAAGGGCGGCGTCACTCCCGATGCTTCTCTGGCTGATATGTTCATCGGCAACATCGGCGGCTGCGTGGGCGAAGTTTCTGCCATCGCACTGCTCATCGGCGGCATCTATCTGATCGCCAGAGGCGTCATCCGCATCCGGATCCCCGCCGCTTACATCCTGACTGTGGCAGT
Source organism: Evtepia sp. (assembly GCF_034090835.1). Classification (GTDB taxonomy): domain Bacteria; phylum Bacillota; class Clostridia; order Oscillospirales; family Oscillospiraceae; genus Evtepia. The sequence continues at coordinate 3,175 of NZ_JAXDRS010000041.1, forward strand.
CCTGACCCTGATCTTCTCCCGTGCTCCCGAAGGCGTCAATTCCTTTGAGTGGATGCTCCGCGAGATCTTTGCAGGCGGTCTGTTCCTGGGTGCCTTCTTCATGGCAACCGACTATGTCACCAGCCCCAACACCCCCAAGGGTGAGGTCATCTTCGGCATCGGCGCCGGCCTGCTGGTGGTCTTCATCCGCTACTTTGGCGGCTACCCCGAAGGCGTCTGCTATTCCATCCTGGTGATGAACATCTGCGTGTGGCTGATCGACAAGGCTACCATGCCCAAGCGGTTCGGCGTTACCCCGGAGATGCGCAAGGCAGAGAAGGAAAAGGCAAAAGCCGCGAAAAAAGCAGCAAAGGAGGGCGCTGAGGCATGAGTGCAAAGAAAGAACCCGGAATGGCCTCCCTCATCATTGTTCTGGCCCTGATTTGTTTGGTGATCGCCGCTCTGCTGGGCCTGGTAAACCAGGTGACCATCAACCCCATTAAGGCAAACACCGAAAAGACCGTGCAGGAGTCCCTCCAGAAGGTGATGCCTGCCGATGCTTACGACAAGGTGGAGTTTGCTGACGGCAGCGTGACCCTGAGCACCGGCACCACCGTGCCTGTCCTGGCCGTGTATCAGGCCGGCGAAGAGGGTTACGTGGTGGAAACCAACTCCCCCAACGGCTTTGGCGGTGCCATCGACATGATGGCCGGCATCAACAAGGACGGCGAAGTGACCGGTATCGCCATCATTTCCCACGCTGAGACCTCTGGTCTGGGCTCCAAGGCCACCGATCCTGAGTGGCAGAAGCAGTTCGTGGGCGCTACGGACATCGTGAGCGTGACCAAGGACGGCGGCGCAATCAACGCCATCACCGGATCCACCATCACCTCCCGCGCGGTCTGCGACGGCGTGAACGCTGCCCGGGCTGTTGTGGAAGCACTGGGTTAAGGAGGGACCGAAACAATGAATGTAAAGAAACAATTTTGGGATGGTCTCATCAACCAGAACGCTGCTCTGGTCCAGTTGCTTGGTATGTGCCCCCTGCTGGCTATCACGACCTCCCTGTTCAACGGCCTCGGTATGGGCGTGTCGGTTATCATCATCCTGACCTGCTCTAACGTGGTTATCTCCGCTCTGCGGAAAATCATCCCCAGCAAGGTCCGTATCGCCTGCTACATCGTCGTGATCGCCGGCTTCGTGACCATGGTCGACCTGCTGCTGAAGGCATTCGTGCCTTCCCTGTCCAAGAGCCTGGGCCTGTTCATCCCCCTGATCGTGGTGAACTGCGTCATTCTGGGCCGTGCAGAAGGCTTTGCTTCCAAGAACAGCATCGGCGCTTCCGCACTGGACGGTATTTTCCAGGGCTTTGGCTACATGATCGCTCTGGTCATCATGTGCGTTATCCGTGAGTTCCTGGGCGCCGGCACCTTCGGCGGCGGCCTGCTCAACGGCGGCAAGGGCATCCAGATCCTGCCCCCCGACACGGCTGCGCTGGGCATGATCCTGCCTGTGGGCGGCTTCCTGACCCTGGGCGTGGTCATTGCCGCAGTCCAGTACTTTATGAACAAGCCCAAGAAGAATAAGGAGGTGGCGAAGTAATGGAAAGTATTACCAGCTTGCTTTCGATCGCCTTGGGCGCAGTGCTCATTAACAACTTCGTCCTGTCCCAGTTCCTGGGCATCTGCCCCTTCATGGGCGTGTCCAAGAAGGTCGAGACTGCCCTGGGTATGGGCATGGCCGTTATCTTCGTTATGGGCGTGGCCGCTGCGGTCAACTGGCCCATCAACCAGTTCATTCTGGAGAAGTATAACCTGGGCTTCCTGCAGACGGTGACCTTCATCCTGGTCATCGCCTCCCTGGTGCAGTTCGTGGAAATGTTCCTGCAGAAGGCAATGCCCTCCCTGTATGAGGCTCTGGGCGTGTACCTGCCCCTGATCACCACCAACTGCGCCGTGCTGGGTGCCGTGCTTCAGAACACCCAGAAGTCCTACAGCTTCGCAGAGAGCCTGACCTACGGTATCACCGGCGGTATCGGCTTCCTGGTGGCCATCGTTCTGTTTGCCAGTGTCCGTGAGCGGATGGAGTTTTCCAAGTGTCCCAAGTGCTTTGAAGGCTTCCCCATTGCCCTGGTGGCAGCCAGCCTGATCGCTCTGGCATTCATGGGCTTCTCCGGCCTGAAAGTTTGGTAAGGGAGGCGAAGAGAGAATTATGAGTACGACCATTTTAGCTCCCATTGTACTGTGTGTACTGGGTATCGTTTTTGGTGCCATTCTGGCCTTCGCTTCCAAAGTGTTCGCAGTGGAGAAGGACCCCCGCGAAGAAGCCATCAGTGAAGTCCTTCCCGGCGCCAACTGCGGCGGCTGCGGCTATCCTGGCTGCGGCGGCTATGCCAACGCTGTGGTGAAGGGCATTGCTCCCGTTGATGCCTGCTCTCCCGGCGGCCCTGATGTTGCCAAGAAGATCGGCGCCATCATGGGCGTTGAAGTTGAGGAAGGCGCCCGGAAGATCGCACAGGTCATGTGCACCGGCGGCGGCCACGAGAAGACCCGCTATGACTATGTGGGTCTGGAGAGCTGCCTGGCAGTTTCCCGCGTTTCCTCCGGTCCTCTTCAGTGCACCTACGGCTGTCTGGGCGGCGGCGACTGCGTGGACGCCTGTAAGTTCGACGCCATCCACATCGTGGACGGCGTGGCAAAGGTGGATAAGGATGCCTGCGTGGCCTGCGGCGCTTGCGTGACCGCCTGCCCCAAGAACATCATCCGTATCGTGCCCCTCAACGCCAAGAAGTACACCGAGATCCCCTGTGCATCTCATGACAAGGGCCCCGCTGTCCGTCAGGCCTGCGACAACGGCTGTATCGGCTGTAAGCTGTGCGTGAAGGCTTGTCCCAGAGAGGGCGCCATTGTGGTGGAAGATTTCCTGGCCAAGATCAACTACGACATTTGTATCGGCTGCGGCCTGTGCTCCCGTGCATGCCCCCGCCAGCTGATCACTGTGGACGGCGTTGTTCTGCCGCCTAAGCCCAAGAAGCCCGCAGCTCCCAAGGCTGAGGAAGCCCCCAAAGCTGAGGAAGCCCCTAAGGCTGACGAAGCTCCCAAGGCTGAATAATTGTGAGAAAAAGGACCCGGGAAACATCCCGGGTCCTTTTTTCATGAGAGGCGGGGCAGCTCAGCAGCTGCCGTTCTTGGACAGCTGATAGGAAGCGCACTCGGTGCAGGCGCAGTCCTTGGAAGCAGGGCCGCAGGTCCCTACCTGGATGGAGGACAGGGAGCAGGCGCTCTGGGCCTTGTTGTGGTGGGCGCAGCTGGAGACGGAACAGCGAATGCTGTGGTTGGCATTGTTCATACGGTTTTCCATGGGAAAAAACCTCCTTCATCAGAATCTGTCTGTAGTATGGGCTGGGAGGAAAAGGATTATACCTGGCACCAAAAAGAACGGCGTGCGCATAGGATAGAGGGCGGAGGTGATACCCATGGATCTGCGAGGCAATCAGATCACCATTCGGGAGCTCTTGTCCCACCCTGGCGCCCGGCAGGTGCTGGCACGGCGGTTTCCCCATGTGATCGACCGACCCATCGTGGCCCATTCCGGCGCCATGACCCTGGAGCGGGCTGTGAAGCTGGGGGCGGCTTACGTACCGAAAAAGGTCATCCAGGAGACCCTGCGGGAGCTGGAGAGGCTGTAAAAGAGAGGGCACTTCATGCCCCTGGCCGGGATGCCCCGGCCATACATAGCAGAAAGAAAAGTTTGACAAGGTAAGAAAAAACCATTGACAAAGCGAGCAAGCTGTGCTATTCTATACAAGCTAACGGTTCCGGAATGCGTACTTATGCGGGTGTAGTTCAATGGTAGAATCCCAGCCTTCCAAGCTGGTCGCGTGGGTTCGATTCCCATCACCCGCTCCATCTGCAAAGTCGATAGCTTAGGGTGTCGGTTTTGCAGATGGAAGCGGAGAGGAGCCGGGCTG
>NZ_JAXDRS010000042.1:0-15237 GCF_034090835.1 Evtepia sp.
ATGGTCTCGGCGATGACGCCAAAGCGCTCCAGGTTGCCGATCAGGTTAAACTCCTGGACATAGGGCAGCAGGACTGCGTTGCACACGCCGTGGGGCAGGTTGTAGAAGCCGCCCAGCTGGTGAGCCATGGCGTGAACATAGCCCAGAGAGGCGTTGTTGAAGGCAACGCCGGCCAGATACTGGGCGTAGGCCATCTCGGAACGGGCCTTCATGTACTCGCCGTTTGCCACAGCCTGGGGCAGATAGTGAACGATCTTGTCGATGGCCTTGATGGCGGCGGCGTCGGTGAGGGGGTTGGCGGCAGTGGAGACATAGGCTTCCACTGCGTGGGTCAGTGCGTCCATGCCGGTGGCCGCAGTGAGAGAGGCGGGCATACCCACCATGAGCTCAGGGTCGTTGATGGCGATGGCCGGGGTGACCCGCCAGTCCACGATGCACATCTTCACCTTCCGGACGGTGTCGGTGATGATACAGAACCGGGTGATCTCAGAGGCGGTGCCGGCGGTGGTGTTCACTGCCACCAGGGGCGGCAGGGCCTCGTGGGCCTTGTCTACGCCTTCGTAATCTGCGATCTTGCCCCCGTTGGTGGCCACCAGGCCAATGCCCTTGGCGCAGTCATGAGAGGAACCGCCGCCCAGAGAGAGGATGCAGTCGCAGCCGTTGTCATGGAAGAAGGCCTCCCCTTCCACCACGTTGGTATCCTTGGGGTTGGGCTCGGCCTTGCCGAACACGGCGGAGTCCACGCCTGCGTCCTTCAGGATCTTCTGGATGCGCTGGGTCATGGGGTGGCCGGCCAGGAATTCGTCGGTGACGATCATGGCTTTTCTGCCTCCAAGGCTCTGCATCAGGTGGCCGGTCTCCTCCACGGAGCCCTCACCAAACACGTTTCTGCTGGGTACGAAATAATAGGTAGACATATGACTTCTTCCTTTCCTGGGGTTTTAGGGAAAAAGGCGGTTCTCGCAGCGGAATAAACCGCCGCGAGAACCGACCGTATTCTGACACGAAGGGATGAAATGCGGTTTCTGCTTACTTCTCAGGGTAGAACCCGGTGGAGGTCTCGTTAAGGTTGATCATGATATTCTTCTGCTGGGTGTAGTGCTCCAGGATGACCTTGTGGGTCTCGCGGCCGATGCCGGACTGCTTGTAGCCGCCGAAGGGAGCGCCTGCGGGGATCTGGTTATAGGTGTTGACCCACATACGGCCGGTCTCCACCGCCCGGGCCACCCGGATGGCGCGGTTGATGTCACGGGTCCAGACGGCGCCGCCCAGACCATAGACAGAGTCGTTGGCCATGGCGATGACCTCTTCCTCGGTCTTGAACTTGATGACCACGGCCACAGGGCCAAAGATCTCTTCCTGGGCCACCCGCATGTCGTTGGTGGCGTTCACGATGAGGGTGGGCTTCATGAAGCAGCCCTTGGCGCACGCACCCTCGGTGTAGCGTTCGCCGCCGCAGACCACAGTGGCGCCCTCTTCCTTGGCGATCTCCACGTAGGAGAGGATCTTCCGCATCTGGTTCTCGTCCACCTGGGCCCCCATCTGGGTGTTGGGGTCCAGAGGATCGCCAACGGTGACCTGGTTAAAGGCCTTGACGGCGGCCTCTACGAACTTGTCATAGATGCCTTCCTGGACAAAGACCCGGGACCCTGCGCAGCAGACCTGGCCCTGGTTGAAGAGGATGCCCAGCTGCAGGCCGTCGATGGCCATATCCCACTTGCAGTCGTCGAAGTAGATGTTGGCGCTCTTGCCGCCCAGCTCCAGGGTGGCGGGGATGAGCTTATCCGCTGCTGCCTTGGCCACGCCCAGACCCACCTCGGTGGAGCCGGTGAAGGCCAGCTTCCGGAAGCCGGGGTGATCCAGCATATACTGGCCGGCGCGGCTTCCGCCGCCGGTCACCACGTTCAGAACGCCGGGGGGCAGCAGGTCGCCGATGAGCTTTGCCAGCAGCAGGGCGCTCAGAGGTGTGGTGGAGGAGGGCTTCAGGACGATGCAGTCGCCGGCGGCCAGGGCGGGGGCCAGCTTCCATGCGGTCATCAGGAAGGGAAAGTTCCAGGGAACGATCTGACCAACCACGCCGATGGGCTCCCGGAGGATGAGGCTCAGCATACCGCCGTCCAGAACCGAAGCCTTGCCCTCTTCGGTGCGGATGGCGCCGGCAAAGTAACGGAAGTGGTCGGAGGAGAAGGGGACGTCCACGGCAGTGGTCTCCCGGATGGGCTTGCCGTTGTCCATGCTCTCTACCTCTGCCAGAAGGGCAGCGTTTTCGTCGATCACGTCGGCGATCTTATCCAGAATAGCCGCCCGGGCACCGGTGGACAGATCGCGCCAGGCAGGAAACGCCGCCCAGGCAGCCCTGACCGCAGCGTCTACGTCTTCCTTGGTGGCTTCTGCACACTCTGCCAGCTTTGCGCCGGTAGCAGGATTGGTGGTGGCAAAGGTTTTACCATCGGAAGCGGGGACCCACTTACCGCCAATATAGAGATCATATCTTTCGTCCAGTCTTGCGCTCATGTCGGTGCTCCTTTCTTTTGAAACGGAACCGTCTGATCCATCATCCGTTCCGTGTTTTGTGCTTTATATCGCTATCTTTGAGAAGATTTTCTTCCTCATCTATTATAGCACAGCACCGACGGTTTGAAAAACACATAAAACTAATAGGCACATCACAAAAAGTTATGCCTCTGCTTCCTGCTCCTGCTCCCGCCGGACCAGCCGGAAAAAGTCGTCCGCCGCAACGCTCACCGGGGGGATCTGCCGCACCGCCACCGTGCTCTCCCGGAAGGTGTCCCCTTCGATCTCAAACACGGTAATATCCTTGGGCAGCTGGCTCTCTGCGCCGCTGGGCACTGCGGCAATGCCCAGCCCGGCCTGCACCGCCAGCACCGTCTCAAAATAGCTCTTTACGCTGCGCACGGGATTGCTGCCCAGGCCCAGGCGAACATAGTATTCATTTCTCTGCTGGAGGTTATCCTCCTGCCCGGCCCCCTCCATCCGCAGGATAGTCTGGCCGGTGAGCTCTGCGGAGGAAATGCTCCGCCGCCCGGCCAGGGGGCTGTCCGGCCCGATCATAAACTTGGAGCGGCGGCTGCCCAGCTCAATGGTATCGAACCGCTCATCCAGGGGCATCCCGTACTCAGGGATCACCAGCATATCCAGCTCCCCTTTGAGCAGATCCTCCATGAGCACTTCCCGCCGGTCCTCCCGCAGACGCACGGAGGCCTCCGGATACACCTGACGGTAGCGGCGCAGATGCCAGGTAAAGGGCTCCCCGGCGCAGGGGCCCCGAAAGCCCACGCGCAGCCGCTTCCGCTCCCCGTCCACAATGGCCCGGGCCTGCTTCACCGCCCCGTTGTACTGGGCCATGATGCTCCGGCACTGGTTGGCGAAGTACTCCCCCGCAGGGGTCAGCTTGACCGAGGTGCCCCCCCGGTCAAAGAGGGCAAAGCCCAGCTCCTGTTCAAACTGCTTGATCTGCTGGCTGATGGCCGCCTGGGCTACATAGCATTCCCGGGCCGCTTTGGTAAAATTCAGGTGTTTGGCCACCGACAGAAAGTATTCAATCCTGCGAAAACTCATAATCCCTTCTCTCCCCCGCCCCGGTAAACCCTGCGCCGGAGCATCCACACAAAAAGCCGCCGGTATCTCCTGCGGGGAGATACCGGCAGAGGTTCCGTTGTTGCAGCGATCGGCTTTAGTCCAGGTAGTAGTCAAAGCCGTAGCAGCTCTTTTCAAAGCCGTAGATCTCATAGAACCGATGGGCTTCCTTCCGGGGCATACCGGAATCCAGCACCAGAGCCTTGCAGCCTCTTTCCTTGGCCAGCTCCTTGGCGTGGTCCATGAGCTTCACGCCGTAGCCTTTGCCCCGCTCGTTCTGGTTGGTGATGATGCTGGAGACATAGCAGGTCATGCCGGACAGCCAGAATGTATTGAAGTATGCGCCGTGGCAGAAGCCATGGTACTCGCCGTTCTCCATAAGGAAGAAGGCAAAGCTGTCCTCGTCAGCCAGAACGTCCGCATACACTTTGCGGATCACTTCCTTGTCGTAGGTGTTGTAGGTCCAGAGTTTTTCGATGTAATCAAACGCTACATCAAAATCTTCCATCGTTGCTGTTTTAAATTCCATGACGCACCCTCCATTTACTTTATAATGATAGCTTATTATAAATCTCTTTGAGAACTTTGTCAAACCTCTTTTCTTCATTTCCTCCATATTCTTCCTCCTTTTTTCCCTGGATTTGGGCAGTATTACAACACTTCCTCCCCCTCTTCTGCCCCCTTTCCATTGACCTTTCCCGCCAAACTTGCTACCATAGCTGTATTGATATGCATCGCGGGACATTTGATCCTGCGCTCTTAAACTCTCCGTAACAAAAGAAGGGATTTCTATGAAAACCAGAATCACCCAGCTCTTCGGCATTGAGTATCCCATCATCCAGGGCGCCATGCAGTGGCTCTCCAAGCCCCGCCTGGCGGCCGCCGTCTCCAACGCAGGAGGACTGGGCACCATCAACATGACCACCTATGAAACCCCCGAGGCTTTTCAGGAGGACATCCGCCTGCTGAAAAGCCTCACCAGAAAACCCTTTTGCGTGAACCTCTCTCTCCTGCCGGACACCAAGCCCGACGGCCCTATCAAGGGTTTTTTGGAGGCCATCGTGGAGGAAAAAGTCCACATCGTCGAGACCGCCGGCAGCAGCCCCAAGCCTTTTATGGACACCCTGAAAGGGGCTGGTTGCCTGGTGATGCACAAGATCCCAGACTCCCGCTTTGCCCACACCGCCGAGGATGTGGGCTGCGACGCCGTCTGCATCGTGGGCTATGAGGGCGGCGGCCATCCCGGCATGGCCGGGGTGGGTTCCATCGTCCAGTGGCCCCTGGCCACAGAGCGGTGTTCCATCCCCGTGGTGGGCGCCGGCGGGATCTGCGACGGGCGGACCATGTACGCCGCCCTGGCCATGGGCCTGGACGGGGTCATGGTGGGCACCCGTTTCCTCATGGCCTCGGAGACCGACATCGGTCCCCACCTGCGGAAGTTCATCATCGAATCCAGGGAGACCGACACCGTCCTCACCCAGATGAGCATCCGCAACGCCCTGCGCTCCATCAAGACCAAAGGGGCCATGGACATCATCGAGTTTGAAAAAACGCATCCCACCTTTGACGAACTCTATCCCATGATCCGGGGGGCGGTGACCAGGGCCGCCTACGAGAAGGACGATCCCCAGGCCGCCCAGATCGCCATGGGACAGGTCCTGGGCCGCATCCACGACGTGAAGCCCGCCGCCCAGATCATCAAAGAGATGATGCGGGAACTCTACGACATGCATCAGCGGGTGACCGGTATGCTGGAACCCTCCCCCTACCGCTTCTACGAATGATGCTTACACAAAACCGCCCTGCCGCAAATGCATGCGGCAGGGCGGTTCTTCTTATCTTCGCTTTTTTCCGTTGGGCTTTCCAGGCTTGCCCTGGGAACGTCTTCCCCCACGGGGCGGTTCCCGGCGGGTCTTCCCCTGGGACGGCTTTCCCTCGCTCCGGCGGCCAGAGGCTTTCTTCTCTTCCGGCTTGCCCGGGCGGATGGGCCGCAGCAGACACTGGGGCCCGTAGCCAATGAGGTCCTCCCGTCCGGCCCGGTGGAGGGCCTCCATGATGAGCCGCCGCTTTTCCGGCCGCTTCCACTGTAACAGCGCCCGCTGCAGCTCTTTCTCATGGGGTGTTTTGGGTACATACACCGGCTCCATGGTCCGGGGGTCCAGCCCGGTGTAATACATGCAGGTGGACAGGGTCCCCGGGGTGGGGTAGAAATCCTGCACCTGCTCCGGCTGGCGGCCGGTCTTGTTCAGCCACTGGGCCATGGCAATGGCGTCGTTCAGGGTACTGCCGGGATGGGAGGACATGAGATAGGGCACCAGGAACTGGTTCTTCCCATACTTCTGGTTCAGCCGCTGGTACTTGTCCTTAAACTTCTCATAGGTGGCGATGTGGGGCTTGCCCATGGCGTCCAGCACATGGCCCACGCAGTGCTCCGGGGCCACCTTCAGCTGGCCGCTGATGTGGTGCTTCACCAGGTCGGCAAAGAACTCCCCGTTTTTATCCTTCAGCAGATAGTCGAAGCGGATGCCCGAGCGAATGAAGATCTTCTTGATCCCGGGGATTTCCCGCAGCTTCCGCAGAAGGATGAGGTAGTCGGTGTGGTCTGCGTCCAGGTTGGGACAGGGCTCCGGGGCCAGGCAGTCCCGGTGCTTACACAGGCCGTGCTTCATCTGCTTCTTGCAGGAGGGACGGTGGAAGTTGGCCGTGGGGCCGCCTACGTCGTGGATGTATCCCTTAAAGCCAGGGTGCTTGGTGAGTTCCGTCACTTCCCGGATGATGCTCTCGTGGCTGCGGGAGGTCACCATCCGCCCCTGGTGGAAAGCCAGGGAGCAGAACTTGCAGGCGCCGAAGCAGCCGCGATTATGGATGACGGAAAAGCGCACCTCTTCAATGGAGGGCACGCCCCCCATGCTGTCATACACCGGATGGGGCTCCCGCATATAGGGCAGTTCTGCCACTTCATCCAGCTCCTGGGTATTGAGGGGCATGGCAGGGGGATTGGCGATCAGGTACCGGTCCCCGTGGCGCTGGATCACCGCCCGGCCCCGGACGGGGTCGTGCTCGTCGTACTCCACCAGATTCGCCCGGGCATAGGCCTTTTTGTCCCGGGCCACCGTCTCGTAGGACTCCACTTCCACCGACGGGTAACCGCAGGCGGAGGGATCTTTGGCCGCAAAACAGGTCCCCTTCACCGTGGTGATCTCGGACACCGGAGTGCCCGAGGCCAGCAGCCGGGCGATCTCCCGGGTGGCCCGCTCCCCCATGCCATAGGTCAGCAGGTCCGCCTGGGCGTCAAAAAGCATGGACCGGCGGACCTTGTCTTCCCAGTAGTCATAGTGGGCAAACCGGCGCAGGGAGGCTTCCAGTCCCCCGATCACAATGGGGATGTCTCCAAAAACCTCCCGCACCTTGTTGGCGTAGACAATGGTGGCCCGGTCCGGGCGCAGGCCCGCCCGGTTGCCCGGGGAGTAGGCATCGTCATGGCGGCGCTTTCTGGCCGCTGTGTAGTGGGCCACCATGGAGTCAATGTTGCCTCCGTTGATGAGCACGCCGTACCGGGGGCGGCCCAGGGCGGTAAAGGCCTGGTTGTCCCGCCAGTCCGGCTGGGCCAGAATGGCCACCCGATACCCCTCCGCCTCCAGCACCCGGCTGATGATGGCCGTGCCGAAGGAAGGGTGGTCCACATAGGCATCTCCGGTAATGAGGAGAAAGTCATAGTAGTGCCAGTCCCGACGGAGGAGGTCCTCCCGGGATATGGGCAGAAAATCCCGTTCCTTTTTCACCGCAGTTCTCCCTGGGGTTCATACCCAATATACTTTTCCATCTCGTACAGGGGACCGTAAGCGCCCTGGGTCTCCCCCGTGCGGCGGAATCCATACTTCTCATAGAAGGACAGGGCCGGCTGGTTGGCCTGGGAACACACCAGCCCGAGCCGGTCCCGGCCCATGGGGCGGTAGACGCTCACCGACTTGCCGATGAGCTGGACCCCTACACCGTTGCGGCGCTGGTCCGGGTCCAGGTAGAGGAAGGCGATGTGTCCCTTCTTCTCCGCAGCGCCCCGGGCAGGGTCCAGCTGGAGAAGCCCCGCCCGGCGGCTGCCCACCATGGCCACCGCCAGACTCTTCCGCTCCTGCTTCCAGGCCGCCCGGGCGTCCTCCAGAAAGACACCGCCATCATACCGGTCCAGGGTTCCATACACCCCCCGCCAGGCCAGTTCCCGGCAGGAGAGATAGTAGTCCCGGTCCTCTGCCCGGTCCAGGTCCGCCGGGGCAAACCAGAGGTTCACGTCGGCTTTCTGGTCGTTCTTCTTCCACCAGTTCTGTCGGGCCAGGGTGGAGATCTCCGGGGTCAGGTGGGAGTTGTCGTCCATATAGACTACATTTACCGTTCCATCGGTGATCTCCAGCAGGGACACCGCCGTGTTGTCGCTGTGTCCCATCTTCTTCATCTCGCTCAGGCCGATGCCCAAAAACTCCGCCAGGGTGTTGCGAATGAGGGTACCGTGGGCAAACACGGCCACCGTCTGCCCGTCGTGGTGGGCTGCAATGTCCAGGATGGCTGCCGTGCCCCGGCGGCGGACTTCCGGGAAGCTCTCTCCTCCCGGCGCCCGAAAGTCCGGGGAGGTGGTGGTGAAGAGTCCCATTCTCTCGTGGTCGGTGCGGTCGATCCCCGCCCAGGAGTGGTCCTCCCACTCCCCCATGCTCAGCTCCCGCAGGTCGGGGCGGGTATGGAGCTCCAGCCCCTTGGGCACATAAATGGCACGGGCTGTGGTCATGGTGCGAAACAGGTCGCTGGAATAGACTACATCAATGGGCACCTTTGCAAACCGCTCTTCCAGGGCCTGGATCTGCCGGTATCCGTTGTCGGTGATGAGGCTGTTATATTGTCCGTGGATGCGGCGGTAAAGATTGCCTTCCGCTTCCGCGTGTCGAATCAGATAGATCGTGGTCATACCGTCTCCTCCGGTTTCTTTTGATATTCTCTTCGTTCATAGCCTTTCATTATAGCCCAACTCACATATTTTAGCAACGGATTTTCTCGCAAAGCAGGGCACACTATCCTTGTCTCATGCAGACAATCCACCGAAAGGAGGGATGGTTTTCCATGAATCCCAATACCTTCTGGGCCGGCATGGCCGTGGGGGTGGCAGCAGGCACCTGCCTGGGCATCCGCATGAAAGCCAGGGAGAAGAAGATCCGGAGGATGATCAACCGCACCGCCCGTCATATGGAAAACGCCTTCGATCAGATGAGCCGCTGATCCTTTCTTGAAATTTTTTGCGATCTCCCCTTGACAAACCGCTTCCCATCTGTTAATATGACTCTTACCTTGAGCAACAAGTAAATCGATGGGGGTATAGCTCAGCTGGGAGAGCGCTTGAATGGCATTCAAGAGGTCAGCGGTTCGATCCCGCTTATCTCCACCAAAAGACCTGAAACTTTAGTTTCAGGTCTTTTTTCTTTCCTCCATACGATCATAAAATCAAAACGGCGTTTTCATGGAAACCCTTCCAGAAAACGCCGTTTTTTCTTTTATTTCATTCTATCCTTATCCTCGTATTGGGACAGGCAACGGAGGGCCGCCATTTACTCTGGCTTCCCAAAGAAATCTTCAATTGGCACGCCGAAAACTTGTGCCAGACCATATAACTCTATGTCTGTCACAGTCCGCGTCTTGTCTTCGATGCGGGAGATTGAACCCCGGCACACATAAATGGCCATTGTCTCCAGTTTATTGGAGACGGCCTGTTGACTCATGCCGTTCGCAAGCCGCAACGCCTTTACTTTGTCGCCCACCATGTTCATGGCTTTGCCGTCTATGATTCTCGCCAATGATCTGCCACCTCTTGTCTTGACATAGGACACACCCTAAGGCTATCCTATTTTCCAAAGCAAGATATCTTATGACAGGACAACGTAGAAAATAAATGGGAGAGAGTGAGAAAACCATGAACGTTCATTCCGCATGGGATATGGATAAACTGGCCCGCACCCTGAAGCGGTACCAATTAAAAAAGATACTTGGAGCGAAAAAGGTCAGTGACTTTTCTATTTTGATCTGGCGAAAACCGGAAAATGAGAGGCCGCGAAACGCAAGTTATGTTATTTTGAAATACAGAGACGACAACGGCGATATTGTCACAACGGAAACCGCCTATGAGAACGGAAAGTTTTGGTATTTTTATTCTGACGGCTCCGTCGGCGAAGTGAACGAAAAGGTAATATTGGGTTGGGATTACTTTCCCTATAACGAAGATTTGCCGAGAATATAACAACGTACAATCAAATCCATTTCAGGTGTCTTTTTACCCCCATGGCCTCCCGGTGAAATCCCGGGAGGTCATGGGGTTGATACTCCATTGTTCCTCAGGCGGTCCGCCGGAGCTTCACAATGGTGAGATTGATCTCTCCATCCACCGCATCCCCGGAGCCGGTGTATGTCAGGCTGAACTCCGTCGGGGTGGGCGCATACAGGATCAGGCACGCTGACCCCGCTGCACTGGACCCGTTGGTGCTGGTGGCAAAATAGATCCCCGTCTCCAGATGTGCGGTCCCATTGTATGTAGGTGTGATCTGCATATAGTTCGCAGTACGAAACAGTGCAGAAACCTTGTAGGAGACCAGATAATATCCCGCCGCCAGAGAAATATGTTCCAGGTCCCGGGCCACGATGTTTCCTGTGGTATCAATGACGCTGGGGATCATGGTGAGTAAACTGCCGCGAATCAGCGGGTATTGCGTGTTAATAAAGGAAGCAAAACTCTCGTTGGGCAGTTCTCCCATGGGACCAGTGGGTCCCGTGGGACCGGTCGCCCCTGGTAGCCCCGTAGGTCCAATGTCGCCTGTAGGGCCGATCGCCCCAGTGGGTCCTGTAGGACCAGCAGGACCCGTTGCCCCGGGTAAGCCCGCAGGGCCAGTGGGACCGGTAGAACCCATAGGTCCGGTGGGACCCACCGCACCGGCAGACCCCGTCAAACCAGTGGGACCGGTAGGACCGGTGGGGCCGGTCGCACCGATGGTGAAGATCGTCCCGGCTGGCCCGGTAGGACCCGTGGGGCCTGTGGCCCCGGTCTGCCCTCTCGGACCGGTAGAACCCATAGGTCCGGTGGGGCCCACCGCACCGACAGCACCTGTCAAACCAGCGGGCCCGGTAGGACCGGTGGCCCCCGGCAAACCCGACGGGCCCGTGGGACCCGTAGCACCCGGCAAACCCGCCGGTCCCGTGGGACCCGTAGCACCCGGTAAACCCGCCGGTCCCGTGGGGCCCGGCAGGGGCCAACCCCACCAGCCATACCAGCCATAGGGACAGCACCAACAGAGGGGATGCATCCATTGTCTCCGGGAAGTGCAGAAACGATACCAACCTGTCAAACCTCTCCCTCCCTTTCCTTGGAGATGTTACCTCAGTATATTCCTCTTCATTGCCCATGGGTTCCCCTGTTCTAAGCCCGCTTGCCCTGGCAGCCCACAAAAAGAGGGAGCCGGGCGGCTGCCCGACTCCCTCTGTCTTTTCTCTCTTGTTTGGTCTTACTCTCTGGACCACTTCACACCCTTGGGAACGTCCACCAGGGTGATGCCCATGTCTTTCAGCTGGTCCCGGATACAGTCAGCCTCCGCAAAGTTCTTGGCCTTCTTGGCCTCGTACCGCTGCATCACCAGCGCATCGATCTCCGGGTCGCCCTCGCCGGTGATGGTGTAGTCGCCCTGGGTCTTGGACTCGGCCGCTTTGGCCATCTCCTGCCGCTTGGCCTCTGCCTTGGCCAGCAGGTCCAGGCTCAGCACCTGGTCAAAGTCAGCCAGCAGCGCCAGCTTGGTGGCGTCGTTGGTCTTGGCCTTCAGCACGTCGTACACTGCGGTCACAGCCAGGGCGGTGTTCAGGTCGTTGTCCAGCGCACCCTTGAACTTGGCCTTCAGGGTCTCCATGGTCTCCTGATCCACTTCTCCGTCGCCAGGCTTCAGGGCTGCGATCCGCTGAATGAGCTTGTTGAAGGTGCCCACGGCGTTGTCCAGGTTCTCCCAGCTGAAGACCAGGGACTTCCGATAATGGCTCTGGAGGCAGAACAGACGGTACACCAGGGGATCATATCCCTTTTCTTCCAGCAAGGAGACGGTGAGGAACTCGCCCTTGGACTTGCTCATCTTGCCGTCGTTGGTGTTCAGATGGTGCACATGGAACCACTGGGGGCACCAGGGATGGCCCAGATAGCTCTCAGACTGGGCGATCTCGTTGGTGTGGTGGGGGAAGGCGTTGTCGATGCCGCCGCAGTGGATGTCCAGATACTCGCCGTTGTACTTCATGGAGATGCCGGAGCACTCAATGTGCCAGCCGGGGTAGCCCACGCCCCAGGGGGAATCCCATTTCAGGGCCTGGTCCTCAAACTTGGACTTGGTAAACCAGAGGACGAAGTCGTTCTTGTTGCGCTTGTTGGTGTCCTCTTCCACGCCCTCCCGGACGCCCACAGCCAGGTCCTCCTCCTTGTGCTCGTTGAACACATAGTACCGGTCCAGCTTGGAGGTGTCAAAGTACACGTTGCCCCCGGCGAAATAGGCGTAGTCCTTCTCGATCAGGGTGGAGACGATGCGGATATAGTCGTCGATGAGGCCGGTGGCAGGCTGCACCACGTCAGGGGTCTTGATGTTCAGCTTGGCGCAGTCGCTGAAAAAGGCGTCGGTGTAGAACTGGGCGATTTCCATGACGGTCTTGTGCTCCCGCTTGGCGCCCTTGAGCATCTTATCTTCGCCCTCGTCTGCGTCACTGGTCAGGTGACCCACGTCGGTGATGTTCATCACGCGGTTCACGTCATAGCCGGCGTACCGCAGGAACTTCTCCAACACGTCCTCCATGATATAGCTGCGCAGGTTGCCGATGTGGGCAAAATGGTACACCGTGGGGCCGCAGGTATACATCTCCACGTGGCCGGGGGTATGGGTCTTAAACTCTTCCTTTTTATGGGTTGCAGAATTATACAGATACATGGGTCGACTCTCCTTCTGTTCTGGTTTCCTGGGCAGAGGCTTCTCCCTCTGCCCCGTGGTTCATCGTTTTCTGATACTGTTCGTCCAGCAGTTTTTCCACCAGCTCCAGCCGGGAGGACATGGCGGCCAGCTTTTCCAGCACCGGGTCCTGGACGTTGATCTGGTCCACAGCGTCGGCGTAGTGCACCGAATGCCCGTGGACCCGCACCACCTGGGCGGGCACGCCCACGGCGGTGCTGTCTGGGGGCACCTCGCTGAGCACCACCGAACCGGCAGCGATACGGGCGTTATCCCCCACGGTAAAGGGGCCTAAGATCCGGGCGCCGTTGCCCACCAGGACGTTGTTGCCCAGGGTGGGGTGACGCTTTCCCTTGTCCTTGCCGGTGCCGCCCAGGGTGACCCCGTGGTAGATGAGGCAGTCGTCGCCAATCTCGGCGGTCTCGCCGATGACGATGCCCATCCCGTGGTCGATGACGAAGCGGCGGCCGATCTTGGCACCGGGGTGGATTTCAATTCCGGTCCAGAACCGGCTCCACTGGGAGATGGCCCGGGCCAGGAATCGTAAGTTATGGCGGTAGCAGGCGTGGGCCACCCGGTGGTACAGGGTGGCGTGCACCCCGGGGTAGAGGAGAAAAACCTCCAGCTTGCTCCGGGCTGCCGGGTCACGGGCCTGATAGGCCCCCAGGGTTTCGATCAAATGGGGCAAATCCATTCACCTCTCAAATTCTTGCAATAAAAAAACCTCCTGACCACACGATCGGTCAAGAGGCGAAATTCATCCGCGGGTCCACTCTTTTTTCTTACTCAGAGGCCGGTAACGGCGCCAAACCGGAGGGCATCTGCATCCCCCTCGCTCCCGGGCGCACTTTCCCCTATCTCCCCGCAGGGCGGCTTTCAGTCGGTGGCCTCCCCTCTCTGTCCGGTTCTGATACGGTACTCTTCCCGTTCCACGCGAGATGAACTTGTTCACAGTACCAGTATATTACCATGCCCCGGCAATGGTGTCAAGGCCGGAAGCAGCGCCCCAAAAAGCGGCAGCCGCCTCATGACGAGGCGGCTGCTGGAGGAATGCAAGTAGAAAACAACCGAATCCTCAGCTGCCCGGTCAGGTCCGGGGCAGGGAGGCTTTCCAGTTCCGGTGGACCACCATGCCCGCCAGCTCGCACACCATCAGGAGCAGGGCAAACTTGGTCACCGGGACCATCATGAGTACGTCTCCGATCCAGAAGTTGGAGAAAGCAGCCGGGGCAAATGCGCTCCCAAGGGATGCGCCGTCTGCCAGGGCCGCGGCGGGCGGGCAGACCACCACCATGACCAGGAGCAGGGCGACGTAGGCAATGACATCCGCCGCGATCATCACGGCGATGGGTTTCTCTCTGGTCAGATAAAGCACCACCGGGGAGAGAACAAAGAGAGCAGCCAGCAGAATCATCATAACCAATCCCTCCTCTATCAAGACCAAACGAAATGCGAACACGTACTGCGCTTTACCAACCCTGGGGACCGGGGTCGCTGGGATAAAGAGCTTTCCCCGTCAGGAAGAAGTAGCAGCCTACGGCGCTCAGGAGGCTGACCCAGCCGGCGGGCAGCAATATGTCCGCCGCAGACGAGAACCTATCAACGAGGTTACCAACCTTAATGATATGGCCCGCCAGTTCAATCGCCCCAAAGATGATGATAGAGGCCAGATAGCCCCGCATCGCCTTCTGGGCCCTGGGGGGCAGCGCGGACAGCTTACAGTACAGCAGGGTGCTCAGCAGAATGATGCCAACGATCAGCGCCAGCATGACCCAGAAGATCGGCGCTTCCGGCCCCGCCTCAGCGTAGTCTTTGAACTTTACGATCATCGCTGCCACGCCCAGGACGGTGATGGCAAAGGCGATCCTTCTTTGGGGAGCAAAGGGCTTATTGGAGTTCATCCTGTCTGCGCCTCCTTTCGTGGCGGGCGTGTACGTCGCCGGGCTTTCCTGCGGTCTCCGCCGTTATCCGGGGAGCTTCTGCCCGTTTGCATAGACCCAGCCCCAGGGGGTGACTTTCAGCTCATCCTCTGCAGTGCCTTCCTGCAGCGTGTAGTAATAGGACCCTTTGTTTTTCCATGTGCATACATTCGTGGCGACTCGCCCGTCTTTCCCCAGATCGGTGTAATAGGTGTAGACCGCTGTGATCCCGTTAAACTGGGCGATCTCCTCCGGGTGGAAGTTCTGACGGTCCAGGTAGGCCAAGTCGCGGCAGACCATCTCCTGGGTAAGGTCATCCTTGTAGTCCCCCTGGTAATTGGCGATGAGCTCTGCGGCCTGCTTCTGGATCCGGTCGCTCTGTGCCACAGACCGGTCCGTCATGGCCGGGATCACAAACATGCCGACCAACAACGTCAGAACGATCACAAGGACCACAACGATCACGCCGATTTTCTTGCCAGATGCTTTCATAAAAGTATCCTCCTCTCGCCACAATACATCTTCCTTTGTTGATATCATTCTATAATATGCGGACATATTGTGCAACAAATTTCCCATTTTATAAAAAACTTTAATAATTAACCCTCAAACCCCTTGAAATACAAGGATATTTGCAAGAGAACAAGTTGAATTTACTACCAATTTACTACTTTTGAGGAAAAAGCCTTGATGTGCTGTAAAAACTCTTGCGAATAAAGTTATTTTAC
>NZ_JAXDRS010000043.1:0-9712 GCF_034090835.1 Evtepia sp.
TTTTGTCAAAATAATCAGTTAGCGAAAGCTAACCTAATCTTAAAAGAAAAGGGCTTATGATTATCCGAAATGGGTAAGCATAAGACCCATTTATAGAGAGTTTACACCTTCATAGTAGCATTTAGTTACAAGGGAAAGCATGGTGTGAGCAAATTGACGATCTTGATAATGCCTTGCAACCTCTAAAATGCCCTCTGCAAAGTTGCTGGCAAGAATATGACACAGCATATCGTTATAGGAAACGTGTGTTTTTTTACCGAGCTGTCGCTTGATGTGCTGTTCAATGGAGTGGATAAACTGCTCCTTCGCCACCTCATACTTTGTTCCCTGACTTTTATCCATGAGGATTACAAATATCTTATGATTATCAAGTAGATCAAGAATGTAGTCCTCGGCTATGTTCTTGTATTTTTCTGACGGAAGCCCGTTCGCCTGTTCTTCTTCCGTTGCAACCTTATCAAAGTTCAGGTGCAATGAAGATGCAATTTTATCAAACAAATCTTCCTTATTCTTATGGTAATTGTAAATCAAGCTAACCGGGATTCCTGCCTTATCAGCTATTTCTTGCATTTTTGCGCTACGATAATCTTTTTCATAAAACACATCTACCGCAGCTTGGAAAATGCGTTCAAAAACCTCGTCTTTCAATACTTGTGGCATATAAACCCCTTCTTTATTAAAACCGAATCTTGATTCGCTTTTAATAATACAGTATACAGTATAATGAAGCTAAAGTCAAGGGGTTTTCCATTACCTTAACGGATAATATATTGCGAATAGGGGGATTCCATGCAAAAGCCTACTCAAAAATACAACTTCAAACCTTTCGGGCAGGCCATCAAATCCGCAAGGGTAAAGAAAGGTTTAACGCGAAAAGAACTTGCAGCGCAGATACATCTTTCTTCCCGTTACATATCCGTAAATCCCGCCGCCGTCCTACCAAGATGGGTGATATGGGTATCTTCTCCGGGCTGCTCTATTGTGCAGAGTGCGGCGGCAAGATGTATCAATGCCGCGCCACCAATTTTACGGAGGAACAGAAATACTTTATCTGTTCTACCTACCGCAAGGGAAAAGACCTTTGCACAACACATTCCATCAAGAATGTGGTGCTGCATGAAATCGTGTTGAGAAATCTGCGCGAAGCCATACAGTATGTGAGCCAGCACGAAGCCGAGTTTATGCAGGAAGCGGCAGACATCAGTATGCGAGATCGTGACGCGGAATTTGCGCGGAAACGTGATACGCTTGCGAAAGCTGATAAACGCATTGCAGAGCTTGACCGTATCATTTCCAAACTGTATGAGGACAATGTAATGGGTAAACTGTCCGATGACAGATTTATCAAATTGTCCCACGACTACGAGCTGGAACAGAGCAACTTAAATTCTATGGCAGAAGTTTTGCGCAAGGAGCTGAAACAGCAGGAGCAGCAGAAAACCAATGCCAAGGCATTTGTCGCAACGGTGAAAAAGTACACGGATATGCAGGAGCTTGACGCGGCAGTTCTCCGTGAATTTATTGACCGCATCGAAGTGTCCCACGCAGACAAGAAATCCAAGACAAGGGAGATCACCATTGTCTATAACTTCATCGGTGCATTTGACTTTACACGGGCTATCGAAGAAGCCCGCAATACAACTGAAAAACAGCAAAAGACGGCATAGCCGTCAAGCTAAACCGTCTTTTGCTTCAATGTTTTCTTAAGTCACCGCCCCGTATATGGCGGTTTTTTTACTTTTTTATCGGGTATTCCAGTCCCTGGGTGAACCCGTCTCCCTGACTGCAATGGATCTCTCCGCCGATGACGGTGTTCTGATCGAGCAGCAGGCAGGCCCAGATTCCTTCCTTCAGACCTGGATAGTTCTGGACGGAATAGGTGTATCGCTTTATGGTCTTTCCTGCGTATGTTTGGAGAGAAAACCCCTGGGCCTCCTGAAGAGAGAGGTAGGGCTCATAAGAGCGGTCGAAGGACTCCGGCAGTCGTATGTCCTCGATGGAGACAGGGGCCTGCTCCACGATCCAGCCATATTGCTCCAGGTAGGCAACCCGGTCCTCGTTGGTTTTTCGATTGGTGGGGTCCACTTTCACGATGGTCATGGCAGTCTGCGCCAGACGGATCTCTTTTGCAAGGTCGAGTCCGGCGCCAGTAAAGCCGATGCCCAGGGCCAGGAGGACCAGTCCGGCGAGGAAACGGGCGGGACGAAATTTTTTGGCAACGATCAACATGGGTGCAGCTCCTCTCAGCGCCGCCTTTGGATAGGCAGGGGCGGAAATCTTCGTTCTACTCTATGTTTTGGCAAGGGAAACTATGCTATAATATTACCGATAGAGGAGGTGGAGCTGTATGGAGCGGTTGGATAAGATTTTAGCGGCGACCGGCCGATGGTCCCGAAAAGAGGCGAAGAACCTCATCAAAATGGGCCGCGTTTGGGTCAATGGTGTAGCAGCGGTGCGTCCAGAGGACAAGGTGCCGGAGGATGGGGTGGTCACAGTGGATGGCCATGTGATCTCTCTGGAACGGTTTTGTTATGTAATGCTGCACAAGCCGGCAGGGGTCATTTCTTCCACAGACGACCCGCGGGAGACCACGGTCCTGACTCTGCTGCCCAAGGAACTGGGGCGGAAGGGACTGGCGCCGGTGGGCCGGTTGGATAAGGATACAGAGGGGCTGCTGCTTTTGACCAACGACGGCCAGCTGGCCCACCGTTTGCTGGCCCCAGGCAAGCACGTGGACAAGGTGTACTATGCGGAGGTAGCGGGCCAGCTGGATGACACGGACTGCCAGGCCTTTGCAGCGGGGATCGTCCTGGGGGACGGGACCCGATGCTTACCGGGGAAACTGGAGATCCTGGAGCCGGGGGATGCCTGTCTGGTGACCATTCAGGAAGGGAAGTACCATCAGGTCAAGCGGATGCTGGCGTCCCGGGGGAAACCGGTGGCGTATTTGAAGCGGATCTCCATGGGGCCGCTGACCCTGGATCGGACGTTGCCTGTGGGCAGTTGGCGTATGCTTACCCCTGAGGAACGGGAAATACTGGGGGTCGAAGGAGACTGACTTCGGCATTTTCCACAAATTTTCAAGAAAAAGCTATTGAAATTGCTCTTTGGAACCGTTATAATGGAGGCTAACCAGTCAGAAGAGGAAAAGAGACTTGTAGCGATTGCATTGCAGAACGCTTTGTCTGAAAGCAACAGGAGGGAAAAGGACATGTCCAGCAGAGTATTTCAAAGCATTGTGCTCCAAATGAAGGAGTGCACAGACCGTGTCATTGGGGTGATCGACGACCAGGGTACGGTGGTGTCATGCAATCAGTTGACCTGGATCGGGGAGAAGTGGGAAGGTGCCGCTTCTGCCTTGAACGTGAATGAATCTGCGGTTGTCATCTACGGCGATAAGACCTTTAAGCCTTTGGCCAGCCGCGGCTCTCATTTTGATTATTCCGCCTTTGTGCAGGGCAGCGACGAGCAGGCAAAACTGATCTGCTCCATGGTAACAGTGGCCCTGAACAGTGCCAAGGCTTACTATGAAGAGAAGCATGACAAGACGGCCTTTGTCAAGAGCATCATTTCCGACAATATTCTTTTGGGCGATATTTATGTGCGGGCCAAGGAGCTGCATTTTGCGTCCGAGACGCTGCGGGCGGTCTTTTTGATCCGGCAGGTGGGCTCGGCAGAGATCGCCGCAGTGGATGTTGTGCAGAACCTGTTTGCGGATAATTCCGAGGACTTTGTCATCTCCATCAGTGAGAGCGACATCGCAGTGATCAAAACCCTGAATGAAGGAGGCGACAGCAAGGAGATCTACAAGATTGCCAAGAGCATTGAGGATACGCTGGCGCAGAATCTGAAGATCAAAACCACCATCGGCATCGGCACTGTGGTAGGCCATATCCGGGATCTGGCCCGGGCCTATAAGGAAGCCGGCGTAGCCATTGATGTGGGCAAGGTTTTTGACACGGAGAAAACCATCATTAACTATGAGAACCTGGGGATCGGCCGGCTGATCTATCAGCTGCCCACCGTCATGTGTGAGATGTTCCTCCAGGAAGTGTTTAAGAAGAATCCCATCGATGCCCTGGACCAGGAGACCTTGTTTACCATCAACAAGTTCTTTGAGAACAACCTGAATGTCTCGGAGACCGCCCGGAAGCTCTTCGTCCACCGGAACACCCTGGTGTACCGTCTGGAGAAGATCAAGAAGCTGACCGGTCTGGATCTGCGGGAATTCGATGATGCCATCACCTTTAAGGTGGCTCTGATGGTCAAGAAGTATCTGGTGTCCAGAGGGATTGAATCCTAAGCGGTGCGCTGTTTACCACAGAAAGCAGCCCACCGATGATTGTGATTGAAGGAGTGTTAGTTTGATTCGTCTTACGGATATTTATAAGGAATATGAAAACGGGACGAAGGCGTTAAAAGGCGTCAGTATGCAGATCGATGACGGAGACTTTGTCTTTCTGGTGGGCCCTTCCGGGTCCGGAAAGTCGACCATCATCAAGCTCATTACGGCCGAAGTTGAGGCTACTGCCGGCCGGCTGATGGTGAACGGGTATAACCTGAACGACATCAGCGAAAAGCAGATCCCCCTGATGCGCCGTACCTTAGGGGTGGTGTTTCAGGATTTCCGTCTGATCGAGAAAAAGACGGTGAATCAGAACCTGGAAGTGGCGATGCGCGCCGTTGGCGCGACCCCCCGGGAAATTCAGCGCCGGATCCCGTACGTACTGGGGCTGGTGGGGCTCACAGGAAAAGGCCGGCAGTATCCCAACCAGCTGTCAGGCGGTGAGCAGCAGAGAGTGGCCATTGCCCGCGCTTTGGCCAACAATCCCAGCGTGATTATTGCGGACGAGCCCACCGGCAACCTGGACCCTGCCCGGTCCCTGGAGATCATGTCCCTGCTGGAAAAAATCAACGATATGGGAACCACTGTGCTGGTCGTGACCCACGAGCGGGAACTGGTGAACCGGTTCAGCAAGCGGGTGGTGGCCATCGAGAGCGGAAGAATTATCAGCGATGGTGCAGGAGGATATTACGGCAATGGTCGCTAATCAGATTTGGTATCATATCAAAGAGGGGTTCCGGAGTATCTTTACTCACGGACTTATGTCATTTGCAGCCGTCTGCATGACGGTGGCGTGCCTTCTGATCATGGGCTCTTTTTCCCTCATCGCCCTCAACGCCAACGCCATGCTGAAGGACCTGGAAGACGACAATGAGTTCCTGGCCTATGTGGACGAGACCTTTACCGATTCCGAGGCCAGGAGCCTGCAAAGCCGCCTGGAGTCTATCCCCAATGTTTCCTCGGCCACCTTTGTGAGCAAAGCGGAGGCTATGGAAGAGTTCCGGGGTGAGCTGGACAACGACGGCTTGCTGGATGGTCTTCCTGACGACACCTTCCGGGACCGTTACCGGATCCATGTGGAGGACATTCAGTCTATGGCGGCGACGGTCAACCAGGTGCGAGAGGTTTCCGGCATCGCGGATGTGCAGGCATCGCTGGAGATCGCCGATGGCTTTGTGATGCTGCGGAACGTGGCAAGCGCCCTGGCCATCATTCTGGTGGTCATGCTGGTGGTCATTTCCGTGTTTATCATTGCCAATACGATCAAGCTTTCCACCTTCACCCGGCGGGAAGAGATCGCTATTATGAAGATGTGCGGCGCCACCAACTGGTTTGTCCGCTGGCCCTTCCTGGTGGAAGGTGTGCTGCTCTGTCTGACAGGGTCCCTGATTGCGTATTTCAGCCAATGGGGGGTGTATGCCCTCATCGTGAAGGCCATGCAGAACAGCGGCATTCTCTCCATCATCAGCGCCATTCCTTTCCAGACCCTGTCCGGCACTGTGCTGCTGGTGTTTATCCTGGTGGGTCTGGTGATTGGGGCTGGTGGTTCGGCCATGGCCATTCGGAAGTTCCTGAAAGTATGATCGAGGAGGCGCTGGTTTGAGCAAGCGGAAACGGGGCTGGGACCCCATAAAATTCCAGAAGCGCTGCATGGCGGTGCTTGCAGTGGTTCTCTGCCTGTCTCTGGTGCTGTCGATGCTGGCGTATACGCTGGCCTATTAAACAGCAGCAGACCGGCACAGACCGCCCAAAACGAAGGAAAAAGAAGCGGCCAAACGCCGCTTCTTTTTGCATTACGTGCAGGGACACCCATCGGGAAAGGGAGGATGGAGCATGAAGGATCGAAAGAAGAAACGGATATCACCCTGGGTCGCGGTGCTCACAGGGGTGGCCGGCCTTGTGGTTGGCGGCGGCGTGCTTTTTGCTGTGATGTGGTCCAGTCTGGGCGGACCGGGAATGACACTGGTGCAGGCGTATCAGATCATCTCCCACCGCTTTGTGGGAGACTATGACCCCCAGGAGAGTTTGGAGGCGACCCTGGGCGCCATGGTGGACTCCCTTGGAGACCGCTGGTCCTATTATCTGACCCCGGAGGAAGCCCGGCAGGTGAAGGAAGCCCGGCAGAACTCGTATGTTGGCATTGGGATCACGGTCAGCCGGGATAGCACCGATGGGCTCCACATCCAAAGCGTGACCCGGGGCGGCCCTGCGGATGAGGCCGGCATACAGGCCGGAGAGATCATTTGCGCTGTGGACGGCGTGGCAGTGACCCAGGAAAACCGGGAGGACAGCATTGCCCGGATCAAAGGGGAGGAAGGCTCTGTCCTGACGCTGGAAGTCCAGGGGAGCGATGGGGCCCGGCGCAGCGTGGAGGTCACGCGGAAGACGGTGCACGGGATCTCTGCCCAGTGGCATATGATGGACAACGGAATCGGCCGTATCAATATCTATAACTTCTACAGCGGCACTGCGGAGCAGGTGCGCACAGGTGTGGAAGAACTGATGGAGCAGGGGGCCAGGGCGCTGGTGTTTGATGTGCGCAACAACCCCGGCGGGTATGTCACGGAACTCACTGCAATGTTGGACTTCCTCTTGCCGGAAGGAAGGATCTTCGTCAGCCAGGAGTACAACGGCAAGGAAACCGTGTATACTTCGGATGCTTCCTGTGTCTCTCTTCCCATGGCGGTGCTGGTCAACGGGGAGAGCTACAGCGCGGCTGAGTTTTTTGCAGCGCAGCTGCGGGAGAGTGTGGACGCTGTGGTTGCCGGGACTAAGACATCGGGAAAAGGGTACTCCCAGATGTTGTTTTCTTTACAGGATGGAAGCGCCATTGGCCTGTCCACAGCCCGGTATTTTACCGGCAGCGGCGTATCTCTGATTGGAACCGGCCTTGACCCGGACCCGTCGGTAGAACTCACAGAGGCAGCAAAGGAGAAGCTGCTTCTGGGCCAGCTGCCGGAATCAGAGGATCTTCAGCTGCAGGCGGCGGTAAAGGCGCTGCATTTGGAAGGATAGTGAGATTCCCCCGAAAGGGACCTTGTGAGCAGGGGCCCTTTCGGGGGAATTTTTGCAGGAAAAGGTCGGCAGGAGGGGAAGGGAGGGTCATCCTCTTGACAGACCGGAGCAAAGTTCATATAATACTAAAACGTATAACAGGAATTTTATATTATATAATGTGTAGTAAGATTCCATTTGAATAGGAAACCAATAGTACCCTAAAAAATCGGAAGGTGCGTGACTATGGCAAAAGAATATAGATTGAGCGCAGAGCGCTTGGAAGAACTGAAGCAGGAGCTGACCTATCTGAAGACGGTCCGTGAGCGTGAGGTGGCTGAACTCATCAAGGAAGCCCGTTCCTTTGGCGACTTGTCGGAGAACAGCGAGTACGATGAGGCCAAGAACGAGCAGGGCAAGCTCTACTCCCGTATTGCGGAGCTGGACGAGATCCTGTCCAACTATACCATTATCACGGAGCAGGAAAAGAACATGGACACCGTCCACGTGGGCAACACCGTGGTGGTAGAGGATCTGGAGTTTGAAGAACAGGTGACCTATCAGATCGTTGGATCGCAGGAAGCGGACCCCATGGGAGGGCGGATCTCGGAGGAGTCTCCCTTTGGCCGTGCGCTTCTGGGCCGGAAGGCAGGCGAAGAAGTGGTGGTAGAAGCCCCCGCCGGAAGCATTCGGTATAAGATCGTAAAGATCCAGAGATAACGAGGACAACGAAACGCAAAAGAGAAGGAGCGGCAGATTATGGCGGATAAGAGCAAGCAGGAGAAGGTACAGGAACAGGAGCAGGATTTATCCCAAATCCTGAAGGTGCGCAGAGATAAGCTGAAGGCTCTGCAGGAGGAGGGGAAGGACCCCTTTGAGCAGACCCGGTTCGACGTGTCCAGCACCACCCAGGAGATCAAAGAACACTTTGATGAGATGGAAGGACAGGCTGTGACCGTTGCAGGCCGTCTCATGTCCAAGCGTGGCATGGGCAAGGTGAGCTTCTGTGACCTGCAGGATAAGACCGGCCGGATCCAGATCTACGCCCGGAAGGACGAGATGGACGAGGCGGTATACAGCGCCTTTAAGAAATATGACATTGGCGATATCGTGGGCGTGGAGGGCGAAGTCTTCCGGACCCAGCGGGGAGAGATGAGCGTTCGCTGCAAGAATGTGACCCTGCTGTCCAAGTCCCTACGTCCGCTGCCGGAGAAGTTCCACGGCCTGCAGGACAAGGAACTGCGGTACCGTCAGCGCTATGTGGACCTGATCGTGAACCAGGAATCCCGGCGGAACTTTGAGATCCGCAGCCGGTTTGTGAGCTACCTGCGGTCCTTCCTGGATGGCAGAGGGTACATGGAGGTGGAGACCCCGGTCCTCAACACCATTTCCGGCGGCGCAACAGCCCGGCCCTTCATCACCCACCACAACACCCTGGACCTGGATATGTACATGCGCATCGCCACCGAGCTCCACTTGAAGCGCCTGATCGTTGGTGGTATGGAGCGGGTGTACGAGGTGGGCCGCATCTTCCGCAACGAGGGGATGGACACCAAGCACAACCCTGAGTTCACCACCGTGGAGCTCTATCAGGCCTATGCAGATTTCAACGACATGATGGATCTCTTTGAAGAGTTCCTGTCCTCTGCGGCCATGAAGATCCTGGGCACCTATGAGGTGCAGTGGCAGGGCGAGACCGTGAACCTGGCTCCCGGTTGGACCAGACTGTCCATGGCAGAGGCGGTCAAGCAGCATCTGGGCGTGGACTTTATGGCCATTTCCGACGATGCAGAAGCCGTGGCCGCTGCTAAAAGCGTGGGCATCGACATGGAGGGCGTGGAGCCCACCTGGGGCCACGCACTGTACGAGTGCTTTGACCAGAAGGTGGAGGGGATGCTGATCCAGCCCACCTTTATCACCATGCATCCTGTGGATGTATCTCCTCTGGCCAAGCGGTATGCCAAGGACCCCAGACTCACCGAGCGGTTTGAGCTCTTTATCTGCCGCAGCGAGATGGGCAACGCCTTCTCCGAGCTGAATGACCCTATCGACCAGAAGGAGCGGTTCCAGAAGCAGGTGGAGATGCGGGCCAAGGGCGACGAAGAGGCCGGCATGATGGACGACGATTACATCAACGCCCTGGAGTATGGCCTGCCTCCCACGGGCGGCCTGGGTATCGGCATCGACCGCTGCGTTATGCTGCTCACCGGTGCGGATTCCATCCGGGACGTGATCCTCTTCCCGACAATGAAACCCTTAGATTGACCGAAACGCGAAAAAGCCCGTAATATCAAGGGTTTTCGGACACAGGGGAAACGAAAAACCTTACGCCTTACACCAAACTTACACCAATCGATGTAGGAAAACGTGCAG
>NZ_JAXDRS010000044.1:0-38473 GCF_034090835.1 Evtepia sp.
TTGCAGTTGCTGGACAACAGGAAGAAGTACCTTTACTTTTTCATATTTTCTCGCCATAATAATACCCCCTGATGTAGTACTTCCATTTTCCTACATCAGGGGGCGTTTTGTCTATTGTCCGTTTTTACTGGTTCAGTTCAGCAGAGAGGGGGCGCTTGTTGTGTGTCATCTGTTCGGAGCATCACCCGAAGATCTCCTGTGCGTAGTGGACCGACTCCATGGCATCGGCGGCATACCGGTCGGCCCCGATGCTGTCGGCGTAGTCCTGGGTGATGACTGCGCCGCCTACCACCACCTTGCAGGGCAGCCCGGCCTCCCGCAGCTGGCGGATGGTCTCTGCCATGTAGGGGGCGGTGGTGGTCATAAGGGCGGACAAGCCCACCAGCGGGATCTTCCGTTGGCGCACCGTCTCCACAATGGTCTCGGGCGCCACGTCCTTGCCCAGGTCCAGCACCCGAAACCGATAGCTCTCCAGCAGAACCTTCACGATATTTTTTCCGATGTCGTGGATGTCCCCCTTCACCGTCGCCAGGACGATCTGGGGTTCTCCTGTGCTCTCTCCGGCAGGAAGGTAGTCTTTCAGCACCTGGAAGGCTGCCTTGGCGGCCTCCGCGCTCATAAGCAGCTGGAGCAGGAACAGGGTCCCCTGCTCAAAGCCTTTGCCCACCTGGTCCAGGGCGGGCACCAACTCGCCGTTGATGATGTCCAGGATGTCCCGGCCGCCTTCCGCCAGATCCCGGGCGGTGTGGGCCGCTGCTTCCTTGAGGCCCTTGCACACGCTCTGCTGTAAGGAGAGGGTCTCTCCCGCCGCCGGCGCAGCCGCCGGAGCCTGCGCCTCCTCCTGGAAGGCCGCCATGTAGTCCTGGCACTGGCTGTCCAGCCCCCGCAGGGCCCGATACGCCCGGTAAGCGCCCATCATGCCCCCGCTCATGGGGTTCATGATGGCACCGTCCAGCCCTGCCTGCAGGGCCATGGTGAAAAAGCTCACGTTGAGCTGGTCCCGCTTGGGCAGGCCAAAGGAGACGTTGGAGACGCCCAGGGCGGTCTTGACCCCCAGCTCCTCTTTCACCCGGCGCAGGGTCTCCAGGGTGACGTTGGCGTTCTCGCCCCCGGCGCTCACCGGCATGGTGAGTCCGTCCACCAGCAGCTCCCGCCGGGGAATACCCAAGGCCTCTGCCCGGGCCACGATCTTCCGGGCAATGGCCACCCGGCCCTCAGCGTCTCCGGGGATGCCGTCGTCGTCCAGGGTGAGGCACACCAGGCCGCCGCCGTACTTTTTCACCAGGGGCAGGATGGCCTCCAGGCTTTCCTCTTTGCCGTTCACCGAGTTCACCAGGGGCTTGCCATTGTACCGGCGCAGGGCCACTTCCATGGCCTTGGGATTGGATGTGTCCAGCTGCAGCGGCAGGCCGGTCACTTCCTGGATGGCCTCCATGGTCTTGGTGAGTACTGCCGGTTCATCCAGCCCGGGCAGGCCTACGTTCACGTCCAGAATGTGGGCGCCGGCCTCCTCCTGCTTCAACGCTTCCCCCAGCACATAACCGGTGTCCCCCTCTCGAAGGGCCGCCTGCAACTTCTTTTTGCCTGTGGGGTTGATGCGCTCCCCGATGATCACCAGGTCCTTCCCGTCCAGGGAAACGGTCTGGCAATAGGAGGTCACCAGCAGGGTATCCTTCCAGGTCACCTCCGGCAGGGGCACCTCCCGGGTGGTCTCGATCAGGGCTTGCAGATGGGCAGGGGTGGTGCCGCAGCACCCGCCCATCACCGTGGCCATGGGGGCCAGAGGGGCCATCTGCTGGGCATACTCCTGGGGGCTTACGTCGTACACCGCCTTGCCTCCCTCGCTGCGGGGCAGACCCGCGTTGGGCTGCAAGAGCAGCGGCGTGGAGGATGCCTCCCACATAGCCTGGAAGACCCCGGCCATCTCCTTAGGGCCCAGACCGCAGTTGATGCCCAGGACATCCACGCCCAGACCTTCCAGCAGGGCCACGGCTCCCTGGGGGGAGCCGCCGGTGAGGAGCTTTCCGCTGCCGTCAAAAATCAGGCTGGCCAGCACCGGCAGGTCGCAGCTCTCCTTGGCTGCCACCACCGCTGCTTTCATTTCGTACAGATCGCTCATGGTCTCGATGAGAATGGCATCCGCCCCCGCCCGGGCCGCTGCCCGGATGGTCTCGGAAAAGAGGGAGACCGCCTCCTCAAAGTCCAGGTCGCCGTAGGGTTTCAGCAAACGGCCGGTGGGGCCGATGTCTCCGCAGACATAGGCGTCGGTGACCCCCGCCGCCTCCATGGCGGCCCGGACGTTCTGCACCGCTGCGGTCACCACCTCCGCCGGGCTCACCCCGTAGGGGAGAAGCTTCTGACGGCTGCTGCCAAAGGTGTTGGTGGTGAGCAGGCGGCAGCCTGCCTCCAGGTAAGCCTGATGGATCTGCTGCACCGCCTGGGGATTTTTCAGGTTCCAGATATCCGGCAGCATCCCTTCCGGCAGGCCCGCTGCCTGAAGCATACTGCCAAACCCTCCGTCCAGGTACAGCCGCTTTTCTCGAATGGCTTCCAACAATGGTCTCATACCGTTTCTCCCCTCTCTCTTTTCCCCGCCGTCTCCGACGGGTCTGTCATCCGAAAGACACAGTCTTTCTTTTTGCATCGCATACATTTCTGCCCGCAGGCCTCTTCCGGCCGGTCGCTGATCCCAACCACCGCCGTCACTGACTTCTCCGGCACCAGCATCCCACCCTCTGTGAGGGTGAGACCCATGCGCCGGGGGGCGTCCAGCAGGGTCAGCAGGTCCCCCTGCACCGAAAGGCTCCAGTCCCCGTAGCCCGGGCTGAAGGGCGGGGTCAGGTAGGCCCCCGGCTCCAGGGTCCGGGCCAGGTCCCGGCAGTAGTCCGCGCACAGGTCATCCAGCCAGACCGCGCAGCAGGCCTGGCCCACCGCCGCCTTGGCCATATCCAGGGCGGCCCAGCGCCGCAGGAGCCGGTCGGCTTCCGCCCCCAGGGTCACCCCATACACGTATCCTTCCACGCAGTGGCGAAGGTGGAAGGACAGGTCCCGGCTCTCCCCCGGAAGGAAAGAAAGGGGCAGCCGCCGCCCCAGAATCCGGGGGGCTACCGCCCCAAAGAGCGCCTCCTCGCAGGCGGCGGCCAGAGCCGCCACCTCCGGCAGAAGAGGGGCACTCCCATATCCAAGATAGCGGGCGATCTCCCGCCGGTCCAGGTTCATCCCCGGCCCAGCACCTTGGAGAGATTTTCTGCCAAGCCTGTCGCCACATCAGGCTTGTTCATGGTGTACACGTGAACGCCCCGCACCCCGTTGGCCACCAGATCCACGATCTGCTCGGCGGCATACACGATGCCCGCCTGCTTCATGGCGTCCGGCCGGTCCCGGAACTTGTCCAGGATCATGCGGAACCGGTTGGGCAGGGTGGTGCCCGACAGAGCCAGGATGCGCTTCATCTGGGCCGCGTTGGTCACCGGCATGATGCCCGCCAGCACCGGCACGGTGATGCCCATCTGCTGGGACCGGTACAGGAAGCTGTAGAGGGTGCTGTTGTCAAAAAACATCTGGGTCTCACCAGAAAGTCCACCCCGCAGTCCACCTTTTCTTTCAGGTGGCGCAGGTCCTCTGCCTGGCTGGGGCACTCCACGTGTCCCTCCGGGTAGCAGGCGGCCCCCACGGAAAAGCCGCCATAGGCCTGGATCTCCTTCACCAGGTCCTGGGCGTACTGATAGTCCCGGGGGGCGGCGGGGTCATACCCCTCCGGGTAGTCCCCCCGCAGCGCCAGGACGTTTTCGATCCCTGCTTCCCGCAGATGGTCCAGCTCCTTCCGGATCTTCTCCCGGTCGGAAGAGACGCAGGTCAGGTGGGCCAGGGCAGTGACCCCGTGGTTCTGTACCGTCCGGGCGATCTCCGCTGTAAAGAGGGAGGTGCCCCCTCCGGCGCCATAGGTCACGCTCATAAAGTCGGGCTTTAAGGCGGCGATCTCTTCCACCGCAGAACGCACCGACGCAAAATCACTGTCTTTTTTGGGTGGGAAGGCTTCAAAGGAGAGGGTGACCTCCTTTTCCTTCCATAAGTTCTTTAATTGCATGGGGATTCCTCCTCTCCCCTTTGCCCACAGATTCAGGCTCTGTCAGCCAGGGAAGCGTTGTTTTCCCGGGTCTCGGTCTCTCTGGCTGCCAGGCGGATGCCCGCCAGGGCAATGGCGCAGACGAACCAGAAGATCAGCATCACCCGGGGGTAGTTCCAGGGATAGTCCGCAATGCCGCAGACCATGGTACCCATAACGCCGCACACCCCGCCGATGATGGCCAGCCGGACCTGAGGACTGCACGTGGCCCGGGCCACCGCCCTGGCCCCCTGCTTGAAGGTCCAGAAGATGCCGCCCACAAAGGAAAGGAGGCCCACCAGGCCGGTCTCGCACCAGACCTGGAGGTAGATATCATGGCAATGGACGAACTTGTCCTTGCCGTGGAACAGGTTCAGGTCTGCGATGGCAGAGCGCACCGCGTCAGACCCCAGGCCCGCCCCCAGGACAGGACGCTGCTGGAGCAGCTCTCCCGCCGCCCGGTACAGCGGGAACCGGCTGATGGTGGACGAGTCCGAGGTATTGAATATCGTTAGGATGCGGTGGAACACCGTATCCGGCAGCATGGCAAGTCCTGCCAGGCCCACCAGAATGGCCGCCGGGATGAGCCAGCGCTTCCACAGCACCACAAAGAGGAAGGCCGCAAAGGCCAGGCCCACAAAGCAGGCCCGGGAATAGGTCATGGCCATGGCCATACAGCCGGTCACCGTGCCCAAAAGGCCCACGAACCGGCCGGTCCACCCCCGGCTGCACAGGAGCAGCACCACCGCAATGGGGATGAGCATCAGCAGCACTTCGGCAAAGGCGTTGGGGTTTTCATAGAAGGCGTACACACGGCCGGGCATACCTTCGTTCAGGTCTTCGTCAATGTAGGCCAGGTTCACCTCAATGCCCTGGATCCGCTGGAAAATACCCGCAGCGGACATAACGATGAGGGCGCCTGTCGCCCAGGTCATGAGGCGCATGAGCTGATCCCGGTGCTCCACGGTGCTCACGATCACCAGCACGCACAGCATACAGGCCACATGGTAGAACAGGAAGCGCAAAGACTGGGAGGGATAGGCCGACAGAGGCCAGGACACCGTGACCATGGCCGCAAAGGCCACCAGCCAGGGGCCCACAGCGACCAGATCCAGCCGATAGTCCTTTTTCCGCATTCCGGCAAAGACTGCCAGCACGGCGCAGGCTACAAAGCCCATGAGGCCATAGGCGTTGTTCCACTGCTCGTAGGGGATCACCATCACCGCCAGCATGAGCCAGGCCACGGCAATGGGGGTCTGCTCCACAGCAGAGAAGGCCAGCTGGGCAAAGAAACTGTTTTCAAACACCGCCTGGAACCGGTCATAGAGCAGTTGCAGCAGACGGGTAGGGAGATTGATGAGGAACATGAGCAGGCGGCAGAGCCCGCTGTCCTTCCAGGCGCGGGAGAGGACCCCCTCCCGGGTGAGGAACTGGATCAGCCCGCTGCCGGAGCAGGCCCGGCTCCACCCCGCGGCGATGCCCCGCAGGACACGGGCCACCAGAAGGCTGTATTCATACCGCGCCCGGAGCCAGAGCCATAAGGGCGCCAGCAGACGGCAGAGGACGCTGCTTTGCACAACTTCCACAGGCAGTCACTCCTTTCGTGGTCTTTGGTTGGGGAATGGCCGGGGATCATCCCCGGTTTTTCATCCGGTACAGCAGGGCCAGCAGCCGGAACTGCTTTCTGCGCACCAGGTTGGCCACCATCTGTTTGTTGCGGCCCATCCCCTGGGGATGGATGGCCCGAATGGCCGCCGCCATCTCCGGCCGGGCGCAGATCTCCTGCACCCTCCGGCGTTTCTCTCTCATAGAGGCAGGGTTGCTGGCGGCGAACTCGTTGCCGATGGCGATGAGAAGCCCCGACCAGTTGGAGTTTTCCCGCCACAAAGGCAGGTTCTCTCCCAGGCCATAGCGGGCGGCCACTTTCTCCTTGGCCTCCATGAACTGACGGAAGGTGTCCAGATAATCCGGCAGGTACCGCCGGGTCACCGAAACGGGATTCTGAAGGTAATAATACACGGATTCATCCACCATGACCAGTTTCTGCGCGCAGCAGAAGTACTCCAGCAGGAAGAGCTCGTCCTCCAGATAGGCCCCGGAAAAGGTCAGGCCATGGGTCTGGATCAGTTCCCGGGAGAAGAGGAAGCGCCACACAAAGCCGTTGAGCACCTGGCCCGGCTGGCCCAGGCGCTCCCCCAGCAGGCGGTCAACGATCCCCCGGCGGATGGCCTCCGGGCCATAGACCCCTTTGGGCATGGCGCCGGCCTCTACCAGGCTGCGGCCGTCCATCTCCACCTTCCGGTGGGAGCCGCCGGCACTGTCCGCCCCCTCTCGGGTCAGGGCGGCGTGCAGCAGCTCCATGGCGTCCGGCGGGAGCCAGTCGTCCGCGTCGGCAAAGGCCAGGTAGGTCCCCCGGGCCTGGGCCATGCCCAGGTTCCGGGCAGAGCTCACCCCGCCGTTTTCCTTATGGAACACCCGGACGCGGCTGTCCTCCCGGGCGATCTGGTCGCACAGGGCGCCGCTGCCGTCCGGGGAACCATCCTCCACCAGCAGCAGTTCCAGGTCGGAAAAGGTCTGGCTGAGGATGGACTCGGTACACTTACGCAGAAAGGCCTCGGCCCGGTACACCGGGACAATGACCGATATCTCCGGCATTTTTGCTCCTTTCCCGGCTCACTGGCAGGCAGCCTTCAGCTGCTCTGCCCGGTCGGTCTTCTCCCAGAGGACGCCCAGATCCTCCCGGCCCATGTGGCCGTAGGCAGCCAGGTTCCGATAGATGGGCTTCTGCAGGTCCAGGTCACGAATGATGGCTGTGGGCCGCAGGTCGAAGGTCTTGCGCACGGCCTTTTCCAGGGTCTCGTCGGACACGGTCCCGGTGCCGAAGGTCTCTACCAGGATGGAAACGGGCTGGGCAACGCCGATGGCGTAAGCCAGCTGGATCTGGCACCGCTTGGCAAGGCCGGCAGCCACCACGGTCTTTGCCACCCAGCGGGCAGCGTAAGCAGCAGAACGGTCCACCTTGGTGGGGTCCTTGCCGGAGAAAGCGCCGCCGCCGTGGGGAGCGGAACCGCCGTACGTATCCACAATGATCTTCCGTCCGGTGAGGCCGGTGTCACCCTGAGGGCCGCCGATGACAAACCGGCCGGTGGGGTTCACGTAGATCTTGGTGTTCTCATCCATGAGATTCTGGGGCACGGTGGGCTTGATGACCAGTTCGATCATATCCTTGCGGATCTGCTCCAGAGACACATCAGGGCTGTGCTGGGTGGAGAGGACCACCGTGTCCACCCGGACAGGCTGGTTCTGCTCGTCGTACTCTACGGTAACCTGGGTCTTGCCGTCGGGACGCAGATAGGAAACGGTGCCGTCCTTCCGCACCTGGGTCAGGCGCTTTGCCATCTTATGGGCCATGGAAATGGCCAGGGGCATGAGCTCCGGGGTCTCGTCGCAGGCATAACCGAACATCATGCCCTGGTCTCCGGCGCCGTTGTCCAGGGCGCTGTCGCCGCCTTCCTTGGCTTCCAGAGACTGGTCCACGCCCATGGCGATGTCTGCGCTCTGCTCATCAATGTTGGTGATGATGCCGCAGGTGTCGCAGTCAAAGCCGTACTTGGCCCGGTCATAGCCGATCTCCCGGATCACTCTCCGGGCGATCTTGGGAATATCCACGTAGCAGTGGGTGCTGATCTCCCCCATAATGTGGATGAGGCCGGTGGATGCGGTGGTTTCGCAGGCGACGCGGCCCAGGGGATCTTTCTCCAGAATGGCGTCCAGAACGGCGTCAGAGATCTGGTCGCAGATCTTATCGGGATGTCCTTCAGTAACGGACTCAGAGGTAAAAAATCTGTGGCTCATGGTGTGTAATTCCTCCTTCGATCAATTCTATCTTTCCATCATGTCGAGATGGTGTAAGCAAGGTACGCTCAGCCCTCGGTGGACCAGCTGTTCAGGTAGGCCTCCTGGTCCGGGGTGAGGGTGTCAATGGCCAGCCTCAGGGCGGCCAGCTTGGCCCGGCCGATCTCGTCGTCAATGCTCTCGGGGATGGCATAGACCTTCTTCTCCAGGCCGGTCTGCTTGGTCAGCCACTCTGCGGCCAGAGCCTGGACCGCAAAGGACATATCCATGATCTCCGCCGGGTGGCCATTGCCGGCAGCCAGGTTCACCAGCCGTCCCTCGGCCAGCACGTTCAGGGTGCGGCCGTCGGGCAGGGTGTAGCCCACAATATTATCCCGGCGCAGCGCGCTCTCCTTGGCCATGGCCTGCAGCTCTGCCACAGCCACCTCGCAGTCAAAGTGACCGGCGTTGGCCAGCAGGGCGTTGTTCTTCATCTTTTCAAAGTGACGGCCTACAATGACGTCCTTGCAGCCGGTCACGGTGACGAACACATCCCCCAGAGGGGCAGCTTCGTCCATGGGCATCACCCGGAACCCGTTCATGGTGGCGTCCAGGGCCTTGAAGGGGTCGATCTCTGTGACGATCACGTTGGCGCCCATACCGGCCGCCCGCATGGCCACGCCCTTGCCGCACCAGCCGTATCCAGCCACTACCACGGTCTTGCCTGCCACCACCAGGTTGGTGGTGTACATGATGCCGTCCCAGGCGGACTGGCCGGTGCCGTACTTATTATCATAGTAGTGCTTGGCCTTGGCGTCGTTCACCGCCATCATGGGGCAGGGCAGGATGCCCTCCTTCTCCCGGGCCTTCAGCCGGAGAATGCCCGTGGTGGTCTCTTCGCAGCCGCCGATGAGGCAGTCTGCATACTCCTTGCACTTGCCCCCCAGCAGGTCGATCAGGTCCCCGCCGTCGTCAATGACGATATGGGGGTGGCACTTCAGGGTCTCCATCAGGTGCTCCTCATACTCCTGGGCGCTGGCGCCGTGGATGCCGAAGGTCTCTACCCCCATGGAGGCCAGGCCTGCGGCCACGTCGTCCTGGGTGGACAGGGGGTTGGAACCGGTCAGGTAGACCTGGGCCCCGCCTCTGGACAGGACATACCCCAGGTTGGCGGTTTTGGCCTCCAGATGGACCGACACCGCCACCCGCAGGCCCTTGAAGGGCTGCTCCTTCTCAAACCGGGCT
Organism: Evtepia sp.; assembly: GCF_034090835.1. Taxonomy (GTDB): domain Bacteria; phylum Bacillota; class Clostridia; order Oscillospirales; family Oscillospiraceae; genus Evtepia. The sequence goes on from NZ_JAXDRS010000044.1 coordinate 9,185, forward strand.
TCGATCTGGGACAGGGCGGGCATAAAGTCCCGTACCCACTGGATCTTCCGTCTCCCGGCGGGAGCCAGGGACATATCTTTCACAATACTCATGGTTTTGTTCCTCATTCTTTCTGAAACTACCGCCTGCTTTCCGCAGGGGGATAAACGGTCCATACGCACCGTGCCATTTCTATGGATCTGCAAAGAAAAAAGGCTCCCCACAGGAAGCCTTGTCGCAAACCGCGGCGCCTCCTTATCGCTGTTAGCCGAACCACCTTGCCGCCCGGGCAGGTTGGTGTGGGGTCATGGAGCTAACTCTCTCGCCCACTCTCGATAATGCGCTCCTATTCACTTTACGCGGAACCGTTTCAAAACAGTACAAGGATTATACGCCCTCTTCGTCAAAAACGCAAGCCCTTTTCCCCCCTTTCCCCCGAAACTTTTTGGAGTCCGCCTGGAATGTTCACAGATTATTGTAGACTTCCCCCTGGAAAACGGGTATAATACTGTGTAATTCTTTACTCAACCCTATGAAGGAGGTCGTTTCTTTGCATGCCCTGCAACAGTGGCTGGATCGCTTCTGCTACAAACACCCCCGTCTGAGCATCCCCGGTCTCATGCGTTACATCGTCATCGGGAATGTCCTGGTCTATCTCCTGGATATGTTCAGCTTGGGCAATGTACCCATTGCCTCCAGCCTTCTCAGCTTCAATGCCAACGCCATCCTCAGCGGACAGGTCTGGCGGCTCATCACCTTTGTCTTTGTTCCCTACTCCAGCCGGTATATCCTTTTCTTTGCTCTCACCCTCTATTGCTACTACTTTATCGGCAACGCCCTGGAACGGGAATGGGGCTCCAGCAAGTTCACCATTTTCTATGGGTTCGGCGTCCTTCTTAATATCCTGATCGGATTCGTGGTGGGCTACACCTCTATGTTCTATGTGAACATGTCCATGTTCTTTGCCTTCGCCACCCTCTACCCCGACCTTCAGCTCCTCCTCTTCTTCATCATCCCCGTGAAGGCCAAGTGGCTGGCCTGGATCGACGGCGCCTACTTTGCCATCGCAGTGATTCGGTATCTGCTGGCTGGTCACTTCCTTCTGGCTCTTATCCCCATCGTGGCCGTACTCAACTATCTGCTCTTCTTTGCCTCTGGCATTGGCTCTCAGCTCTCTTACTGGAAGCGGAAAGCCCAGTTCCGGGCCGGGGCACAGCAGTCCAAACGGCAGAGCGGCCCCAAAGTGGTCAACTTCCACGACGCCAAGACCCAGACCAAGCAGGCCTATCTGCACAAGTGCGCCGTCTGCGGCAAGACCGACGTCTCCGACCCCCAGATGGAGTTCCGCTACTGCTCCCGGTGCAACGGCTACTACTGCTACTGCGCCGACCATATCAACAGCCACATTCATATCCAGTAAGGAGGCTCCTGTATGACCGACCAAGCCCTGGTGGAGCTGGCCTTCTCCATGCTGGAGAAAGCTTACGTTCCCTACTCTCACTTTCCCGTGGGCGCCGCCCTGGAGGGGGAAGACGGTACCATCTACACCGGCTGCAACGTGGAAAACGCTGCCTACGGCTCCTGTATCTGTGCCGAGCGCACCGCTCTGGTGAAAGCGGTCAGCGAAGGCTGCCGCGCCTTCCGCCGCCTGGCCGTGGTGGGCAACAGCGCCGACTACTGCTGGCCCTGCGGCTCCTGCCGGCAGATGCTGTATGAGTTTGCACCCGACCTGGAAGTGCTGGTAGCCCGGAAGGATCACGCCTTTGTGAAGTATCCCCTCCGCCAGCTGCTGCCCCACGGCTTCGGCCCCAGTTCTCTGGACTAAAAAACCAGTCTCCGCCAACCAATTGGCGGAGACTGGTTTTCTTTTTTGCTGATCAAGCGTTACCCTGGACCCGGCGCTCCACATGGTCCTCCCGGAAGAAGAGGGTGATACACCAGATGGCTGCCAGGCAGATGAGGATATACACCAGACGGCTGACACCGCTGGCAGAGCCGCCAAAGAGGGCCGCCACGATGTCCAGGCCGAAAATCCCGATACTGCCCCAGTTCAGGCCGCCGATGACGATGAGCGCCAGGGCGATTCTGTCCATTACCTTCATTGGAAACCTCCTGGAACCGCAGGGACGCGGTTCGTTGGATTTTCGAAGCCCGGCAAGAGGCTGCGCCCCTTTCCGGTCTCCGGAAGGTAGTATGTGCAGAGAGGCAGCAGGAAACCCCCGGAAATCTTTGCCTCCCTCAGTCGGTTTTCTCTTGCTTGGAAAACAGGGTCCAGGGCTCGGTCTCCGGCGGGGACAGACGAAACTCCATAGGCTCGCCGGTCTCAGGATGGGTAAAGGCCAGCCGGCTGGACCACAGGGCGATCTGCCACTCTTTGGGGTCGGGGTACTTGCTGTACTTCCGGTCCCCGGCCAGGGGCATCCCCCGGGATGAAAACTGCGCCCGGATCTGATGGGTCCGGCCGGTCTCCAGCCGGATCTCTACCAGAGAAAATCCCTGGGTGTTGTCCAGCAGACGATAATGGAGGATGGCCTGCTGAATCCCCTTCCCGGGGAGTTTGGCTACGTAGGTCTTCCGGGTCTTTTCGTTCCGGCCCAGCAGGTCGATGAAGGTGCCCTCGTCGTACTGGGGCCGCCAGTGGACCACCGCCTGGTACTCCTTGGCAAAGGTATCCTCCCGGATCTGACGGGAGAGGTCCGAGGCCGCAGGCCCCGTGAGGCCATAGACCATAAGGCCGCCCACCACCTGGTCCAGCCGGTGGACCGCCCGCACCTTGGCGTGGGGCTGGCCGATGGCCTCCCGGATCAGGTCGGGCATTCCGCCCGGCTCGTCCGTGGACAGCACCCGGAAGGGTTTGACGCAAACAACGATGGAATCATCCTGATAAACAATGGTAAGCATAGTTCTCTTCCTTATGATTGGGCTCCGGCTTCTACCCGGGCCTTTCTTGTGGACAGCACGTTATAGGCCATGACACTGACAAAGACCACAACGCCTCCTACGATGGACAGACCGGTGATGGTCTCCCCCAGCACCAACGCCACCAGCAGAGGGTTAAGTACTGGCTCGATGCCGGTCACCAGGGCATGGGTAATCCGATCACTGCGCCCATGGCCTGGCCCAATAAAGCAGAAAACAGCGGATCCCCGCCGGGCAGCTTATTGAGCATAAACACCCCGGCATAGCCTACGCCGGACAAAACCGCCAATGCGTTTCCCAAAAAAGTACCTGTATTCAGGCTGTCCAAAAAGAAGCAGGCGATTCCTCCAAAGACCAGCAGGCAGGTCACCACATCCAGCCTTTTTGGCGTTTCCCGGAAAAACAGCCACAGGAAAAGGATCACGAACGCCGGCGCGGTGAACTGGAGCAGGATCGCATTGGCCGCCGTGGTCAGCTTGTTGGCCATGGTATAAAAGGTGGTGGTGGCGCACATAAAGCACGCACCTGCAAACACCCCCGGCGTGAGACGCAGGGGGTGTTTGGTTCCTTTGGCGAACAGCAGCGCCGCCCCGAAGATCAGGGCCAGCCCTTTTTTCTCCTGCACCTGCGCCGCCCCTTTCTGCTTAGACCTGATCCAGCGCCTGGGCCAGGTCGGCGATGATGTCCTCCGGGTCCTCAATACCCACAGACAGGCGGATCAGGTCGGGAGACACGCCGGCGGCCTCCAGCTCTGCGTCAGACAGCTGCCGGTGGGTGGAGGAGGCGGGATGGAGCACGCAGGTCTTGGCATCTGCCACGTGGGTGGCGATGGAAGCCAGCTTCAGCCCGGCCATGAAGGTCTCGGCTGCGGCACGGCCGCCCTTGACGCCAAAGGTCACCACGCCGCAGGTGCCCTCGGGCATATACTTTTTGGCCAGGTCGTAGTACTTGTCTCCTTCCAGATCGGGGTAGTTCACCCAGGCGATCTTGGGATGGTTCTTGGCAAACTGAGCCACCTTCAGACCGTTGGAGCGGTGGCGGGGCATCCGCAGATGGAGGGTCTCCAGACCCACGTTCAGCAGATAGGCGTTCATGGGCGCAGGGCTTGCGCCGAAGTCACGCATGAGCTGCACCACCGCCTTGGTGATATAAGCGCCGCCCAGGCCAAACCGCTCGGTATACACCAGGCCGTGATAGCTCTCATCGGGGGTGCACAGGCCGGGGTACTTTTCGGCGTGCCGGGTCCAGTCGAAGTTGCCGCTGTCCACAATGGCGCCGCCCACGCAGTTGGCGTGGCCGTCCATATACTTGGTGGTGGAGTGGGTGACGATGTCTGCCCCCCACTGGAAGGGACGGCATCCCACCGGGGTGGCAAAGGTGTTGTCAATGATGAGGGGCACCCCGTGGTCGTGGGCTGCCTTGGCAAAGCGCTCGATGTCCAGCACGATAAGGGCGGGGTTGGCGATGGTCTCGCCGAACACAGCCTTGGTGTTGGGACGGAAGGCGGCCTCCAGCTCCTCGTCGGTGCACTCGGGGCTCACGAAGGTGAACTCAATGCCCATCCGCTTCATAGTGACGGAAAACAGGTTGAAGGTGCCGCCGTAAATAGCAGAAGAAGCCACCACGTGGTCCCCTGCGGAGCAGATGTTAAAGACCGCAAAGAAATTGGCGGCCTGGCCGGAGGAGGTCAGCATGGCTGCTGTGCCGCCTTCCAGAGCGCAGATCTTCGCCGCCACCCGATCCGAGGTGGGGTTCTGCAAGCGGGTGTAGAAATACCCTTCTGCTTCCAGGTCAAACAAGGCGCCCATCGCCTCGCTGCTGCCATAACGGAAGGTGGTGCTCTGTACAATGGGAATGTTTCTGGGTTCTCCGCTCTCCGGCACATACCCGGCGTGGAGACAATCCGTTCCCTTCTGATAGTTGCTCATAACCTACTGTCCTCCTTTGGTTTGTTCTGACTAAACTTCTTTCCGGGAAGCAGATATCCGCCGCCCCATACAAGATGGAACATTATACTTCTTTTTTCTCCCTCTGGTCAATCCCCATTGTGGGCCGCTTCCCTTCTTTCCCTGGATTGCACAGAAAATCCCTGAAATTTCTCATTGCATTTTTCGACGTTTTTTATTATGATAAAGAACATATGCAGTCAATTTTAAACCATTCACGGCTCCCGTTTTCGATGGGTTCTCCATCTGGCGGGAGGACCGTCATTTCTTATTTTCGATTGACCCATGCAAAGAAGGGAGAGAATCAATTTTGAGCAGGCTTAGTATCACCCCTTGGGAAAATGCCCAGCGGACGGTGGACGACCTCTACGCCGATATGGAGCGCCGCATCTCCGCCGCCCCCTGCGGGAACTGTCCCGTTGAGCTCACCAGCGCCTTCCTGAAGCTCTGTCTGGCCCAGAGCTGCGGAAAGTGTGTTCCCTGCCGCATCGGCCTGGACCGGCTGTCCGCCCTGCTGGACCAGCTGCTGGACGGACACGGCAGCGAAGAAGATCTGCAGACCATCCTCCGCTCCGCCCAGGCCATCGTGGACAGCGCAGACTGCGCCATTGGCTTCGAGGCCGCCCAGATGGTCCTGGACGGTTACGTAGCCTTCCACGACGACTACCTGGCCCACGTGGCCCAGGGCAGCTGCACGGCAAACTTCAAGAGCGTCCCCTGCGTGGAGCTCTGTCCCGCCCACGTGGACGTGCCCGGCTACATCTCTCTGGTGGGAGAAGAGCGCTATGACGACACCATCCGGCTCATCCGGAAGGACAACCCCTTCCCCTCCGTCTGCGGTCTGGTGTGCGAGCACCCCTGCGAGAGCCACTGCCGCCGCTCCATCGTGGACGCACCCCTGAACATCCGCGGCATCAAGCGCTTCGCCGTAGACCACAGCGGCGATGTGCCCGCGCCCCCCTGCGCCCCCGCCTCCGGCAAAAAGGTGGCCATCATCGGCGGCGGCCCCTCCGGCCTTACTGCCGCTTACTTCCTCTCCCTGATGGGCCACAAGGTCTCTGTCTTCGAGAAAAAGCCCAAGCTGGGCGGTATGCTCCGCTACGGCATCCCCAGCTACCGTCTCCCCGGCTCCTATCTGGACCGGGATATCGAATGTATCCTCTCCACCGGCGTGGAAGCCACGGTCAACTGCACCGTGGGTAAGGACATCTCCCTGGACCAGCTCCGGGACGAGTACGACAGCGTCTACCTGGCCATCGGCGCCACCCTCCACAAGACCCTGGGTATCCCCGGGGAGAACGCCGAGGGCGTGCTCTCTGCCATCCAGATGCTGGACACCACCATCCGCTCGGTGAAGCCCGACTTCACCGGCAAGCACGTGGTGGTCGTCGGCGGCGGCAACGTGGCCATGGACGCCACCCGGACCGCCGTCCGTCTGGGCGCCGAGTCGGTCAAGTGCGTCTATCGCCGGAGGATCTCCGATATGACTGCCCTGGTGGAAGAGATCGAGGGCGCCATGGCCGAAGGCTGCGAGATCCTGCCCCTGAAGGCCCCCGTCCGCATCGAGACCAACGAGGCCGGACAGGTCACCGCCCTGGTGGTCCAGCCCCAGGTGATCGGCGAGGTGCGCGGCGGCCGTCCCGCCCCCAGAAACGCCAACCAGCCGGAAGAGCGCATCCCCTGCGATGTGGTCCTCATGGCTGTGGGCCAGGCGGTGGACTCCAAGCCCCTGGAAGCCATCGGCATCCCCCTGAACCACGGCAACATCGTCACCATGGACGACGGCAGTGTCCCCGGCCTGGAGGGTGTCTTCTCCGGCGGCGACTGCGTCTCCGGCCCCGCCACCGTCATTCTGGCCATCGAGGCCGGTAAGGTGGCCGCCGCCAGCATCGACGAGTATCTGGGCTTCCACACTGACATCTCTGCCAACCTGGAGATCCCCCCCGCTCCCTTCCGTCTGAAAAACGCCTGCGGCCGCATCGACCTCACCGAGCGGGAGGCCAGCTGGCGGAAGAACGACTTCGAACTCATGGAAAACTGCATGTCCGAGCAGGAGATGGCCCAGGAGTGCAGCCGCTGTCTGCGCTGCGACCACTACGGCCACGCCGGATTCAAAGGAGGGAGAGTGGTAAAATGGTAACCCTGACCATCGACAACAAAACCGTCACCGTCGCCGACGGCACCACCATCCTGGACGCCGCCAAGCAGCTGAACATCCACATTCCCACCCTCTGCTTCCTCAAGGACATCAACGAAGTGGCCTCCTGCCGCGTCTGCGCCGTGGAGGTGGAAGGGGTGGACAAGCTGGCCACCGCCTGCAACACCCTGGTGGAAGAGGGCATGGTGGTCCGCACCAACACCGAGCGGGTCCGTATCACAAGAAAAACCAACGTAGAGCTCATTCTCTCCCAGCACGTGGACCATTGCGTCACCTGTGTCCGCAGCGGCAACTGCTCCCTGCAGAAACTCTCCAAGGATATGAACATCCAGCACGTTCCCTTTACCAAGGCCGCTTCCGAGCGTCCCTGGGACAACGCCCTCCCCATTCTCCGGGACAGCTCCAAGTGCATCAAGTGCCTGCGCTGCGTCTCCGTGTGCGACCGGGTGCAGTCCCTGAGCGTCTGGGAGGTCACCGGCTCCGGCGCCCATACCACCATCCGTGTCCGGGGCGGCCTGGCCATGAACGCCGCCAGCTGCGCCTTCTGCGGCCAGTGCGTGGCCCACTGTCCTGTGGGCGCCCTCCGGGAGCGGGACGACACCGAGCGGGTCTTTGCCGCCCTCAACGACCCCAACAAGGAGGTCGTCTTCCAGATCGCTCCGGCGGTCCGGGCGGCCTGGGGTGAAGACCTGGGCCTCACCCCTGAGCAGGCCACCGAAAAGCGGCTGGCCGCTGCGGTCCGGGCCATGGGTGTGAAGCACGTCTTTGACACCACCTTCTCCGCCGACCTCACCATCATGGAGGAGGGCAGCGAGCTGCTGGAGCGGCTGAGCAGCGGGGACAACCACCGGATGCCCCTCTTCACCTCCTGCTGTCCCGGCTGGGTCCGCTTCCTGCTGGCAGAGTATCCCCAGCTGGCCGGGAACCTCTCCTCCGCCAAGAGTCCCCAGCAGATGTTCGGCGCAGTGGCCAAGACCTACTACGCAAAGAAACTGGGCAAGAACCCCGAAGACATCTTCTGCGTCTCCGTCATGCCCTGTATCGCCAAGAAATATGAGTGCAGTGTCCCCGAGGTGAACGACGCCGCCGCCCAGGATGTGGACGTGGTCCTCACCTCCCGGGAGCTGGACCGGATGCTCCGGGCCATGCAGATCAACGCTGCCGCCCTCCCCGAAGAGGCGTTCGATTCTCCTCTGGGCCGGGGCTCCGGCGCAGGCGTCATCTTCGGCGCCACCGGCGGCGTCATGGAAGCCGCCCTGCGCACGGCCTACTGGAAGCTCACCGGCTCCAATCCCCCGGCAGACGCCTTCCAGGAGATCCGGGGCAAGACCCCCTGGCGGGAGCGCACCTTCACCATCCAGGACACCCCCCTGCGCCTGGCGGTGGTCTCCGGTCTCTCCAACGCCCGGGCGCTCATCGAAGCCCTGCTGGCCGGTCAGGTCCACTATGACTTCGTGGAAGTCATGGCCTGCCCCGGCGGCTGCTCCGGCGGCGGCGGCCAGCCCATCCACGACGGCATCGACCTGACCCAGGAGCGCATCCAGCAGCTCTATCAGCTGGACGCAGACAGCGCCATCCGGTTCTCCCACGAGAATCCCGCCGTACTGGCCCTGTACCAGGAGTATCTGGACGCCCCCCTCTCTACCACCGCCCATCACCTCCTGCACACCAAGCAGAAAGACTGGACTTTATAACTTTATTCTCCTGCAAAAAAGCGGCAGAGAAGCCAATGCTTCTCTGCCGCTTTTTCATGTTCCGTTCTCCTCTGCCAGACCCGCCACCCAGGCGTCCTTCGCCGTGAGCCGCTGGTGGTCCCGGTAGAGCAGCTGCTCTCCTCCGGCGGTGATCTCCACCGCCTCTACGTCCTCTAACTGGGTGAGGGTGAGCACCACACTGTAGTCTGCCAGGGTCAGGGCGATCCCCGACAGACTGCCGTACCAGCTGGAAAAGTCCACGGAGAGCACGCCATTTTCCAGCTTCCAGTTCTTCAGGGTGACCCCGTTGGGAATGGTCCGGCTCAGGCCCTCCTCCTGGGGACCTTCCAGGAGACAGTCCAGCAGAAAGGCCACCGGGTCCTCTCCCTCCGGCAGCATACGGGTCTCTCCCTGAAGGACTGGCCCCTGGCCCAGCTCCTGGTTCCAGAAATAGACCTGGCAGGCTGTCCCCTGCTGGGCAGAGAGACATCCGCCCAGCAGACAGAGGGCCAGCAGGATGCCCAGGATCCCTGCGATGGATTTCATGGGTTTCATGGCTGCCCCTCCTTCCAGGCCGGCAGGGTGACGGAGAAGCAGACCCCTGCCTCCTCCCGGGCCTGCACCGAGATCTCTCCCCCGTGCAGGTGTACCGTGTCCCGCACGATGGACAGGCCCAGGCCGGTGCCGCCCGCCGCGCGGGACCGGGCTTTGTCCACCCGGTAAAACCGCTCGAAGATGCGGGGCATATCCTCCTCGGGAATGCCCACACCGGTGTCCGAAACCTCCAGACAAACGCTGTCTCCCCGGCGGAAGACCGAGACCATGACCTGGCCCCCCGGCACGTTGTACTTAATGGCATTTTCCATCAGATTCCGGAGGATCTGATTCATATCCTCCTGGCCGCAGGCGGCCAGGAGGCCGTCTTCCAGCTTGGTCTCCAGGGTGACGCCCGCCTCCTCCGCCAGGGGGCTGAGCATCCGCAGCACCTTATCCACCGCAGCCTTCATGACCACTGCCTCCTGGTTTACCTGCCGTCCTTCGTCCAGACGGTTCAGGGCCAGCAGCTCCTGGCTGATGTGGATGAGCCGGTCCGCCGCCTCTCCAATGTCGGCCACAAACTCCCGGGCCGTGTCCCGGTCGATGTTCTCGTCCTGGAGAATGGAGTCGGTCATGAGCTTAATGGAGGCCAGAGGGGTCTTTAACTCATGGGAGGCGTCGGACACAAACCGGCGGCGCTCCTCTTCCGTGCTTTGCAGCCGCCGGGTCAGCTGGTTGAACTCATCTGCCAGCTGACCCAGTTCATCGTGCCCCGCCATGGTGATCCGGTGGGTATACTCCCCCTCCCGCACCGTACGGATGCCCCCCAGCAGGGCATTCACCCGCCGGGTCAGGCCGATGGAGAACACCCCGAAGAGGGCCAGCACCGCCAGGCAGACCACCACGGAGATGAGCCGCAGATTGTGCTGCAGTTCCCGCAGGAGCAGGCCCTGGGTGCTGTTCTCCTCGTAGAGGAAGACCGCACCCACCACCGTGCTTCGGTTCATCACCGGCGAAGCCGCGCTGCTGACAAAGACCCCGTCCTGATAAAAACTGGAGAAGGCGTCGTTGCCCTGAATGGCCGAAACGATCTCCCCCGCCAGAACATACTGGCCCACCCGTTTCTCCTCCCCGGTGTCGTAGAGGGCCAGGCCCATCTCGTCCGTGACAAGGATCCGCTGGGCGTCCAGCCCGTCCAGCCCTGCTACCGCCTGCTCTACCGTCTCCGGGGTCAGTTCCTCCGCCGTGGTGAGGGTGTTGATCACCAGGGCAGCCTCGTTCTGCAGGGCGGTCTGCCGGGAGCGGAACATCAGGTTCTCCGTCATAAGAACCGGGTAGGTGTTCATGAGCACCAGCAGCGCTGCAATGATCAGGGAATAGCCCAGGGCCAGCCGGGCCTGGAGCGACCGGGCAAAGTTCCACCGAAGCCTCACCATGCCCTTATTCCCCCTTAAAATAATATCCTACGCCCCATTTGGTCCGAAGGAGCACCGGGTTGGCCGGGTCCTGCTCCACCTTTTCCCGCAAGCGGCGGATGTGGACGTCTACTGTGCGGTACTCCCCGGTGTACTCGTATCCCCACACCAGGTTCAGCAGCTGTTCCCGGCTGTACACCCGGTTGGGGTTCTTCATGAGCAGCTCCAGCAGGTCAAACTCCCGGGCGGTGAGCTCCACCGGGGTGCCGTCCTTCCAGGTGGCCCGGGAGGCTGCGTCAATGGTCAGGGGCCCTACGGTCAGCCGCTGCCCCGCTTCCTCCCGACGGACTGTGGATGCCCGACGCAGCAGGGCCTTCACCCGTGCCTTCACCTCCAGAATATTAAAAGGTTTGGTGATATAGTCGTCCGCCCCGTACTCAAAGCCCAGCAGCTTGTCCGTATCCTCGCTGCGGGCGGTGAGCATGATGATGGGCACTGTGGAAAACTCCCGGATCTGCATACAGGCCTGCAATCCGTCCACTTCCGGCATCATAAGGTCCAGCATGATAAGGTCATACTCTGTGGCCCGGGCCATCTCCACCGCCTGCCGGCCGTTGTAGCCCACGTCCACCTGGTAGCCCTCGTTTTCCAGATTGAACCGAATCCCTTTCACCATGACTTTCTCGTCGTCAACCACCAGAATCCGTGCCATAGGTTCCTCCTTCCTCCCGGGAGTCCGCCCCTACCGTCACATAGGGCCGCAGCTTCTCCAGAGTCTTGTCTCCAATGCCTTTGATCTCCAACAGCTGCTCCACCTGGGTGAAACCGCCGTTTGCCTCCCGAAACGCCACGATATCTTCCGCCCGTTTCTCTCCAATGCCGGGCAGCCGGGTCAGATCCCCCGGAGAGGCTGTATTGAGATCCAGCACCTCTCCCTCCAGCATACCCGGTGCTTCCAGCTCCGGCCGGGGCTCTGCCTGGTTCACCGCCGGCCCCGTCTCCACAAACCCGACACCCCCGGAGGGCCTGGTCACGAAAAACCAGAGCAGTGTCCCTGCCGCAAAAAGGCCGGTGAACAAAAGGACCCATCCCTCCAGAGCTGAAATTTTCCTGAATTTTCTCTTCATTGTCCCTGTCTCCCATTGCGTCTTTTGTCGGGCTTTGTTATATTATTATATATACAATGTGTATGGTTGCTCCGTCGTTCCTCCCCTCCGCAGCAGGGAGGATCTTTCCTCTATGCAACCCTTAATGACGGTATTATAACACGGGATGTGGATGTTTCCTATGAAAAAAACGTTAATTCAACTGGTTTCCCTTTGTCTGGCTCTCTCCCTGTGTGTAGGCATCCTGGCCCCCCAGGCCCAGGCTGTCACCTATGAGGGGGTCGAGCCCATCACCATCGACGCCACTGCCGCCCTGCTGGTGGACATGGACACCGGACAGGTCCTCTATGAGCAGAGCGCCGATGAGCAGCGCTACCCGGCCAGCATCACCAAGGTCATGACCGCCCTGCTCACCCTGGAAGCCATCAGCCGGGGAGAACTCGCCCTGGACACCATGGTCACCGTCCCCGCCGCTGCCCTCACCGGCCTCACCAAAGACTCCTCCACCGCCAACATCCAGGCGGGGGAGCAGATCTTCGTGAAGGACCTTCTCTACTGCCTGCTGCTGGCCTCCGCCAACGAGGCCGCCAACATCCTGGCCATGACCGTGTGCGGAGATATCCCCTCCTTCGTGGATCGCATGAACCAGCGGGCCCAGGAACTGGGCATGGAAGGGACCCACTTTATGAACCCCCACGGCCTGCATGACCCGAATCACTACACCACCGCCAACGACATCTATAAAATGTGCAAGCAGGCCATGACCCACGCCACCTTCCGGGAGATCGTCTCCACCAGCCGGTACAACACCCAGGCCACCAACCTCTCCGAGCCGCGCGTCCTGCTGAACACCAACGCCCTGCTCTCCAAGTACAAATACTACGGCTACCTCTACCCCGGTACCATCGGCATCAAGACCGGCAGTACCGGCCAGGCGGGCTACTGTCTGACTGCGGCCGCCAAAAAAGGCAGCCGCACCCTGTGCTCCGTGGTCCTGGGGGCCAAAAACCCCACCGACAATAACGGCAACGTCCAGCGGATGCAGTTCACCGAATCCAAGCGCCTGCTGGAGTGGGGCTTTACCAACTTCACCTCTGCAAAGCTCCTCAACGCCAACACCTACCTGGAAGAGATCCCCGTGCGCTTCTCTGCCCAGTCCTCCCATGTGGTCCTCCAGCCCACTCAGTCCCTGACCGCCCTGGTGCCCGGGGAGTACGACCCGGAGCGGCTGGAGCTGCGGCTCAACCTGAAGTATGAGACCGCCTCCGCCCCCATCAAAAAGGGCGATGTGCTGGGCACGGTCACCGTCATCTACGCCGGGGAAAATTACGGCACCGTGGATATGGCTGCGGTCAACGACATCCCCTTCTCCGTCTTCGTGGCCTTTGTCTCCAGCATCAACACCATCTTCGGCAACATTTACGTCCAGCTCCTCCTGCTGCTGGCCGCCGTGCTGGTGGTCATTGGCATCCTCCGGCGGCGGCAGTCCCGCCAGCACGAGGCCAAGAAAGAGGCCCGCCGCCTGCGCCAGGAAGAAAAGAGACGCCAGGCCCAGCTGCGCCACGAACGGCAGCGTCAGACCCAGCACCGAAGAGAAGTCCAGGAACGCAAAGCCAAAGAGCGCGCCCAGGAGCGGTCCCACCGCAGCCAGGAACCCTGGCGGCCCTCTGCCGACCGCACCCATCCCCCCACCGCAAAGGATGACCGGCGGGGGTCCGGTCCCTCCCGCCAAAAGTGGGACCACCGCCCCAACCGGAAGTAATCCCTGTATCCGCCCGACTGGAAATGGAGGTTTTTATGGATCAAAACTTGGTAACCCTGCAACAGTGGATCGATGAGAGCAGCAACATCGTCTTTTTCGGCGGCGCCGGGGTCTCCACCGAAAGCGGCATCCCCGACTTCCGCAGCGTAGACGGTCTCTACAACCAGACCTACGCCTATCCCCCCGAGACCATCCTCAGCGGCTCCTTCTTCGCCCAGAATCCCCAGGAGTTCTATCAGTTCTACCGGGATAAAATGCTCATTCTGGACGCCAAGCCCAACGCCGCCCACAAAAAGCTGGCTGAACTGGAGCAGGCCGGAAAGCTCAAAGCCGTGGTCACCCAGAACATCGACGGCCTCCACCAGGCCGCCGGCAGCAAGGCGGTCTATGAGCTCCACGGCTCCGTCCTGCGCAACCACTGCGTCCGCTGCAAGAAAAAGTACCCCGTCTCCTTCATCGCCGAGAGCAAAGGGGTCCCCTACTGCCCGGACTGCGGCGGCATCGTCCGCCCGGACGTGGTCCTCTACGAGGAGGGCCTGGATGCCGACGTGATCTCCGGCGCCGTCTCCGCCATCCGCAAGGCAGATATGCTCATCATCGGCGGCACCTCCCTGGTGGTCTATCCCGCTGCGGGCCTGGTGAACTACTACCGGGGTAAGAAACTGGTGCTCATCAACAAGTCCCAGACCGGCATGGACAGCATGGCCAACCTGGCCATCAACGCCCCTATCGGCCAGGTCTTCTCCCAGATCGTGGTCCGATAAGCCCCCGGAGGTCCCTGCCCTATGGATATTCAATACCACATCCTGCAAAAGTGGATCAACCAGAGCGACCGCATCGTCTTCATCTCCGGCGCCGCCTTCTCCGAGGCCGCCGGATTTCCCGACTACCGGGTGATGGACGAGACCTTTCTGGAGACCTACAAGTATCCCCCGGAAGAGATGCTCTGCCTGACCTTTTTGCAGCGCTACCCGGCCTTCTTCTACCGCTATTACCGCAACAAGATCCTGGCTCCCCTGCTGGAAGCCAGGCCCGGCGTCGCCCACGACACCCTGGTAAAGCTGGAAGAGGCCGGAAAACTCAAAGCCATTCTCACCGTGAACATTGATGGCATCCACCAGGAGGCCGGCAGCCGCAACGTGCTGGAGCTCCACGGCTCCGTCATGCGCAGCTGGTGCGCCAAGTGCGAAAAGTTCATGGACTTCTTCTATATCGCCGACAGCCCCTCCCTCATTCCCTACTGTAACGTAGATATGTGCGGAGACTACGTCCGGCCTGCCATCGTTCTGAAGGAGGAGCCCTATGACCTGGCCCTGCTGGAACAGGCCATGCAGGCCGTCCGGGAGGCAGACGTCCTCATCATCGACGGCTCCGCCCTGAAAGAATTCCCCGTCCCCAACCTTATGGCCGCCTACCAGGGGCACAAGCTGGTGCTCATGAACACCGCTCCCCTGGTCTTTGACGCCCGGGCAGGCGTGGTCATCCGGGGCGACTACAACGAGATCTTCTCCCAGCTTGAGCTGGACCTTTAACAATCAATCCCGAAGGAGGTAGGTTCCCTTGGAATACAGGATGGAACACGATACCATGGGCCAGGTGGCCGTCCCCGCCGACCGGTACTGGGGCGCCCAGACCCAACGCAGCTATGAAAACTTCCCCATCGGCCAGGAAAAAATGCCCGACGACCTGATCCGGGCCTTTGCCATTTTGAAGCAGTCCTGCGCCGCCGCCAACCACACCCTGGGCAAGCTGGATGACCGCCGCTTTTCCCTCATCCAGACCGCCTGCCAGGCCATTCTGGCCGGAAAGCTGGATGGGCACTTTCCCCTGTCCGTATGGCAGACGGGCAGCGGGACCCAAACCAACATGAACCTCAACGAGGTCATCGCCAACTATGGCAACGGGTTGGCCGGGGAGCCTCTGCTCCATCCCAACGACCATGTGAACATGTCTCAGAGCTCCAACGACACCTTCCCCACCGCCCTGCACCTGTCCGCCGCCACCGCGGTGCACACCCGCCTGCTCCCTGCCCTGGAGGAGATCCTCTCCTGCCTGCGCCGCCTGGAGGAGGAAAACAAGGACATCGTAAAAACCGGCCGGACCCACTTGCAGGACGCTGGTCCCATCACCGTCGGCCAGGAGATCAGCGGCTGGACCAGCATGATCCTCCACGCCAAGGAGATGATCCTGGCCTCCCTGGACGGGCTGTATGAACTGGCTCTGGGCGGCACCGCCGTGGGCACCGGCCTCAACGCCCCCAAGGGCTTTGACCAGGAGGCCGCCCAGGAGGCCGCCCGCCTCACCGGCCTTCCCTTCCGTCCCGCTGCCAACAAGTTCCACAGCCTCACCGCCAAGGATGCCCTGGTCTTTTCCCACGGTGCTCTGAAAGCCCTGGCTGCCAACCTCATGAAGATCGCCAACGACGTGCGCTGGCTGGCCTCCGGCCCCCGGTGCGGTCTGGGTGAGATCTTCATCCCTGAGAATGAGCCCGGCTCCTCCATTATGCCCGGTAAGGTAAACCCCACCCAGTGCGAAGCCCTCACCATGGTAGCCGTCCAGGTCATGGGCAACGACACCATCATGGGCATCGCCGCCTCTCAGGGGAACTTTGAGCTCAACGTGTACATGCCCGTCATGGCCTACAACTATTTGCAGTCGGTCCGTCTGCTGGCCGACGCCATGACCTCCTTCACCCAGCGGTGCCTTACCGGCCTCACCCCCAACCGGGAAAAAATGGCCGAAAACCTCCACCGCTCTCTCATGACCGTCACCGCTCTCACCCCCCTGGTGGGCTATGAGAACGGCGCAAAGATCGCCAAGAAAGCCCACAAGGAGAACATCTCCCTGAAAGAAGCCGCCGTCAGCCTGGGGCTCTTCACCCCCGAGGCCTTTGACGAGGCCTTCCACCCCGAAACCATGATTTAAGTACAGAAAGGACCCGATCGCCATGGACATCAGCGCCGAATCTCTGGCCTTGCACTACGACCTCAAGGGAAAGCTGGAAGTGATCTCCCGCTATCCCATCAAAACCCAGAAGGACCTCTCTCTGGCCTACACCCCCGGGGTAGCCACCCCCTGCCTGGAGATCCAAAAGGACCCCTCCAAATCCTTCTCCCTCACCCGCCGGCAGAACATGGTGGCCGTCATCACCGACGGCTCCGCTGTGCTGGGCCTGGGCAACATCGGCCCCCTGGCCGGGATGCCGGTGATGGAGGGCAAGTGCGTCCTCTTTAAAGAGTTCGCTGGAGTGGACGCCTTCCCCATCTGCGTGGACACCCAGGACGTGGACGAAATGGTCCGCACCATCGCCTTTATCTCCAAAAGCTTTGGCGGCATCAATCTGGAGGACATCTCCGCTCCCCGCTGCTTTGAGGTGGAGCGCCGGCTGAAGGAACTGTGCGATATCCCCATCTTTCACGACGACCAGCACGGCACCGCCGTGGTCATCACCGCTGCCCTCACCAACGCCCTGAAAGTGGTGGGCAAGAAGAAGGAAGACGTCACCGTGGTGATCAACGGCATCGGGGCCGCCGGCAGCGCCGCTGCCCGGCTGCTGCTGGATCTGGGCTTCTCCCACATGCTCCTGTGTGACAAAAACGGCATCCTCTGCCTGGGCGACCCCACCCTGGCCCCCCACCACGCAGAGCTGGCCGCCCGCACCAACCCGGAGCGGCGGAAAGGCTCCCTGGCAGACGCACTGGTGGACGCCGATGTGTTCATCGGCGTCTCCCGCCCCGGGGTAGTCACCGGTGAAATGGTGGAGACCATGGCTCCCAAGCCCATTATCCTGGCCATGGCCAACCCTGTACCTGAGATCATGCCCGACGTAGCCCTGGCCCACGGGGCCGCCGTGGTGGGCACCGGCCGTTCGGACTTCCCCAACCAGATCAACAACGTTCTGGTCTTCCCCGGTCTCTTCAAGGGCGCCCTCTCCTGCGGCGCAGTGCAGATCACCGAAGGGATGAAACACGCTGCCGCCCAGGCGCTGGCAGATATGGTCCCCGGCGACCGGCTCTCCTCCCAGTGCATCCTCCCCTCTCCGCTGGATCGGAGCGCTGCCCAGGCAGTGGCCGACGCCGTGGCGGAAGAGGCCCGGCGCACCGGACACGCCCGCTTCTAACCCGCTGAAACAAAAACCCCCATCGGAACAGGTTTGCGTTCCGATGGGGGTTTTCTTATGGTTCCTTGATTTTCAAACTGAGCCGCATGAGATAGGAATCCGGGTCGTCTGTGGCGGCGTAGTTGACCAGATCGTCGCCGTACAGGTCCCCATCGATCTCATAGCCGTGGTCCCAGACCCAGTCCCGGAGATAGCGGCAGGCCGCCGCCTCCGTCTCATAAGAGCCCTGGTGGTAAAGCACCGCATAGGTGCCCTCCTCCCGAATCCGGATATCCCATCCGGTGGTGCCCTCCGGCACCCGGCAGTAATAGTAATCCTCCAGGAACGACCCCCGCTCCAGGCTCTCTTGGCAGATAATATCTCCTGGCGCCTGGGACATGGTCCCATTTTTTCTGGCCCAGGTCAAAAGGTTCCGAATGTGCAGCAGGTACACCGATTCCTCAAACCGCTCGAAATCAGGGGCGGGGGTCACCGCGCAGTACGCCCGGGGGTGCCGCTCGATCCTTACCTCCCCCGGCTGCACCCGCTGGGCCAGTTCTCCCCGGTGGAGGGTGGTCTCCAGCAGGGCGCCCATCCGCGCCAGCCGCCGCTGCTCCTCCTCCAGCGCCTGCCGCTTCTCCCGTAGCAGGGCCAGGAATGTCTCCGGACTGCGCCGGGGAAAATAGTCCCGGATCTCCGCCAGCGGTGTCCCCAAGCGGCGCAGGGCCGCAATGAGATCGTACTCCGCCAGCTGCCGAATGGTGTAGTACCGGTATCCGTTCCCTCCTACCTTCTGGGGCTTTAAGAGCCCGATGTGATCATAATGGAGAAGGGTATCTTTTTTGACCCCGCACAGGGCGGCAAACTCCGCCGTTTTAAAATAATGCTGCTCCATGTTGCCCCTCCCGAAAAAAAGTTGTTCTCTCCCCTTGACTCCGGGGTTACCCCATAGTTTATCCTTAGTATAACAAATGAAATGACAAAGAACAAGAACCTTTGTCCCGTCCCTTCCGCCCCCCATTCGTTTTGAGGTGAATCATCGTGAACGCAACCCCATCTACTTCCTGGAAAACTTTCTTCCATTACGTCATCCCTTCGGTCTCCGCTATGGTGCTCTTCTCTGCATACACCATCATCGACGGTATCTTCGTGGCCAAAGGCGTGGGTGAGACCGCCCTGGCCTCGGTGAATATAGCCCTTCCCTTCGTGAACATCCTCTCCGGCACCGCCATCCTTCTGTCCATGGGTACCTCCACACTGGTGGCCTTTGCCCTTGGCAACGGACAAAAGGAAAAGGCCGAGAAGATCTTTACCCAGACTGTCGTGGTCATTCTGGTGGTCTCCGGCCTCATTACCCTGGCTGTGAGCCTCTTCTCCGAGCCCCTGGGTTACCTCCTGGGTGCCGGCCCCCATACCATTGGCTACACCTCTCAGTACCTCCACATCCTCTGCCTGTTCTCCGTCTGCTTTATCCTCTCCTACTGTCTGGAAGTGATGGTCAAGGTGGACGGCGCCCCCCAGCTGGCGGTGATCGGCGTGGGCATCAGCTTCCTCATTAACGTGGGTCTGGACTACCTCTTCATCTTCCACTTCCATTGGGAAGTCTGGGGTGCCGCCCTGGCCACCGGCCTGGCACAGCTGGGCAGCGTGCTCTTCTTCCTGATCTACTTCCTGTCCGGAAAGTCCACCCTCCGCTTCCGTAAGTTCAAATTCCGCCTGGGGGACTTCCGTAAGATCCTCCCTCTGGGCATCGCGGACTGCTCCATCGAGCTCATGCTGGGCTTCCTGACCCTGCTGTATAACCGGGTCATCCTGGCCATGCTGGGCGAGAGCCACCTGGCCATCTACGCCGTCATCGCCTACATCAGCCTTCTGGTTTCCATGGTGATGCAGGGCATCGCCCAGGGCATGATGCCCCTGGTGAGTCTGGCCCTGGGCCGGAAGAACCCCGACCACATTAAGATCTATCTCCGCCAGTGCATGATCATGGTCCTGGTGGTGGGCGTGGCGGTGGAGGCGGCCTGCCAGCTGGCGCCTGCTCCCATCGTCTCCCTGCTGCTGGAAGGGGACAGCGCCCTCTTCGGCGACACCGTTTCCGCCCTGCGGCAGTTCGCTCTCTCCTACCTCCCCGCAGGCATCACCATCGCCCTGGCCGGCTACTTTGCCGCCCTGGGCCGGGCGGGTTCCTCCGCCTTCCTCTCCCTGAGCCGGGGCTTCGTCCTCCTGCCGGGCGCTCTTCTGGTGGTGGCCTTCCTCTCCAGCGGCTCTGCCATCTGGATGGCCGCCCTCATCGGGGAGATCATCAGCCTGATCCTGGCGCTGATCCTGCTGAAGAAAACCTCTCTCTCCGCCCTGACCCGCTGACCCCCTCTTCGCTTTTACGATCTTCCTTCTCAAAAACGCCCCTGGGATCTACTTGGTAGATCCCAGGGGCGTCGCTCCCTTTTATGGGGTTTTTCATTCCGCTTACAGGTCGCAGGCCACCAGATCCTCAAAGGTCTGCCGCCGCACCGCCAGCCGAGCCTTCCCATCCCGCACCATGACCAGCGCCGGCCGGCACAGCCGGTTGTAGTTGGAGGCCATGGTAAAGTTGTAGGCGCCGGTGGTGAGCACCGCCAGCAGGTCGCCCCGGTTGGCCCGGGGCAGGGAGATGTTCTCCTGAATGAGGTCGCCGCTCTCGCAGCAGCGGCCCGCCACGGTACACACAAAGTCCCGGGGATCGTTCATCCGGTCCGCAGGCAGCACCGTGTAGGGGGCCTGGTACAGGGCGTAGCGGGGGTTGTCGGTCATGCCGCCGTTGACGGTGACATAGCTCCGGTACCCTTCAATGGTCTTGATGCCGCCCACCCGATAGAGGGTGAGGCCTGCGTCCGCCACAATGCTCCGTCCGGGCTCCAGCAAGACTCGGGGCAGGGGGTAATCCTTCTCCTGGCAGCCCTGGCGCAGATGCTCCGCCAGCGCCTTGATGTTCCCGGGGATGTCCACCACCGGGTCACTCTCCAGGTAGCGCACCCCAAAGCCGCCGCCCAGGTTCAGCACCTGGACCACAAAGCCATGGGCCTGCCGCATCTCCTGGGCAAACTCCAGAAGGATATCCACGGCGTCGCAGAAGGGCTCTGCCTCGAAAATCTGGGAACCGATGTGGCTGTGGAAGCCCTCCACCTCCAGATTCTCCATGGACAGCGCAGCCGCCACAAAGCGGGCCGCCTGGCCGGTCTCAATGGGAACACCGAACTGGCAGTCGATCCGTCCGGTGTTGATGGCCTGCAGGGTGTGGGGATCGATCCCGGGGGTCACCCGCAGCAGCACCTTCTGCCGGATGTCCCGCTCCCCGGCGAACTGGTTCAGCCGCTCCAGCTCGCTGTGGTTATCCACGATGAAATGGCCCACGCCGCTCTCCAGCGCATAGATCAGATCCTCGTCGGTTTTGTTGTTGCCGTGGAAGTACAGCCGCTGGGCAGGAAAGCCTCCGGCCAGGGCCGTGTAGATCTCGCCGGGAGAGACCACGTCCGCTCCCATGCCCTCTTCCTCCAGCACGGGATAGAGCCCCTTAAAGCAGAGGGACTTCCCCGCAAAGAGGGGGTAGGACCCCTCCGGGAAGTGGGCGGCAAAAGCCTGGGTATAGGTCCGGCAGTTGGCGCGCAGCCGGGCCTCGTCCAGGACATACAGAGGAGCGCCGAACTCTTCCGCCAGTTGGACGGTGTCCACACCGCCCACAGTCAGATGTCCCAGTTCGTTTACGCCTAAATGTTCATACAGCATCGGTCATTCCATCTTTCTCTCTTGGTTTCTCAGGGACCCAGCAGGTCGTCCATGTGGTAGAATCCGGCAGGCTGCTTCACCACAAAATTGGCAGCGGCCAGGGCGCCCTCTGCAAACAGGGCCCGGTCATGGGCCTGGTGCTTCAGGGTAATGGTCTGGCTGTCGGTGGCGAAGATCACTTCGTGCTCACCTACCACGTTGCCCATCCGCAGGGCGTGGATGCCGATCTCGTTGGGCTGCCGCTTGTGCTGGCCGGAGCGGCCAAAGACGTATTCCGCGTCCGGCCGCTTGGCCTTTACCGCGTCGGCCAGAAGCAAAGCGGTGCCGCTGGGAGCGTCGGCTTTCCGGTTGTGGTGGGCCTCTACGATCTCCACATCGCAGCCGCCGAAAATGGCTGCCGCCTGGCCCACCAGGCGGGCCAGCAGGGCCACGCCAATGGACATATTATAGGACTGGAACACGGGGATCTTCTCCGCCGCGGCTTCCAGCATACCGAACTCTTCCGGGGTGTAGCCCGTGGTAGCGGCCACCAGAGGAAGGTTCCGCTCCACACAGTAGGCGGTCACTTCTGCGGCACCAGCGTGGTTGGAGAAGTCCACCACCACGTCTGCCGGGCCGGTGTAGTCGGACAGCTTGGTGTAGATCCCCTCGCCGCCGGACCGGTCCACCGCCGCAGCCAGGACCAGGTTGGTCCCGTCCAGGAGCTTGCATACCTCCTGGCCCAGGCGCCCGCAGGCGCCGTTGACAATGACGTTCATCTTCTTCCTCCGCTCTTACACGTTCAGACCCAGGTCCCGCATCCGCTGGATCATCACTTCGTAGTGGTCCTCCTCCATGGGCACCAGAGGCAGACGCAGGTAGTTCTCACAGAAGCCCATGGCGGCCATGGCGGCCTTCACAGGGATGGGGTTGCTCTCGCAGAAGAGGGAGCGGACCAGGGGCATGAACTGACACTGGAGCTTGGCGGCTCCGGCCACATCCCCGGCAAAGAACTTGTCGGTGATGGCCACGGTCTGGGCGGGGATCACGTTGGACAGGACCGAGATGCAGCCTGCGCCGCCCATGGACAGGATGGGCACGATCTGGTCGTCGTTGCCGGAGTAGATGTCCAGCTTGTCGCCCACCAGGGAGAAGGTCTCCACGATCTTGGAGATGTCGCTGTTGGCCTCCTTGATGGCGGCGATGTTGGGGTGCTCGGCCAGCTTCACATAGGTGGCGGGCTCAATGGCGATGCCCGTCCGGGAGGGGACGTTATAGAGAATCACGGGCTTGGTGCTGGCGTCAGCAATGGTGTTGTACATGGTCACCAGGCCCTTCTGGGTGGTCTTGTTATAGTAAGGGGTCACCACCAGAACGCCGTCGGCGCCGTCGGCGCAGGCGCTCTTGGTGAGCTCCACTGCGTAATCGGTCTCGTTGCTGCCGGTACCGGCGATCACGGGGACCCGGCCGTTGACCTTCTCACAGGCAAAGGCGATGGCCCGGCGGTGCTCTGCGTCGGTGAGGGTGGAGCTCTCGCCGGTGGTGCCGCAGATGACCAGAGCGTTGATGCCCTGGGCGATCTGCCAGTCGATCAGGCGGCCGAAGCGGTCATAGTCGATGCCGGTGGGGGTGGTGGGGGTGATAAGGGCGGTGGCAATGCCTCTGAAAATGGGGTTCTGCTGTCTCATGGTCTTTTCCTCCTGCATACTCGTCGTGTGCTCTGCCCGTTTTCTCTGCCAAACCAAAAAAGCAAATAAAAAAACAAGCAGGCTATGCGGGGATAGCTTGCTTGATAAAACGATGGAGCCACTGACGAAGCACGTCGGCAGGCTGTTATATCAAGGATAGCTCTCCGCAAAGTGTTTCATTTGCGACAGTCGGACAACTCTTAGTTTGTCCGCCCAGTTCGGCTCCCTTTGCAGCGAGAACCGCCTTCGGCGCTCATCCCTTTCCCCGGGCCTACCCTGCAAGGTATTGACCTCGGTTACTCTTGATGGAGCGCGTCCTCTATCTCTGGTTTGAACTTATCCTATTGCATTTCCCTCCATTTGTCAAGGGGGAATCTCTGCTTTTCTCCATGAAATCCCCTTTCTCATTCCGGGAAAAGAAGGGAATGTCCCACAAATTTCGTGACAACCAGGGAAAACTGTGGTATCCTGAGGAGCGAAACACCGCACAGTCCTTCTGTGCCCCAGACCAAGCAAGGGAGGTGCCGCTATGGATGGGTCCCCGAAAAATCTGGACGATATCTTCTCCTCCGCCGACCATTTCGACTTAGCCGCCATGGGCTTTGCTCTGACAGACGAGGAGGAACCGGAAGAGGAAACCGCCGAGGACGATACCCCGCAGATCAACCCTCTTCACGACATGGACAGCCTGGATTTTTACCTCTGGATGGACGAAGAGCTGGAGAAGGAGGCCGCCCGCCGGAAAGCCGCCAGGGCAAAGGAAGCCTCTTCTGCCGAAAAATAACCGCAAAAAAATGGCATGACCGCCGGTCATGCCATTTTTCTTTACAAAACACTGATCTGGTTAAAGCGCTGCAGCAGTTCCTCTGTGGAGAGGGCCTCCTTCTCCTGCCCGGCCCGGTCCAGAACGATCTTGCCCTGATGGAGCATCAGGAGACGGTCCCCGTACTCCACTGCATACCGCAGGTTATGGGTGACCATCATGGCGGTGAGCCCCTTCTCCCGCACCAGGCGGCCGGTGAGGGCCATGATGGTCTCTGCGGTCTTGGGGTCCAGGGCGGCAGTGTGCTCGTCCAGGATCAAAAACTTCAGGGGGGTCAGGGTGGCCATGAGCAGGGCCACCGCCTGGCGCTGGCCGCCGGACAGGGAGCCCATGCGGATATCCAGCTTATCCTCCAGGCCCAGCCCCAGAGAGGCCAGTTCCTGGCGGTAGAAGTCGATGCGCTTATGGTTCACCCCACGGCTGAGGCCAAACCGCTTTCCCTTGTTGTCCGCCAGAGACAGGTTCTCCAGCATGGTCAGGTTGGGGCTGGTGCCCAGGGCGGGGTTCTGATACACCCGGCCAATGGTCTCGTGGCGCTGGTAATTCTTCTGTCGGCGGATGCTCTTGCCATCCACGCACACGTCTCCGCTGTCCATGGCGATGCTGCCGCAGATGATGTTCAGCAGAGAGGTCTTGCCCGACCCGTTGCTGCCCACGATGGACACGAACTGACCGTCCTCTACGGTTAGGTTAAAGTACTGAAACAGCTTCAGCTCCGTCACGGTACCAGGATTGTAGGTCTTGTACATCTCCCGTATCTCAAGCATGGACGATCTCCTCTCCCCGTCTGCCTGCCAGCACCAGCACCAGCAGGAACAGAACGGCCGTAATAAACTTCAGCATATTGGCCGGCAGGCCCGCGTTAATGGCGATCTGGATGCAGAACTTATACAGAACGCTGCCCAGCAAAACCGCCGTGGTCCCCTTGGGGGTGGCCAGGACCCGGAGCACCGGGACGCCACGGAGCTTGCGCACCACAGGGGAATGGACAAAGAAACGGATGAGGGACACGCCAATGATGACAGTGGCCAGGCCGAAGACCACCTGACCGATGCCCATCACGGCGGAGTAGCTCCGCTGCTCCTGGCAGACCACGCCGCCGCACAATGCCACCAGGGCGTTGGCGATGACCAGGCCCAGGATCTTCATGTTGCCCTTGTTCTTGGCCAGGGTGGTCACCAGGGTGCCATTGTCCCCCGCCGCCCGCAGCAGCAGGCCGGACTTGGTCTGGAAGTAGAGGTCCAGAATGAGCTTCAGGATGACCGCCACCACCAGGCTCACCACCAGCTTCCGCTCCGTGAGGGACAGTCCGCTCAGCATGTCAGCCGGAGGGGCGGAAAAAATCGTGTCGATGGCCCGCTCCACCGTCAGGTTGGACCCTGCGATGAGCAGGTTGATGGAGGAGAGCGCTGTCATGGTAATGATACCTGCCAGCAGGTCCCGGACCCCCAGCTTTACATGGATGAGGCCCGTGCACAGGCCGGCCACAGCCCCTACCAGGGCTGCGCACAGCAGCGTTACCCAGGGATTGACCCCACGGATCAGCAGGACCGCCGTCACCGCTGCACCCAGAGGGAAGCTGCCGTCCACTGTCAGGTCCGGGAAATCCAGCACCGTATAGGTAATATATACGCCGTAGGACAGCAGCGCAAAAATCAGTCCCTGGGTCAGGGTCGATACGATCAGGTCCACCATAGGGGTCAATCTCCTTCCTCTTCCTTTGGGCTGCTCTTAGGCGCCCACGTCCTGCACTTCCTCGGCCAGGTCAGCGGGGACCTGCAGGTTCAGCGCAGCCAATGCCTTGCTGTTGCTATACAGCTCGTACTTCTCAATGATCTCATAGGGCATGTCCTGGCAGGTGGCTTCCCCCTTGAGGATCTTGGCGGCCATCTTGCCGGTCTGTACGCCCAGCTTTACGTAGTCCAGGCCGGCGCCGGCCACACAGCCCTTCTCCATCTGGGTGATCTCAGAGCCGTAGACGGGGATGCCTGCCTCGTTGGTCTTTTCCAGGATGGAACCCAGCACGCCCACCACGTTATTGTCGGTCAGGTTGGAGAAGCAGTCCACCTTCTTGGCGATCAGAGAGTCCACAGCCTGGGTCACTTCGGACTGGGCCGTGACGCCCACCTTCTCAATGGTGAAGCCGTACTTGGGAGCCAGCTCCTCATACACCCCAACGGAGTACACGGAGTTGGGCTCACTGGTGGTGTACACGATGCCGATGGTCTTGGCGTCCGGCTGGATGGCCCGGATGAGCTTCAGCTGACCCTCTACCGGCAGCACGTCAGAAGTACCGGTGATGTTGCCCTTGTCCAGCTTGGCCCCCACAGGGTCGGTGATGGCGGTGAAGATCACCGGGATGTCTTTATCCTCTGCCGCAGCGTAGCAGGCGGTGGCGGAGGGGGTTGCGATGCCCACCATGATGGCTGCGTCCTCCGCAGAGAAGGACTGGCCGATCTGGTTGGCCAGGTTCGCGTCAAAGTTTGCGTTTTCATAGTGGACGGTGTAGTCCTTGCCTTCCTCCAGGCCAGCCTCTTTCAGGCCCTGCAGGAAACCTTCCCGGCAGTTGTCCAGGGAGCTGTGATTCCCGTACTGGGAAATGCCCACGATCTTCGGCTCACCAGAGGCCGTATCGCCCCCCTGGCTGCCGCAGGCCGCCAGGGACACCGTCATCATCATTGCCAGGGCTCCACACATCAATTTTTTCAGGTTCTTCATCGGAAATCTCTCCTTTTGATTTGATTTTGATGGTTTGAACTGGGAGAAGCAGAAAAACAAAAAAGCCCTGCTCCACTCGCTTGAAAAACGAAATGGGACAAGACTCTAACTTCCTGCGGTACCACCCAAATTGACGCACAGCGCCCGCTCTCTTTCGCATACCATCATATGCGCCGCCCGGATAACGGGTGCGGTCCCCGTCGGCCACTACTGACTCTCTCAAAAGAAAGAGCGTTCACTCCGCCCTCGTAAGGCCATTCCCGATCCGTAATCCCGCTGCGATTTCACCGTCCGCAACTCTCTGAAGGGGTGAACGAAAAGGTACTATTCTTACTCTCTGGTTTACTTTAATTGACTTTACGGTTATCATAGCACTTCTTTCCCCCTCCGTCAAGGGGTTTTCCCTTTTTTCCTGCAAAAGCAAGTTGAGCCAAGTATCACTTGACATAATCAGGAATACCTGTTAATCTAATCTTGGATATTATATATAAGGAGGCTTCTCCATGTCCTTCGCTATTGTTACGGACTCCCCCGCCAACCTTCCTTTGGACCTGATCTGCCGAAATGGCCTCATGGTCATTCCCCTGTCTTACTCGCTCAGCGGCACAGAACGCACCTGCTCGGCACCGGATGCCTTTGACTCTGCCGCTTTCTTCCATGCTCTGAAACAGAAAGCCGAGGTCTCTACCTCCATGATCCCTCCCCAGCGCTTTGTGGAATACATGGAGCCCCTGCTCCAGTCCGGCCTGGACATTCTCTTTGTCAGCATGTCCTCCGGCGTGAGCTCTTCCTGCTCCTGCGCTGCCATCGCCGCCCAGCAGCTTCAGGAGACCTATCCCGACCGGTCCATCCGCATCGTGGACAGCCTCTGCTCCTCTCTGGGTGAGGGGCTTCTGGTCCTCCGGGCCTTCGAGCTCCGGGCCCGGGGCATGTCTCTCAATGAGACCGCCGATACCCTGCTGGCTCTCCGCAACCGGATCTGTCAGATCTTCACCGTGGATGATCTCATGTACCTCACCCGCGGCGGCCGCCTCTCCGGCGCCCGGGCTGTGCTGGGGACCATGCTCAGCATCAAACCTATCCTCAAGGGCAATGAGCAGGGAAAGATCGTCATGGCCGGTAAAGTCCGCGGCCGCAGCCAGTCCATCCGGGAGCTGGCCAGGCGCTATGAGGAACAGGTCGCCTATCCCGGGGATCAGATCGTAGGCATCGCCCACGGCAACTGCCCCGAGGACGCCGCTGCGCTGGCAGACCTTCTGCGCAAAAACAAACCACCCAAAGAGATCCTCACCGTCTCCTTTGACCCTGTCAACGGCGCCCATGCCGGCCCCGGCTCTCTGGCCCTCTTCTTTGAGGGGGGCGAAGACGCCCGCCTCCACTGACCCCCTTGCCATTTTTTCAGAGTGTGATAGAATCGAATGGAGTTCTATCACACTCTATTTTTTCGGAAAGAGGCGTGTTCCCATGCATGATGAATTGACCCAGGTGGATATCGACAAGATGAAGGAGGAGCTCCAGCACCGGATCCAGGTCCTCCGCCCTCAGCTCATCGAAGAGGTGAAGGTGGCCCGGGCCTTCGGTGATCTCAGCGAAAACTTCGAGTACAAAGCCGCCAAGCGGGAGAAGAACCGCAACGACAGCCGGATCCGCTACCTGGAAAATATGAT
This sequence comes from Evtepia sp., assembly GCF_034090835.1. Taxonomy (GTDB): domain Bacteria; phylum Bacillota; class Clostridia; order Oscillospirales; family Oscillospiraceae; genus Evtepia. The sequence goes on from NZ_JAXDRS010000044.1 coordinate 37,437, forward strand.
CAAAACCGCCGTGGTCATTGACGGCACCTCCGATACCGATGAGATCGGCCTGTTTGATACCGTCACCTTCTACGTGGAGGAGGACGAGGAGGAAGAAACCATCCAGCTGGTCACCACCCTCCGGCAGGACGCCTTGAAAGGACTCATCAGCAAGGAATCCCCTGTGGGCAAGGCCCTTATGGGGCATAAGGTTGGAGATCGGGTCCTCATCGAAGCCAGCGAAACCTATCGCTACTATGTGCAGATCCGTGCCATCCAGAAGTCCACCGGAGACCCGGATATCCCCATCGGAACCTTTTAACCTTTGCAAAAGCCAAAAAGGGAGGCAGCCTATGGCCGCCTCCCTTTTCTCATTTTTCTCATTCCAATACTGCAAAGCGGGACAAAAAAACATCCCGAATGCCTATGCACTCGAGATGTTTGGTGACCCAGCGGAGATTCGAACTCCGGACACCCTGCTTAAAAGGCAGGTGCTCTGCCAACTGAGCTACTGGGTCAAATAATGGCTGGGGTGGCCGGACTCGAACCAGCGAATGCGGGAGTCAAAGTCCCGTGCCTTACCACTTGGCGACACCCCATCATAGATGTGATGTTCTATGAGAAGAGAGCCGGAACCGCTGCTCCGGCTCTCTCCCGAGATCTGGGGTGGGTAAAGGGACTCGAACCCTCGACACCCGGAACCACAATCCGGTGCTCTAACCAACTGAGCTATACCCACCATATAAAGTTGCTAAGCAGTGACAAGGAAAAATGGCACGCCTGAAGGGACTCGAACCCCTGACCCACTGCTTAGAAGGCAGTTGCTCTATCCAGCTGAGCTACAGGCGCATATCGAACAGACGTTGCTTCCATTCTGGGGCGGACTGTGTCAGCCAAATCAGCCCTACGACTTCCGCCAGCCCGGCTCCTCTCCGCTTCCATCTGCAAAACCGACACCCTAAGCTATCGACTTTGCAGATGGAGCGGGTGATGGGAATCGAACCCACGCGACCAGCTTGGAAGGCTGGGATTCTACCATTGAACTACACCCGCATAAG
>NZ_JAXDRS010000045.1:0-69866 GCF_034090835.1 Evtepia sp.
TTGCAGTTGCTGGACAACAGGAAGAAGTACCTTTACTTTTTCATATTTTCTCGCCATAATAATACCCCCTGATGTAGTACTTCCATTTTCCTACATCAGGGGGCGTTTTGTCTATTGTCCGTTTTTACTGGTTCAGTTCAAATCGCCCCGGCGCTTTTTTCTCTGTGAGATGAAAGAGGGGCTGCCCTGTCTTGGGCAGCCCCCCTTCCATGCAAAAACCCGGACACCGAAGTGTCCGGGTTTTTGGTATTGTATTTAGGAAGAGAGAGAAAAGAGAGGTAATGTTGATTGACTTCTTATTACGCTTACAGGATACCATATGGGAAGAGGGAAGAAGTGGACAATTTACAAACATTAAATGAACAATTTATGAACGACAGAAAAATCAGATGGGGGCGATGAAAGCGGCGGCAGCGTACCCAACCACGTCGCCAAATTGAACGAGATACCAGTCCTCGTAACGGTTCAGGATGGTGACCTGGGCCCCGTCGTAGAGCTTGGCGATAGGGGCAGAAAAGGTGCTGGGACGGGGATAGACCGCCAGGGCGCCGCTCTCTGCCTGGACCTGCGCCGGGGTGGGGGTGGCGGCGTCGAAGAAGGGGATCACAAAGTACTCCGTGAGAGACAGGACGATGCTCCGGGCCATTTCGTCGATGTGGGTGATGATCCACTGGGCGTCCTGGGCGTTATCGTGGAAGCCCAGTTCCAGCAGAACGGCCACCGCCCGTACCCGTCGGATCTCTCCCAGGGCCTTGGTCCCCTCGGTGCGGACCTGGTTGGGCAGAGGGTAGATGGCTTTTAATCCGTCTGCCAGATTCTGCGCGGCCACAAATCCCTGGGTGCTTCCGGGAAAATAAAAGGCAATGATGCCTCGCTTGGTCCCCTCCTGGCCGGGGCCTGCGGCGTTGGAGTGAAGAGCCAGGTGGAGGTCATAGGTCCCCTGGTTGGAGGCCGCAATGGAGGAGGCGGCGGTCATATCAGGGGTGTTGCGGCTGTAGCGAATGCCAGAAGCAAAGAGCAGAGGCTCCATGGCATCTGCCAGACGGTTCATCCACTCCTCTTCGGTGCCTACGTTGACGTATTTGTTGTATTCCTGGGTGGATGGAGAAAGATAAATGATGGGCAAAATGATCCCTCCTTTGCTCCAGTGTATGCCGGAGGGGCGGGATGTGTGGCCAGGGGGAGGTAGCCGTTGCAATCCGGAGGGGGCTATGCTATGATGAAACAAACCAAGGAAGAAGGGGTTGGACCGCTTGGATTTATGTAACGTGAAGGAGATCAAGGCCCTATTGGACCGCCACGGGTTTCGCTTTTCCAAGAGTATGGGGCAGAACTTTTTGATCGCACCCTGGGTGCCCCGGCAGACAGCGGAGGCCTCCGGCGCAGCAAAGGGCGTCGGCGTGCTGGAGATCGGCCCCGGCATTGGACCCCTGACGGCGCAGCTGGCGTCGCTGGGGGAGAAGGTAGTGTCGGTGGAGCTGGACCGGAGCCTGCTGCCGGTGCTGGCGGAGACCATGGGAGCGTACGACAACGTAGAGATCGTCCCCGGAGATATTATGAAGGTGGATATCGGTGCCCTGTGCCGGGAAAAATTTCCCGGGATGCCGGTGGTGGTCTGCGCCAATCTGCCGTATAACATCACTACGCCGGTGATCACCGCCCTGCTGGAGGCGGAATGCTTTGAAAGTATTACGGTGATGATCCAGCGGGAGGTGGCCCAGCGGATCTGCGCTGCCCCGGGCACCGGGGAGTACGGGGCGTTCACCGTGCTCTGTCAGTACTACGCAGACAGTGAACTGCTGTATGACGTGCCCCCTTCCTGTTTCTATCCTGCGCCGAAGGTGACCTCTTCTGTGATACGGATGCAAGTGCGGCGGGAGCCTCCTGCTTTCGTACCTGACAAGGATCTGTTTTTCCGGGTGGTCCGGGCGGCCTTTGGCCAGCGGAGAAAGACACTTCTCAACGGTTTGTCCACAATGATGGGGAAGACCGTGGAGAAGGAGCGTCTGAGGGAAGTGATTCGCTCCTGCGATTTGACGGAGAGTATTCGTGGAGAACGGCTGAGTTTTGCGGAATTTGCCCAATTATCCCGGAAATTAGGGGAAATCCAAGGAAGATGACAGATGTGCCTTGCATTAAAAGTTGCAAAGGAATATAATATAGGTATTGAGGGAGGCTCTAAGGAGGGCATATCATTATGGAATTCACAAATAATAAAGCCGTGCTGGAATGGATTGACCAGCAGATCAACCTCACAAAACCGGACAAGGTCATCTGGATCGACGGCAGCGAGGAGCAGCTGGAAGCGCTCCGTCAGGAAGCCTGCCAGACCGGAGAGATCCATGAGCTGAATCAGGACAAACTGCCCGGCTGCTATCTGCACCGGTCCGATCCCCGGGACGTAGCCCGGGTAGAGAGCCGCACCTTTATCTGCTGCGAGAAGCAGGAGGATGCCGGCCCCACCAACAACTGGATGGCTCCGGCCGACATGCGCGCCAAGCTGAACGAGATCTGTGACAGCGCCATGAAGGGCCGTACCATGTACATCATTCCTTACTGCATGGGTGTGGTGGGCTCCCCCTTCGCCAAGTATGGCCTGGAACTCACCGACTCGATCTACGTTGTTTTGAATATGGCCATCATGACCCGGGTCACCAAGGATATCTTTGCTGCCCTGGGTGACTCCGACGACTTTATCAAGGGCCTCCACGCCAAGGCCGACCTGGACCCCGAGAAGCGCTACATCGTGCAGTTCCCGGAGGAAAACGCCATCGTTTCCGTGAACTCCGGTTACGGCGGCAACGTGCTCCAGGGCAAGAAGTGCTTCGCTCTGCGTATCGCCTCCAACCTGGGCCGCCAGGAGGGCTGGCTGGCAGAGCACATGCTCATCCTTGGCATCCAGAATCCCAAGGGTGAGGTGCGCTATGTGACCGGCGCCTTCCCCTCTGCCTGCGGCAAGACCAACCTGGCCATGATCATCCCCCCCGAGGGATACCAGAAGAACGGCTGGAAGTGCTGGTGCGTGGGCGATGACATCGCCTGGCTCCGGGTTGGCAAGGACGGCCGCCTGTGGGCAGTGAATCCGGAGAAGGGCTTCTTCGGCGTGGCCCCCGGCACCAACGCAAGCTCCAACCCCAACGCTCTGGCTACCACCCAGAAGGGCACCATCTTCACCAACGTGGCCCTGAACCTGGACGACAACACCGTCTGGTGGGAAAAGCTGGACAAGAATCCCCCCCATAACGCCCTGGACTGGATGGGCAATCCCTGGAGTCCTGAGACTGCCCAGGGTCCTGCCGCCCATCCCAACTCCCGCTTCACCGCGCCTGCGGAGAACTGCCCCTGCATCTCTCCGGAGTTCAACAATCCGGACGGCGTGCCCATTTCTGCTGTGATCTTCGGCGGCCGCCGGGCCAAGACCGCACCCCTGGTTTACCAGTCCCGTGACTGGAAGCACGGCGTGTTCGTCGGCTCCATTATGGCGTCGGAAAAGACCGCTGCCGCAGAGGGACAGGTGGGTGAGACCCGCCGTGACCCCATGGCCATGCTGCCGTTCTGCGGCTATCACATGGGCGATTACTGGCAGCACTGGCTGGACATGGAAGCGTCCGTTTCCAACCTGCCCAAGATCTTCAACGTCAACTGGTTCCGCACCGACGAAAACGGGGAGTTCATCTGGCCCGGGTTCGGCGAGAACATGCGGGTGCTGGAGTGGATCCTGAAGCGCTGCTTTGACGAGGTGGATGCCCGGGAGACCGAGATCGGCTGCCTGCCCAAGGCGGAGGACATCAACCTGGATGGCGTGGACGTATCCCGCGAGACCCTGGCTGGCCTGCTGTCTGTGGATCGTGACCTGTGGCGGGAGGAAGTGGCAGGTGTCCGCACCTTCTATGCCCAGTTTGGCGACAAGCTGCCCCATACCCTGGCAGAAGAGCTGGACGCGCTGGAAAACCGCCTGAAAGATTAAGTTTTATTGCTGCTATCCATTGCCGGCTGGACAAGGGTCCAGCCGGCAATGTTTTATACCGGGATCCAGAGAGGGAAAGAAGAGGAAGCCCTTGCAGGATCGCAGGATTTTATGATACAATAGTTCGATTTCAGTGTGTGGGGAGGGAGAGCGATGCGGATCCTTGGGATCGACCCTGGATATGCCATTGTAGGGTTTGGCCTGTTGGAGGCTGGCCGGGGACAGGCAAAGCTCCTTTCCTGCGGCGCGATCAACACACCGGCGGGGGTGGCCATGCCCCAGCGCCTGCTGCAGATCCAGGAGGATATGGAGACCCTCATCCGCACCTTTTCCCCCGATGTAATGGCCATTGAAGAGTTGTTTTTCAACACCAACGTGACCACGGGCATCGGCGTGGCCCAGGCCCGGGGGGTCATTCTGGCGGCGGCCGCCAAGCTGGGGGTGGCCATTTTTGAATACACCCCCTCCCAGGTAAAGCAGGCGGTGGTGGGATACGGCAAGGCGGAGAAACGCCAGGTGATGGATATGACCAGGCGCATTTTAAACCTGGGGGCGGTCCCCAAGCCGGACGACGCCGCAGATGCAGTGGCCATCGCCCTGTGCCACGCCCGGTCCCGGACCTCCCGGCTATACGGGCAGTGAGAGGAAGGAGCAGCAATGTTTTATTATGTAAACGGTGTGGTGGCCCACCTGGCCCCCAATCTGGCGGTGGTGGACTGCGGCGGCGTGGGGTACGCCTGCCGGACCACCAGTTATACCCTTTCCTCCCTGCAAACGGGGGAGAAGGCCAAACTCTATACCTATTTAAATGTGCGGGAAGACGCCATGGAACTCTATGGGTTTTCCACGGAGAAGGAAAAGAATTGCTTCCAGATGCTCATTGGGGTGTCAGGGGTGGGCCCCAAGGCGGCCCTGTCCATCCTTTCTGCCACCACTCCGGAGGGGCTGGCCTCGTCCATCATTACCGGGGATGAGAAGGCACTGACCGTGGCCCCGGGCATCGGGAAGAAGATCGCCCAGCGGGTGATCCTGGAGCTGAAGGACAAGCTGGCCAAGGGCCAGCTCCCCGCCGGGGAGGCCTACGGGGGCAGCGGCGTGACCGTGATCCCTCAGGACAAGACCTCGGAGGCCACCGCCGCCCTGGCGGTGCTGGGCTACCAGCCGGGCGAGATCGCCGCGGCTTTAAAGGGGATCGACATCGCCGCCCTGTCCCTGGAGGATGTGGTGCGGCAGGCGCTGCGGAAGATGGTAAAGTAAGGAGGGAGCGCCGTGAGTATTGAGTTTTCTCAGGAGGAGAACCAGGGGTTGCTGATGACCACCTCTCTGCCCGGAGAAGAGGACCGGGAGGGGTCCCTGCGTCCCAAGCGGCTCTCGGAGTATATCGGGCAGAAGAAAGCCAAGGAAAACCTGTCCGTGTTCATTGATGCGGCCAAAATGCGCCAGGAGCCGCTGGACCATGTGCTGCTCCACGGCCCCCCGGGTCTGGGCAAGACCACGCTGTCGGGCATCATTGCCAACGAGATGGGGGTCAACATTCGCATTACGTCCGGTCCGGCCATTGAGAAGCCGGGGGACCTGGCGGCTCTGCTCACCAATCTGAACGAGAACGACATTCTGTTTATCGACGAGATCCACCGGCTGAACCGGTCGGTGGAGGAGATCTTGTATCCGGCCATGGAGGACTTTGCCATTGATATTATCATTGGGAAGGGGCCTTCCGCCAACTCGATTCGGCTGGATCTGCCCCGGTTCACCCTCATCGGGGCCACCACCCGTTCGGGGCAGTTGTCGGCACCCCTGCGGGACCGGTTCGGCGTGATCCTGCGGCTGGAACTGTACAGCCCGGAGGAGTTGGGGGAGATCGTCACCCGCAGCGCCGGGATCTTACAGGTGCCCATTGAGGAGGGCGGGGCAGCGGAGATCGCCCGGCGTGCCCGGGGGACCCCCCGTATCGCCAACCGGCTGCTGCGCCGGGTGCGGGACTTTGCCCAGGTGCGGGCCGGGGGCGTCATCACCCGGAACGTGGCAGACCAGGCGCTGACGGCCCTGGAGGTGGACCAGCTGGGGCTGGACTCTGTAGACCGGCGGATGCTGCGGAGCATCATCGAGCACTACGGCGGCGGCCCGGTGGGTCTGGAGACCCTGGCGGCTACTGTAGGGGAGGAAGCTGTGACCCTGGAGGACGTGTACGAGCCCTATTTGATGCAGATGGGCTTCCTTACCCGGACCCCTCGGGGCCGATGCGTCACCCGGCTGGCCTATGAACATTTGGGGATCGCCTTCTTTGGGCAGGAACAGCTGAAGCTGTGAGGACGGTCTGTTGAAAATGCAGGTTTGATTGCAGATAGACTGATGAAAGTGCACAAAAATTGTGAAGAATATGAACCGATTATCACAAAGATGATGATTCCCTTGACTTCCGAAGGGAAATAAACTATAATAACCTTAAACTTATGATGAATACTGACCGTCAAAATGAAAACAGTATTACTGATGAAACACTGTGTGCGCAGGCCGCTGCCGGCGACCGCGCCGCAGAGGAAACCCTTGTTCTGCGATACACCCGCCTGGTGCGGGCGTGCGCCCGCCCCTTCTTCCTGGCCGGGGGAGACAGCGAAGACCTCATCCAGGAAGGGATGATGGGGCTGCTCCTGGCGATCCGGGAGTTTCGGCCGGACCGAAAGGCACAGTTTCCCACCTTTGCCGCCCTGTGCGTCCGCCGCCGGATCATCTCTGCCGTGCGGGCCGCCGCCGGCGGAAAGCACTGTCCCCTGAACAATTACGTTTCCCTTGAACCATCCCTCTTTTCTGCGAACCAGGATGTTGCGTCCCTTGGCACAGCGTACCGCCGGCAGGGCAACCCCGAAGATGTTGTGATCCATGAGGAAACGCTCAGCGCTTTGGAAGAGGCGATCCAGCGTCAGCTGACCGGCCTGGAGGCCCAAGTCCTGGCGCTGTATCTCAACGGATTGTCCTATTCCGAGATTGCTGAAGAGGTACAACGGTCCACAAAATCGGTAGACAACGCCGTGCAGCGGATTCGACGGAAGATCGCACGGCACTTATCCCGCGGCGAGTACAGCGAAAGCTGATCGTATATTTTTTATTCAGCCCATTGGGTGACAAAGAGAAGAGAGGGTTATACCATGTACGAAGACAAGACTTTAGTATGCAAAGAGTGTGGGAACGAGTTCGTGTTCTCCGCCGGTGAGCAGGAGTTCTACGCTGAGAGAGGCTTCCAGAACGAGCCCCAGCGCTGCAAGGCCTGCCGCGACGCGCGCAAGGCTGCTTCCCGCGGTCCCCGTGAGTACTTCACTGCTGTGTGTGCTTCCTGCGGCGGCGAGGCAAGAGTGCCTTTCGAGCCCAAGTCCGATCGTCCTGTGTACTGCAGCGAGTGCTTCGCACGGATGAGAGAGGCTTAATGGCGTAAACCATCCAGAAAACCAGGAAACGGTGTCAGATCTCTGACACCGTTTCTTTTTTTTCGGAAAAGGGGAAAATCACAGGCCAGCTGCGGAAAAATCAAAACAAAGACAAAAAAATCTTGCAAAAGAGGAGAAAAACGGGTACAATTAAAACAATAAAGTAAGTAGAGGCACAGAGGAGAGGAAGAAACCGAAGTACATAGATACCGCTCAGGAGGTGGCTGGATGTTCCGGATTGGAGATAAAATCGTCCATCCTATGCACGGCGCTGGCGTAGTGGACGAGATTGTGAAACGGAGAGTAAACGGCGTCGTCCGGGACTATTACAGTCTCAAGCTGCCCATTGGCGGTATGTTGGTGATGATCCCCACCGACCACTGCGATGAGATCGGCGTGCGCTCGGTCCTCAGCGGCGACGAGGCAGAGAGGGTCCTGGGTCAGATCTCTGGGATCCAGGTGGAGATGGAGACCAACTGGAACCATCGCTACCGGGAGAATATGCTGCGGCTCAAAAGCGGAGATCTCCTGGAGGTGGCCAAGGTGGTCAAGGGGCTCATGCTCCGGGACGGCCGCCGGGGACTTTCCACCGGGGAGCGGAAAATGCTCCACTCGGCCAAGCAGATCTTGATTTCCGAGATCGGCATGGCCCAGTCCATCAGCTATCAAGAGGCGGAGTCCCGCATCAACGAGGCGCTCCAGTCATAAATACAAGAAGAGAAAAAGGAGCCGGAGGGCTCCTTTTTTCGCTCAAAGGAGGAACCATCCATGAAACTGCTGCGAACTCTTTTTTCACGGAAACAGCCCCCTGCCAGCCTCTGCACTGCGGTCATCGTGGCGGCGGGGAGCTCCACCCGCATGGGGGGGATCGACAAGATGTTCACGCCCATAGGGGGCGAACCGGTGGTGCTGCACACTCTGCGGGCCTTTCAGCAGGCGGAGGAGATCGACGAGATCGTGCTGGTGACCCGAGAGGACCTGATGGTCCCCATGGGGACCCTTTGCAGCCAGCATGGCATCCACAAGGTCTGCCGGGTGGTGAAGGGGGGCGCTGACCGGACCCAGTCGGTGATGGCAGGGTTGAGGGAGGTGTCGCCCCAGACAGAGTTTGTGGCCATCCACGACGGCGCCCGCCCCTTTGTTACCGGAGAGGTGATCGCCCGAACGGTGCAGTCCGCCCGGGCCCATAGCGCAGCGGCCCCTGCGATCCCGGTGAAGGATACCATCAAGCGGGCAGTGGACGGCGTGGTGCAGGAGACCCCCGACCGGCGTGCGCTCTTTGCGGTGCAGACCCCCCAGGTGTTTGCCCTGCCGCTCATCCAGGGCGCCCTGGCCAAGGCCGAGGAGGATGGTGTCCTTCTCACCGATGACTGCGGTGCAGTAGAGCGGTTGGGGTTCCCGGTGCGCCTGGTGGAGGGCAGCGAAGAAAACATTAAGGTGACCACCCCGGCGGACCTGCTCCACGGGGAAGCCATTTTGGCGGAAAGGATGGGATTATGAGAATCGGACACGGATACGACGTCCACCAGCTGGTGGCAGGACGGAAGCTGATTTTAGGGGGCGTGGAGATCCCGCACCACCTGGGCCTGCTGGGCCACTCGGACGCAGACGTAGTCACCCATGCGCTGATGGACGCCCTGTTGGGGGCGGCGGCCCTGGGGGACATTGGCCAGCATTTCCCGGACCGGGACCCGGCCTACGCCGGAGCGTCCAGCATGGCGCTCCTGGGGAAGGTCATGGAGCTGCTGGGGCAGGCAGGCTGGCGGGTAGAGAACGCAGACATGACCATCCTGGCCCAGCGCCCCAAGCTGAAAGATCATATCCCTCAGATGCGGCAGAACTACTCCCGGGTGATGGGGATCTCCGTGACCGCCGTGAGTGTAAAGGCCACCACAGAGGAAGGGTTGGGATTCACCGGCACCGAGCAGGGGATGGCTGCCCACGCAGTGGTCCTTTTGGAAGCCCTGCCTCTATAAATTCGACACACTGTTCCCTCCCGTGCATACACTGAGTGCGGGAGGGGATTTTGCTGTTTGGGCGATCTCCCTCCGGTTCCGGTCTGTGCTTGCAGACCGGACTTCCCTTCCTGACCACAGGAAGATCAACTTGTGTGCAGCAGAGGATGGAGGATTGTATGGGATATCTGATTATGTGCCGGTCCCTGACCTATGGGCAGCGGGTGGCCAATGCCCTGGAGCGGGCGGGGATCTCCGCCCGGCTGCTCCGCTCCCCGGCGGAGATCTCTCCCACAGGGTGCAGCTACTCGGTTAAGATCTCGTCGCAGCATTTGTCCCGGGCCCTGACGGTGCTCAACCGGATGCGCATCCCTTATCTGGGGGTCTATGTGGGATCGCCCGGGTATGGATACCAGGAGGTGGAGGCGTGATCTACTTTGACAGTGCCGCCACCACCTTCCAGAAACCGGCAGCTGTGGGACGGGCGGTCACAGCTGCCCTGGCCCGGATGACCAGCCCGGGGCGGGGGGAGTACGGCCCGGCGGCCCGGGCTTCTCAGACCCTGCTGGCCTGCCGGGAATGTGCCGGAGACCTCTTTCAGGTGGAGGAGCCGGAGCGGGTGGTTTTGACCTTTAACGCCACCCATGGTCTGAATATTGCGGTGCGGAGCCTGGTGAAACCAGGGAGCCGTGTGCTTCTGTCTGGGTACGAGCACAACGCGGTAACGCGGCCTTTGTATTCCATTCCCGGGGTGCGGGTACGGGTGATGCGCTCCCCGTTGTTCCGACCGGACCTGTTTCTGGAGGAGCTGGAGCGGCGTCTGGCATCGGAGACCGATGTGATGATCTGCACCCATGTGTCTAACGTGTTTGGGTATATCCTTCCCGTGGATGAGATCGCGGCCCTGTGCCGCCGGTGGGAGGTCCCGCTGCTGGTGGATGCCTCCCGGTCGGCGGGGGTGCTGCCGGTGCGGATGAGGGACTGGGGGGCGGCCTTTGCGGCCATGCCCGGGCATAAAGGACTGTACGGGCCCCAGGGCAGCGGACTGCTGCTGTGCCAGAGTTCCGGCGACCCGGTCCTGTTGGGGGGCACGGGGAGCGCATCCCGCCAGCAGGAGATGCCGGACTTTCTGCCGGACCGGCTGGAGGCCGGGACCCACAACGTCCCAGGGGCAGCGGGCCTGCTGGCCGGGATGCAGTTTGTGAAGGAGAAAGGCCCCGCCCGGCTGCTCCGCCACGAGCAGCAGCTGCTGGCCCAGGCTGCGGAAGGGCTCAACCGCCTGCCCGGGGTACAGGTGTACTGGGACCCGCGGGGGGTCAGCCAGAGCGGGGTGGTGTCCTTCCGGGTGAGACACCGGGACCCGGGCCAGATGGGGGAACTGCTGGGGCAGCGGGGCATTGCGGTGCGCACCGGCCTCCACTGCGCCCCCATGGCCCACGAGACGGCAGGGACGGAAAGGACCGGGACGGTGCGGGTGAGCTTCTCGGCCTTCAATACGGGGCGGGAGGTGGAGCGATTCCTGCGGGTCATGCGGCAGCTGGTATAGGGTGCGGGAGAGCGCTCCGGACAGCCGGGGCGCTCGTCTCTTTGCCGGGCGGGAAAATTCCTGAGCCATCGGGGTTGTAAAGAAGGATAAAATACAGTATAATAACTTGAATTACCATAGAAAACTTGGCGTAGTGTACCCTGGCGCAGCAGCCCATGTCAGGAGGTGGAAGCGGTGACGTCTGTTCTGCAATATATCGTGACGACCATGGAGTATCTCCGGCTGGTCACAGTTTCCGATCTGATCGACATTGCCATCCTATCCTACCTCATCTATAAGTGCATTGGGATCTTCCAGCGGACCAATGCCGCCAAGGTAGCCAAGGCATTGCTTTTGATTATTGTGGCCCTGTGGTTGTCTTATCAGTTCAACCTCAACGCCATGAACTATATCCTAAACAAGGCGGTGGAGCTGGGCTTGCTGGCCGTCGTCATCATCTTCCAGCCGGAGATCCGGCGGTTCCTGGAGCGCATCGGCAGCAACAACGTCTCCCGGTTCTTCCGTAACGAGGCCCCGGTGAGCGAGCTGGAGGAGACCATCAAGGAAACGGTGGAGGCCTACGGGGAGATGTCCAAGAACAGGGTGGGCGCTCTGATGGTGTTCGAGCGGGACACGGATCTGAGCAACATCATTTCGTCCGGCACAGCCTTCCAGTCCACCGTGAGCAGCGAACTTATTAAGAACATCTTCTTCCCCAACGCCCCCCTGCACGACGGTGCGGTGGTGGTGCGAGAGGGAAAGATCGTGGCCGCAGCCTGTATGCTCCCCATGTCTGAGAGCATGAACCTGAGCAAGGAACTGGGCATGCGTCACCGGGCCGGTCTGGGCATGAGTGAGCGGTCGGACGCTGTGGTGGCCATTGTTTCCGAGGAGACCGGCGCCATTTCCATGGTGATCCACGGCAACCTGCGCCGCCACCTCTCCCCGGAGACTCTGGGCCGTGTGCTGCGCAACGAACTGCTGCCCCGGCAGGAGGAGACCCCGAGCAGATTCCATCGAGGCCCCGGGCTGTTCCGTCAAGGGAGGTCGGAGAAGGGTGAAAATCAATAACAAAAACCGCAAAATCCTGAATATCATCCTGGCTGTGGTCATCGCCATCGGGATCTGGCTGTATGTGGTGAACGTGGAAAACCCCACCGTGAGCACCCATCTGCGGGATATCCCGGTGGAGCTGGCGGGGGAGAGCACCCTGCAGGAAAAGGGACTCATGATCACCGATATGAGCCAGGACGCCGTCAGCTTTAAAGTGACAGGGAAGAAAAAGACCCTCATGAAGCTGAACCGGAAGAACGTTTCCCTCTCTCTGGATGTGGAGTCCATCTCCCAGCCGGGGGAGTGGACCCTGAGCGCAAAAACCGTGTATCCCACCACGGTGAGCGCAGAGAGCATCTCCGTGGTCAACTGGAACGACCTGAAGATCACCGTTACGGTGGAGAAGCAGGAGAGCAAGCAGATCTCTGTCTTTGGCCAGTTTATCGGCACAGCAGCGGAAAACTGCATGGCGGACAGAGCCTCCACAGACCCGGTGGTGCTGGAGATCAAAGGCCCGGCCCAGAGCCTGGCAGGGATCTCCTACGCCCTGGCCCAGGTGGGCGGGACCGACATCAGCGATACCCTGACCAAAGAGGTGCCGGTGGTCCTCATGGGTCCGGACGACAAACCGGCCAAGGTGGATCACATCACCTGCGACAAGGACAAGGTCACAGTCACAGTGCCGGTGCAGAAAGTGGTGTCCATCCCTCTCACGGTCGACCTGAAGGACGGGGGCGGCGCCACCAGAGAGGACGTGACCTGCACCATCCAGCCCTCGGCCATCACTGTGGTGGCGGAAGGGGACGGAGAGGGTCTGCCTGCCAGCATCTCTCTGGGAGAGATCGACCTGGCCCAGGTGATGGGCAATACCTCCTACTCCATGCCCCTGACCCTGCCTGACGGGGTGACGGGATGGGGCACACCCTCTTACGCAACGGTTCAGATCACCATGGACAAGCTGGCGTCCCGGCAGATCCCTGTGACGGGCATCAGCTTTGAACATATCCCCCAGGGCTACACCCCTGAGCTGGTCAGCGACACCCTGTATGTCTGGGTGCGGGGCAATGCGGAAGCGGTCAAGAAGCTGACCGCCGATCAGATCCTGGTCCAGGTGGACCTGAGCGGGGCTGCGCTGAACGGAAGTTTGCAGCGCTTCCCTGCAAAGGTCACGCTGAAAAGCGGTATGGAAGGGGTCGGCATCCTGGGGACCAGCTACAGTGTGGCCCTGCGGCTGACCAAGTAGACCGGACGAGGCAAATAAGGAGAATACTATGGAACAGATTGCAATCGTCAAATCCGTCCGGGAGGACGGCATGGCAGAGATCGCTGTGGAGCGGGAGACCGCCTGCGGCGCCGCCCACAGCTGCTCGGAGTGTGCCGGCTGTGAGAAAATGATGACCAACACCCACACCGTGGTGCTGGCGTTCAACGACGTGTCCGCCGGAAAGGGCGATATTGTGAAGGTGCGCAGCGAAAACGCCGCCTTTTTCAAGACCGCCGCTATCGTGTACATTTTGCCGCTTGTTCTGGCCCTGGTGTTTTACGGGATCGCGGCAGGCCTCTCCCTGGGGGGAGAAGGCATCTGTATGCTGTTTTCCGGCCTGGGCTTTGTGGTGGGCATCCTCATCGCCATCGCGTGGGACCGCCATATGAAAAAGCAAAACGGACTGACGTTCCACATTGTGGAGATCAAGAAGGCATGTTCGGGTATGTAAGAGCGATCACCAGTGTGCTGAGCCCAGAGGACGCCCAACGGTATGAGGGGGTTTACTGCGGCCTGTGCCGGGCCCTGGGCCAGCGCTACGGCTGGACGGCCCGCCTTATCCTGAACTATGACTTTGTGTTTCTGGCCATCCTGCTCAGCGGACCGGAGGAGGGAAAAAATTTCCCTACCTGTCCCTGTCCCATCCATCCCTGGAAGAAAAAGGCCTGCTGCCCCCAGAACCCGGGGCTGGCGGCTGCGGCAGATGAGAGCATCATTCTCACCTGGTGGAAGCTGCAGGACTCCCTGCGGGACGGCGGAGCCGGGGAGTGGCTCAAGAGCCGGCTGGCCTCTCTGGGCCTGCGGGCCCACTATCGCAAAGCCGCTGCCCTGCGTCCTGAATTTGACAGGACGGTGCGCACCTGTCTGGAAGAGCTGCACGAGATGGAAAAGGCGAACCTGGCTTCCCTGGACCGCCCGGCGGATACCTTTGCCCGGATCCTTCAGGCCAGTGCGATTGCAACCGAGCCGGCGGCCCGCAGCAGCGGAATCCAGCAGATTTTGTACCATGTAGGCCGTTGGATCTACCTGGCAGACGCCTGGGACGACCTGGCGGAGGACCAGAAGAGCGGCAACTACAACCCGGTGCTGGCCCGGTATGGGCCGGAGGCCGAAGAGGCCAAGGATGCCCTGCGGGAGACCATGCATGTGTCCCTGGGCCTGGCGGACACCGCCTTCTCCCTGCTGGACTGGGGAGAGTGGGAGAGCCTGCTGGCCCATATTCTGGGCACGGGCCTGCCCGCAGTAGAAGAGGCGGTCTTCACCGGCCAGTGGAAGACGCGCAAGAAGTAAGAACGGAACATGCCACCTGTTTTGGGGGCTGGAATAGAACAAGGAGACGAAAGTATGAATGATCCCTATGCCGTGCTGGGTGTGAGCCCTTCTGCCAGCGACGATGAAGTGAAGCGGGCCTACCGTGAGCTGGTGAAGAAGTACCATCCGGACAACTACGCCAACAACCCGCTCTCTGACCTGGCGGAAGCCAAGATGAAAGAGGTCAACGAGGCCTACGACGCCATTGTGAAGATGCGCACCCAGGGAGGCTATCAGCAGTCTGCCGGGAGCGGCGGCTATCAGTCGGGCGGCGGGTACGCCGGCGGCCAGAGCGGCGGCCGGTATGTGGACCCGGTGTTCATCCAGGTCCGGCAGCTCATCGCCCAGAACAACCTGGCAGAGGCAGAGCGGGTGCTGCGCACCGCCCGGACCAACTCGGCGGAGTGGTACTATCTCATGGGCAGCATCTCCTACCGCCGGGGATGGATGGACGACGCCCGCCAGAATTTCTGGACGGCGTGCAACATGGACCCGGGCAACATGGAGTACCGGCAGGCCATGAACAGCATGGGGATGCAGGCCAACCGCGGGGTTTACCGGGGCAGCGACGACATGGCCAACCTGTGTACCACGCTGTGCTGCCTGAACTGTCTGTGCAACTCCTGTTCCTGACCGCATACCCTTAAGCGCAGGGGCCAAGGCGCCTGCAGGATGATATAAAAAAACGAGGTGGTTGTCTTGATACGAAGCATGACGGGCTATGGCCGGGGCGAGTGTGAGCTCCATGACCGCACCATTACCGTAGAGCTCCGGGCGGTGAACAACCGGTATCTGGACTGTTCGGTGAAGATCCCCAGAGTGTACGTTTTTGCAGAGGAGGCCATCAAGTCCCAGGTGCAGAAGCAGGTGGGCCGGGGCAAGGTGGACGTCTTTGTCGCCGTAGACAGCTCGGCGGCGGACCAGGTGGCGGTGACGCTGAACCGTCCGGTGGCCGACGGATACTACGCAGCCCTCAAGCAGATGCGGGATGTGTACGACCTGAAGGACGATCTGTCTGTCTCACTGCTCTCCCGCTTCCCCGATGTGTTCCTGGTGGAAAAGGAGCAGGGGGACGCGGACGTGATCGCCCAGGATATTGTCCAGGTGCTCTCCCAGGCCCTGGAGGATTTCAACGCCATGCGGCAGCGGGAAGGGGAAAAGCTGGCCGAGGACATTCTGGGCAAGGCCCAGCGGATCCGCCAACTGGTGACCCAGGTAGAGGAACGCTCTCCCGCCACGGTGGCGGAGTACCGGGAAAAACTCCGCCAGCGGATGGAAGAAGTTCTGAGCAATACCCAGATCGACGAGAGCCGGATCCTCACGGAAGCGGCGATTTTTGCCGACAAAGTGGCTGTGGACGAGGAGACCGTGCGCCTGCGCAGCCATCTGTCCCAGCTGGAGGAGATGCTCCGGGAGGGCGGCGCAATTGGGCGCAAGCTGGACTTCCTCATTCAGGAGTTTAACCGGGAGGCCAACACCATCGGTTCCAAGTGCAGCGACGTAGAGCTGGCCCGGGTGGTGGTGGAGCTCAAAGGCGAGATCGAAAAGATCCGCGAGCAGGTACAGAACATAGAGTAAACAGGAGGACAGGTCTTTGAAGCTTATTAACATCGGCTTTGGAAACATGGTATCCTCCAGTCGGCTGATCGCCATTGTGAGCCCGGAGTCCGCCCCCATTAAGCGGATGGTCCAGGAAGCCCGGGATCGGGGGGTGTTGGTGGACGCCACCTACGGCCGCCGTACCCGGGCGGTCCTCATTACGGACAGCGACCACATCATCCTCTCCGCCCTTCAGCCGGAGACCGTGGCCGGACGTCTGAACGGACGGGAAGAGATGGCAGGGGAGGAAGAGGAATGAGCAAAGGAACGTTATTGGTGTTATCGGGTTCTTCCGGGGTAGGGAAGAGTACAGTGATCGCCCGGGTCATGGCCCAGCGGTCCAACCTGTATTTTTCCGTGTCCTTTACCACCCGTCCCCCCCGGGAAGGGGAAAAAGACGGGGTCAACTATTACTTTGTCACCCGGGAAGAGTTCCAGCAGCGGATCGACCGGGGGGAGTTTTTGGAGTATGCCGAGTACGTGGGCAATCTCTACGGCACATCCATGGCGGTGATCCGGGAAAAGCTGGAGGAGGGAATGGATGTGCTTCTGGACATTGAGGTCCAGGGCGCGGCCAAGGTGCGGCAGCGGATGCCGGAGGCGGTGTCGCTGTTCATCGTGCCCCCTTCCTTTGAGGAGCTGTCCCGACGCCTGCATGATCGGGGCACCGACTCGGAGGAGAAGATCCAGCAGCGGCTGGAGACCGCCCGCCGGGAGGCCAAAGAGATCGTCAACTATGACTATATTGTTGTGAATGATGCCGTGGAGCACGCAGTGGAAGAGATCCTGGCGGTGCTCACGGCGGAGAGCTGCCGCAAGGAAAAGCGGCTGCATGTGTTAGAAGGAGTGTAATGCGTTATGATGCTGTATCCCGCAATGAACGAACTGTTGAAGCAGATCCCCAGCCGCTATAAGCTGGTGAACGTGGTGGCCGCCCGGGCCAGACAGATCGCCAACGAAGCGGAGCAAGAGGAGATCATGCTGGAAGATAAGCCGGTGAGCCTGGCTGTGCGGGAGATCGCCGAAGGGCGCCTGCCGGAGCAGATGCAGGAGACACAGCCGGAAGAGGAACCTGAAGAGGAGGAATAAGGCCGCCCAGCCGCGGCCAAGGGAGGCGAAGGGATGAGAATAGCGAAGATCGCCCTGGAGGCAGCGCCCTTTGCCGTTGACCTGCCCTATTCCTATGGAGTCCCCCCCGCTCTGGCCGAGACCCTTGCCCCCGGGATGCGGGTGCTGGTCCCCTTCGGTCAGGGAAACCGGACCTGTGAGGGCCTGGTCCTCTCGGTGGAGGAAGGGGAGGAGTCCGGACTGAAGAAAGTGCAGACGCTCCTGGACCAGCAGCCGGTGCTGAGCCGTGCGGGCATCCAACTGGCGCTGTGGATGCGGGAGCGTTTTTTCTGTACCGTGTATGCTGCGGCCATGACCATGCTGCCCACCGGCCTGTGGTACACCCTGCGGGAGGGCTACGCCCTGGCCCCGGGGACAGACCGGGAGCAGGTAGACAGGGAAACCCAGAACGCCCCCCTGCGGCGGCAGGTGATGGACCTGATCTATGCCGCCGGCGGCAGCGCCACCTTGGAGCAGGTGAAGGACCTGCCCGGCATGAAGAACCCCAAAGGCGTGCTGAGTGAGCTGGTGAAGGCGGGCTTTTTGATCCGGCAGAGCCAGGCCCGGCGCAAAGTGGGGGACAAAACCGAGAAGATCGCGGTGCTGGCCATGGAGCCTGCCCAGGCCATGGCCGTGGTGCAGGAGAACCGGAGGATGGGCCCGGTGCAGCGGGAGGTGACCCACCTGCTGTGCAGCCTGGGCCGAGCCAGCGTCAAGGAACTGTGCTATTTTACCGGGGCATCCCGGGCGGTGGTAAAGGGGTTGGAGAAAAAGGGGATCCTCACCCTGGAAGAGGAGGCGGTTGCCTCTGCGCCCTTGCCCCAGACGGGAGAGATCCTCCCTCTGTCCACCCTGAATCCCCAGCAGGAGGAGGCCTTTCAGGGCCTGCGCCAATTGCTGGAGAGCGGAACCCCGCAGGCGGCCCTGCTGTACGGGGTCACCGGCAGCGGAAAGACCCAGGTCTATCTCCACTTGATCCAACAAACCCTGGCCCAGGGCCGGGGCGCCATTGTGATGGTGCCGGAGATCGCCCTGACCCCCAGCTTGCTTACCTTATTTCTCTCTCACTTTGGGCAGAAGGTGGCGGTGCTTCACAGCTGCCTGTCCGTGCGGGAGCGGTATGAGCAGTGGAAGCGGGTGAAACAGGGCCAGGCCCCTCTGGTGATCGGGACCCGATCGGCAGTGTTTGCCCCTCTGGAGGACCCGGGACTCATTATTTTAGATGAGGAGCAGGAGAGCAGCTACCAGTCGGAAAGCCTGGTGCGCTACCATGCCCGGGACGTGGCCAAGTTCCGCTGCGCCCAGCACAAAGGCCTGCTTCTCTTGGGCTCAGCCACCCCGGCGGTGGAGAGCCGGTACGCTGCGGAGACGGGGCAGTACCATCTTTTCCGCTTAGCAGAGCGGTACAACCAGCGGGACTTACCTCCCGTTCATATTGCAGACATGAAGGAGGAGCTGCGCCAGGGGAATAACTCCGGCCTCTCTCATACCTTGTGCCGGGAGCTGGAAGAGAACTTCCGCCGGGGAGAGCAGAGCATCCTCTTTCTTAACCGGCGGGGGAACAGCCGGATGGTGCTGTGCAGCCAGTGCGGCGAAGCCCCCTCCTGTCCCCGGTGTTCGGTCCACCTGACCTATCACAGCGCCAACGGGCGGCTCATGTGCCACTACTGCGGTCATTCCGAGCCCCTGCCCCAGCGATGCCCCCAGTGCGGGGAGCGGCTGCAATTTGTGGGCATGGGTACCCAGAAGATCCAGGAGGTCCTGCGGGAGCGCTACCCGGAGGTGGAGGTCATGCGGATGGACGCGGACACCATTACGGCCGCCCAGCCCCACGAGGTGCTGCTGGAGCGGTTTAGACGGAAGAAGATCCCCATTCTCCTGGGCACCCAGATGGTGGCCAAGGGACTGGACTTTGACAACGTGACCCTGGTGGGGGTCATTGACGGGGACTTGTCCCTGTACGCCGACAATTACCGGGCGGGAGAACGGACCTTCTCCCTGCTCACCCAGGTGGTGGGCCGGGCCGGGCGGGGCGAGAAACCCGGCCGGGCAGTGATCCAGACCTGGAGCCCGGACAACGACATCATCAGTCTGGCGGCCCGCCAGGACTACGATACCTTCTGCCAGCGGGAGACTGCCCTGCGGCAGATGCTGGGCTTCCCCCCGTTTACCGATCTGTTCCGCCTCACGGTCTCCGGACCGGAGGAGAGCCAGGTGCTTCGGTGCTGCGCGGTACTCCGGCGGAGTTTACAGCCCTGGGCCCAGGGGGGAGAGGACCGGGAGGTTTTAGGACCGGCCCCGGCGGGAATACTGAAGGTAAACAACCGGTATCGCTACCGGATTTTGATAAAATGCCGAAACAGCAAGGAAAATCGGGCCATGCTGGCCCAGCTCATGCGGCTGGCCCAGCAAGACCGGGTGAACCGGGGGCTGTCGATCCTGATGGACGTCAACCCCATGGAATAACATAAGAATGGATCCACAGACAGATCATAAAGAGGAAGGAAGAACGACCATGATTAAGAAGATTCTCCAGAAGGAAGACCCTGCCCTGCATAAAGTATGCCACCCCATCACCTCCTTTGACCGGAAGCTGGAAGCCCTCCTGGGCGACCTGACCGATACCCTGAAGGACTCTGGTGGTCTGGGCCTGGCAGCGCCGCAGATCGGCATTCTCCGCCGGGTGTGCGTGGTTGTGGACGACGACGAGTGCTTCCTGGAGCTGGTAAACCCGGAGATCGTCAGCGAAGAAGGGGAGCAGGAGGGCTTTGAGGGCTGCCTGAGCCTCACCGGTATGTACGGCATTGTCAAGCGCCCCATGAAGGTGAAGGTCAAGGCCCAGGACCGCCACGGGAATCCTGTGGAATACGAGCGGGAAGGCATCACCGCCCGCTGCTTCTGCCACGAGATCGAGCATCTGGACGGCCATATGTACTATGAGCACGCTGGCCGCCTGTTTACCGAGGCAGAAGTGGACGAAATGCTGGCCAGCACCGAGGTGTAAACCTTCGGTGCCCGCGCTGGCGGCACAGGACGGGAGGTAACCATGAAGATACTGTTTATGGGCACGCCGGATTTTGCGGTGCCCTCTCTGGAGGCCCTGGTAGGGGCCGGGCATGAGCTGGTGGGGGTGTTCACCCAGCCGGACAAGCCCAAAAACCGGGGCATGAAGCTCCAGGCGCCGCCGGTGAAGGTCTGCGCCCTGGGCCATGACATCCCGGTCTATCAGCCCACAAAACTCCGGGACGGGACGGCCCTGGAATGCATCCGGGAACTGGCTCCCGACCTGATCGTCGTGGCGGCCTATGGCCGCATCCTGCCCCAGGAGATCCTGGACTACCCCAAGCTGGGGTGCATCAACGTCCACTCCTCCCTCTTGCCCAAGTATCGGGGAGCAGCCCCTATTCACTGGGCGATCCTCAACGGGGACAAAGAGACGGGCGTGACCATTATGCATATGGCGCTGGCTCTGGACGCCGGCGATATCATTTCCCAGGCAGTGACCCCCATTGACCCCAACGAGACCGTGGAGATGCTCCACGACCGGCTGGCGGTTATGGGCGCGGACCTGCTGGTGAAAACGGTGGAGGACCTGGAGAAGGGGACCGCCACCCGGACCCCTCAGGAGGAGAGCCAGGTGACCCTGGCTCCCATGCTCAGCCGGGCCCTGTCCCCCATGGACTGGACCCGGCCCGCCCAGCAGCTCCATGACCAGGTGCGGGGCCTCATCCCCTGGCCCGCTGCGGTGACCCAGCTGAACGGCGTGCGGTGCAAGGTCTTCGCCACGGCGCTGTCCGGGGAGACCACCGGCAAGCAGCCGGGAACGGTGATCGCCGCTGACAAGCACGGGCTGAAGCTGGCCTGCGGCGGCGGCACGGTGCTGGAGATCCTGGAGCTCCAGGCGGACGGCGGAAAGCGGATGAAGGCAGCGGATTATCTCCGGGGCCATCCCATTGCCGTAGAATAACCCAACGAAAAGGAAAGGAGGCGGATGGTCGTGTCTGCCAGAGAAGCGGCGTTGCTCACGCTGGCTGCCATGGAGCGGCAGAAGGCGTGGTCCAACGGCCACCTGAAAAAAGTGATGCAGGAGCAGAAACTGGACCGCCGGGACGCGGCCCTGGCCACCCGCCTCTGCTTTGGTGTGCTGCAAAACCGGATGCTGCTGGACTACTATCTCCAGCAGTACGCCACCATGAAGCTGGCCAAGATGGAGAGCAAGGTCCGCAGCGCCCTGCGGCTTGGCCTGTATCAAATGCTCTTCCTGACCAAGATCCCGGTGAACGCCGCGGTGAGTGAGTCGGTGGAGCTGACGAAAAAGCACTGTAAGAACCCCAGGGCCGGGGGAATGGTCAACGGCATTCTGCGGAACCTGGCCCGGCACCTGGATGACCTGCCCACCCTGGACCGAAAGGACCCGGTGGAGTACCTGTCCCTGCTGTACAGCCATCCCCGCTGGCTGGTGGAGACCTTTTCCGCCCGCCTGCCGGAGGAAGAGGTGGAGCAGCTGCTCCGCTGGGACAACAGTGAGCCGCCGGTGACAGTGCAGGTGAACACCTGCCGGTACACGGAGGAAGAAGTGGTAGCCAGCCTGGAGGAGGAAGGGGTCACGGTGACCCGGCACCCCTGGCTGCCGGGCTGTCTGCTCCTCTCCGGTACCGGCGACCTGGCCGCCCGGACAGCCTACCAGAAGGGAATGCTCTACGCCCAGGACCCTGCGGCCCGCCTGTCGGTGCTGGCGGCGGGGCTGCGCCCGGGAGACCGGGTGCTGGACGCCTGCGCTGCGCCGGGGGGCAAATCCTTTGCCGCGGCGATGGTGATGGAGGGACAGGGGGAGATCCTCTCCTGTGACCTCCACGCCCATAAGAAGGGGCTCATTGAGGCCGGAGCGGCCCGGTTGGACCTGCCCCTCATTTCCGCCCACGTGATGGACGGAAAGAAGTTCCGTTCCTCCTGGGAGGAGGGCTTTGATGCAGTGATTGCAGACGTGCCCTGCTCCGGACTGGGGGTCATGCGGAAGAAGCCGGAGATCCGGTACAAGGAGCCGGGAGAGCTGGCGGGCCTGCCGGTGGTGCAGGGAGAGATCTTGGCCAACGTGTCCCGGTACGTGAAGCCGGGCGGCGTACTGCTCTACTCCACCTGTACCCTCC
This sequence comes from Evtepia sp., assembly GCF_034090835.1. GTDB lineage: Bacteria > Bacillota > Clostridia > Oscillospirales > Oscillospiraceae > Evtepia. The sequence continues at coordinate 22,351 of NZ_JAXDRS010000045.1, forward strand.
GCCGGGAGGAAAACGAGGCCGTGGTGGCTGACTTCCTGAAGGAGCACCCGGACTTTGCCCTGGAGGGCTTCGCCCTGCCGGGCCCCATGGGAGAGGTGCCGGAAGGGGAAGCGACCCTCTGGCCCCAGCGGCTGGATACCGACGGATTCTACCTGGCCCGCCTGCGGCGGCAGGGAGCGAAGGAGGAGACGGGCCTATGACCGACCTAAAATCCATGACGCCGGAGGAGCTGACCGCCTGGTGCAAAGCCCAGGGCCAGCCTGGATTTCGGGGCAAGCAGCTCTTCCAGTGGTTCCATCGGGGGGTCTCCTCTGTGGAGGAGATGACCGATCTGCCCAAGGCGCTGCGGGAGCTCATCCTGCGGGAAGAGGGGTTTTCCGCCCCCATTGTGGAGAGAAAGCAGGTCTCAAAACTGGATGGGACCATAAAATATCTTTGGAGGCTGCGGGACGGCAACTGCATTGAGACGGTGCTCATGCGGTACCACCACGGAAATTCCGTCTGCATTTCCTCCCAGGTGGGCTGCGCTATGGGGTGCGCTTTCTGCGCCTCCACGGTGGGAGGCCGGGTACGGAACCTCACAGCAGGAGAACTGCTGGACCAGGTGATCTTCACCCAGAAGGACTCGGGCGCACCCATCTCCAACATCGTTCTCATGGGCATCGGGGAACCCCTGGACAACTATGAGAACGTGCGAAAGTTTTTGACCCTGGTGAACCACAAGGACGGGATCAACATTGGCATGCGCCATATTTCCCTGTCCACCTGCGGGTTGGTTCCCGGGATCGACCGGCTGGCAGAAGAGGGATTGCAGCTGACGTTATCCGTGTCCCTCCACGCGCCCGACGACGAGACCCGCAGCCGGCTCATGCCGGTGAACCGGGCCTTCGGGGTGGATACCCTGCTGGCGGCCTGCCGCCGTTACTTTGAAAAGACCGGACGAAGGATCTCCTACGAGTATGCGATGATCGACGGGGTCAACGACACCCCCCGCCACGGGGCTCTCCTGGCCCAGCGGCTGGAGGGCACCGTGGCCCACGTGAACCTCATCCCGCTCAACTATGTGGAGGAGAGTCCGTTGAAGCCCAGCACCCGGGTGGCGGAGTTCCAGAAGCAGCTGGAGAAACGGGGCGTGACCGCCACGGTCCGCCGCCGGCTGGGCAGCGATATTGACGCATCCTGCGGCCAGCTGCGCCGAAAGGCCATGGCAGAGACGGCCCGGGACGGAGGAAAGGAGGGGAGTTCTTGTGGTTTCAGTATGGGGACTGACTGACAGAGGCAGGGTCCGGAGAGAAAACCAGGATTCCTGCGCCTATGCGGTGCTGGCCGACCAGTTTGCCTGGGGCGTGGTCTGCGACGGCATGGGCGGCGCCAACGCCGGGGACATCGCCAGCAAGATGGCGGTGGAGACGGTGGAGGCCACCCTGGCGACCCTGCCCGATGAGGATCGGACCACCGAAGACGGTGCGCTGCTGCTGCAGGCAGTGGAGCGGGCCAACCAGAGGATCTATGAAAAGGCGACCACAGAGCCCGCCTGCACCGGAATGGGTACCACGTTGGTGGGGCTCATCATCCGCAGCGGGGTGCTGCTGGTGGCCAACGTGGGCGACAGCCGGGCCTATCATATTACCAAGACGGGGATTCGCCGGATCACCCGGGATCATTCCGTGGTGGAGGACCTGGTGGAAAAGGGGGATCTGACCCCAGAAGAGGCCAGACAGCACCCCCAGAAAAATCTCATCACCCGCGCGCTGGGCACCTCCCGGCAGGTCCGGGCGGACCTCTTCCAGCGGGAGGTGGCGGAGGGGGATATGATCCTTCTGTGCTCCGACGGGTTGGTGAACGAGGTCACGGACGAGGCGATCTATCAGCAGGCCCGCGCAGGCGGGACGCCGCAGGAGATCTGCCAGCGGCTCATGAATGAAACCCTGGAGCATGGCGCGCCGGACAACGTGACCATTGTACTCTTCCAGCTGTAAAAAGGAGTGTGTTACCTATGAATCAATACATCGGTAAAATGCTCGATAACCGGTATGAAATCCTCGATGTGATCGGGGTTGGAGGGATGGCGGTGGTCTACAAGGCCTACTGCCACCGGCTGCATCGCTTTGTGGCCATCAAGGTCCTCAAGCGGGACCTGGCGTCCGACGCAGAGTTCCGGCGGCGCTTCCATGAGGAAGCCCAGGCGGTTGCCATGCTCTCCCATCCGAATATCGTTTCTGTCTACGACGTGAGCCGGGGCGACGACCTGGACTATATCGTCATGGAGCTCATCGACGGGATCACCCTGAAGCAGTACATGCAGAAGAAAAACGGCAGTCTGAACTGGCGGGAATCCCTGTATTTTATCACCCAGATCGTCCGGGCTCTGGGCCATGCCCACAGCCGGGGCATCATCCACCGGGACATCAAGCCCCAGAACATCATGGTCCTGCGGGACGGCAGCGTGAAGGTGGCTGACTTCGGCATCGCCCGGATCATGTCCGCCGCCCAGAACACCCTGACCCAGGAGGCCCTGGGTTCCGTCCACTATATTTCGCCGGAGCAGGCCCGGGGCAGCCACATCGACGCCCGGGCGGATATCTACTCCGCAGGCGTGGTGCTCTATGAGATGCTCACCGGCCGCCTGCCCTTTGACGGAGACTCCCCGGTCTCCGTGGCCATTCAGCACATCAACTCCACCCCCATGTCGCCCCGGGAGCTGAACCCGGAGATCCCGCTGGGGCTGGAAGAGATCACCATGAAGGCCATGGCCTCCCGGATCGACCAGCGGTATATGAACGCCGAGGCCATGATCCGGGATCTGGAAGAGTTCCGAAAGAACCCCCAGGTGGAGTTCCACTATAACCTGGCCAGCTTCCATGGCAGCCAGCCCATGCCGGATGAACCCACCCAGGTGGTGGACCACACCACCGGCAGCCTGGGCCGCCGCCAGCGTCCGCCGGTGCGGACCCGCACCGCGCCCCCGCCTCCGCCCCCCCGGCGGTATCCCCCGGAAGAGCCGGAGGAGTATGAGGACAGCCAGGAGCGCAAGCGGAACATGGTCATCCCCATTGTGGTGATCGTCTTTCTGGTGGGGGTGGGCCTCTTCCTGTGGCTCACCTTCTTCAGTGGTTTGTTTGAGAAGGAACCCTCCCTGCAGGCCCCGGACCTCACAGGACTCACCATGAGCCAGGTGTACGGAAACACGGCCATCACAGATAACTTTAAAGTGGTGCAGAAGTCCGTGGAGTACAGCGACAAGTACGAAGAAGGGCAGATCATCGACCAGGACCCCAAAGGTGGGACCGAGGTGGAGAAGGGCTCGACCATCTATGTCATTGTCAGCGGCGGCCAGGAGTACGTGGAGATGATCGACGTAAAGAACCTCACCTACGAGGAAGCGGTCGCCAAGCTCCAGGAGCTGGGCCTCAAGGTGGGCAGCCCCACCTATGAACCCTCTGAAGACGTGGAGAAGGATAAGGTCATCTCCTACACCCCCGCCAAGGGAACCAAGATGCTGCCGGGCGACACCGTGCAGCTGGTGGTGAGCTCCGGGCCGGAGGTAAAAGAGGTGACAGTCCCCTCCCTTACCGGCCAGTCCCTGAACAAGGCCCGGGATATGCTGGCAGCAGCCAAGCTGAAAGTGGGCAGCATCGTGGAGGTGGCCAGCAATGAGCCCGCCGGCCAGGTGGTGTATCAAAGCGTGGCCGCAGGCAGCACAGTAGAGGAAGGCACCGCCATTGCCCTGAACGTGAGTAAGGGACCGGAGGCCCCGCCGATCCGCACCAAGACCATCACCGTGGAACTGCCCACAGATCGTGAGACCGTAGAGGTCCGGATCACCGTGGACGACCAGGAGGCCTATAAGAACGTGGTGAACACCTCGGTGGGGAACATCTATCCCACCCTCAGCGGGTCCGGGGTGAAGCAGGTGTGCATCTACTTTGATGGAGAGGTTGTGGAGCGCTACAACCTGAACTTTGACCAATGAGTGAAATGAAACGAGAAGGACAGATCATCAAGGCCCTCAGCGGGTTTTACTACGTCCAGTGTGAGGACGCCCTGGTGACCTGCCGGGCCAGAGGAAAGTTCCGCTATAAAAAAATCACCCCCCTGGTGGGGGACCGGGTGGCCATCACCGTGCAGGAGGATGGAAGCGGTTCGCTGGACGAGATCCTGCCCCGGCGCAATGCCTTCCAGCGGCCTGCGGTGGCCAACATTGACCAGCTGGTCCTCATCGCCTCCGGGGCCATCCCGGTGACCGACCCCTTTCTCCTGGACCGGATCATCTCCCTGGCGGAGAGCAAGCAGTGCGAACCCATTGTGTGCATCAACAAGTGGGACCTGGTCCCGGCGGAGGAACTTTTCGCTCTGTATGAGCAGGCAGGGTTCACCACCCTGCGGGTGAGCGCGGAAACAGGGCTGGGCATTGAGGAACTTCGCGGGCTTTTGGCTGGCAAGGTTTCGGCCTTTACAGGCAACTCCGGCGTTGGGAAATCCAGTATTCTCAACGCCCTGGAGCCCGACTTCCGCCTGGCTACGGGAGAGATCAGCGAAAAGCTGGGCCGTGGCCGCCACACCACCCGTCACGTGGAGCTCTTCCCGGTTTCCGGGGGACTCATTGCAGACACGCCGGGCTTTTCCGCCTTCGACACCGACCGGGGCGAGCACCTGGAAAAGGATGCCCTGGCGGAGACTTTCCGGGAGTTCCGCCCCTATCTGGGGCAGTGCCGGTTTGTGGGCTGCGCTCACGTGAAGGAAAAGGGCTGCGCTGTGCTGGCGGCCAAGAAAGAGAGAAAGATCTCCCAGAGCCGTCATAAGAGCTACGTTCGTCTGTATGAGCAGGCCAAGGAGTATAAACCCTGGGAAAAAGAATAGGCAAAGAAAGACACCACCCGTCTGTCCTCAGCATAGACTGAGAGCAGACGGGTGGTTTTCGTTTGCCCCCGGGAAGGGAGGGAGGACTCATGAAGATGGTGGTTGTGAACGCCCCCAAGGCATTGGCGGGCCTGCTGAAAAAATTGTTCCGGCTGTAAGGTTCTGTGCCGGCCGGGGCGGGCATAGACTGTGACAGATACTTACCTGATACGAGAAAGGATGGGTCACAGCTATGGAATTGGAACTGCGGCAAGAGACGGTGCGCCACTGGGAAACGGTGTGCCGTACGGTATTGGAGCAGGAGGAGACCGCGGAGATGATCGTACCGGACGCCTGCCCGGACATCTGGCAGGTGCTGGACGGGGAGGGCCGTCTGCTGCTGCAGCGGAAGGAGCCCCAGGAGGGCAAGGCGGAGTGCTCCGGCCTGCTGAAGGTGACCATTCTGTACCAGCCGGAAGGGGAAGGCGGGGTGCAGTCCATGGAGGTCACCCTGCCCTTTTCGGTGTCCCCGGAGATCGCCGGGATGACCCGGCGCAGCGCCCTCCATGTAAGTCCCCGGGTTTTGTCGGTGGATATCCACCTGCTGAACCCCCGGAAGGTCCTGGTGCGGGTGGGCTACAGCCTGGCGCTGGAGGGCTTTGAGCCCAGAGTGCAGAGCCTGGCCAGCCTGGTGGAGGACCCGGAGAGCTGCGGGATCCGGCAGAAGACGGGGACCCTGGGCAGCTTGGTGACCATCAACGCCCAGGAAAAGAGCTTTACTTATCAGGATGTGCTGGCTCTTCCGGCGGGGCGGCCGGATGTGGCAGCGCTGCTGCGCACCCGGGCGGACTGCACCTGTCTGGAGGCCCGGGTGATCGGAACCAAGCTGGTGTTCAAGGGGGAGGCCATGGTGAAGCTCCTCTGCCGGGGGACAGACGGCAGTTTGTTCCCGGTGGAGTTCCCGCTGCCCTACTCCCAGATCATGGACGCCGGGGAGGACGCCGAGGACAGCCTGTGCCACATGACGCTGGCCTTTACGGAGGTGAGCTGTTCCCTGACCGAAGGGGACCCCAGAAGCTTCCAGGCGTCCCTGACCATCCAGGCCCAGGCGGTGCTGCGCAAGCAGGTGGAGGTCCCGGTACTTACCGACCTGTACAGCACATCTTATGAGCTCCAGACAGAGGAGGTCAACTGCCCCGTCTGGAAGATGATGGGCCAGGGCGAAGACCAGGAAGGAGTCCGGGACGTGGTGGAGACCGGCCAGGGGCCGGGGGAACTGCTGGACGTTCAGGTGCGGCTGGGCCGGTCCGGGCAGAACCGGGAGGGCCAGGACCTGATCCTCACCCAAGAGGTGGAGATGGTCCTGCTGTACAACACCCAGGAGGGCCCGGCCTCTGCCAGCCGCCGGGTCACGGTGTCCCACCGGCTGCCCGGCCAGGGGGAGGGCACCTGTCTCTTTACCTCGGAGGTGCTCCGAGCCCCCAGCGCCGCCTCTACCGGGTCGGGAATGGAAGTCTCCTTCCCCCTGGCTTTCCGGTGGATGACCCTGCGTAAAGGGGAGACCGGGATCATTGGCCGGGTGACGCCAGGGGAGAAGCGGGCAGTCACCCAGGAGGAACCCTCGGTCATCCTCCGGGCGGTTCGTCCGGGAGAGGACCTTTGGGACGTGGCCAAAGCCTGCCTGTCCACGGATGGAGAGATCATGGAGGCCAGCGGGCTGACCTCCGGGGAGTTGTATCTTGGGCAGATGCTGCTCATCCCCAGAAAAGTACGATAATACGATAAGAGGAAGCAGAAAAAAGGACCTGACCGATTTGTTCGGTCAGGTCCTTTTTATGGTTTGGGATCAGTCCATGGAGGTGGTGAGCACCTTTTTCAGCTTGGCGAAGCGGGGCAGTGCGTTCTCCAGAGGACGCTGGGGCTCACCCTGAATGAGAGGCAGGGCATAGCGGACAAAGTCCTCGGTGACGCCGTTTCCTTCTGGGGTGATCCAGGACAGGGGTACCTTCCGCTCGGTGTTGGCTGCCTCGGTGAGGGGGACCAGCTTGGTCTGGCAGTGGTAGCCGGTGTCGTCCCGGGTGCAGTCCAGAGCCACCATCTTGTCGGTCACGCCGGAGACAGCGGCTTCCACGGCGGCCTTGCCTGCCAGGTAGGCCTCGTCCAGGTCGGTGCGGGAGGCCAGGTGGGAGCCGCAGCGCTGGAGCAGAGAGAGCTCAATGCCCCGGACCTTCACGCCCATGGCGTTCTTCACGGTGTCAGCCAGCATGGCAGCCAGGCCGCCCAGCTGGGCGTGGCCGAAGCCGTCGGTGGCAGAGGTCTTGGCCTCGGAGACAAAGGTGCCGTCGGCGTAGTGGATGCCCTCAGAGACGGCCACCAGGCAGTTGCCGGTCTCTTCATACACCCGCTTTACGTCCGCCAGGAACTGGTCCATGTGGAAGTCCACCTCGGGCAGATAGACCAGATCGGGGCCGGAACCAGCCCAGGAAGCCAGACCGGCGGCGCCAGCCAGCCAGCCGGCGTGGCGGCCCATGATCTCTACGATGACCACCGTTCCGGTGTCATAGACCCGGGCGTCCTGGTAGAGCTCCATGCAGGAGGTGGCGATGTACTTGGCGGCGCTGGCGTAGCCGGGGCAGTGGTCGGTGCCGCTCAGGTCGTTGTCGATGGTCTTGGGGACTCCGATGATGTTGCAGGGGTAGCCCACCTTCTGCATATACTTGCTGATCTTGTTGCAGGTGTCCATGGAGTCGTTGCCGCCGTTGTAGAAGAAGTAGCGCACGTCATACTTCTGGAAGATCTCCAGGATGCGGCGGTAGTCGGTGTCGTCCACGTCCGGGTCAGCCAGCTTATAGCGGCAGGAGCCCAGGGCGGAGGAGGGGGTGTACTGGAGCAGATCCAGCTCGGCGGGGTCCTCCTGTGCCATGTCGTAGAGCTGGTCGGCCAGAACGCCCTTGATGCCGTGGGCGGCTCCCAGGACCCGGGTGATCTGGCCGGAGGCCAGAGCGGTCTGGATCACGCCCTGAGCGCTGGCGTTGATGACGGCGGTAGGACCGCCGGACTGGCCGATGATGCAGGCGCCGGTTAAGTGTTCCATATAAGAAGATCTCCTTTCAGCAGGTCAGATAGAAAACGTAGGATAGAAAGCACCCTTATCATATCATACCCGGCCCGCTCTTGCAATTATCAATGAATACTGGTACAATAATTTATCCGGGATGAGGCGCAAAGCCAACCTCACCCGGAACTGGATGGAAAATAACGCGCCTATGGCGCATGGAGGTTATGAAATATGCCGTTAGTTACAACCAAGGAAATGTTCCAGAAGGCCTATGAGGGCGGCTACGCCATCGGCGCCTTTAACGTCAACAATATGGAGATCGTCCAGGGCATCACCGAAGCTGCGCTGGAGACCAACTCCCCGGTGATTCTCCAGGTGTCTGCGGGCGCACGGAAGTACGCCAAGCACGTCTACCTCATGAAGCTGGTGGAGGCCGCTGTGGCGGACACCGGTCTGCCCATCGCCCTGCATCTGGACCACGGCGAGGACTTCGAGATCTGCAAGGCCTGCATCGACGGTGGCTTCACTTCCGTCATGATCGACGGCTCCAAGCACTCCTTTGAGGATAACATTGCCCTGACCCGCCAGGTGGTGGAGTATGCCCACAAGCATGGCGTGGTGGTGGAAGGCGAGCTGGGCCGCCTGGCCGGCATCGAGGACGACGTGAACGTCTCCGCAGAGGACTCCTCCTATACCGACCCCAACCAGGTGGAAGAGTTTGTCCGGGCCACCGGCGTGGACAGCCTGGCCATCGCCATCGGCACCAGCCACGGCGCCTTTAAGTTCAAGCCCGGCACCAAGCCCCAGCTGCGGTTTGACATCCTGGAAGAGGTCTCCCGCCGCCTGCCCGGTTTCCCCATTGTGCTTCACGGCGCTTCCTCCGTCACCCCCCACTATGTGGACCTTATCAACAGCAACGGCGGCAAGCTGAAGGACGCCATTGGCGTGCCGGAAGACCAGCTGCGCAAGGCAGCCGGAATGGCCGTGTGCAAAATCAACATCGACTCCGACCTGCGTCTGGCTATGACCGCCGGTGTGCGCCAGCAGCTGCTGGCCGACCCCGCCGGCTTTGACCCCAGAGGCTACCTGAAGGTGGGCCGCCAGTACGTGAAGGACCTGGTGCAGGACAAGATCCTCCGGGTTCTGGGCAGCGCCGGAAAGGCATAAGTTCCCCCTTACTCAGCGAGAAAGAAAAACGGTACAGCGCTGCGCTGTACCGTTTTTTGTAAAGAAAGGACCGTTTATGGAGAAACGACCGATTTTAAAGAACAAGTATTACCTCTACCTCACGGAATTCTTTTCCGGCGTGTCGGTGATGGCGGTGGAGCTGGGCGCCAGCCGCCTCCTGGCCCCCTATTTCAGCTCGTCCCAGATCGTCTGGACCATCATCATCGGCACCATTATGATCGCCCTGGCCCTGGGAAACCTCTGGGGCGGCAGGGCGGCCGACAAGGACCCCAACACCGACCGGCTCTACCGGCGGCTGCTCATTGCGGCGGTGTGGATCGCCGCCATCCCTGTGCTGGGCAAATATATCATCCTGGGAATTTCCGGGGTGCTGGTACTCACGGTGAACACCAACTTCCTGATCCTTGCGGCCTTCTGCGCCTGCATGGTGATCTTCGTCTTTCCCCTCTTCCTGCTGGGCACTGTGACTCCGTCCCTGGTGAAGTACACGGTGGACAGCCTGGAGGACAGCGGTAAGGTGGTGGGTACCCTGGGGGCCTGCAACACCATCGGCAGCATCCTGGGTACCTTTCTGCCCACCTTTGTGACCATCCCTGCCGTGGGAACGGCAGTGACCTTCCTGCTCTTTTCCGGCATTTTGCTGGTGATTGCGCTCGTTTACTTTTTGAGCAGCCGGGCAAAGCCCAAAACCTGCCTGGCGGCGCTGGTCCTCTTTGCGGTGTGCAGCGTGGTGGGCAGCCGGGGCGGGTTTGCCTTCTGGGAGAAGGACCTGCTCTACGAAGGAGAGTCGGTGTATAACTACCTCCAGGTGAAGGAGGACCCGCAAAAGGTGGTCCTCTCCACCAACGTGCTCTTCGGGGTGCAGTCGGTGATGATGAAGGAGGACGGCCTCACTGGTATGTACTACGACTACGCGCTGGCGGGGCCGGTCATGGCTGGCGCCGGGGAGGGCGCCAGAATCCTGGTGCTGGGCAACGGGACCGGCACCTTCGCCAAGCAGTGCCAGACCTATTTCCCCGGAACCCTGGTGGACGGGGTGGAGATCGACGAGAAGATCACGGGCCTGGCCTATGACTACTTCCAGATGCCCGACTCCGTGAACGTGACCACCTATGACGGCCGGGCCTATTTGCAGGCGGTGGATACCAAGTACGACGTTATTCTGGTGGACGCCTACCAGGATATTACCATTCCCTTTCAGATGTCCACCCGGGAGTTTTTTACGCTCGTGAAGGAGCATCTGGCCCCCGGGGGCGTGATGGTGGTGAACCTGAACATGCACTCGGACGGGGAGGGGAGCATCAACCAGGCCCTGTGCGACACCATCGCCAGCCTCTTCCCCGGGGTGTACACGGCGGACGTGCCGGGTACCACCAACCGGGAGCTCTTTGCCTCGGCGGAGGGGGACCCCCTTCAGCTGCTGCGGGCCAACCAGCAGAAGGTAGAGGACCTGGAACTGGGGCTGCATATGGATACTGTGGCCCGTGCCATGACCCGGTACACCCCCGGGGACGTGATCCTCACCGATGACCAGGCCCCAGTGGAGGTGCTGGGCATGCGGGCCATTGACCAGCTCATCGCAAAGGAATTGGAGTACTATCAGGACCTGTACCGGGAGAAGGGATTGTCCGGCCTGCTGCAGTCCTTCTAAGAGAGGAGAGCTTGCCATGCTGCGCATCATAACCGGCCGGGCAGGCTGCGGAAAGTCCGCAGCGGTGTTCCGGCGGATGAGAGAGGAAGGGGCGTGCCGTCCCCAGCTGCTGCTGGTCCCCGAGCAGGCCTCCTTTGAGAACGAACAGCGGTTCTGCCGGGAGAACGGGAACCAGGCGGGGATGTACGGAGAGGTGCTCTCCTTCGCCCGTCTGGAAAACCGGGTCATCACCCTGGCCAGGGGCCGGGGAGAACCGGTGCTGGACCAGGGCGGGCGGCTGCTGATGATGTACGCGGCGGTGCAGGCGGTGAGCAGCCGCCTGACCGTGTACGCTATGCCCACCCAGAAGCCGGAGTTTCTGGGGAGCCTTCTCACCACCCTGGATGAGCTGAAAAGCGGCTGCGTCACCGCCGCCCAGCTGAGCCAGGTGGGGGAGGAGACCGAGGGGCTGGACGGAGACAAGCTCCGGGACCTGGGCCTTATCTTCGGGGCCTATGAGGCCATGACCGCCCGGAGCGGTCTGGACCCTCGGGACAAGCTCACCCGTCTGGCGGAGAAGCTACGGGGCTTTCCCTTTTTCCGGGGGAAAGACGTGTATCTGGACGGTTTTACTGACTTCACCCCCCAGCAGCGGCTGGTGCTGGAGCAGATGATGAAGCAGGCCCATTCCGTCACTGTGGCCCTTACCTGGGATGGGGGCGAGGACGAGGAGACCGTCTTTGCCCCGGCGGGCCGGACCATCGCCAAGCTCAAGCGGCTGGCCGCCCAGGTGGGAAGCCCCGTGGAGGAGACCCACCTGCCAGCCCGGGAGGGCGGCCGGACCCCGCCTCTGGATCACTTGGAAGGCCATCTGTTTGCCCGTCCTCTGGTTCCCTATGAGGGAGCGTGGGATGGCAGCGTGGTGATCCATGGAGCCGCTACCCCCCAGGAGGAAGTCCAGTGGACGGCGGGGGAGATCCGCCGTCTGGTCCAGTGTGGTCGGGTCCGCTACCGGGACATTGCGGTCTCCGCCCGGTCGATGGACCGGTACTGGGAGCAGATCCAGGGGATTTTCCCCCAGTATCAGATCCCGGTGTTCCAGTCGGAAAAGACTGACATCCTCCAAAAGCCCATCTTTACCCTTATCACCGCCGCCATGGACGCGGTGAATGGCGGCTACCTCTACGAGGATATGTTCCGCTACTTAAAGACTGGCCTCACGGGCCTCACCCCGGACCAGTGTGACCGGCTGGAAAACTATGTGCTCACCTGGGACATCTGGGGCAGCCGGTGGACCTCCGCCAAGGGCTGGACCATGCACCCCGGAGGCTACCACCAGACCTTTACCCCCAGAGACCAGGAAGAACTGGACGACCTGAACCAGCTGCGGCTTCAGGTGATGGCCCCTCTGGAAACTTTGCGAAAAAAGGCCAAAGGGACTGTGGGGGAGCAGGTGCTGGTTCTGTACGGTTTCTTAGAGGAGATCCACGCCCCGGAGGCCCTGGAGGCCCGGGCGGACCGCCTGCTGGAGCAGGGGGAACCGGAGCTGGCCCGGGAGTACAGCCAGCTGTGGGACATTTTCTGCGGGGCTCTGGAGCAGTGCATGGCCCTGCTGGGGGAGATGGAGGCGGACTTTGCTTCCTTCACCCGTCTGCTGCGGCTGCTGTTGTCCCAGTACACCGTAGGGTCCATCCCTGCCTCTCTGGACCGGGTGACCGCCGGGGACGCCCAGCGGCTGGGGGGACGCTCCTGCCGGGTGCTCTTTCTGCTGGGGGCGGACGATGGGTCTATCCCCCAGGTGACCCCCGGCCAGGGCCTGCTCACCGATCGAGACCGAGAACTGTTAGAAGAATACGGCATGGAGCTCTCCCCCCGGATGGAGGAAAAGCTGGGGCGGGAGAACACCATCCTCTATACCATCTGCGCCCAGCCCCGGGAGAAGCTGGTGGTGACCTGGCCCCGGGGCGGGGAGAGCGGCGGCGAGAAGCGGCCCTCTTTTCTGGTAGAAACCTTACGCCAGCTCTTTCCCCAGGGAGAGGAAGAGACGCCCGGCCTGCTTCCCCCGGACCAGCTGCGGGCCATGGCCCACGGCATGGAGAAGGTCCGGGCAGCCCTGGAGGATGATCCGGTCTGCGCCCCCTGCTTTGCGGCTCTGGACCGGGCGGCGGCCTGGGAGCGGGGCAAGCTCTCCCCCCAGGCGGTGGCCCGTCTGTATGGAGAAAAGGTGGCCATGTCCGCCTCCCGGATGGACCAGTATCAGTCCTGCCACTTTGCCTACTTCCTGCGGTATGGCCTGGGGGCCAAGGACCGCCGTCCGGCGGGCTTCCACGCCCCGGAGTACGGCACCTTCGTCCACTTCGTGCTGGAACGGGTGTTCCGGTCGGTGGGGGAGGAAGGGGGCATCCAGGCGGTGTCCCAGGAGCGCCTCCGAGACCTGACCCAGGAGGCAGTGGAGGACTATGTCTTGCGGGAGCTGGGGGGCATGGAGCACCAGACCCCTCGGTTCCGCTATCTGTTCCGCCGCCTCCAGCGCAACGTATGGTCAGTGGTGGAGAACGTGGCGGAAGAACTGCGGGCCTCTGACTTCCAGCCGGTCTATTTTGAGCTGGGCTTTGGCAGCGGCAAGGAGCTGCCCCCTGTGGAGGTGACGGAGGCTGGCGTGACCTTGAAGATCTCCGGCTTCGTGGACCGAGTGGACGGCTGGGTAAAGGACGGCCGTCTGTACCTGCGGGTGGTGGACTATAAGACCGGCCGGAAGTCCTTTGACCTCACCGAGGTGTGGAATGGTCTGGGGCTCCAGATGCTTCTCTACCTCTTCACCTTAGAGGACAAGGGCGAGCGGCTCTTCCACCAGAAACCCTGCCCGGCGGGGGTACTGTACCTGCCCGCCCGGGACGCTATGGTGGCGGGCAGCCGGGCCATGGATGAGAGCGCCCGGCAGAAGCTCATGGACAAGGAGCTGGTGCGCAAGGGCCTCATCCTGGAGGAAGGAGAGGTGCCCGAGGCCATGGAGCACCCGGAGAACGGCCTGCGGTTCCTGCCCCTGCGGGTGAGCAGCCGCACAGGGAAGATCACCGGGGACGCTCTGGTGAGCGCCCAGAAGCTGGGGCGGCTCAAGCGCCACACCCAGGAGATCTTGGGCCAGATCTGCCGGGCGATCTCCGCCGGCAACCTGGACGCAGACCCCTACTGGCGGGGACCCACCAAGAACGCCTGCCTGTACTGTGAGTATTTCCGGGCCTGCCAGTTTGAGGAGGGCCGGGACAAGCGGCGGTGGATTCCGTCGGTGAAGAACAGCGACTTCTGGGCCTGGCTGGCCCAGCGGGAGGAAGGAGGAGAGGACCATGGCGGTGCAGAGAACCCCTGAGCAGGAAGCGGTGGTAAAGAACCGGGGCGGCGGCCTGCTGGTGTCCGCCGCGGCCGGGTCGGGTAAGACCCGAGTGCTGGTGGAGCGGCTGCTGGACCGGATCGAACACGAGGGGGAGCGGATCGACCGCTTTCTCATCATCACCTTCACCCGGGCCGCAGCGGAAGAGCTGCGCAGCCGGATCGCCGGGGAGCTGGCTCAGGCCCTGGAGGCCCAGCCGGACAACGCCCATCTCCGGCGGCAGACGGGCCTGCTGTACCAGACCCAGATCTCCACCATCCATTCCTTCTGTACGGTCCTTCTGCGCCAGTGGGGACACCTGCTGTACCTGCCGGCGGACTTTACCCTGTGCGAGGACGAGGACGCCCAGGTGCTCATGCTGCGCACCCTGAACCAGGTGCTGGACGCCCGGTATGAGACCATCGACCCGGAAGGGGACTTTGCCAAACTTTTGGATATTCTCTCCGGGGGGCGGGATGACAGCAAGCTTATCGAAATTGCCCTGGACGTGTACGGAAAGATTCAGAGCGCCCCCCATCCGGATCAGTGGCTGGAGACTCAGGCCCGGGCCTTTGATCTGTCCGGGGTGACCCGGGCGGAGCAGACCCCCTGGGGGGCTCTGCTGCTGGAAGAGGCGGAACGCACCGCTGCGTATTGGGTCGCCCAGATGGAGCGGGCCTGCGCCCTGGCCCAGGAGGACGACAGCCTGGAAAAAGCGTATGGGGAAAGCCTGCGGGCCACCTTAGGCGATCTGCGGGGCTTTGTCCAGGCCGCCGGAGAAGGATGGGACCAGGCCGCAGCGGCCAAAATTTCCTTCCCCCGGCTGAAAGGGGCCCGGGGGGTAGAGGCGGTGGACGCCCAGGAGGAGATCAAGAGCATCCGCACCCGCTGCAAGAAGGCAGCGGAGGAGCTGGAAGCCCAGTTTGCCAGCGACAGCGCCAGCCTGCTGGAGGACATGGCCCTGGTCTACCCGGCCATGCGGGGGCTGGTGGATCTGGTGAAGGACTTTTCTGCTGCCTACGCCCGTGAGAAAAAGGAGCGGGGGCTGCTGGACTTCTCTGACCTGGAGCACTTTGCCGTGGCCCTTCTGGTGGACGAGGAGGGGGAACCCACCCAGCTGGCTCGCCAGTGGGGGGAGCAGTACACGGAGATCATGGTGGACGAGTACCAGGATACCAACCAGGTGCAGAATACCATCTTCCGCGCCCTCTCCCGGAACGGAGAAAACCTCTTCATGGTGGGGGACGTGAAGCAGTCCATCTATCGCTTCCGCCTGGCTGACCCCACAATTTTCCTGGAAAAGGCCCGCCGGTTCCTCCCCTGGACCCAGGCATCAGAGGGACAGGAGAGAAAGATCACCATGTCCAGGAACTTCCGCTCCCGGCCGGAGGTGCTGGAAGCGGCCAACGATCTGTTCCGCACCATTCTCTCCCCGGAGCTGGGAGAGATGGACTACACCCAGGAAGAAGCCCTGCACCCCGGCGGGACCTTCCCTCCGGGAACCGGATATGAGACCGCCCTCCATGTGCTGGACTTCTCCGAAGACCCGGCCCTCACGGAGGAAAAGCAGAGCAAACACTTTTTGGAGGCCCGGTTTGTGGCCCGGCAGATCGCAGGGCTTTTGCGGGAGGGGTTCCCGGTCTCCGATGGGGCTGGAGGCACCCGGCCCATCCGGCCGGATGACGTGGCCATCCTGCTGCGCTCTCCCGGGCCGGTGCGGCATTTTTACGCCCTGGCTCTGGAGGAAGAGGGGGTCACCTGGTGGTCGGAGGAGGGAGCGGACTTTTTCCAGACCACGGAAATTTCCGTTGCCCTGTCCTGGCTGCAAATTTTGGACAATCCCCGGCAGGATATTCCCCTGCTGGCGGTGCTCCGGTCGCCGGTCTGCGGCTTTACCGGGGATCACCTGGCAGAGATCCGGGCTGGCCGGGAGGGATCGTTTTATGATGCCCTCTGCGCCGCTGCGGAGGAGGGGGACGAGGACAGCCGCCGTTTCCTGGAGGAACTGTCTGCCCTGCGGTTTGGGGCGGGGGAGCAGAGCAGCCACGGCCTGCTCTGGGCCCTGTACCAAAAGACCAATCTCTTGGAACTTTTCTCCCTCATGCCCGACGGGGAAAAGCGGCGGGAGAACCTTCTGGCCCTGTACCAGGTGGCCCGCCGGTTCGAGGGTACGGGGCACAAGGGCCTCTTCCGTTTCCTCCTCCATCTGGACCGGGTGCGGGAGAGCGGCGGCCTGGCTGGCCGCAGCGCCCCGGCCAGCCAGCAGGCGGGGGTGAAGATCCTCAGTATCCACCGGTCCAAGGGCTTGGAGTATCCGGTGGTGTTCCTGTGCGGTTTGGGTCGACGGTTTAACTACAACGACCTGCAAAAGCCGGTGCTTTTCCACCCCAAGCTGGGCCTGGGCCCCAAGGGGCTGGACCCGGAGCGGATGGTCTCCTTCTCTACCCTGGCCCGCACCGGGGTGGCTCTGGCCCTGAAGAAGGAGATGCTGGCAGAGGAGATGCGGCTGCTGTACGTAGCTATGACCCGGGCCAAGGAAAAGCTGGTGATGGTCCACAGCCTCTCCTACGGGGTGACCGATCTGAAAGGCCTGGCGGAGAGTGTGTCCTACCCGGCTGATCCCCGGGTGCTGGCAGGATGCAGCAGCGCAGGCCAGTGGATCCTGCTGGCGGCTATGGCCCGGCCGGAGGGCGCTGTCTTACGGAACGCCGCCCAGCGGGGCGGTCTGCCCCCGGTGGCAGAGGGAATCTTTGGCCCCGCCTGGGCCATCTCCTACCACCATGGGGCGGTATCCCAGGAGGCAGCGGGCCCGGTCAGTACGTCTGCCTCTCAGGAGACGGCGGCTGCCGACCCGGACCAGCTCATCGAAACCCTGCGCTGGCGGTATCCCCATGACGCTGCCACCGCCACCCCGGCCAAGGTGACGGCTACTCAGATTCAGGGAAGCGCCGAGGAAGAGGCGGGGGTCTTTTTGCTGCGAGACAAGACCCAGGAGGGGCCCGCTCCCTTTCACCGACCCCGGTTTGCCCAGGAGCGTTTGGGTCTTACCCCCGCCCAGCGGGGCACGGCGGTCCACACCGCCATCCAGGGCATCCGTATGGAGGAGACAGCCTCTGCTCCTTCCGTCGCTCAGGCTCTGGACCGGTTGACCCGGGAGGGTTACTTAACGCCACAGGAAGCCCAGGCGGTCTCTCCGGCCATGCTGGCGGACTTCTTCTCCGGCGAACTGGGCAGGAAGATGCGGGAGAGCGAGAGCCTGCGGCGGGAGTTTCCCTTCTCCCTGCTGGCCCCGGCGGAGAGGTTCTTCCCCCAGGGGACCCAGGGGGAGACCGTCCTGCTGCAAGGGGTGATCGACTGCTGGTGGGAGGAAAGTGATGGGCTGACCCTCCTGGACTTCAAAACCGACCGGGTCCCGGCCCCTTACGCGGAGGAACGGGCAGAGAAGTACCGGGGGCAGATGGAGATCTACGCCTGGGCCCTGGAGGAGCTCACCGGGAAACCGGTACAGCGGGAGATTTTATGGTTCCTCCATGCGGGCAGGGGAGTAGACTTGCTGAAAAAACAGGAAAAAAACGAAAAGAATTGAGCAAAAAAGAGTTGCATTTTTTGAATAAAGGTGCTATTATATATTACGCGCTTGTAAGAAGCGATAATTTTTTGATATTCAGAAAGAGGTGAACACGCATGAAGGAAGGCATCCATCCCAAGTACGAACAGACTACCATCAGATGTGCTTGCGGTAACGTGATCGAGACAAGATCTACCAAGGCAGACATCCGTGTAGAAGTTTGTTCCAAGTGTCACCCCTTCTTCACCGGCAAGCAGAAGATGGTGGATACTGGCGGGCGCGTCAGCCGCTTCAACAAAAAATTCGGTTTCGAAAACTGAACGATTCTGGCTTCAGACCCGTGCCGCATCCGGCACGGGTTTTTGCGTTATTGCGGTTCTTTGGGCAGGGAATGGCATAAGATAACACAGACGCTGCGCTCCCCGGAGGAGCGGGCAGAAGGAGGAAGCCCATATGTTTCAGGAATTGAACGCAAAACAGCTGCAGGAGAATGTATTTTCCCTGCTGGATGACCGGTGGACGCTGATCACCGCCGGAACCAAAGACCATTGCAACACCATGACCGCCGCCTGGGGTGGGCTGGGGGTGCTGTGGCGCAAGAACGTGGCCACCATCTATGTCCGTCCCCAGCGCTACACCTTTGAGTTTTTGGAGAACCATGACTGGTTCACCCTGTCCTTCTTTGGGCCGGAGTGGCGCAAGGCCCTGGCCCATTGCGGGGCAGTGAGCGGTCGGGATGAGGATAAGTTCGCCGCCTGCGGCTTTACCGTGGAGGCGGCAGAGGGAGACCAGGCCCCCTACATCGGGGAGGCTTCCCTGGTGCTGGTGTGCCGGAAGGTATACTGGGACGACTTGGAGCCCTCTCACATGGACCCCATCGCCATGGAGCACTACCAGGGGCAGGACTACCACCGGATGTACGTGGGGGAGATCACCAAAGTGTTAAAGAAGGGGTGACCCCCCTGACAGTGGGATACGAAAGAGGGGCGGTATGACGGAAGGTCAGAGCCAAGAGAAGAGAAACCGGGCGGTGCTGGTGGGCCTGAATGCGGCCAGCTTATCCCGGGAAGATAACGCCAGCGACGCCTCGTTGGAAGAACTGTCCGACCTGCTGGAGACGGCAGGCGGGGAGTGCGTGGGTATGATCCTGCAAAACCGGGACACCCCGGAAGCCCGGACCTTTATCGGCGAGGGTAAGGTGGAGGAGGCCCGGGACCTGGTGCAGGCCCAGGGGGCGGACCTGGTGGTGTTTGACAACGAGCTGTCCCCCTCCCAGCAGCGGGTGCTCACCGAGGAGATGGGGGTACAGGTCATCGACCGGGCAGGCCTCATTCTGGACATCTTTGCCCAGCGGGCCCGGACCCGGGAAGGCCGGCTCCAGGTGGAGCTGGCCCAGTACCAGTACCTGCTGCCCCGGCTTACCGGTATGTGGGGCCACCTGGTGCGCCAGACGGCTTCCGGCGGCAAATCGCCCATCGGTACCCGTGGCCCTGGTGAGACCCAGCTGGAGACCGACCGGCGGCATATCCGCCGTAAGATCGCCAAGCTGAAAGAGGACCTGGAGGAAGTGCGGCGCATCCGCAGCGTCCAGCGGGACCGTCGGGAAAAGAACGAGGTGCCGGTGGTGGCCATTGTGGGCTACACCAACGCAGGGAAATCCACCCTGCTCAACGCCCTGACCCAGGCGGGGATCCCCGCCCGGAACCGGCTGTTCGACACCCTGGACACCACCACCCGGACCCTGGAAATTTCCGATACCTGCACGGTGCTCATCTCCGACACCGTAGGCTTTATCCGCAAGCTGCCCCACCATCTGGTGGAGGCCTTTAAAGCTACCTTGGAAGAGCTGGCTTACGCCGACCTTATTCTCCACGTGATCGACGCCTCCAACCCCGAGTGGCGGGAGCAGGCAGAAGTGGTGGAGAAGCTCATCCGGCAGCTGGGTGCGGAGGCCACCCCCCGGATCGACGTGTTCAACAAGTCGGACATTTATGTGGGGGATATCCGCCCCCATGGAGAGGATATCGTCTCCATTTCGGCCAAGACCGGAGAGGGGCTGGACCAGCTGCTGGATGCCATCGGCAAGCGGCTGGACACCGGGTTCTATCGGGTGACCCTGGCCCTGCCCTACGACAAGGGCGGCATTCTGGACGCCCTGTACCGGGACGCCAAGGTGGAGTCGGTGGACTATGAGGAGACCATCCGGGTGGTGGCTGTGTGCAGCGAAAAGACGGTGGGCCAGATCCGGGACTATATTGTAGACGGCTGGACACCCCCGAAAGAATTCTGGGAGGACTGAGCCCCGGAAAGGAGAAGGACGGATGGCAGAGTACTATGTTCCCGCCAGGGACAGCGAAACCGAGTTCACCGAGAAGCGTTCCCGCTTCATCGGCCACGTGTGGCGGGTGGAGAGCGAGGACGAGGCCCGGGAGAAGATCGCCCAGATGAAGGCCAAGTATTACGACGCCCGGCACAACTGCTGGTGTTACCTTCTCCGGGAGGGGAATATCACCCGTTACTCCGACGACGGGGAGCCGCAGGGGACCGCCGGGCAGCCCATGCTGGAGGTCTTTCGCCGGGAAGGGGTGGAGAACGTATGCTGCGTGGTCACCCGATACTTTGGCGGCATCCTGCTGGGGACCGGCGGCCTGCTCCGGGCCTATACCCGTTCGGCCAAGGACGCCCTCACGGAGGCGGGGATCTCCGTGGTGCGCCAGTGGGCCCAGGGTGCGTTGACCTGCCCCTACCCGCTGCTGGAACGGATGAAGCAGGAGGTCACGGGGGCCCAGGGGGTCATTACGGATATTGTGTATGAGGCAGAGGTGCGGATCTTGAGCCTTCTGCCTGTGGAAAATTGGGCTGCCTACGAGGCCCGGGTCACCGAGCTCACGGCAGGGAAGATCCAGGCGGAGAAGCTGGGCGAGTGTTTCCAGGCGGCTCCGGCTGGCTGGGAATGAATCCTGCCCGGCGGGCAGGGTTTTGTGGAGTGCCGCAGGGGAACCGATCTGCGGCACTTCTTCTTTCCAGCCCGGGTAAAAAATTTTTTTGCCGGAGGCAGGAGATTTGAGAGACTTTTCGTATAAAAGAATGACCCCTTTCTGCCGAAAGCAGAGAAAAGGGGAAGAGAAGACAAGCCCCATGGTTTTTTACGGAAAGGAGGAAGGCCCATGACCTTGCGGGAACAGCGGGAGGAATGGGAAGAGGCGATGCTCTCTCCCTATGCGGCCCTGGCCTCCCGGTCCAAGGGTCGCCAGCGGGAGATGACGCCCTGCGACATTCGGACCTGCTATCAGCGGGACGTGGACCGGATCGTCCACTCTAAGAGCTTCCGGCGGCTCATGCATAAGACCCAGGTCTTTCTCCAGCCGGAAGGAGACCATTACCGCACCCGGATGACCCACACCCTGGAGGTGGCCCGGATCTCCCGGACCATTGCCCGGGGCCTCTCCCTGAACGAGGACCTGGCCGAGGCCATTGCCCTGGGCCACGACCTGGGCCACACCCCCTTCGGCCACGCAGGGGAGCGGGTGCTGAACGAGATTTTGTCCGGAGGCTTCCGCCACAATGAGCAGTCCCTGCGGGTGGTGGAGCGGCTGGAGAACGGCGGGGACGGCCTGAACCTCTGCCAGGAGGTGCGGGACGGCATCCTTTGCCACACCGGCCCCAAGAAGGCCGATACCCTGGAAGGGCAGATCGTCCGCCTGGCGGATAAGATCGCCTATATCAACCACGACATTGACGATGCCATGCGGGGCGGCATCATCTATCCTCTGGATATCCCCCTGAACATCTCCCAGGTGCTGGGCTTCGACCACGGCGGGCGGATCAATACCCTTACCGGGGACATCATCCGCACCAGCCAGGGCAAGGGGGAGATCGCCCAGTCCCCCGCCTGCGGCCGGGCCATGGCCGACCTGCGCAGCTTTATGTTTGAGGCGGTGTACCGGAATCCCCGGGCCAAGGGAGAGGAATCCAAGGCCCAGGAGATGATCGCCCGCCTGTTTGAGTATTATCAGAAAAACCCGGACAAGCTCCCCCCGGACTACCAGGACATTCGAGTCCGGGAGGGCATCGACCGGGCGGTGTGTGACTACATTGCAGGCATGACCGACAAATACGCAGTAGAAAAATACTGTGAGGCCTTCATCCCGCTGGCCTGGTCGGTCAAGTAAGGGGAAGGAGGAACCATGGCGATCCCATCGGCCTTTTTGGATGAACTGGTGGCCCGCAGCGATATTGTGGACGTGGTGTCGGACTATGTAACCCTCACCCCCAAAGGGGGAAGCTACTGGGGGCTGTGCCCCTTCCACGGGGAAAAGACCGCGTCCTTCCACGTGCTGCAGGACCGTCAGCTCTACCACTGCTTCGGCTGCGGAAAGGGGGGCGGTGTCATCTCCTTTGTGATGGAGATGGAGAACCTGCCCTATGTGGACGCAGTCCGTCTGCTGGCCAAGCGGGCGGGGATGGAGTTTCCCGAGCGGGACATGGACGAGGACAGCCGGCGGCGGCGCGCCCGTCTGCTCCAGCTGAACAAGGAGGCCGCCCGGTACTTCTACGCCCAGCTCCACACCCCGCAGGGCCAGCAGGGGTTGGAATACCTCCGAAGGCGGGGCCTCTCCAAGGGGATCATGACCCGGTTCGGCCTGGGCTATGCCCAGGAGAGCTGGGATGGGCTCATCCGCGCCATGACCCAGAAGGGGTTCCAGAAGCGGGACCTGCTGGATGCGGGTCTTGCGGTCAGCAACCAGAAGGGGGGCATTTATGACCGGTTCCGCAACCGGGTGATGTTCCCCATCATCGACCTGCGGGGGGATGTGATCGGCTTCGGCGGCCGGGTGCTGGGGGACGGGACCCCCAAGTATCTGAATTCTCCGGATACCCCGGTGTTCAACAAGAGCCGAAACCTCTTTGCCTTGAACCTGGCCAAGACCACCAAAATGGGAAAGATCGTCCTCACCGAGGGGTACATGGATACCATCTCCCTGTATCAGGCGGGGTTTGACTGCGCAGTGGCCAGTCTGGGCACGGCCCTGACCGGCGACCACGCCAAGCTCCTCTCCCGGTTTACCAAGGAGGTGGTGATCTGCTACGACGCAGATACTGCCGGGGTCCAGGCGGCCAATCGCGCCATCCCCATGCTGGAGAAAACCGGGCTTAAGGTGCGGGTGCTGCGGGTCAGCGGCGCCAAGGACCCGGACGAGTTCATTAAGAAATATGGCCGCGAGGCCTTTGCCCGGCTGCTGGATCAGTCGGAGAATTACATCGAGTACAATCTGGGGCAGCTCCAGAGCAAGTATGATCTGGAGGACCCGGTGAAGAAAGCAGAGTTTGGCCGGGAGGCGGCAGAAATGCTGGCTGGGCTGGACAGTCCCGTGGAGCGGGAGGTGTATGCCGGCCGGGTGTCGGAGCTCACCGGCATCGGCAAGACCGCTCTGCTGCAGGAAGTCCAGCGGTACCGCAACCAGCGTCTGCGGGCCGCAAAAAAGAAGCAGACCCGGCGGGACCTGACCCCGGTGGCCAAGATCCAGCCCCGGGAGCGGCAGCTGCGGTATGACAATCCCCGGTCCGCCCGCGCAGAGGAGGGCATCCTCCGGCTGCTCCTGCTGGACAGCAGCCTGGTGCAGGAGACGGCCGGGCTGGACCCGGCCCAGTTTTCCTCTCCCCACCTGGGAAAGATCTACCAGGTGCTGCGCCGGCGAATGGAAGAGGGAAGGCCGGTGCAGGTGGGCATGCTGGAAGGAGAATTGGAGCGGGAGGAGATCGCCCTGCTCACGGAGATCCTCCGGCAGCCGGAGAGCCTGGAAAATGGCCGGAAGGCCATGGCGGACTACCGGGCCGTCCTTGAGACGGAGACCATGAAGCGACAACAGGATACCGACGAGGCGGTGCTTTTGGCCGCACGGGAAACCTATCGAAAAAAGAAAAGCATATAGGAGATGGATACCATGAGCGAGAAGAAAGCACCCGATAACAAGCGGGATAAAGAAAAGATGCTCCACGTGACCGAGGAGCAGATCCAGGCGGGCAAGGCAGAGATCCTGAAGATCGTGACCGGGCTCAACGGCGCGGAGAAGCTGCTGGAACTGCTGGACAAGGGCAAGAAGAAGGGGCGTCTGTCCTCTTCCGAGCTGATGGAGGCCCTGGAAGAGATCGACCTGGAATCCGAGCAGATGGACAAGATCTACGATGTGCTGGAGAATCTGGGCATCGACACAGCCGGGGAGGACTACCTGCCGGAGCTGAGTGTGGACGCCCTGCCTCCCATCGAGGAGATCGAAGAGATCCCCGAGGAGGAGATGGTGGACCCCAACACCCTGGTGGACTCCTTTGGCATCGACGATCCTGTTCGTATGTACCTGAAGGAGATCGGCAAGGTGGACCTGCTCACCAGCGAGCAGGAGGTGGCCCTGGCCCAGGCCATGGTGAGCGGCCAGGAGGCCAAAGCCCAGCTGGCAGAGATGGAGGCCGAGGGCATTGAGCTGCCCAAGGAAGCCAGAAAAGAGATGGAATCTCTCATCAAGGCCGGGGAACGGGCCAAGCAGAACCTGGCGGAGGCCAACCTGCGTCTGGTGGTGTCCATTGCCAAGCGGTATGTGGGCCGCGGGATGCTGTTCCTGGACCTCATCCAGGAGGGCAACCTGGGTCTTATCAAGGCCGTAGAGAAGTTTGACTACACCAAGGGCTATAAGTTCTCCACCTACGCCACCTGGTGGATCCGTCAGGCCATCACCCGGGCCATTGCGGACCAGGCCAGAACCATCCGCATCCCTGTGCACATGGTGGAGACCATCAACAAGGTGATCCGGGTGTCCCGTCAGCTCCTCCAGGAGCTGGGCCATGACCCCACCCCCGAGGAGATCTCCGAGGAGATGAACATGCCGGTGGACAAGGTCCGGGAGATCCTGAAGATCGCCCAGGAGCCGGTGAGCCTGGAGACCCCCATCGGCGAGGAGGAGGACTCCCATCTGGGAGACTTCATCCCCGACGAGGATGCCTCCGAGCCCTCCGAGGCTGCTTCCTTCACCCTGCTGAAGGAGCAGCTGGTGGACGTGCTGAGCACCCTCACCCCCAGAGAGGAAAAGGTGCTCAAGCTGCGCTTCGGCATTGAGGACGGCCGGACCCGCACCCTGGAAGAGGTGGGCAAGGAGTTTAACGTGACCCGTGAGAGAATCCGTCAGATCGAGGCCAAGGCCCTGCGGAAGCTCCGTCACCCCAGCCGCTCCAAGAAGCTGAAGGATTTCCTGAACTGAGCAGAAAACGCCAAACACCCCGCAGCGACCCTTCGGGTCTGCTGCGGGGTGTTTCCATTGGAGGAGAAAACAACAACGTTAGAAGGTGGCGGAGAAGTCGCCTGCCTGGACCGAGGCCACCTGCTCCACCGCCGGGGGCAGGGAGAAGAAGACCAGGATATGCTGCTGGCTGTCGGCCCGGGCGGACTGCCAGGCTTCGATGGCCTTCCCTTCCTTATCCTTCAGGGTGATGGCCGTGAGCAGGGGGGTGAGGTCACTGGGTTCCTGGAAGGTCAGGTTCATGGCGAAGGGAGAGAGCACCACATCGCCCACCTGTTTGCCGCTTTTGTCCAGGAGGGGGGCTTCCCGGAAGGTCCCCTGGTTTTCTGCCGTCCAGGTGAGGGTGTGGAAGAGGCCAGACCCGGCGGGTGCTTCTACCACCAGAGAGAGGACGGTGCCCTTCTCCAGCTGGGGCTCCTGGCAGGTAAAGGTGGCAGTGCAGGAGATGGTGGTCTCGTCGGTCTGGGCAGCCTGGAGCACGGTGGAGATCCCGGCAGGGGCCTGGACGGTGGTGGGGTCTTTGACTTCGCCCAAAACCAGCAGGGCAGTCAGGGAGGTGGGGTCGATGGCGCCTGCCTGGTCTGCGGGATAGGTCAGAGTAAAGGCCACGTGGAGGGTGCGGGCATCCCCGATGGCCTGGAGGAGCTGGCAGGTGATGCCGCCGGCTTCGGTCTTCTGGTCCAGGGTCTGGGTAGCCGAGGCAAGGTCTTCCGGGGGGAGGTTGCTCAGATCCAGATAGGCCTGGAAAGGCTCGGCCGGGGTAGGCGTTTTGATTTCATCGGGCTGAACGGCCTGTTCCTTGGTGATCTCCTGGGTGGGTTCTTCCTCCTTTTGTCCGCAGGCCGCCAGGGGCAGGGCAAGCAGAAGGCAGAGCAAAGGAAGCAGCCACCGTTTCCGGCGGAAGGAAAAGAACTGAGACATAGAACGATGCTCCTTTTTACTGTTTACAGAGATTGTGTCAGCCTTCGGGATAGATCCCGGGCAGCTGATCCGGAGTGGCGATGCCCTGTTCCAGGGCGTTGGCCCGAATATAGCGGTACATTTCCGCATTGGTAGCATAGAAGTAGGGGGAGACGTAGAAGATGTCCAGAATCCCCAAGGTGAGAATACTCAGCAGGAACCAGCCGATGAAGGAAAGATGGGTTACAAAGATGTCCATTTTGAAGCCTCGGGTCATCTCCAAACTCAGGCGGAAAACGTCTTTCTGGTCCATGTCCGGGTTTTCTGCCATGATGAAGGGCACGGCGAAGTAGCCGTAAGACCGGACGATGCCCGGGATGATGAAGAGGAGACTCCAGAGCACAGTATAGAGGGAACGCAGGAACTGCACCAGCACTACGTTGCCGTAGTTCCGGGTGAAACCGAAGCCCACCCGGGAGAAGGGGACAGGAGCCGACTGGTTTTCCAGGAGGAAGCGGCAGGTGCCCACCTCATAGGGGCTGAGCACCAGCAGGTTCAGCAGCAGGCGGAAGGCCCCCGCAAAGGTGAAGGCGGTCAGCAGGGTAAAGAGGAGGCCCTTTGGCTCGGAGACAAGAAAGATGGGCTCCTCGGTGACAAGGAAAGCGGGGTCTGTGACGATGGTGCTGTAGCTTCCGTACTGGGATACCTGCACATAAAGGTTGTAGATCTTGGGGTAGAAATCGGTATAGGCGGCGAGGGCGGGGATCAGCAGGACCAGCACAAAGGGCCAATAGTTCCTCCGGAAAATGGTGCGGGCGTTTGCTTTAAAAGTGAAAGAATCAAACATAAAGATCACGTCCTTCCCGTGAAAAATTATAAAATTTGTATAATTATTGTACCGTATTTGCAAGAAAAGTCAATAGGAAAGCGTGGTACCATGGTTTGTATGAAAAAAGGGAAGCGGAAGGGATGGATTCTGTCAGCTTTGCCGCTTGCAATTTTCGGGGCTTTGGACTATGATGCAGTTCTCCGGGATGTGTTCCCGGCGGAAGGAAACCAAGCGCGGACAGCCGGAAAGGAGGCGCGGCATGACACGAAAAGAATGGGAAGCTCTGGTGGAGTACACCCTGAACATAGGGCGGCAGATGATCGAGTGCGGAGCCGAGGCCTGGCGGGCGGAAAACACCATGGCGCGTATCCTGCGGGCCTATGGCCTGGAAGTGTTGGATGCCCACAGCATTGCCACCCAGGCGGTGGTGACGGTGAGGATGCCGGACGGGTACCACTACACCAGCACCTGCATGATCCTGCCCGAGAAAACAGGAACCAACCTTGGGCGGCTGGAGCTGCTGAATGCCGCCGCCCGGCATATCTGCGAAGACCCTCCCCCGGTGGAGGAACTGCCTGTCTGCCTGGATGCCTCCGGCCTTCGCTGGTCCTGGTCAGAGGCGGTGGGATATATCCTGGGGGCCGGCGCCTTTGCGGTCTTTTTTGGCGGCAATCTTCTGGACGGCCTGGCCGCCGCCTTCCTTGGCGGACTCATCTATCTGATGGGGCAGGTGCGGCGGTTCCACCAGCAGAATCGGATCATCTATACCCTGGTTGCCTGCTTCCTGTCCGGGGTCCTGGCCCGGCTGTGCGCCGGGATCGGGTTTGGGACCCACCTGGACATGGTGATGATCGGTGACATCATGCTCTTCATTCCCGGGCTGGCCCTGGTGAACGGGGTGCGTGAGTTCTTCTATTCGGATATTCTGACAGGGATCTACCGCACCATTGAGGCGGTGCTGGGCGCGGGAGCCATTGCGGTGGGCTACGCTGTGTCGCTGATGATCGGAGGTGGCGTGCTGTGAGAGAAGCGGTCTTACAGATCCTGTGCGCAGGGCTGGGCGCTCTGGGCTTCGGCCTGGTGTTCCACGTGCAGAAGAAACATCTGTTTTTGGCTACCCTGGGAGGGACCCTGTCCTGGCTGTGGTATCTGCTGGTGTTTTACGCCACCCAGAGCGTCCTTCTGGGTGCGCTGGTGGCGTCGCTGGGGATCTGCCTCTGGTCAGAGACCATGGCCCGGGTTCGGAAGGCCCCGGCCAACGTGTTTCTCATCCCGGGGATCGTGCCGCTGCTCCCCGGCGGTGCGCTGTACTACACCATGAGCGGGATCGTGAACGGAGATATGGCCCAGGTCATCCTCAAAGGCAAGGAGACCGCCCTCATGGCAGTGGGCATTGTGGGGGGGATCGTGATCGCCTCCGAGATCGTCCGCCTGATCATGGGCATCTGGGAGCGCCGGAAAAAGGCCGGGGAGAAGCCCCGGGCCTGAAACAACATATGCCCTGGCCCCGCAGAGGAGAGAACGGTCCCTCTGCGGGGCTTTTTTCAGGGAAAGAAAAACTGGCCTGTGAGAAAAATAGGTTTTTGGCTATGGCAAACAGGTCAATTTAGATTATAATATAAGTATCAAAAGAAATCGAGGTGTTACGTATGTTGGAGCAAATCAGAAAGGAAGCAAAGGCTGCCGCAGAGGAGATCTGTCAGACGGCGAAACTGAAGAAAGGGCAGATCCTTGTGGTAGGATGCTCCACCAGCGAAGTAGCCGGGCATAAGGTAGGCAGCCATTCCAGTCCTGAGATCGGCAAGGCCATCTACGAAGGGCTGGAAGAGGTGCTGGCGCCCAAGGGCATCTATCTGGCGGCGCAGTGCTGCGAGCACCTGAACCGGGCCATTATCATAGAGCGGGAAGCGGTCCCCTTTGCGGAGATCTGCAACGTAGTCCCCCAGCCCAAGGCGGGCAGTTCCTTTGCCACCGCAGCTTACCATGGGTTTAAAGACCCTGTGGCCGTGGAGTTTATCAAGGCGGACGCCGGGCTGGACATTGGCGGCACCCTCATCGGGATGCACATGAAGCACGTTGCGGTGCCGGTCCGTCTGGAGCAGAACCACATTGGTGAAGCCCTTGTGCTGGCTGCCCGGGTGCGGCCCAAGTACATCGGCGGCGAGCGGGCCATCTATGACGAGACCTTAAAGTAATGCAAGCGAACGATCCCCCGTGGGGAGGAAGACAGTTCCTCCCTGCGGGGGATTTTTTATGGGGAAAAGAAAACCCCTCCTGCGGCAGTACCGCAGGAGGGGAACGTAAGTAAGGGAATTACTTGAAGAGGCCCTTGGACAGGACGATCTTCTGCACTTCGCTGGTGCCTTCGTAGATCTGGGTGATCTTGGCGTCGCGCATGAGGCGCTCCACGTGATACTCCTTCATGAAGCCATTGCCGCCCAGCATCTGGACTGCGTCGGTGGCCACGTGCATTGCGGTCTCAGCAGCGATGAGCTTGGCCTTGGCGGCGGAAGCGGAGAAGGGCTTGTGGCTGTCCTTGTCGCAGGCTGCCTTATAGACCATGTACTTGGCCATTTCGATCTCGTTGGCCAGGTCGACCATACGGAAGGCCAGGTGCTGGTTCTTGTAAAGGGGCTTCTTGAACTGCTCGCGGACCATGAGGTACTTGCGGGCGATCTCAAAGGCGCCTTCTGCGATACCCAGAGCCTGGGCGGCGATGCCGATCCGGCCGCCGTCGAGGGTCTTCAGTGCGGCGGCGAAGCCCATGCCGGGAGGAGTGACCATGTTGTCAACGGGAACATGCACGTCCTGGAAGTGGAGCTCGCTGACCATGGCGCTGCGGATGCCCATGGTGTTGTGCCGGGCGCCGATGGTGAAGCCCGGGGTGTCTTTTTCCACCACGAAGGTGGCCATGCTCTTGGGGCCGGCCTCGTGGTCGGTGAGGGCGTAGACGCAGAAGTAATCAGAGAGGGGGCCGTTGGTGATGAAGCACTTGCTGCCGTTGATGATGAACTCATCACCCTTGCGCTCTGCGAAGGTCTTCAGGTTGCTGACGTCGGAGCCGGCGTTGGGCTCGGTGAGGCCGAAGGAACCCAGGTGACCGTCGCGGATGACGGGGGGCATGAAGCGCTTGAGCTGCTCGTCGGTGGCGTTGGAGAAGTAGAGGCTGCCGCCGTAGAGAGAGGTGGCAACGGAGAAGGAAACGGACAGGGAAGGATCGACCTTGGAGATCTCTTCAATGGCGATGGCATATTCCATGTAGCCCAGGCCCTGGCCGCCGTATTCCTTGGCGTAGGGCAAACCGATGAAGCCCATCTCAGACAGTTCCTTGTAGAGGTTCAAGTCGTAGACGCGGGACTCATCACGCTCCAGGATGCCGGGGGCGACTTTTTTCTCGGTAAATTCCCGTGCCAATTTCTGAATGGAAAGTTGCTGTTCGGTAAGTTCAAAATTCATATCCATTGTCTCCTTTTTCACATTGGTGAGCACCAACTGGCCTGCTTGACTGAAAGCGCCGTCATGGATGACAAAAGCGTGACAACCGTTTCCGGCCAAGGACAAATTGTACAGGTACACTTTACCACAGGCTATGAAAAAAAGCAACGATAGAAGGGAGAAATTTGTATAAAAGCGACATTTTCATTTTACATAAGGGGTGAAAAAAGCAACGGCAGCGATTTCCCATGTCGCTGCCGTTGCTTTTTTTTTAAAAAAAGAGAGAAAAGAGAGAGAAAAGAGAGTGTGTAAGTTGAGTCAGAAGTGATTTTGTTCTCTGCTGCTTACAGGTGATATCCTACAGGAGAATTGTGACCAAAGTATAGGAATGATATGGATAAATTGTGAATTTGATTTCGGAATTGTAAACAATGGCGGTGAACACGGAAAACACCCGCCGGGCGGGAGAGCCAGGCGGGCGCGCAGGGTCAGAAAAGGGCTGCTGCTTCGGGGGTGCCAGGGTCCAGGGACGCCAGGCTGGAGATGGAGATCTCAAATGCGGTGCGCTCCTGGGTGTCCTCCCCGATGGTTTTGAGGTAGGTGCGGCTCTGGAGCCTTCCGTCTACCCGGAGCGGGGTGCCAGTCTCCATCCGCCCGCACCGGAGGACCAGGGCCCCCCAGGCGATGCAGGGGAGATAGTCAGCCCGCCGGTAGCGGCGGTTGACCGCCAGGAGCAGGTCGCAGATATCCCGCCCCAAAGGGGTGCGGCGGAGAATGGGGGGCTTGCAGAGGGCGCCCCGCAGAAAGACCTGGTTGCAGGGTTCTCCCAGACCGGGGGAGAGCCGGCGGGCCAGCACGGTGATCACCAGCCGGTTTCCCACGCCGCTGCGGTTGTTGAAGGAGCGGACCTCTCCGACAACCTCTACAAAGTCCCCTTTCTGAGGGAGGAAGGATTCCTCGGGGGTGAGGGGAGAGAGGATGTTCAGCAGGTCCTCCCGTCCGGACAGGCGGGGGACTGCCAGAGGGAAACGGTAAAAGTCGATGTTGTGTACCCGATGGGAAAAGAGCGCTTCTCCGGCGACGGTTCCCCGCAGAACCACCCGGTTTTCCTTTTGTTCCATAGTCAGACCGCCTCCATGGTTTGATTCACTGTCTGAACCATATGCGCACAGGGGAAGGACTATGCCTGAGGGTTATCCCAGAGCCACGTCCAGGACCATCATGATGGAGAAGCCCACCAGGGTAAAGAGGGCCATAAAGTCCTTGTTTTCGTTGGTCTGGCTCTCGGGGATGAGCTCCTCGACCACCACATAGATCATAGCGCCTGCGGCGAAGGCCAGCAGGAAGGGCAGGCAGGTGCGGACTTTCAGCACCAGCAGGGCGCCCAGCACAGCGGCCAGGGGTTCCACCACGCCGCTGACCTGGCCGAAGAAGAAGGCTTTCTTTCGGGAAAACCCTTCCCGCCGCAGGGGGACGCTGACCGCCATGCCCTCCGGGAGGTTTTGCAGGCCGATGCCCAGGGCCAGCATCCAGGCGCTGGCGGCGGTGCTGCCCTCCAGACCATAGGCCAGGGAGCCGAAGGCCACGCCGATGGCCATGCCCTCGGGGATGTTGTGGAGGGTGATGGAAAAGACCAGCATGGCGCAGCGTTTGAGCCGGTGCTTGGGCTGGCCGGGCGCCTGGGGGAGCAGATGACGGGTAAAGAGACGGTCGCCGAAGAAGAGGAGCACGCCGCCCCCCAGAAACCCGGCCAGGGCAGTGAGCCAGGGGTTCAGGGAGAGGGCTTCCGCCATCTCAATGGCGGGGGAGAGCAGGGACCAGAAGGAAGCGGCGATCATGACGCCGCCTGCCATGCCCAGCATGGCGTCCATCAGGTTTCGGTTGGGGGCGCGGAGGAAAAAGACCACGCAGGCGCCCAGGGCTGTGATGGCCCAGGTAAACAGCGTGGCTGTCAGCGCCTGGGCGGGGTAGGCCAGCTGTGAGATGTAGGCAAGCATAGGGGACCTCCTTGGGATAGATTGGGTCCGGACGCAGGACCGGAACCGGTTCATCCTATGAGGAGGGAGGGAGAATGGTGCCTTTCCCTGTCGGAAGGGGGGAAAGAAAAGGATTGACGTGCGTGACCTTTTTGGATAATATTAACCTTATAGCTTTTTTACCTGAGAGAAGAGAGGGATTTTGTGAAGCAACGAACCATCGCCAAGGTGGCCCGGGCTGCCTTTCCGTACACCTTGCCTATCTTGGCCTGTTTCCTGTTCATTGGGGCGGCCTTCGGCATCTATATGAAAACCCTGGGATTTTCTCCCCTTTACCCGATTTTCATGAGTGTGTTCATCTTTGCCGGGTCCATGCAGTTTGTGGCGGCGGGTCTGCTGGTGCAGCCCTTTGCCCCAGTGAGCACCCTCATTGCCACCCTCATCGTCAACGCCCGTCACGTGTTTTACGGCATGTCCATGCTGGAGAACTACGGCACCCTGGGCAAGAAAAAGGTGCCGGTGATCTTCTGGATGTGTGACGAGACCTTTTCCATCAACTGCGGCGCAGAGATCCCGCCGGGGGTGGACCGGGGATGGTTCTACTTTTTCGTCTCCCTGTTTGACTATTCTTATTGGATCATCGGTACCACTCTGGGTGCTGTGGGCGGGGAGCTGCTGCCCTTTGACACCACGGGCATTGACTTTGTGGTGACTGCCCTCTTCCTGGTGATCTTCATGAGCCAGTGGGAGAAGGAGAAGAGCCACGTCAGCGGGGTCAGCGGCCTGGTGATCTCGGCGGTGTGCCTGGCGCTCTTTGGCCCGGATGGATTCATTCTCCCGGCCATGGTGGGGATCTTGCTCTTCCTTACCATCCTGCGCCGGCCCATGGAAAGGAGGCTGGAGGTATGACCATGACGCAGCCGCAAATGATCGTAACCCTGCTGCTGGTGATGGCGGCCACGGTGCTGACCCGGTTTATTTCCTTCTGGCTCTTCCCGGCGGGAAAACCCACTCCGGCCTTTGTGCTCTACCTGGGAAAGGTCCTTCCGGCAGCGGCCATGGGAATGCTGGTCATCTACTGCTACAAGAGCGTGGACTTCACCCAGGGCAGCCATGGGCTGCCCGAGCTGCTGGCGGGTGCCCTGGTGGTGGTACTGCAAAAGTGGAAGAAGAACATGTTTCTCTCGATTGTAGCGGGGACGGCCTGCTACATGGTGCTCATCCGCCTGGTGTTTGCATAACAGAACGTAAAAACCCGGCCCTTCGGAACACACCGAAGGGCCGGGTTTTCTGCTTGTCGTTTTTTAATAGGAGGGAGATCAATACTCCACGAAGCCCTCGTAAACCATGACGGCGTCGCCGGTGAGGATCACTTCGTTGTCGGTGTAGTTGACGGTGAGGTCGCCGCCCACCAGCTTGACGGTGATATCCCGACCCTTTTCCACATAACCGTTCTCGGTAGCAGCGATAACGGCGGCGCAGGCGCCGGTGCCGCAGGCCACGGTCTCGCCGTTGCCCCGTTCATAGACCCGCATCCGCAGGGTCTCTTCGTTCACGATGCGGACGAACTCGGTGTTGATCCGCTCGGGGAAGTAGGGGGCGTACTCAAACTTGGGGCCGATGGTCTCCAGGTCCAGAGAAGAGGGATCGTCGCAGAAGACCACGCAGTGGGGGTTGCCGATGCTGGCGCAGGTGATGTTGTAGGTGCCGTCGGCGATCTCCACGGGGCGGTTGATGATGCTGTTGCCCGGGAGAGTGGAGGGCAGGCTCTCGGTGAGCAGGTCTGCCTTGCCCATACCCACGCTGATGGTGTTGGCTTTGCCGTTGCGGATGTAGAGCAGCAGGCTCTTGATGCCGCCGGCGGTCTCAATGGTCATGTACTCCTTCTTGACAATGTCCTTGTCGTAGAGGTACTTACCCACGCAGCGGATGCTGTTGCCGGCCATCTTACCCTCGGTGCCGTCCCGGTTGAAGATGCGCATCTTGGCGTCGGCCACGTCGGAGTCCTCGATGAGGACGATACCGTAGCCGCCGATGCCGTAGTGGCGGTCGCAGAGGCTGATGCACAGGGAGCCGGGGCTGGCGATCTTGCCGTCCCGATTGTCGAAGAAGATGTAGTCGTTGCCGCAGCCCTGCATCTTGGCGAAGGGCAGCAGCTGCCGTTCCTTGCGCATGTTGTTCAGGTTCACCAGCTCGGTGTTGTCCATGTGGAACCGGCTGGCCATCATGTTGGCCATGGCGTTGGCGGTGTCCAGAGAGGTGATGCAGGCGATGGAGTGGCGAATGGCGTCCCGGTGGAGCTCGATATACTCCTGGATGGTGTCGTCGTACAGAGCGCCGGTGTAGATGATAAGACCGATCTTGCCGTCTTCCATGAGCTGATACGCCTGGGAGCCGGGCACGATGTGCTCGATTTCGTTGACGTGGATCCCCAGGCTGCGGATGGCCTGGGCGGTATCCCTGGTGGCGTAGAGGGGCATTTTCAGGTCGTCCAGCTTCTTGGCCAGACCCACCACCTCGGGCAGCTCATGGTTCTCGACGCTGAGCAGCACGCCCTTGCCGGCGTAGTGGCGGTAGCCTGCGGCGGCGAAGCCCTTGAACATGGCCTCGCTGAAGGTGCGGCCCAGACCCAGCACTTCGCCGGTGGACTTCATCTCGGGGCCCAGCAGGGAGTTGGCGTCGCTGATCTTCTCGAAGGAGAAGACAGGGACCTTTACAGCGTAGTAAGGAGGCGTCTTCCACAGACCGGAGGGATAGCCCAGTTCTTTCAGGGTTGCGCCCATCATGATCCGGGTGGCCAGGTCCACCATGGGAACGCCGGTGACCTTGCTCAGGTAGGGAACGGTCCGGGAAGCTCTGGGGTTCACCTCGATGACGAAAAGCTCACCACGGTAGATGAGGTACTGGATGTTCACGAGGCCCTTGGTGCCCAGGGCCAGGGCCAGCTTTTTGGAACACTCCACCACCACGTCGGTCATCTTATCGGTGAGGCTGTAGGGAGGATACACAGCGATGGAGTCACCGCTGTGGACACCGGCCCGCTCGATGTGCTCCATGATGCCGGGCATCAGCACGTCAGTGCCGTCGGAGATGACGTCCACTTCCAGCTCGGTGCCGGGCATATACTTGTCCACCAGCACGTCGTTCTTGATGCCGCCGGAGAGGATGACGTTCATATACTTCTCCACGTCCTTCCGGTCGTGGGCGATGACCATGTTCTGGCCGCCGATGACATAGGAGGGACGGAGCAGGACGGGATAGCCCAGGGATTCAGAGGCTTCCAGGGCCTCTTCCAGGGTGGTAATGCTCATGCCCTTGGGCCGGCGGATGTTCAGATTTTCCAGAAGAGCGTCGAACCGGCCGCGGTCCTCGGCGGTGTCGATGCCGTCAGCAGAGGTACCCAGAATGGGGATACCGTGGCTGTCCAGGAACTCGGTGAGGGAGATGGCGGTCTGGCCACCGAAGGCAACCACCACGCCCACGGGCTTCTCCACTTCGATGACGCTCATCACGTCCTCGGGGGAGAGGGGCTCGAAGTAGAGCCGGTCGGCGGTATCGTAGTCGGTGGAGACGGTCTCGGGGTTGTTATTGATGATAACCACGTCATAACCCAGCTTTTTCAGGGTCTGGACGCAGTGGACAGAGCTGTAGTCAAACTCGATGCCCTGACCAATCCGGATGGGACCGGAGCCCAGGACGATGACGGTGTCCCGGCCCTTCCGGGGGAAGGTGCGGGCGTCGCAGAGGTCGTCGTAGGTGGCGTAGAAGTAGGGAGTTCGGGCCTGGAACTCGGCTGCGCAGGTGTCCACCATCTTGTAGCTGGGGAACCGGTGGGGCAGGGAGGCCACGGGAGTGCCGGAGAGCCGGGCCAGGGTCTGGTCGGGATAGCCCAGCTTTTTGCTCTGGAGGTAGGTCTCGGGGGTGATGCCGTTTTTCAGGGTCTCCTCGAAGCGGACCAGGTTCATGAGCTTGCAGATGAACCACTTGTCGATCTTGGTGATGTCGTGGATGTGGTCCACGGACACACCCTTGGTCAGGGCCTCGAAGATGGTGAACAGACGCAGGTCGTCCATGGAGGCCAGACGCTCGTCCAGGGATTTGCCGGAGTGGTCGGTGTAGTGGAGGCTGTCCAGCTTGATCTCTGCGCCGCGGACGGCCTTCATGAGAGCGGCCTCGAAGGTGTGGCCAATGGACATGACCTCGCCGGTGGCCTTCATCTGGGAGCCCAGCTTCCGGCTGGCGCCGTGGAACTTATCAAAGGGCCACTTGGGGAACTTCACCACCACGTAGTCCAGGGCGGGCTCGAAGCAGGCGAAGGTCTCGCCGGTGACGTCGTTGCGGATCTCGTCCAGGGTGTAGCCCAGGGCGATCTTGGCGGTCACCTTGGCGATGGGATAACCGGAAGCCTTGGAAGCCAGAGCGGAAGACCGGGAGACACGGGGATTCACCTCGATAACGGCGTACTCAAAGCTGTCGGGGTTCAGGGCGAACTGGCAGTTGCAGCCGCCTTCGATGCCCAGCTCTTCGATGATCTTCAGAGCGGCGGAGCGGAGCATCTGATACTCCTTGTCGCCCAGGGTGAGAGCAGGGGCCACCACGATGGAGTCGCCGGTGTGGATGCCTACGGGGTCGAAGTTCTCCATGGAGCAGATGGTGATGGCGGTACCCTTGTGGTCCCGCATGACTTCGAACTCGATCTCTTTCCAGCCGAAGATATATTTTTCAATGAGGACCTGGGTGATGGGGGAGTAGTCCAGGCCCACGGCACCCACTTCCCGGAGCTCTTCCTCGGAGTAGGCCACGCCGCCGCCGCCGCCGCCCAGGGTGAAGGCGGGCCGGACGATGACCGGGTAGCCGATGCGGTTGGCGATGGCCACGGCGGTCTCGATGTCGTTGGCAGTATCAGAGGGAATGGTGGGCTCGCCGATGCGGGCCATGGCGTCCTTAAAGAGCTGACGGTCCTCGGCCTTGTCGATGGCGTCGGCGTTGGTGCCGATGAGGCGGACGTTATGGGACTTGAGGAAGCCCTCGTGGGCCAGCTCCATGGCGATGGTCAGACCGGTCTGTCCGCCCAGACCGGCCAGGAGGCTGTCGGGCTTGGTCTCTTCGATGATGCGCTTGACGGTCTGTGTGGTCAGGGGCTCCAGATAGACCGCGTCGGCCATGGCGTTATCGGTCATAATGGTGGCGGGGTTGGAGTTCACCAGAACGGTCTCGATCCCCTCCTGCTGGAGGATGCGGCAGGCCTGGGTACCGGCGTAGTCAAACTCGGCGGCCTGGCCGATCACGATGGGGCCGGAGCCAATCACCAGAACTTTTTTAATGGAAGTATCTTTCGGCATTACAATCCCTCCTTCATCATGTCGGTAAAGCGGTCAAAGGCGGTGAGGCAGTCCAGGGGGCCGCCGTGGGCCTCGGGGTGGAACTGCAGGGAGAAGGCGCGGTATTCGGGATAATCCACCCCTTCGCAGGTGCCGTCGTTGACGTTTACGAAGCGGAGAACGCCCTTGGTTCCGGCCAGGGAGTCTGCGTCTACGGCGTAGCCGTGGTTCTGGCTGGTGATGGAGACCTCGCCGGTCTCCAGATCCTTCACCGGCTGGTTGGCGCCCCGGTGGCCGAACTTCAGCTTTTTGGTGGTGGCGCCTGCGGCCAGGGCCATCATCTGGTGACCCAGGCAGATGCCGAACATGGGGAGCTTACCGAACAGGGCCTGGATCTGCTGGATGCAGAAGGGGTTATCGGCGGGGTCGCCGGGGCCGTTGGAGAGCATGATGCCGTGGTGGCCGCCGCTGAGGATGGTTTCGGCGGGGGTGTTATAGGGGTAGACGGTGACCTGGCAGCCGCGGGCCAGGAGGCTGTTGGCGATGCTCTGTTTGGCGCCGTAGTCCAGAAGAGCCACGGAATACGGAGCGTCTCCCTCCGGCTTGAGGACCTGGACCTTGGTGTCGCTGGTGTTTTCCACAGACTGGGTGACCCGATAGGCCTTGAGGGCGTCCATGTCGGGCTTGTCCTCCCGGGTGGTGATGACTGCGTTCATGACGCCGTTGTCCCGGAGCATCTGGGTCAGCATACGGGTATCCACGCCGGCGATGCCCACCACATTCTGGGCTTTGAGAAAGGCGTCCACGGATTCGTCACAGCGGAAGTTGGAGGGGTCCTCGCAGAACTCTCGAACCACCACGCCTTTCATCTGACACTGGGGGCTTTCCATGTCTTCATGGCAGATGCCATAGTTGCCGAACTGGGGAAAGGTATAAATGACCAGCTGGCCATAGTAGCTGGGGTCGGTGAGGCTCTCCACGCACCCGGTCATACCGGTGGTGAAGACCAGCTCACCCATGACGGTACCGTCGGCGCCAAAGTGCTGGCCCTCCAGAACCTGGCCATTTTCCAAATAGAGATATGCTTTTTTCATCGTGTTCCTCCATCCATCTACACAGGAAATTACAGGAATCGAACGGTTGCTCTCTTCGTGCTGCTTTCTCTGAAAAACATAATTTTCTAACACTTGAGTATACCCTAAAGTTTTCTCCCCGTCAATTGGTAAGACGCACTGCGGGCAGAAAACAACGGCGGGTAATTTTCCGTCTATTTTGTAAAATATCACGAAAAAAGTGAATATTAATTTAAATATACGAATAAAAATTCATCCAACCGCGAAAAACCGGGGGAAACCAAAGTGGTTTCTCCCGGTTTTGCAGCGGAGTTAGTTAATAGAGGACCATGTACTTGGACAGCTCCCAGCTGGAGACGCGGGTGCGGTACTCCGCCCATTCCTTTTCCTTGCCGGACACATACTGGGGATAGATGTGGGGGCCGAGGACGGACTGGATGAGGGGATCGGCAGCCAGGTCCATGAGGGCGTGCTCCAGGGAATCGGGGAGGTCCTCGATGCCGTTGGCAGCCCGGGCGGCCGCGTCCATGTCAAAGATGTTTTCGGTGATCTCTTCCGGGGGCATGAGCTCGCGCTCGATGCCGTCCAGACCGGCAGCCAGGCACACGGCCAGGGCCAGGTAGGGGTTGCAGGAGGGGTCGGGGTTGCGCAGCTCCACGCGGGTGCTGTTGCCCCGGGCGGCGGGGATACGGATGAGGGCGCTGCGGTTGGAGGCAGACCAGGCCAGATAGCAGGGGGCCTCGTAGCCGGGCACCAGACGCTTGTAGGAGTTCACCAGGGGGTTGGTGATGGCGGTCATGCCCTTCACGTGGGCCAGCAGGCCGGCGATGAAGTGATAGGCCTCCTTGGAGAGCTGCCGCTCGCCGTTCTCGTCAAAAAAGACGTTTTTGCCGTCTTTGAAGAGGGACATGTTGATGTGCATCCCGGAGCCTGCGGTGCCATAGATGGGCTTGGGCATAAAGGTGGCGTGGAGCCCGTGGGCATAGGCGATCTTTTTCACGGTCTGCTTGAAGGTGATGATGTTGTCGGCGGCCCGCATGGCTTCGGCGTATTTAAAGTCGATCTCGTGCTGGCCGGCGGCGCACTCGTGGTGAGAGGCCTCGATCTCGAAGCCCAGGTTCTCCAGGGCCAGGCAGATCTCCCGGCGGGTGTAGTCCCCGTGGTCGATGGGGCCCAGGTCGAAGTAGCCGGCCTCGTCGTTGGTTTTGGTGGTGGGCTTGCCGTCCTTGTCGATCTCAAAGAGGAAGAACTCGCACTCGGGGCCCACGTTAAAGGTGTAACCCATCTCGGCGGCCCGGGCCAGGACGCGCTTCAGGGCGTTTCTGGGGTCGCCGATGAAGGGGGTGCCGTCGGGGTTGCAGACGTCGCAGATGAGGCGGGCGACTTTGCCCTGCTGCTCATACCAGGAGAGAATGGTGAACGTGTCCAGATCGGGATACAGGTACTGATCGGACTCATGGATACGGGTAAAGCCCTCGATGGAGCTGCCGTCGATGGAGATTTGATTGTTCACAGCCTTGCTGATCTGAGAGGCGGTGATGGCGACGTTTTTGGCCTGTCCGAAGATATCGGTAAACTGCATGCGGATAAAGTCGATGCCTTCTTCCTCTACCATACGGATGACGTCTTCTTTGGTGTATTTGCCCATAAAACCATTCTCCTTTCTGAAACGAAAAAAGGACAAGGAAGCTTCGGATTCCGAAGCGCTCGTCCGCTCTCTGAGATTATAATATTGCAGGGGAATCGTGTCAAGAAAAAAGTGAGAGGAGCAGGGGGTTCGGGGGCCTGCGGCGGAAAATAAGGAAAGAAAGCGGGTGGAACCCATTGCAAATTCTTCTGATTTATGGGACAATAGAGCGGAATAAGCAAGCCTCCGGGCGGGAGCCAGGGGTTCCCCGCCCCCCATCATACATTAAAATAATGCGAAATACTTGTACAGAAAGGGAACGATAACTATGACCAAGCTGGAACAGATCTACGAAGGAAAAGCCAAGAAAGTTTTCCGGACTGACGATCCCGAGAAGTTCATTGTAGAGTATAAGGACGACGCCACCGCCTTCAACGGCCAGAAGAAGGGCACCATCCTGGGCAAGGGCGGCATCAACAACCGTATGACCAACATGCTCATGCAGATGCTGGAGAAGAAGGGTGTGCCCACCCACTTCGTGGAAGAGCTGAGCGACCGGGAGACCGTGGTGAGAAAGGTCTCCATCGTCCCCCTGGAGGTCATCATCCGCAACATCTCCGCCGGCAGCTTTGCCAAGCGGTACGGCGTGGAAGAGGGCATCGTCTTTGACGAACCCACCATCGAGTTCTCCTACAAGAACGACGACCTGGGCGACCCCCTCATGAACTCCAACCACGCCCGTGCCCTGAAGCTGGCCACCAAGGAAGAGATCAACACCATCATCGACATGGCCTTCAAGGTCAACGCTGCCCTGAAGGAGTTCTTCCTCACCGTGGGCATCAAGCTGGTGGACTTCAAGCTGGAGTTCGGCCGCACCACCGACGGCACCATCATCCTGGCTGACGAGATCTCTCCCGACACCTGCCGCCTGTGGGACAAGGAGACCAACGAGAAGCTGGACAAGGACCGTTTCCGCCGGGACCTGGGCAACGTGGAAGGGGCTTATCAGGAGGTCATGCGCCGCCTGATGGGCGAGAAGGCCTGAGAAGACCGTCTGAAGCGGGGCCAGGGCCACGCCTGACCCGACGCACGGAAAAAGGAGGAAACGCTGATGTG
This sequence comes from Evtepia sp., assembly GCF_034090835.1. Lineage (GTDB taxonomy): Bacteria > Bacillota > Clostridia > Oscillospirales > Oscillospiraceae > Evtepia. The sequence continues at coordinate 63,567 of NZ_JAXDRS010000045.1, forward strand.
TGGGATTGTCGGTTTTACCGGCAGCCAGAGCGCAGCCCCCATTTTGCTGGACGGGCTGAAAAAGCTGGAATACAGAGGATATGACTCTGCCGGAGTGGCAGTGCTGGGCGACGATGGGATCAACATGATGAAGACCATCGGCATGATCAAAAACCTGGAGGAGAAGACCCAGGGGGGGACGCTCCTGCCCGGAACATGCGGGATCGGACACACCCGCTGGGCCACCCACGGGGAGCCTACGGATGTGAACGCCCATCCTCACATGAGCAACAATGGTCGCTTTGCCATTGTGCACAACGGAATCATTGAGAACTACGCGGTCCTGCGGGAAGAGCTGAAAGCGAAAGGCTTTGCCTTTAAGAGTGAGACGGACACGGAAGTGATCGTCCACCTGCTGGACCTGTACTACGAAGGCGACCTGAAAAAGGCCGTCATGAAGACGGTGGCCCGCCTGGAAGGGGCCTATGCCCTGGGCATCCTCTGCCAGGAGGAGAGAGGACGGCTCATTGCCGCCCGGCAGGCTGCCCCCCTTATCCTGGGGGTGGGGGTCGGCGAGAACTACTTCGCCTCCGACGTGACCGCCCTGGTGGCCTACACCAAGAACGTCATCTATCTGGAGGACGGGGAGATCGCCGATATGACCCCCGACCAGATCACCGTCTATGATACCCTGGGCAAGGAGGTCCCCAGAGAGGTGACCCGGATCGCCTGGGATATCGCCGCTGCGGAGAAGGGCGGCTACGGCCACTTCATGCTCAAGGAGATCATGGAGCAGCCCAACGCCCTGAAGTCCACCATTGAACCCCGGATCAAGGACGGGGAAGTGGTGCTGGACGACTTCTCCCTCACCGACGAGGACCTGAAAAAGATCAACAAGGTGATGATCACCGCCTGCGGCTCTGCCTTCTACGCCGGCAGCGTGGGCAAGTACGTCATCGAGCAGCTCTGCCGCATCCCGGTGGAGGCCGATCTGGCCTCGGAGCTGCGCTACCGCAACCCCCTGGTGGATGAGCACACCCTGCTGGTGGTGGTGTCCCAGTCCGGCGAGACAGCAGACACCATCGCAGCCATGAAGGAGTGCAAGGCCCGGGGCGCCCGGGTGCTGGCCATTGTAAACGTGGTGGGCAGCACCATCGCCAAGCTGGCCGACGACGTGGTGTACACCTGGGCGGGGCCGGAGATCGCCGTGGCCACCACCAAGGGCTACACCACCCAGGTGGCGGTGATGGATATGCTGGCTGTGTACCTGGCCCGCCGGCTGGGAAAGCTGGACGATGAGCAGAACAAGCAGCTGGTGGACGCCATTCTGGAGTTCCCCAGCCTGGTGCAGCGTGCTATTGACCTGAACCCCAACGTGCAGGCCCTGGCAGAGAAGTATCACAGCCACAACAACCTGTTCTTCATCGGCCGGAACCTGGACTACGCCGCCTGCATGGAGGGCTCTTTGAAGCTCAAGGAGATCTCCTACCTCCACTCGGAGGCCTACGCCGCCGGGGAACTGAAGCACGGGACCATCGCCCTCATCGAGCGGGGCCGTCCGGTGATCGCCCTGGCCTGCTACGAGCGGCTGTTTGACAAGATGATGAGCAACATCAAGGAAGTGAAGGCCCGGGGCGCCCAGGTGCTGGCCGTGGTGCTGGAGGGCAACCGCCAGATCTTTGCCGAGGCGGATGACGTGCTGTTCATTCCCCGGACAGAGTCTCTGTTCAACTCTCTGCCGGAGATCATTCCCCTGCAGCTGTTCGCCTACTATGTGGCCAAGGCCAACGGCTGCGACATTGACAAGCCCAAGAACCTGGCCAAGTCTGTGACCGTGGAATAAGGGCGGTCTTGGGGGAGGGAACCACTTCCCACCCGGGAAAGGAGTCAGAAACCATGCGCAACTACGCGGAAGAAACCGAGAAACGAATCAAATTTATTCAGAAGGCCGTGGAGGACGCCCACGCCGACGGCATTATTTTCGGCAACAGCGGCGGAAAGGATTCCGCCCTGGTAGGCATTCTCTGCAAGATGGCCTGTGACAATACGGAGGGCATTATCCTGCCCTGCAGCTCCAAGCGGAACTTCACCATTGACAAGGACGACGGAATGGAAGTGGCAGACCAGTTCCATATCAAGACCCGTCTGGTGGACCTGACAGCCCAGAAGGAGCTGGCAGTGCAGAACCTCTCCGGGATCACCACCCTGAACGACGCGGCCATTGGCAACATTGCGCCCCGTCTGCGGATGATCACCCTCTACGCCGTGGCAGCCAGCGAGAACCGTCTGGTGGCCGGAACCGGCAACGCCAGCGAGATCCACATGGGTTACTTCACCAAGTGGGGAGACGGGGCCTATGACCTGAACCCCATCGCTGACCTGACCGCCACCGAGGTCTTTGAGTTCCTGCGCTACCTGAAAGCGCCGGAGGCAGTCATCACCAAGGCGCCCTCCGCCGGGCTCTTCGAGGGCCAGACCGACGAGGAGGACATGGGCGTGACCTATAAGGCCATTGACGAGTACATTACCACCGGCAAGGCCAACGAGCACGATAAGGCCATTGTGGACCGGTACCATGCCCGCAGCGAGCACAAGCGGCGGGACCCTCTCCGTTACCACGACTGAATCTCTAAAAACCGGATTGCCGCCCCACTGGGAAACCCAGTGGGGCGGCTTTTTTGGAGAAAAGGGACGGAGAGAAATCGGGAGGGAACCGGTTCCTGCGATTGACAAGGGGGAGGGAATTGAGTAAAATAAAAAAGTGCAAGCAAGCTGGACAGCCGCGTGGCCAGGCCGAAAGGCCGTCCATGAGGAAAGTCCGGGCTCCATAGGGCAAGGATAACGGGTAACGCCCGCCGAAGGCGACTTCAGGACAAGTGCAACAGAGAGATACCGCCTGGTTTATCCAGGTAAGGGTGGAAAGGTGAGGTAAGAGCTCACCCGCCGGCTCGGAAGTGTCCGGTGATGTAAACTCTATCCGGAGCAACACCGTGGAGGGGAATGGGACCGGCCCGGTCTCCCCGGGGAGGTGGCTGGAGCGTACCGGCAACGGTGCGCCTAGATAGATGGCTGTCGAACACAGAACCCGGCTTACAGGCTTACTTGCCGCATCACGATTTGGAGAGGCCCACCGAGCTTTTGTTATGGCGAAAGGTCTGGTGGGCTTTTTCAAGATATGGGAGCGGACAGCGGTGCTGTCCAGGCTCCCTCCTTCCAGGGAATGTAGATGAAGGAGGAATTCTATGGGCATTCCGGTGATTACCATCTCAAGAGAATATGGATCTGGCGGGCGCGCCATCGGCGAGCGGCTGGCCAAGGAACTGGGCGTTCCCTTCTATGATAAGGAGCTCATCCTCATGGCGGCCAAAGAGAGCGGACTGTCTGCCGAGTACATCAAAAAGACCGAGCAGATGAAGTCCACCAGCTTTCTCTACGGCCTGTATATGGGCGCCCAGCAGCTGCCCATGAACGACCAGATCTTCCTGGTCCAGAGCAAGATCATCCGCCAGGTGGCGGAGGAAGGCCCCTGCGTCATCGTGGGCCGGTGCGCCGACTATGTGCTCCGGGAGCGGAAGGACCTGCTCAACGTGTTCATCCATGCACCGGTGGAGTTCCGGGCCAAGCGGGCCCACCAGGTCTATGAGAAGCAGGCCAACAACATGGAGGATTTCGTCCGGAAAAAGGATAAGAAGCGCGCCTCCTTCTACAACTATTTCTCTCAGAACAAGTGGGGGGACGCCCGCCATTACCACCTGGCCATCAGCAGCGTCTACGGCGTGGACTTTGCGGTGAATGTACTGAAACACGCAGCGCTCTCCTTTCCCGAGGGGGTCGAATAAATGAGACCCACGCCGGCCCGGGAAAACAAGATGGGCACCATGCCCATCGGCCGCCTGCTGCTGACCATGTCCGGGCCTATGATGCTGTCGATGCTCATCCAGGCCCTGTACAACACGGTGGACAGCATGTTCGTCGCCCGCATCAGCGAGGCGGCTTTGACCGCAGTGTCTCTGGCGTATCCGGTCCAGTTTTTGATGATTGCCGTTGCGACGGGAACCGGCGTGGGTGTCAACTCCTTTCTCTCTCGAAATCTGGGGGAGAAACACTTTGCCATGGCAAACCGCACAGCGGGCAACGCTCTTTTTCTGGGCGGGGCCAGCTATGCGGTTTTTGCATTGCTGGGCTTTTTCGGGACCCGCCTGTACTTTCAGGTACAGGTGGATGACCCGGAGATCCTGGCCCTGGGGACCGACTACCTGTTCTGGGTGACGGTCCTCTCCCTGGGGTGCTTTGGCCAGATATTCCTGGAGCGGCTGCTGCAATCCACAGGGAAGACCTTTTACAGTATGCTGGTGCAGATGATCGGAGCGGTGCTGAACATGGTCCTGGACCCCATCCTGATCTTCGGCCTGCTGGGCGCCCCGGCCATGGGGGTGAAAGGGGCGGCGGTGGCTACTGTCATCAGCCAGATGATCGGGATGCTGTTCGGCATCTATTTTCACTGGAAGAAAAACCGGGAGCTCACCATTACCCTGCGAGATGTGCGCCCTGACGCCGCCGTGATCCGTCAGATCTATAAGGTAGGTGTCCCCTCTATCCTGCTGCAGATGGCGGCCTCTGTGCTGGTGTTTGGGCTCAATCAGATCCTGGTGGGCTTTTCCCAGACAGCGGCGGCGGTATACGGCGTCTACTATAAGCTCCAGGGCTTTGCGTTCATGCCGGTGTTCGGGATGAACAATGGCATGGTGCCCATTCTGGCCTATAATTACGGGGCCAGGCAGGCCAGACGGATCACCGGGACCATTCGGCTGGCAATTTTCTGCGCGGTAGGCATTATGTGCGCAGCTCTGCTGGTTTTCCAGACCTTACCGGTTCAATTGCTCACCTTATTTGAAGCCTCGCCGGAGATGCTGGACATGGGGGTCCCTGCGCTGCGCATTCTCAGCCTCTGCTTTGTGCTGGGGGGCTTTACGGTCGTGGTCTCCTCGGTGTACCAGGCGCTGGGGCGGGGAACGGTGAGCATGATGCTCTCGGTCTCCCGGCAGCTGCTGCTGGTGCTGCCCCTGGCCTGGCTGTTTTCCCTCAGCGGAGATCTGAACCTGGTCTGGTGGGCGTTTCCTGTGGCGGAAGTGGTCACGGGCGTGCTGGCCGGGGCGGCTCTGCGCCGGGCGGTGAAGAGGATCATCCTGCCCCTGGAGAGCCGGGAAGAGCGGAAAGAGAATGCAGTAGAATAATTAAGTACAAACGGGAAGAATTTAGTTAATTGGTCCGATTTATTTTGTTGAATTTAGGCAGTATCATGAGTATGTAAGTTAGTGAACCTGTGACCATTTAAAAGGTTGTCCGCCGGGTTGAAAACCCCCTTTTCGGCCGCCCTTTTCGGTTGCAGACCAACTGTTATTTTGAGAACAATTGTCCAAGCCCTCTTTTGGGTCTGGGCAGTGTTTTAGCTTGTCTGAGGGGTGTCTCCGCAGGCAGGTGAATATCTGTCAGTAAAACTGATATTATTTATTGGAGGTAGATTATCATGCGGTTACTGAACGAAGAACAGAAGCATTGGGTAGAAGTTATTGGCGAGTTTGCTAAGAAGGAAATCGAGCCCATCATGCTGGATTGGGACAAGGTTGTTGATCCTTCCAAGGCTATCCCCTTCGAAGCTTATGATAAGGCTTTCAAGCTGGGCCTGAACACCTTCGAGATCCCCAAGGAATTCGGCGGCAACAAGGTTCCTCTGGAAGTTGCTGAGGTTATGTACGAAGAGATGGGTTACTATGACGGCAACTTCGCTTCCGTCATGCAGACCACCAACCTGGCTCTGAAGCCCATTCTGATCGGCGGCACCCCCGAGCAGGTTCAGTACTTCGCCAAGCACATCATCGAGGGCAAGGGCTACGCTGCTTTCGCTCTGACCGAGCCCCAGTCCGGTTCCGATGCTTCCAACGTTAAGACCACTGCTGTCAAGGAAGGCGACGAGTGGGTCATCAACGGCGAGAAGTGCTTCATCACCAACGGCGGTGAGGCTGACATCGTCTGCGTGTTCGCTATGACCGATCCTTCCCAGGGCACCAAGGGCATCTCCGCATTCATGGTTCCCACCAGCATCCCCGGTTTCTCCGTCACCAAGTATGAGGACAAGTGCGGCTTCCGTACCATCTCCACCTGCTCCCTGAAGTTCGACAACGTTCGCGTTCCCGCCTTCAACCTGGTTGGTGGTGAGGCAGGCCTGGGCAAGGGCTTCGGCTTCGCTATGAAGACCCTGGACAAGTCCCGTGCTTGCGTCGGCGCTCTGGCTGTCGGTATCGCTCGCCGCGCTCTGGACGA
>NZ_JAXDRS010000046.1:0-63721 GCF_034090835.1 Evtepia sp.
CGTTCGCGTTCCCGCCTTCAACCTGGTTGGTGGTGAGGCAGGCCTGGGCAAGGGCTTCGGCTTCGCTATGAAGACCCTGGACAAGTCCCGTGCTTGCGTCGGCGCTCTGGCTGTCGGTATCGCTCGCCGCGCTCTGGACGAAGCTATCGCTTTCGTGAAGGAAAGAGTCACCTTCGGCGCTCCCGTTTCCAAGAGACAGGGCATCCAGTGGATGCTGGCTGACATGGCCACCAAGATCGAGGCTTCCCGTCTGCTGGTTACCCACGCTAACTATCTGCAGGCAAACGGCCTGCCCTTCTCCAAGGAAGCTGCTATGGCTAAGATGTTCGCTACCAACGCTGCTATGGAAGTCTGCACCGACGCTGTCCAGTTGATGGGCGGTAAGGGCTACATGAAGGAAGACTGCGTTGAGAAGATCTTCCGCGACATCAAGGCATACTGCATCTTCGAGGGCACCAACCAGATCCAGAAGATCGTTATCTCTGGCGCTTTGCTGTCCAACAAGGTCCACTAATTTATTTAGTTGGTCTGAGCTCGCCTCAGAAAATTTGCCTACAAAAGACCCGGTCGGGAAACCGACTGGGTCTTTTTCTTGTGCGAAAGCAAAAAACGATCCCTTTGGCAGCGTGCCAAAGGGATCGTTTTTTTCATATGGTTGCTCCAATTATGCCTTGGGGGTTGGGGGTCAACTGCTGGATGCCCACGGCGATTCTCCGGAGGGTCTCCTCCTTGCCCAGGATCTGGCACAGTTCTACTGCGCCGCCGGGGGTGGTGGGCTTGCCGGAGACTGCCACCCGGACGGGCCACATGATCCGGCCGTTTTTCAGACCCTTTTCCTCAGCCAGGTGGATGAGCGCGTCATGGACGGACTGGAAGGTCCACTCTTCCATGGCCTCGAACACCGGCACTACCATCTGGAGAGCCTCCAGAGAGTTCTCCTCGTTGGTCTTCATCTTTTTGTGGAGATAAAGCACGTTGGAGTAGGCGGGGAGAGTGTCAAAGAAGTCCAGCATGGGGGGGATCTCGGTGAGGGTGTTCAGCCGGGTCTGGAGCAGGGGAGCCACCAGACGCAGGTCAATGTGGGGATTCTTGATGCCCTGCTTCAGGTAAGGCTCTGCCACAGTGAAGAAGTCCTCGGGGGAGAGGGTCTTCAGGTAAGAGCTGTTGAAGTAGTTGAGCTTTTCCATGTCGAAGATAGCGGGGGACTTGGAAATGCCCTTGGCGTCAAAGATCTCCGACAGTTCTTTCAGGGAGAAGATCTCCTGCTCGACGCCGGGGCTCCAGCCCAGCAGGGCCACGTAGTTCACCACAGCCTCGGAGAGATAGCCCAGGGCCAGCAGGTCCTCGTAGGAGGGGTCGCCGTGACGCTTGGACATCTTGTTGTGTGCGTCCCGCATGACGGGGGAGCAGTGGATGTAGGTGGGAACTTCCCAGCCGAATGCCTCATAGAGGAGGTTGTACTTGGGGGCGGAGGAGAGGTACTCGGAGCCGCGCACCACGTGGGTGATGCCCATGAGGTGGTCGTCGATGACGTTGGCAAAGTTATAGGTGGGCAGGCCGTCGGTCTTCATGAGCACGTTGTCGGAGAGTTCGGCGTTGGGCACAGTGATGTCGCCGAAAACGGTGTCAGAGAAGGTGGTGGTGCCGGTCTCGGGGATCTTCTGCCGGATGACAGAGGGTTCACCGGCGTCCAGCTTGGCCTGGATCTCCTGGGGGGTCAGGGAGGGACAGCCGCACTTGTGCTTTTTGATCACAGAGCCGTTGGGCAGGGTGACGCTCACCTCGCCCTCGCCGGGCTTGCAGAAGCAGCGGTAGCCGCCGCCCTTTTCCAGCAGGAGGTCGGCGTACTTGCCGTAAAGACCCCGGCGCTCGGTCTGGATGTAGGGGCCCACGGGGCCGCCCAGGTCAGGACCTTCGTCCCAGTCCAGGCCGCACTTGCGCAGGGTGGAGTAGATGATCTCTGTGGCGCCTTCCACGAAGCGCTCCTGGTCGGTGTCTTCAATGCGGAGGATAAAGGTCCCGCCGGCCTTCCGGGCGATGAGCCAGGTATACAGGGCGGTGCGCAGGTTGCCCACGTGCATATACCCGGTGGGGGAAGGGGCAAAGCGGGTACGAACGGAGCCCTTGGGGATCTGGGCTTCCATCTGGTCAAACCAGGTCATATCCATGGGGAATGCCTCCTAAATTCAAGTGGTAATAACATTGTTCTGAAAGTATATTCTAAAATTTGCCTGGGGAATTGTCAAGGATTATTGCGTGGTATTGCACGGAAGATTCTGTTGTGGTAAGATAAAAAACATGATTTAAGATCGAGAGGAATCGAGAGACTATATTATTCTTAATTTGCGTGGACCACCACGCAGGGAGGTTCTATGGAAAAAGATAAGAAGATCATTTTCAGCGCAACCCAGCCCAGCGGCAAGATCACCCTGGGCAACTACCTGGGCGCTCTGCGCAACTGGGTGTCCCTTCAGGACGACTATAATGCACTGTACTGCGTCGCTGACGAGCACGCCATCACCGTCCGCCAGGACCCCGCAGCCCTGCGCCGCCAGAGCCTGGAGCTCTATGCCCAGTTCATCGCCTGCGGCCTGGACCCGGAGAAGAGCATCATCTTCATCCAGTCTCACGTGCCGGAGCACGCAGAGCTGGCCTGGGTGCTCAACTGCTACACCATGTACGGCGAGCTGAGCCGGATGACCCAGTTTAAGGATAAATCGGCATCCCATGCAGACAATGTAAACGCGGGCCTGTTCACCTATCCCAGCCTGATGGCAGCGGATATCCTGCTGTATCAGACTGACCTGGTGCCCGTTGGCGAGGACCAGCGGCAGCACGTGGAGCTCACCCGGAACATTGCCCAGCGGTTCAACGGCATCTATGGGGATGTGTTCACCATGCCGGATGCCTATATCCCCGAAGTGGCTGCCCGGGTCATGTCCCTGAGCGAGCCCGACAAGAAGATGAGCAAGTCCAGCCCCAACGAGAACTCTTACATTCTGGTGATGGACAAGCCGGAGGACATCATCCGCAAGTTTAAGCGGGCTGTCACCGACAGCGAGGGCGGCATCTACCGTTCCCCCGACAAGCCCGGCGTGTCCAACCTCATTGAGATCTACGCTGCTGTTACCGGCAAGACCCCCGAAGCGGTGGAACAGGAGTTCTCCGGCCAGGGTTACGGTACCTTTAAGCCCGCCGTAGGCGACGCCGTGGTGGAAGCCCTGCGTCCCATCCGCGAGGAGACCCTGCGTCTGCTGAACGACAAGGCCTATCTGGAGAGCCTCTATCGTCAGGGCGCAGAGAAGGCCTCTGCCATCGCCCGCAAGACCCTGCGCAAGGTGCACAAGAAAGTGGGCTTTGCTCCCCGTTGACCCGGTACGGGGCTCTTACCCAAAGGAGTGTACAACATTATGACTATGGAACTGCCGGCGATTGCAAAGATCATGGCGGCCCTGGTGGCAGCCATGCTGATCTCCTTCATCGCCACCCCTGTGGTCAAGTCCCTGGCCCAGAAGGTGGGCGCCATCGATGTCCCCAAGGATGGACGGAGAATGCATGACCATCCCATTGCCCGGATGGGCGGCCTGGCGATTTTTTTCGGATTTCTGCTCAGCACCCTGGTGTTCGTTCCCCTGTCCCGTCCGTTGCAGGGGATGCTGCTGGGGGGCGTGATCATTGTGATTTTGGGGGTGCTGGATGACATCTACGCCCTGCCCGCCCTGCCTAAGCTCATCGTACAGATCGTAGCGGCGCTGATGGCGGTCATGGGGGGCAACGTGATCCAGGTGATCTCCAACCCCAACCTGTTCAGCGATAACCCCTACTGGTCCCTGGGGAGCCTGTCCATTCCCATCTCGGTGATCTGGATCGTGGCCATCACCAACGCAGTGAACCTCATCGACGGCCTGGACGGCCTGGCGGTGGGAGTGGCCACCATCAGTTCCCTCACCATGCTGGTGATCGCCATGCTGGTGAGCGAGGGCGTGGTGGCTCTCATGATGGCGGCCCTGGCCGGAGGCTGCATCGGGTTCATGCCCTATAATCTGAACCCGGCCAAGATCTTCATGGGAGACACCGGTTCCACCTTCCTGGGCTTTATTCTGGCTACGGTGTCCATCCAGGGACTCTTTAAGTTTTACACCATCATATCCTTTGCAGTCCCCTTCCTGATGCTGGGGCTGCCGCTGTTTGACACCTGCTTTGCCATTTTGCGCCGGGTGTCCAAGGGACAAAACCCCATGGCGCCCGACCGCAGCCATGTGCACCACCGTCTCATCGACATGGGCTTTAACCAGAAGCAGGCGGTGTCCATCCTGTATATCATCAGCGCGATTCTGGGCCTGTCTGCTGTGGTGCTCACCACCAGCGGCCCGCTGAAGGCCATTGTACTGCTGTGTGCCCTGTGTCTGGCGGGCCTCATCGCAGGGAAGATCTCCCTGAGTCACGGCAGCGCCCAGCCGGACAATACCCAAAAGGAGGGGGAGAAAGACCATGCCTCTGAAAGTCATGACGATCTTCGGGACCCGACCGGAGGCTGTGAAGATGGCGCCTCTGGTGAAGGAGCTGGAGAGCAGAGAAGAGATTAAAAGCATTTGCTGCATTACTGCGCAGCATCGGGAGATGCTGGACGACGTTCTCCGCCTTTTTGATATTACGCCGGACTATGACCTGAATATCATGGAGGCTCGGCAGAGCCTGTACACCATCACCAGCAAGTGCCTGCTGGGGCTGGAGGAGGTCTTTTCCCGGGAACGGCCGGACCTGGTGCTGGTCCACGGGGATACGTCCACCACGTTTTCCGGGGCGCTGGCCGCCTTTTATCAGAAGATCTCCGTGGGCCACGTGGAAGCGGGCCTGCGCACCTGGGACAAGTACTCCCCCTTCCCGGAGGAGATGAACCGTACCCTGGTGGGCGACCTGGCGGAGCTTCATTTCTGCCCCACCCATGCCAACCGGAGAAATCTGGCCAGGGAAGGCATTGAGAACGGGGTGTTCGTCACCGGCAACACGGTGATCGACGCCCTTAAGACCACCGTCCGCCCGGACTACACCTTCCGCACAGACCTGCTGAACACCCTGGACTACGAAGGGAAGCGGGTGATTTTGGTGACCTGCCACCGGCGGGAGAACTATGGTCAGCCCATGACCAATATCATGCGGGCCCTGCGCCGGTTGGCGGAGGACTTCCCCCAGGTGGAGCTGGTGTACCCTGTGCATCTGTCTCCCGTGGTGCGGGAGGCTGCCCAGACCTACTTAGGGGGCCACGAGAGGATTCATTTGATCGAGCCTCTTACGCCGGATGAAATGCACAACCTGATGGCCCGGTCTTCCTTTGTTATGACCGACTCGGGCGGGCTCCAGGAGGAAGCGCCTGCCCTGGGCCGGCCGGTGCTGGTGCTCCGTCGGGAGACGGAGCGGCCGGAGGCCGTAGCAGCAGGGACCGTCCTGCTGGCCGGTACGGAGGAAGAAACCGTGTATGCCCATGGCGTGCGCCTGCTCACAGACCCGGAGGCCTATGAGGCCATGGCCCGGGCGGTCAACCCCTACGGGGATGGCCAGGCCTGCCGCCGGATCGTGGACGGCATTTTGTGGAAGAAGGGGCTGCGCCGCCAGCGGCCGGACGAGTTTTCTGTTTGAGAAACTGGAGCGTGTACCATGGATAAGAAAGTGGACAAACCCCCTGTGGAGCAGCGAAGCCGGACCATTCTGGTGGCGGCCATTGCGGTCACCATCTGCGTGGCGGTGTTCGTGAGCTTCGGGGTCCCTGCCCTGACGGCAAAGATCCCGGAGGTGAAGCTGCCAGACATCAGCCAGGCGGCGGCAGGAACCGGGGAAGAGGGGCAGCTGCCCATTGACGTGACCCCGGCCACGGTGCAGAGCGTCATCAAAACCCTGTCCCGGCCGGAGAATTCCTATCGGGAGCTGGCTGTGACCCTCTTCTGGACGGCGGATGGTCAGGAAGGCAGTGCGTCCACCATCGTGCAGATCTGGTCGGACCAGGGGTACACCAAGACCGCCCTCACAGAGAATGGGCTGACCCAGTATCGGCTGGTAGGGGACGGAACCTTGTATCTCTGGTATCACGGAGACGATACCTGGCGGGAGATGCCCGCGGAGGAGACATCCGCCGACCTGGCCCAGCGGATCCCCACCTATGAGGACGTGCTGAAGGCGGACCCGCAACAGATCGCAGCTGCCCGGTACGAGACCAGGGACGGCCGGGACTGCATTTACGTGGAGATCCAGGGAGACGGCGACCGCAAGGACTGCTACTGGATCGAGACGGCCACGGGCCTGCTCTACCGGGGAGAGACCCTGGAGCAGGGCAAGGTGGTCTACGAAATGCACCAGACCCTTCTGAAAGCTCCCATGGACGAGGAAGTCAGCTTCTCTCTGCCGGATGGCAAGGTGCTGCACACCTATTCACCGACCGTTGTCGGAGAGAAAGACAAAGGCCAGGGCTAAGAGGAGAATGGGGTCCCACTGATCCTTTTCCCGCAGGAGCAGGAAGAGGATGAGCAGCAAAAGAAGGTCCCCGGAGTCCAGCCGGTCCAGACCGAACTTTTTCAGCAGACCGGACAGCCCGCCCAGCTTGGAACCAAACAGAGACGACGAAGCAGCGTCAAATCCCGGGGGAGATTCCTCCGGGATTTTTTCATAGGGTTGGGGTCCGGGTATGTAGGCGTTATACATGGAGCTCACCGTCCTTCCACAGTCGGATGGCGGTTCGGGCGGCCCGGGAGAGGGAGGCCAGGCGCATAGCCCGGTCCAGCTTGCGCTGGCGATCCTCTCGGAGAAAGGGACGCAGGGCAGAGAGCAGAGCCATGGTCTCCGGGTCGGCCTGGGCGGTTTGGAAGAGCTCCATGAGCTGTCCCATTTTGGCCAGCTGGTCCAGGTCGGGAAAGGGTGATGGTTCCTCCTGAGAAGAGAAGACCTCCTGCACCTCGCCCTCCTCTTCTGAGGAGAAAAGGTCCTGTGCCGCAGGGCTTTCTTCTGGTCTGGGCACACCCTCCTGGGCAGAGGGCGCTTCCTGGGGGGCGGAGGGGGCTCCTCCCAGCTTTCCTGCCAGGGCCATGATTTGTCCCATTGCGTCCGGGTCTGAGAGCAGGGAATTCAGGGTCTGCTCGAAATCAGCCATGGGGGACCCCCTCCTTTCCGCTGAATGGCTGGGTTTACTGGTTGAGAGACTGGTTCAGATGCTCCATGGCTTTTGCGGCCTCGGGGCTGCGGGAGAGATCAGACATGATGCGGTTCAGGGCGGAGGCGTCCCCCTTCATAGCGGCCTGGGCGGCCTGCTGCAGTTGGGCGCTGTCTCTCTTCCGCAGGAGCTGAAGGACCTTTCTGGTCTCAGGATCGGAGAGCAGCTTGCGGATGGCCGCCTGATTTTCCAGGAGTTTCTTCGCCTGGGAAGACTGGCCGAAAGAGCCGGATGAATGCTGCATGGATGGATTCCTCCTTGTGGTCGTGGTACCACGGTATATGAGGGAAGGGCCGGGACTGTACCTGGCGGAGAGAAAAATAAGAGTGGAAAAACCGGCGCAACTGTGCTATGATGCTCTCATCGACTCCATTTTTAAAGATTTGGGGAGAAACCAGACTGGCAGACAGAGGAGGAGCGCACCATGCTGATGGCCATTGACGTAGGAAACACAAACATCGTGTTTGGTCTCTTGGAGGGGGAGAGAATGGTAGGATCGTTCCGCCTGGCCACTGACCCCACCCGGACGGCAGATGAACTGGGTCTTCTGGGGTGCCAGTACTTCCACCAGTTCGGTCTGGAGCCCAAGGCGGTGACGGAGAGCATCATCGTGTCGGTGGTGCCCCAGGTGATGCCCGCGCTGACCCAGGGGATCACCCGGTATTTTGGGAAAAAGCCCATTGTAGTAGACGTGGATGTGTTCCCCAAGCTGGACTACGAGGGGGACGAGCGTCTGGGTCCTGACCGCTCGGTGGCCTGCGTGGCTGCCATGGAGAAGTACGGCAAGCCGGTTATCATGCTGGACTTTGGGACCGCTACCACCATGGACGCAGTGAACGAGCAGGGGGTGTACCTGGGGGGCTGTATTCTGACCGGGGTGCGGACTTCGGTGAACGCCCTGTTCCAGCAGGCGGCCATGCTGCCCCAGATCGACTTGCAGCTGCCGGAGACGGTGCTGGGCATGACCACGGTCTCCCAGATCCAGGCAGGATTGATTATGGGTCATATTGGCTCTGCGGAGTATCTCATTCGCCGGGCAAAGAAGGAGACCGGCTTTGGCGACCGGGCCAAGGTGGTGGCCACCGGCGGCCTGGCCCAGCTGATCGCGGACAATACGGACCTTATCGACGTGGTGGACCACGACCTCATCATCGATGGCCTGCGTATCCTGGCCCGGCAGTACCGGGAGAGCCAAAAGGATTAAAACGATAAATAGGAAACGCCCACACCCGTTTTTTCGGGTGTGGGCGTTTTTGGTGGGCATGATTTAGGACTCTTCCTGCTGGCTGGACATAAAATGGTCACACCAGGGGCGGAGGGTGCAGCGGAGGCAGTCGGGCTTTCTGGCCCGGCAGACCGCCCGGCCGTGGAGGACCAGCCGGTGGCAGAAGTCGTTGGACTCCTCCGGGGGCAGACAGGCCCGGAGCTGGGCTTCGGTTTTTCCCGGGTCCTTGGTGCCATCGGTGAGGCCCAGAAGGCCGGAGATGCGGATGCAATGGGTGTCCGCCACCACCACGCCGGGGGTGTGGTATACATCCCCCAGGATCAGGTTGGCGGTTTTCCGGCCCACGCCGGGGAGCTTCAGCAGCTCTTCCATGGTGCCGGGTACGGTGCCGTGAAAGTCGGAGAGCAGCATCTGGGAGGCTAGCACGATGTCTCGGGCTTTGGCCCGGAAGAAGCCGCAGGAGTGGATGTAGGGTTCTACGTCGGCAGGCTCCGCCTGGGCCAGAGCGTCCAGAGAGGGGAAGCGCTGGAAGAGGGCGGGGGTCACCTGGTTGACCCGCTCGTCGGTGCACTGGGCAGCCAGACGGGTGGCAAAGAGGAGCTCGTAGTCCTTTTCGTATTGGAGGGAGCAGATACCGTCGGGATACAGCTCCTTGAGGGCCTGAATGATGGCGAGAATATCTTCTGTATTTTTCATAAAACGTACCGATTCCTTTTTGGGCAGTCTCTGTTTTTCGTATAAATAGTATAGCATAAAGTCACGGGATAGTCATTGGAATTTTTTCGAGGTTGGGGTATAATACATTCGTTACAAAAAAACCGCCACCTTAGAAATTACAGGAAAAGGAGCGAATATTGTGGTCAAAGATGTCATTGATTTCCTGATCCAGCAGGATCCCCAGGTGGGAAACGCAGTGAAAGCGGAGTACGACCGTCAGCGCAGAAACATCGAACTCATCGCCTCTGAAAACTTTGTCAGCGAGGCAGTTCTGGCAGCCGCGTCCACGGTTCTCACGAACAAGTACGCGGAAGGATACCCCGGTAAGCGGTACTACGGCGGCTGCGAATGCGTGGACGTGGTGGAAGACATTGCTCGGGACCGCGCAAAGCAGCTCTTCGGCGCCGATCACGCCAACGTACAGCCCCACAGCGGCGCTTCCGCCAACTATGCGGTGTACCAGGCCCTGTGCAACGTGGGCGACACTGTCATGGGTATGAACCTGGACAACGGCGGACACCTGACCCACGGCAGCCCTGTGAATTTCTCCGGTCTCAACTATAACATCGTCCCCTACGGGGTGGACGCCAAGACCCATCGCATCGACTACGATCAGGTGCGGGATCTGGCCAGAAAGCACAAGCCCAAGATGATCGTGGCTGGCGCTTCCGCTTACCCCCGGATCATTGACTTCAAGGCCTTCCGTGAGATCGCTGACGAAGTGGGTGCTTACCTCTTTGTGGACATGGCCCACATTGCCGGCCTGGTGGCTACCGGCCTGCATCCCTCTCCTGTGCCCTACGCCGACGTGGTGACCACCACCACCCATAAGACCCTCCGTGGTCCCAGAGGCGGCATCATCCTCTGCAAGGAGAACCTGGCCAAGACCATCGACAAGGCCATCTTCCCCGGCTCCCAGGGCGGCCCCCTGATGCACATCATCACCGCCAAGGCTGTGGCCCTGAGCGAGGCCATGAAGCCTGAGTTCAAGACCTATCAGCAGCAGGTCATCAAGAACGCTTCCGTTCTGGCCGAGAGCCTCATGGAGTCCGGCTTCCAGCTGGTGTCCGGCGGCACCGACAACCACCTGATGCTGGTGGACCTGCGTCCCGCCAACATCACCGGCAAGGAGATGGAGAAGCGTCTGGACCAGGTGAACATCACCGTCAACAAGAACACCATCCCCGACGATCCCCAGTCTCCCTTCGTCACCAGCGGCATCCGGGTGGGCGTGCCCGCTGCCACCAGCCGGGGCTTCAAGGAGGAGGACATGAAGGTCATCGGCCGACTCATCTGGAAGACCGCCACCGAGTTCGACGCCAAGCAGGATGAGATCCGCCAGGAAGTGGCCCAGCTCACCGCGAAATATCCCCTTTACGAGTAAGTGAACTACTGTTAAAATAAGGAGGACGACGGATGTCGTTCTCCTTATTTTTACCTGTGGAAAGGGGGGAGGGGCTGTGTACCAGCCGTTGGCAGACGCGCTCCGGCCAAAAACCATCGACGAAGTAGCCGGACAGAGGCATATCCTGGGAGAGCAGGGGGTCCTCCGCCGGATCATCCAGGGCGGCACCATTCCCAATATGATCTTTTATGGCCCCTCCGGGACGGGAAAGACCACCGTGGCGGAGATCGCTGCGGCCCGTATCCACCGGCCCTTCTACCGGCTCAACGCCACCACCGCCTCCCTGGCGGACATCAAAGCGGTCACCAAGGATGTAGGGACCCTGCTGGCGCCGGAAGGGGTGGTGCTCTATCTGGACGAGATCCAGTACTTCAACAAGAAGCAGCAGCAGAGCCTGCTGGAGTTTATGGAAAACGGGAGCCTGACCCTCATTGCCTCTACCACGGAAAATCCGTATTTCTACGTGTACAACGCGGTGCTCAGCCGCTCGACCGTCTTTGAGTTCAAGCCGGTGTCCCCGGAAGAGGTGGAGCCGGTGGTCCGCCGGGGGGTGGACCATCTGGCCAAGACCCGGGGCGTGTCGGTGCAGTGGGAGGAGGGCGTTCTGGCCCACGTGGCCCAGAGCTGCGGCGGGGACGTGCGAAAGGCCCTGAACGCAGTAGAGGCCCTCTTTGCAGCCCACGCCATGGATCGAGGGGAGATCACCCTTACCCTGGAGGAAGCGCAGACCCTGTCCCAGCGCTCTGCCATGCGATACGACCGGGACGGGGACAGCCATTACGACATTCTCTCGGCCTTTCAGAAGTCCATCCGGGGCTCCGACCCGGATGCAGGCATCCACTATCTGGCCCGCCTGCTGGAAGCAGGAGACCTGATCTCCCCCTGCCGCCGCCTCATGGTGATCGCCAGCGAGGACGTGGGGCTGGCCTATCCCCAGGCGGTCTCCGTGGTGAAGGCCTGCGTGGACAGCGCCAATATGCTGGGCCTGCCCGAGGCCCGCATCCCTCTGGCCCAGGCGGTCATTTTCCTGGCCACCGCCCCCAAGTCCAACAGTGCCATGATGGCCATTGACCAGGCCATGGCTGACCTGCGGGCAGGGAAGAGCGGCAACATCCCGGCGGATTTACAGGACGCCCACTACGGGGGCGCCGCCAAACTGGGGCATGGTCTGGGCTATCGCTACGCCCACGACTACCCCAACCATTATGTGGCCCAGCAGTATCTCCCTGACGAGCTGAAAGACCGGGTCTATTACCGGTACGGGGAGAACAAAACCGAGCAGGCGGCCAAGCGTTACTGGGACTCTGTCAAGGGACAGGGATAGGAAAAGTCACGAAATACCTTGGCGCGGGTGCAGTCGGGGGGCGAGTAGTCCCACCGGGTGATCCGGTCAGAGGTGATAACATAGGGTAGGGGAGGCGGTCCTGACAGGTCCTCCAGCGGTCCAATGATGTTCAGCTTCACCTTCATGGCTTTGGGCTGAATGGATTTCAGATAGACCGAGACCCGCTGGTTTTCCCGCAGCCCTTCGGTGCGGTCGGCCAGCCCGGTGAGGTTGGGGGCCAGCTCCACAAAGGCGCCGTACTCCTTGATGCCCCGGATGATGCCGGGTACGGTCATACCGGGGGAGAACCGGGCGGCGTTTTCCTCCCAGGTGCCCAGCAGCTCTTTGTGGGAGAGATAGACCCGGTGGGCCTTTCGGTCCACCCCGGTGAGCACCACAAAAATGTCCTGCTCGGGAGAGAACCGGCAGGAGGGATGGGAGATCCGGGAGACCGAACAGTTTTCAATGCCCACCATGGAGATCACGCCGCAGCCTACGTCTGCAAAGGCGCCGAACCCGGCCAGGTGGGTGATGACCGCGGGCAGTACCGTGCCCGGCGGCTGGGCCGCCAATCGGTCCAGGACCCGCTCCTGTGCCCGGCGGCGGGAGAGGATCAGACGTCCCTCCTCGTCCTGCCGGGTGACGGTGACCGCCACCGGCTTTCCCACCCGGGAGAGGATGGCGATTTCCCGCGCGGTCCCCTCCCGGATACCCAGCGCGGCTTCCTCCCGGGGAATGATCCCGGTGAAGGGGCCCAGGCGGACGGAGAGATCATGGGAAGGGGTGCAGAGAACAGCACGCCCTTCCAGGACGGTTTCCCGGTCCATGGCGGCCAGGAGAGCTGGGAGGCTGGCGCAGGCAGCCTGATTATCCGAGGTGTGCAGAAGGCGCCCTTCCGGGGGATACAGGTTGGACATAGCTTGCCTTCCTTTCTTCATAACAATCATCAATGGGTTGAGACAAAGTCTGCCTCAACTATATTCGGACGAAAAGGAAAACTTGCCAGTTCCTTGCTTTGGGGAGGTGGATGGCATATGGATATTATTCCAGGGGATATTCTTGAGATGAAGAAGGAGCATCCCTGCGGCGACAGACGGTGGTTGGTCCTCCGGGTGGGGATGGACTTTCGTCTTCGGTGTCAGGGCTGCGGCCGGGAAGTGATGATTCCCCGGAAGAAAGCGGAGAAATCCCTGAAAAAAATCATTCGCTCCGGCGGGAGCGAGCAGTAAGACAGGAGGAAGAACCATGCGTTATGAAGGTCAGATCTATCGTCCCCCCGGAGAGTGGCGGAGCTATCTGCTCCAGTGCACGGTGGGATGTTCCCATAACAAGTGTACGTTCTGCGGGATGTACAAGACCAAGAAGTTCCATGTGCGGAAGATGAAGGAGATCATGGAGGACATCGCCATGGCCCAGGCATACTACGGCCCGGAGAACGTGGATAAGGTGTTCCTCTGCGACGGCGACGCCATTGTGATGCGGCAGGAGCATTTGCTGCAAATTCTGGAGGCGCTGTACGCAGCCTTTCCCCATCTGCGCCAGGTGACGGTATACGCCGGCACCCGGAGCACCATGACCAAGAGCCAGGAGCAGCTGAACGAACTGCGGAAGGCCGGCCTCACCCGGGCCTATCTGGGGGTGGAGAGCGGCTGGGATGACCTGCTGAAGAAGGTCAACAAGGGGGTCACCTCCAGTCAGATGCTCCAGGCGGCGAATATGCTGAAAACTGCAGGGATCGACCTGTGGGTCACGGTGATCCTGGGCCTGGCCGGTCCTGGCGAGGGGTCCAAGAAGCACGTAGAAGAGACCATCCGGGTGCTCAACCAGATGCAGGCCAACCATGTCTCCTGCCTGTCCTATATGCCGGAGCCCAACTCTCCCATGTATCAGGACGTGCGGGAGGGCCGCTTCCAGATGATCACGGCCCGGGAGTACCTGGAGGAGACCCGGGCGCTGGTGGAGGGCCTCAACTACGGTCCCTTCCACTTTACCAGCAACCACGCCTCCAACTATCTGCCCTTGAAGGGGACCCTTCCCGACGACCGGGCGATGTTCCTGAAGATGATCGACGATGTGCTGGGAGGCAAAGGCCGGATTCGCAGCGAGCACTCCCGGGCGCTGTAACAAAGGAGGAAATGGCATGGACCCACGGATTTCTGTCATACAGGGGGATATCACCAGGCAGACCTGCGACGCCATTGTGAACGCTGCCAACACCAGCCTTCTGGGGGGCGGCGGGGTGGATGGCGCCATCCACCGGGCAGCCGGGCCGGATCTGCTGGCAGAGTGCCGCACGCTGCACGGCTGCGACACGGGCAAAGCCAAGATCACAGGAGGGTACCGCCTGCCGGCCTCCTATGTGATCCACACCCCCGGACCCATCTGGCGCGGGGGCGAAAACGGAGAGCCGGACCTGCTGGCCTCCTGCTATCGGTCCTGCCTGGCCCTGGCGGCGGAAAAGGGATGCAAAACCGTGTGTTTCCCCTCCATCAGCACAGGGGTGTACCATTTCCCCCTGGCCCAGGCAGCTGCCATTGCCATCCGGGAGATCCGTGCTTTCCTGGCGGAGCATCCCCTGCCGGAGCAGGTGACCATGGTTTGCTTTGACGCAAAGACCAAGGCAGCCTATGATAAGGCCCTGGCAGAACGATAAAAAGCAAGAAAACGCACAGAAACCATGGGTTTCTGTGCGTTTTTGCCGTTATAAGTCCAGCTGCATAAAAAGGGCGTTTTCTGCGGGGTTGTCGTTGTAGCGGGGGATGAAGGTAAAGCCGAGACGCTGATACAGCCCAATGGCTTCTACCATGAACGGAAAGGTGTCCAGCCGCATGTGACGGTATCCGATGGCTTTGGCGTCCTGAATCACCCTCTGGGTCAGCAGCTCCTCCAAATGGTGACCACGGAACGCCGGACGGAGGTACAGCCGCTTGATCTCGCAGAATTTGTCATCATTTGGCGTGAGGGCGACGCACCCTGCCGGAACCCCCTGGACCAGGGCCAGGTACAGGCGGCCGTGGGGGAGAGCGTATTTGGTTTGAAGATCTATTAGCTCCTCTTCCAGGTGCTGCGACTGCAGGCACTGCCGGACTTCCTCGCCATGCTGGAGGATGCTGTCAGTGTATTCTGTGAGAAGGGCCAGCACGTCTTCCTGCCGGTCATAGGCCAGCACCAGTTCCGGGGTGTCGCCCGGGGAAGGCTGTGTGCTCATCCCTTATAGGTGAGCACGGCCACCTGGGGTTTGGTGCCTTCGTTGATGGTGATGGTATCGCCGGGATAATAGACGTAGTCCCCGCCGATTTGGGCCAGGAATTCCTCCAGTTCCGCCACAGTGGGCAGACCCACGTCGCCCATCCGGTAGTGCATGGGTACCACCACTTTGGGGCGGATGGTGTCAATGAGGGCCTTGGCCTCTTCCGGGCCAATGGTGTAGAAGCCGCCCACGGGGATGAGCGCCACGTCCAGGCCGGAGAGCTCCGCCAGCTGGGCGGGGGCCAGTTCGCAGCCCAGGTCGCCGAAGTGAGCCAGGCGCAGAGAACCGGCCTGGAGGATGTGGATGGTGTTATTGCCTCGGAGCGCACCCCCTTCCGGGTCGTGGAAGGTTTCGATGGTGGTGATCTGGAAGGGATTCTGGTGGCCGGTGCGGGGCTTGACCACATGGGCCGCGCCGTGGTCGCCGTGCTGGTGGGAGCAGAGGACCAGGTCGGCCTGGACATCCAGGGGAGAGAAGCCGGGGACATAGTTGTCCTCGTAGGGGTCAAAGACCACGGTAAAGTCCCGGCAGGTCAGGGCAAAGCAGGCGTGGCCGTGCCAGCGAAGGGTCAGTTGTTCCATAGAGAGGCCTCCTTTGGTGCAGCGGTGCTGCGATTCTGTCTCTATTAAACCATAGTTTGGCGGGGATGACGACTCTTTTTTTGGGTTTCCCGGGAAAACTTTTTTCGGACGGAGAAAAGAATCGGAGAAAAATGGCCCCAACCATGGAAAAACAGGAAGAACCATAGTATAATAAAGCAGAATATGAAAAAAACCGCTGCGGCGGTGAAACGGAGCGATCAAGCATGAAAGCAACTTTGGTGATTATGGCAGCCGGGATGGGTTCCCGATACGGCGGCGAAAAGCAGACCGACGGCATCGGCCCCCATGGCGAAGCCATTATGGAATATTCCGTCTATGACGCGGTCCAGGCCGGATTCCACAAAATCGTCTTTATCATCAAGCCGGGGATGGAAGAGACCATCCACACCCTGTGCGGTGACCGGATCCAGACCATGAAGACCCCCCAGGGAGAGCCGGTGGAGGTGGCGTACGCAGTGCAGGACTTCTCCAGTGTCCCGGACTTCTACCAGATCCCGGCAGAGCGGACCAAGCCCTTTGGCACTGTCCACGCTGCTCTGTGCGCCCGGGACCACGTGAACGAGCCCTTTGCCATCATCAACGCCGACGACTACTACGGGGTGTCTGCGTACCGCACCATTCTGGAGAAGCTGTTGGCCCTCCCCGCTGAGGGGGAGGCTGCCATGGTGGGCTATCGCCTGAAAAACACGGTGAGCGAAAACGGGACCGTCTCCCGCGGCATCTGCCAGCTGAAGGAAGGCCACCTGGACAAGGTGAAGGAGACCCTGAAAATTAAGCTCTATCCCGACGGACGGATCGCCGACACCGAGGACCCGGACCAGGAGAAGCCTCTGGACCCGGAGAGCGTGGTGTCCATGAACTTCTGGGGCTTTACCCCCTGGATCTTCCAGGAGCTGGATACCTACTTCCAGAACTTCCTCCATGGCCTGGCTCCCCAGGAGCTGAAGGCAGAATGTCTCCTGCCGGTGCTGGTGGACCAGCTCATCGGCCAGGGGAAGCTGAAGGTCTCGGTTCTCCACACGGACGCTGTGTGGTTTGGCGTGACCTATCAGGAGGACCGCCCGGTGGTGGAGAAGGCGCTGAAAGATCTCCACGACAAGGGTGTGTATCCCCCTTCTTTGAAAGGGTGAGGAATCCTCTATCCCCAAAAGCAGACAAAGAGAGCCCGGCGAAAAAACGCCGGGCTTTCTTTCGGGAAAATAGAAAAAAGGATTGACAAATCCTTTTAAAGTGAGTATACTATCCAAGCAACCGTGATTTGCGGATGTGCTGGAACTGGTAGACAGGCACGTTTGAGGGGCGTGTGTCTATGACGTACGGGTTCAAGTCCCGTCATCCGCACCAAAAAGAGGGGTTCTTTACGGCTTTCAAAAGACGGAAAGAACCCCTCTTTTCTTTTTTTCGACATAAAAGATCAATGTCCCCGATACTTCTCCCGTTTTTTCTGTTGGCGCAGCGCAAATTGTCGCTCCTTTTCCACCTTCCTTTGTTCACACCTTATGGTTTTTCGTTCCAATCGATTCTGCTCTCGCTGCCGCCGTCGTGAGAGCAGCGTGGAGGAAGCACTCATTGAGATGTACCTGGCCGGCGTCTCCGTGCGCCGTGTGGAGGATATCACTGAAGCCCTGTGGGCGCAGCAAGATATCTTCCTCCACCATCAGCGAGTCGAACAAGAAAGCCTATGTCCATATTGAAGAATGGCGTAACCGCCCGCTACAGGGTAGCCGTTACCCGTACGTCTATGTGGATGGCACCTATCTGCGGCGCAACTGGGGCGGATAGTATGAAAATATGGCTATTCTGGTAGCAGTTGTTGTAAATGAGGATGGATATAGTGAGATTCTGAGTGCTGCTGAAGGTATGAAAGAGGATAAGGTCAGCTGGGTCAGCTTCTTTCAGTGGCTCAGAGGACGCGGGCTGGACGGCGTAAAACTCATCGTCTGTGACAAGTGTCTCGGGATGCGGGAAGCCGTAGGAGAAGTCCAAATGCCAGCGCTGCGTGCAATCAAACTCAAAGAAGCTATCCAGAAAATTGAGGATGGCGTTGAAGAAACGCTAGCCTATGCCGATTTTCCCTCAGAGCATTGGATACGAATCCGCACCAACAATGTCATTGAGCGGCTGAACCGGAAAATCCGCCGCCGCACGAGAGTGGTTGGCTGGAAACTCGGCTTTTATGCTGGTCTGTGCTCGTCTGCGCCATATGGCCAGCACATGGTGGGGGAACAAGAAATGCATGAACATGAAGCACCTTAAGACCATCTGCGAGGATGCTCTTTTGCCATTTGACTTCATTCGCTCAGAGTTTGCAGACCAATTTGCGCATAATCCTTGACACTATCCTCTTGAGAGTATATAATACTACACAACATTCAGTAGGATGCTGATATGTAATGACCATTGTCAAAACGGATTAAGCAAGGAGGACGTTAAGATGGGAAGAAATGTTCATGAGATCGGAACTTATTACAGAGTTACTGTAAGCACTGGTGATATACCTGGTGCTGGCACCAATGCTAGTGTATACCTTACTTTATTTGGATCTGAAGGAAATAGCTCCGAGTATTCCCTTGATAGTTCCGATGATGATTTTGAACGTGGGGATATTGGCACCTATAAAATTTATTCTTCTGAACTTGGTAACATTGAATTTATTCGCATTAGGCATGATAATTCGGGTAAAAGGCCAGGCTGGTTTTTGGATGAGGTGACTGTAACGAACGAGCGCACCAAAAAAGTGTGGATTTTTCCTTGCCATAGGTGGTTGGCGCGCGATGAAGATGATCATAGTATTAATAGGATTCTTTTCCCTCGTTAAATATTTCGCAAATTGCAATAACAAGTTGGACATTTTTCAGGCAGAAGTCCGGTAGATGTTATCTATCCGAAATCAAAGACCTCGTCCGGTGTTCGGCTGGTATCGGATCGTTTTGGGCGTGGTGGTCCTGGCCTACTTTTTCCTGATTCGGTGAGAAAAAACGCGCTGCGGAGGATTCCGCAGCGCGTTTTGTTGTGATGCATGGTTACGGCTTTTGGGTGAGGGGAGGAACGGACGGTGTGGGCGCCTTTCCGGTCTCAGGCCGCTTGACCGTCTCCACGATGCCCTCGGCCAGACCAGCCAGCCCCTGGATCTCGGAGGGGATGATGATCTTGGTGGCCTTGCCGTTGGCGGCAGCCTGGAAGGCTTCCAGAGCCTTGATCTTGATGACCGCTTCGGCGGGGTTGGCTTCGTTCAGGAGCTTCAGGGAGTTGGCCATCGCCTCGTTGACCTTGAGGATGGCTGTGGCCTCTGCCTCGGCGGCCATGATCCTGGCCTGTTTTTCTGCGTCTGCCCGGAGGATGCGGGAGGCCTTTTCGCCTTCGGCCACCAGGATCTGGCTCTGCTTCTGGCCTTCGGCCTGGAGGATCTGTTCCCGGCGTTCCCGTTCGGCACGCATCTGCTTTTCCATGGCGTTCTGGATGTCCTTGGGGGGCAGGATATTTTTCAGTTCCACCCGGTTGACCTTGATGCCCCAGGGGTCGGTGGCCTCGTCCAGGATGCTGCGCATCCGGGCGTTGATGATATCGCGGGAGGTGAGGGACTGGTCCAGTTCCAGCTCGCCGATGATATTACGCAGGGTGGTGGCGGTGAGGTTTTCGATGGCGTTCATGGGATTTTCCACCCCGTAGGCGTAGAGTTTGGGGTCGGTGATCTGGAAGTACAGGACGGTGTCGATCTGCATGGTGACGTTGTCCTTGGTGATGACCGGCTGGGGCGGGAAGTCCGCCACCTGTTCTTTCAGGGAGATCACCTTTTGGATGCGGTCGATGAAAGGAAGTTTAAAGTGGAGGCCTACCCCCCAAACGGCATAGAAAGCGCCCATACGCTCGATGACATAGGCCTTGGACTGCTGGACGATGCGGATGCACCGGGCCAGGATGATGAGGATAAGGACCACAAGGATGATGATGGCGATTTTTCCGGGTGTCATAAAGAGGTACCGTTTCCTTTCTCCGGGAGAGAGACGATGGCTTTGACGCCTTCGATGCGCTCCACCCGGACCAATGTTCCTTTGGGGATGGGGTCTCCGGAGGCGGACCGGGCGGTCCACACCATACCGCCGGCCTTGATCTGCCCGGCGGCCCGGAGGTTGTCGATGGATTCTGTGACCACGGCCTGGGTGCCGAGGATCCGGTCAGCGTTGGTGTTTTCTGTCTTGGTGTGCAGGTACTTTTTTGCCAGAGGGCGAATGAGGGCCATGGAGATGAGGGAGACCACGGCGAAGAGGGCGATCTGCACGGTGAGGGAGGCGTCCAGCCACGCAGCAAAAAACGCGGCCAGGCTGCCGGCACAGAACCAGATCGAGATCAGGCCGGCGGTGAGGCCCTCCACTGCGGCGAAGGCCACCAGCAGGATCAGCCAGAGGAATGGGTACGTCAAAAGAGCGACCTCCTTTCTCAGGAGAATGGATTGCAGGCAACCCGATCCTTTCCCGATCATTTTACCATAGACATCGTATGGGATCAACCAATAGTTGAGGTTTTTTTCGAGGGGCGGGGGAGGATTGCCGCCTTGGCCTTGCAAGGGGGGGAGAGCTTTGTTATACTATCAAAGAATACTCCGTGTTTTCCGGTTTTGAGGCCGGGAAACGGAAAGAAAGAAGGTGTCTGCCTTGCGATTTCCGATCAAGAAGATCCTGCTGTACAGCTGCCTGGCTCTGCTGGGCATCGTGGTGGTATTTTTGGTGTGCCGCGCCCTGCTGGATATGGAAAACATCGGGGATTCCATTCGAGGGATCTTTGATTCCCTTCGGGCGATCTTACTGGGCTGCGTGATGGCCTATCTGCTCTATCCGCTGGCCCGGTTTTCCGAGCAATTTCTGCTCTACCATAATGTGAAAAAGAAAACGGCCCGGGCTATGGCCACGGGGTTTTCCACTTTTGTGCTGCTGCTGCTGATCGTCTTGTTTGTCTACTTTATTGTGCCCCAGCTGCTGTTCAATCTTCCGTCCCTGGTGGAAAGTATTCCGGGGATGATCCGGGACTTTTCCAACCGGCTGGCAGACTATCTCCAGAGCCACGGACAATCTGTGGAGATCCTGCAGAAGGTGTCCGACCGGGTGACCGAGTCGTTCAATGCCTGGCTCCAGGAGGACCCTCTTTCCGCCCTGGTGGACCTGGCGAGCCGGGTGGCGGCGGTGGCCAAGAGCCTGCTGAACTTTATCATCGGCATCATCGTCATGGTCTACCTGCTCATGAGCCGGGACCAGTTCGTGGGGCAGGGGAAGAAGATCCTGTTTGCCCTGTGCCGGAACCGCCGCACCTGCGACACCATTTTGAAGCACCTTCGGGTCATCAACGTGATTTTCAGCGGGTTCGTCTCCGGCAAGCTGCTGGACTCCCTGATCATTGGCATCATCTGCGGGGTCTGCCTCACCATTTTGCAGATGCCCTATGTGCTGCTCATCAGCGTGATCATCGGCATCACCAACATTATTCCTGTGTTCGGGCCCTTCTTCGGGGCGATCCCCAGCGCCTTTCTGCTGCTGCTCACCGATCCCAAGAAGTGTCTCATTTTCATCATCTTTATCGTGATCCTCCAGCAGGTGGACGGCAACGTGATCGGGCCCAAGATCCTGGGAGACTCCACGGGCCTGTCTGCCTTCTGGGTGCTCTTCGCTCTGCTGCTCTTTAACCATCTCATGGGCTTCTGGGGCATGCTGCTGGGGGTGCCCCTCTTTGCCTCCTTCTACTACCTGCTCCGGGAGTTTGTCAATGCCCGTCTGCGAAAACGGAATCTCCCGGTGGCCACCCAGGAGTATGTGAACATCGGCGGCATTGACGAGCGGGGGACGATCACCTATATCGTTCCCAAGACCATCCAGTTCCGTCCCTTGTTCCGAGGAGAAGACAGCGTCTGGAACCGGATGCGACAGGGCCTCAAGCGGCCGTTTTTTGGTAAAAAGAGTCCAAGCAAGGAAGAAGAGGACACTGGACCGGACGAGAAAAAGTAAGCCCTTATTTTATTGGAGGTGATGGTTGTGTCCCATCGAATCAGTCTGCGGGTCGCCTTCTGCGGCGTCCTGGCTGCCCTCATGCTGGTGGTGATGCTGCTGGGCACCATGGTCCCCATGTCCACGTTTCTCTGCCCGGCCATTGCCGGTGCCCTGGTCATCCCTGTGGTCTGGGAGCTGGGGATGCGCAGCGGCCTGCTGCTCTATGTGGCAGCCTCCATCCTCAGCGTCATTTTGGCGCCGGATAAGGAAGCGGCCTTTCTGTTTGTGTTTTTTCTGGGGTGGTACCCGCTGCTCCGGCCCAAGCTGCAGCATCTGCGCCGGAAACCCATCCGGGTGGCGGTGAAGCTGATCCTGCTGAACGCAGCCCTGTGCGCCATGTATGCGCTGCTGCTCTTCGTGCTCACCATGCCGGACCTCCAGGCGGAGGCGGCGGACTGGACCGGCCTGCTGGTGGCAGGGATGCTGGTGGTGGGCAACGCAGCATTTTTGGTGTATGACGTGCTGCTGTCCCGCCTGAGTGATCTCTATGTCTACCGGCTGCGCCCCAAGCTGTTTCCCAGACATACTTCCTGAGCCAAAGAAATTGAGAAAGAGAGAGATAACGTGAAACGTAAGATCGTAGCCCTGCTTCTGCTGATGTCCATGGCGCTGTCCCTCTGGGCGCCGGCCACGGCGGCGGGCACCATGCCTTTTTCTGACGTGAAACCCACGTCCTGGTACTACACCTATGTGAAGGAACTCTATGAGGCCGGGGTGATCAACGGCATGACCGACACCACCTTCTGCCCGCAGACCCCGTCCACCCTGGCCCACGCCCTGAAGCTTATTCTGCTGGCAGCGGGCTATCCGGAGCAGTCTCCCACCACCCCCCACTGGGCCAGCGGATACTATCGCCTGGCCAGCGAAAAGGGATTCCTGCCCGCCTCGGACAAACAGCTGCTGCTGGACGAGCCCATCACCCGCCTGCAAATGGCGGAAATGATCGTGAAGGTACTGGGCCTGTCCCGCATCCGTCAGACCCCGTCTCCCTTTGCAGATACTTCTGACCCCTATGCGCTGATCCTTCATGACCACGGGATCTTCAAGGGCTCGGACCAAGGGGCCCTGCTGGTGTTCAAGCCCAATGACTCCATTACCCGGGCGGAGATCAGCACGGTGATCTGGCGGGTGTATCACATCGAAGAGGTGTCCCCTGCGCCCCCGGACCCGGGAGAACCGGAGGACCCCGATCAGGAGTACATTTTGTTCTGGGGTCAAAAGGTCCCGGTGGTGAAGGAGATCCCGGTCTGTCCCTATGACCCGGACCTGTTCCGGAAGAACGAAAACGGGGTCGTGACCTACGAGAGCAAGCAGTACACCAGTCAGTTTGGCATCGACGTATCCCGATACCAGGGGAACATTGACTGGAAGCAGGTCAAGCAGGCGGGGGTCGACTTTGCCATCATCCGCCTGGGCTACCGGGGCTACGGCTCCGGCGCTCTGGTGATGGACCCGTACTTTGAAAAGAACATCACCGAGGCCAGGCAGGCAGGGATCAAGGTGGGGGTCTATTTCTTCTCCCAGGCCATCACCGCGGAGGAGGGAGCGGAGGAGGCCCGCTACGCCCTGGATGCCCTGAAGGGCCGGAAGCTGGACTATCCCATCGTATTTGACTGGGAGCCCTACGACAGCAGCTTGAATCCCCGGACCGAGGGACTGTCTGACGAGATCCTGACCCAGTGCGCCGTGGCCTTCTGCGAAACGGTGAAGGAGGCAGGCTACCAGCCCATGGTGTACTCCAATCTGTCGTATTTTTACCTGCATTTTGATCTGTCCAAGTTGACAGAGTATCCCTTCTGGCTGGCCCAGTACAATGAAAAGCCCTCCTTCTATTACCACTTCGATATCTGGCAGTACGGCGAGCTTCCCGTCCCTGGGATCCAGGGGAACGTGGATATGAACGTGCAGCTGGTTGCCAAAAAGTGAGGGGGAAGGCATGGTTTTACCGGGAGTCCTTCTGGGATCGGCAGAAATGTTGACAGAATGATTGACAATATTCCTGCCAGGACGTACAATGAGGAAAGGATACCAAACAAACGGAGGTAAGGACATGAAATTTTCCAGCAAAGTTAAAAAGTGCGGCCTGTCTCCCATGCGTAAGTTCCACCCCTATGCAGTGGCAGCAGAAGCAAAGGGCCGCAAGATCTATCACCTGAACATCGGCCAGCCCGACATCGAGACTCCTCCTCAGTATTTTGAAGCCGTTCGCAACTTCCAGTTCCCCGTGCTGGAGTATGCGCCCTCTCCCGGTGTGCCCGAACTCATCGACGCCATCCAGAAGTATTATGACAACCTGAACATGCACTTCGAGAAGGATGAGATCCTCATCACCACCGGCGGCAGCGAGGCTCTGGCTATCGTGCTCCAGTGCATCCTGGACGACGGCGACGAGATCCTCATCCCCGAGCCCTTCTACCCCAACTACAGCACCATGGTGAACACCACCGGCGCTACCATCCATCCCATCCCCACTTCTCCCGAGGAAGGCTACCGCTATGCTGACCGGGCCAGAATTGAGGCTGAGATCAACGAGCACACCCGTGCTATCATGTGCACCAACCCCGGCAACCCCACCGGCGTGGTTCTGACCCCCGAGGAGCAGCGCCTCATGTGCGACATCGCCAAGGAGCACGGTCTGTTCATCATCGGCGACGAGGCTTATCGTGAGTTCGTCTATGCCGGCGAGCCTCTGCAGTCCTTCGGTGAGTATGCCGACGCTGCTGAGAACGTGGTGGTCATCGACACCGTCTCCAAGCGCTTCTCTGCCTGCGGCGCCAGAGTCGGCTGCATCCTGAGCCGCAACCATGAGCTGCTGGGCGAGGCTATGAAGTACTGCCAGGCCCGTCTGTCTGTTGCTACCCTGGACCAGGTGGCTTCCGCCGCTCTGTACTCCGTGGGTCCCGAGTACTTCGATGCTGTCCGTGAGGAGTACAAGCGCCGCCGCGACACCGTGGTGTCCAAGCTGGCAGAGATCCCCGGCGTGGTGTGTGAGTGTCCCAAGGGTGCTTTCTATGTGATGGCTGCTCTGCCCGTGGACGACGCAGACAAGTTCCAGCAGTGGCTGCTGGAAGAGTTCGAGGACAACGGCGACACCGTGATGTTCTCCCCTGGTGAGCCCTTCTACGGCACCCCCGGCAAGGGCAAGAATGAGATCCGTATCGCTTACGTGCTCAAGCAGGCTGACCTGGAGCGGGCGATGGACCTGCTGGCTCTGGGCATCAAGGCATACAACGAGAAAAAGTAATTGCCTGCTCCTGTTTCCAACACAGAGAAAAAGACCGCTGCAGAATTCTGCAGCGGTCTTTTTTGAACAGATCATGCGGTCAATGGGAAACGTTCTGCGAAAGGGGCTCACAGGACCAGGGAGGGAGCGCTGTAGACCCGGGCGCCCATCTCGCTGTCCAGAGCATAGAGGCTCTTGGGGTCGGCGCCGAAAAGGTCATAGCGGCCCAGCAGGTCGTTGGCGTTCTTCTCTTCCTCGCCCTGTTCCTTGAAGAACCAGTCCAGGAACTGGATGGTGCGGTAGTCGTTGACCTTCACAGCGGCGGCGTAGATGTTGTTGATGAGGGCGGTCACATACTCCTCGTGCTCCAGAGCAGCAGCCAGGGGATCACGGAAGGTCTCAAAGACCTTGTCAGGGGTGTCGATGGCGGTGAGCTTGGGACGCACGCCGTTGTTCTGGAGATAGGTCAGGAAAAGCATGGCGTGGTCGCGCTCTTCCTGGGCCTGGACCTTATACCAGTTGCCGAAGCCATCCAGGTTCTTATCATAGTAGAAGTTGGACATATCCAGGTACAGATAAGCGGAGTAGAGTTCTTTGTTGATCTGCTGTTCCAGCAGGGCGGACACTTCTTTGTTCAGCATAGGTCAGAGTCATCCTTTCTTATGGTCGTTTGGGCGTTTTCGATAGCATTTCCATACTATCTATGCTCGATTTTACGGTATCATATGCAAAGGAGGATGTCAATTTTTTTCTTGCGCAGGATGGGTCCTTGACGGGAGCGGGGCAGTGTGCCAGAATGGTGGCAACCAAGACAAGGAGGGGGAGAGACCCATGAAGAAAGAGTTCTGCAAGAGTGTGCACGGCTACGACATTCCCTGTCACAACCATTGGTCCGGGGAGCCCAACGTGATCCTGGTCTGCCATGGGTTTGGCAGCAGCAAGAGCAGCCCCATGGTCCAGGCCCTGAACCAGGAGATGCCCAAGTACGGGATCGGCGTTTACAGCTTTGATTTTCCCGGCCATGGCGACAGTCCGGTCTGGGAGGATGGGATGCGGGTCCCCTTCTGCATCGATGACCTGGCGGCGGTGGAGCGGCACGTGCGCACCCTGGCGCCCCAGGCCAGCATCGGCTATTTTGGCTCCAGTTTTGGGGCGTACATCACTTTGCTTTACCTGGGCACCCGCCCCCACGCAGGGGACCGGGCCATGCTGCGCTCGGCGGCGGTGTCCATGCCCCGGCTGGTGGATCAGTGGGTGGACCAGCGGGCCAGGGAGGAGATGGACCGGCGGGGCTACTTTGTCCCGGACTATGACTACGTGCGGGAGGCCCGGATCACCCCGGCCTTTCTCCAGGACCTGGAGGAGCACGATGTGTTTGCCCGGTATCGGGCGGGAGAAGCCCGCCTGCGGATGGTCCACGGGGGCCGGGACGACGTGGCGCCCCTGGCGGATGCCCAACGGTTTGCAGAGACCTTTGGGGCAGAGCTCACGGTGCTGAAGCAGGGGGAGCACAACCTTATGGGCCCGGGGGAGCTGGAGGAAGTCCTGCGCCTGGCCCGGACCTTTTTCAGCCGGTGAAGAAACCGGGTTTCCCCCGCCCGGGGCTTTTGGGAAAGTTCCAGGAAAGAGTGTTGAAATCAGAAAAAAGGAAAGGTATAATGACCATAGAAGATCGTGACAACCTGCTGTGTTGCCCGGAAATCGGAAAGGGAAGCTGTCGGCGGTCTGTCTGACGCTTCCTGGATGGCAGAGAGGAAGGAAGAGTATGAGCAAACCCGTATATATCACGACAGACAGTACCTGTGACCTGACACCGGAACTGCTGGAGCGTTTTCAGATCAAAACGGTTCCTCTCCATGTAGTGTTGGGGGAGGAAGTATACTTGGACGGGGTGGAGTTTACCCCGGACATGATCTATGAGCGTTACGCCAAGGACAAGATCCTGCCCCGTACCGCCGCGGTCAGTCCCCAGGAATTTACCGAGTTTTTTACGCCTCTGGTGGAGGCCGGCTATGAGGTGGTCCACCTGGACATCAGTTCGGAGCTGTCCGGGACCTATCAGAACGCAGTGATCGCCGCAGCAGACCTGCCGGGGGTGTATCCCATCGACACCCGCCAGCTCACCACAGGCATGGGGGAGATGCTGCTGGTGGCCTGCCGTATGCGGGACGAAGGAAAGGATGCCGCCACCATTGTCCAGGCCATGCAGGACCTTATCTCCAAAGTCAACGTGAGCTTTGTCATCGACACCCTGGAGTACATGTGGAAGGGCGGCCGCTGCACCGGTGTGGCAGCCTTCGGGGCTAACCTGCTCCACCTGAAGCCGTGCATCGAGATGCGCGACGGTAAGCTGGAGGTCTGCAAGAAGTACCGGGGCAATATTTCCAAGGTGTATGAAAAGTACATCGAGGAGCGCCTGACCGGGAAAAAGATCGCCCCCGACTATATTTTCATCACCACCTCTGTGGAGTTGGAGCCGGACATGAAGGAAAGGCTGGAGGCGCTGGTGCGCCGTCTTACGCCGGTGAAGGAGGTCATCTTCACCCGGACCGGCTGTACGGTGACCTCTCACTGCGGTCCCGGCACCCTGGGCGTACTGTTTTTGGAAGAATAAATGGTAAAAGTTGTCAATCCCCTCCCTGCCAAAGGGGGCGGGATTGATTTTTGTTACAGTTTTGTTAAGAAATTGAAATATTCGTGCATTTTTTCGAAATCTATGCTATACTTGCTCTGTTATTGTGGAAGCGATGGAAACTAAGACGACGAGGTGAATCCATTATGCAGCATCCCTTTCAACTCCATGGGTGGTCCAAACGCCTTGGGGCACTGGGTCTGGCTTTGGTCATGGTCCTGTTTGCGCTGACGGCTGTCCTGCCGCCGGCCAGCGCTGCGGTGACGCAGGAACAGATCAACAGCTTGAAGTCGAAGGCCAGCAGTCTGAGCCAACAGAAAGCTGATCTGCAAAAAGAGCTGGACAAATTATCTCAGCAGGAGAACTCCGCACTGGACCAGAAGCTTTCTCTGGAAAAGAAGATCAACATTCTCCGGGAAGAGATCGCAGTCTCTGAGCAGGCCATTGCCAACTATGGAGAAATGATCCAGCAGAAGGAAGCGGAACTGGCCAAAGCCCAGGAGGAAGAGGCCAAGTACTATGAAGAGTTCCGGGCCCGGGTCCGGAGCATGGAGGAGAACGGCAGCATCTCCTACTGGTCCGTCCTCTTTTCGGCCACCAGCTTTTCCGACCTTCTGGACCGGATGAACGCAGTCCGGGACGTGATGGACTATGATAACAAGATCATGGACCAGCTGGAGAAGGCCCGCCAGGCCGTGGCAGACGCCAAGGCCGGGCTGGAGGAGAGCAAGGCTGCGGAAGAAGCGGTCCGCGCCCAGCTGACCCAGCAGAAGGCCGACCTGGAAGCCGAGCAAGCCAAGGTGGAGCAGCTGATCGCCCAGATCAACAGCCAGTCCTCTACTTACGCAGCCCAGCTGGCAGAGATCGAGGAGGACGCCGATACGGTCTCCAAGCAGATCACCAGCGCCGAGGCGGCCTATAAGGCCCAGCTGGAAGCCCAGCGCAAGGCAGAGGAAGAAAAGAAGAAGCAGGAGCAGGAGCAGGCCAACCAGGGCAACCAGGGCGGCGGCGGAAGCAGTCCTTCCGGCAGCGGCGGCTACATCTGGCCCCTGCCCGGCTACACCCGCATTTCCTCCCCCTTCGGCTACCGCAACTGTCCCTTCCACGGGAAGGAGCTTCACGGCGGCATCGACATCCCCGCCAACTATGGCACACCCATCAAGGCAGCCAAGAGCGGTGTGGTCATCATCTCCACCTATGGTTCCTCTTACGGCAACTACATCGTCATCTCCCACAGCGATGGCAGCCGTACCATGTATGCCCACCAGTCCTCCCGGGCGGTTTCTGCCGGTCAGACCGTCTCCCAGGGACAGACCATCGGGTATGTGGGCTCCACCGGCAGCTCTACCGGCAACCATCTGCACTTTGAAGTGTGGAAGGGCAGCTCCAGCAGCAGCCGCGTGAACCCCATGAACTATTTCTGATCCATTCGCACACAAGCGAAACGGACCGTCCGCAGGAAAGCGGACGGTCCGTTTTGTGTGTTATTGGGTGACAGCCACCACGGTGAGGCGGCCCTCCGCCACCCGGAACTTCACATCCAGCTGGCCGAAGGCCATGCCGTAGATCCGGTCCGGGTCCTCCTGGTAGGAGGGGCGGGGGTCCTGGGCCAGCACGCCCAGCAGGGCCTCCCGGTCCTCTGGGGGGACCTGCTCCAGCAGGGCAGGGGGGAACTCGACTGTAAGGTGATAGCCCTGGTAACCGGCGGTGAAGCCGCTGGCGGCGTTTGGGTGGGCGTCGGTGTAGGGCAGATAGGGTTTGATATCAAAGATGGGCGTGCCGTCCAGAAGGTCAGCGCCGGAGACGTGGAGCAGAGGCCCAAGCTCCGGATGGAGCTCCACCCGGTCCAGCTTCACGGAGGACAGACCGATGGGATTGGGACGGAAGGGGGAGCGGGTGGCAAAGACCCCCATGCGGGTGTTGCCCCCCAGCCGGGGCGGGCGGACAGTGGGGGACCAGCCGGAGCGGACAGCCTTGGAAAAGGACCAGATGAGCCAGAGGTGGGAAAAGCCCTCGATCCCCCGCAGGGCGTCCGGGTTGCGGTATTCCGGCTCAAAGACCACTGTAGACTTGAGTTCTTCCACCAGCCCGCTCTGTCTGGGAATGCCAAACTTGGAGGGAAAGGAGCTGCGCATGGTGGCAATGATCTGCATGGAAACGGGACGGGGCATAGGAAACACACCTTCCGAGAGAGTAATCCTGAAGACCAGGTCCCATCCAGTATAGTGGCCGCTGGGAGATCCTGCAAGCAAATGTTCCAAAGAAGCAGCAAAAATTGCAAAAAGTAGAAGAGTTTGCTTGTCGGGAGGAAAAACCGTGGTATAATGGAGCCTGTCGAACAAAAGGAAAAGGGATGGCGCTTAGCGCAGGGCCATCCGGTTTATGATAGGAGTAGGACGGTATGAGTAAGAGAATTAGCGCCGCGCAGGCAGCTGCGCTGGTCACAGACGGGTGTACTCTGACCACCACGGGATTCAACGGGTTTGGCTGCCCGGAGGACCTCATCATGTCTCTGGCGGGATACTATGACCAGACAGGGCACCCCAGAGATCTGACCCTGGTCAAGTGCACCAGCCAGGGAGACGGCAAGGGCCGGGGCGTGAGCCACCTGGCAGAGAAGCCGGGGATGATCAAAGAGATGATCATCTCCCACATGGGCTATGACCCCGGCCTGCGGAAGATCGTGCAGGAGGAGAAGGCAGCCTGCTTTATGCTGCCCCTGGGCAATCTGATGCAGCTCTTCCGGGCCATTGCCGGGGGCCTGCCCGGCGCCATCGCCACCACTGGTATCGGCACCTTTGCCGACCCCCGCTTCGGCGGAGGCAAGGCCAACCAGCTGGCCAGAGATTCCGGCAAGGAAGTGGTCTCTCTGGTGGAACTAGGGGGACAGGAGTGCCTCTTTTATCCCAGCTTCCCCATTGATGTCTGCTTCATCCGGGCCACGTACGGGGACGAGGCAGGGAACCTTTCCATTAAGAACGAGGCCATGAACATCGAGCAGTTTGAGGTGGCGGCGGCAGTGCATAACTCCGGCGGCATTGTCATTGCACAGGTGGATAAGATCGTGGAGCGGGGCTCCATCCCCGCCAAGGATGTGCTCATCCACGGATTCATGGTGGACTACGTGGTGGAAGGCCGTCCGGAGTACAGCATGCAGAGCTTTGAGACCGACCTGTTCCGCCCGGAGATCGCCGGCCTGGCCACCGTGCCCGGCACGGGCTTCGACCCGGTGCCCATGGGCCCCCGGAAGATCTGCTGCCGGCGGGCAGCCATGGAGCTGCGGCCCAACGCTTTTATTAACCTGGGCATCGGGATGCCCGGCGGCATCGGCTCGGTGGCCGAGGAAGAGGGCCTGTCCCATATGTTCACCCTGTCCATCGAGTGCGGTCCTCTGGGGGGCATCCCCCTGGGCGGTATCGACTTCGGCGCTGCCATCAACCCGGAGGCCATGTACCGCATGGCGGATATCCTCCAGATCTACGACGGCGGTGCGCTGGATATGGCCGTTCTGGGCTTTGCGGAAGTGGACCGGTTCGGCAATGTCAACGCCGCCTGCTTCCAGGGGCGGATGGTGGGCCCCGGCGGGTTCATCGACATCACCCAGAACGTGAAGAAGGTGTGCTTCATCGGCACCTTTACCGCCGGACGGCAGGAAGTGGGCATCAAGGACAACGGCCTTGTGATCCACAAGCAGGGCCCCCAGAAGAAGTTCCGGGCGGATGTGGAGTCCATCACCTTCTCCGGCCAGGAGGCCGCCCGGAAGGGCCAGGAGGTGCTGTACATCACCGAGCGTGCAGTGTTCAGCCTGGAGCTCAAGGGCATTACCCTCATTGAGATCGCCCACGGGGTGGACCTGCAGACCGACATTCTGGACCAGATGGAGTTCAAGCCGGTCATCGCAGAGCACGTGCGGTATATGGACCCCCGCCTGTTCCGGGAGGTTCCCATGGGGCTGACCCCGGACCAGCTGGGCGCTGTTTCCGACGAGTATGAGTTCTGGCGGGATCTGCGCCCCGGCGGCGGCGAGACCGCCCGCACCTGAGAGAGGAGGACCCTGTCATGGAACTGACCTATGAGGAAGGCCTGGCCCTGCTCCGCGCGTATAACCAGGGAGACTTTCACCGCAAGCATGCCTACATCGTCTCTGACGTGATGGGCTGGTTTGCCCGGGAAATGGGTTACGGGGAAGAAGAGGATTTCTGGCGTCTGGTGGGCCTGCTCCGCGATCTGGACTTTGAGGAGTACCCGGAGGAGCACTGCATCAAGTCCCAGGAGATCATGCGGGACCGGGGGCTGGACGAGCGGCTCATCCGGGCCACTGCCAGCCATGGCTACGGGAGCACGGTGGATATTGCCCCGGAGCACACCATGGAGAAGGTGCTCTTCGCCACCGACGAGCTGACCGGGCTCATTGGCGCAGCGGCGCTGATGCGCCCCTCCCGGAGCGTGGAGGACCTGGAAGTCAAGTCGGTGAAGAAAAAGTTTAAGGATAAGAAGTTTGCCGCAGGCTGCTCCCGGGATATCATCCTCCAGGGGGCGGAGATGCTGGGCTGGGACCTGGATACCCTGATGGAAAAGACCATCCAGGCCATGCGGGCCAGCGAACACGCAGACTGAGAAAACCGCCGCCGGAGTCCTCTCCGGCGGCGGTTTTGAAGATTGCAAAAATTTTTTGCAGAAGAACGCAATAAAACGGCGTTCCCATGCATTGATAGTGTAGAAAGGAGGGAGGCCATGTTGATCCCAATGACAAAAGGAAATGGACGGGACGAGGCTCTGCGGAACCAGCGTTTGGACGCTGCACTGGAGCAGATCGCCCGGGGCGACCGCCAGGCCCTGGCGGCGCTGTATCGGGAGACCAACCCGGCCGTTTATGGCTTTGCGTTTTCCGTGGTGAAGAATACCCACGATGCGGAGGATGTTTTACAGGACACGTATCTGCGGATCTATGCGGCGGCCCCGGGCTATGTTTCGGTGGGGAAGCCCATGGCGTGGATACTGACCATTTGCCGGAATCTCTGCTTGCAGAGGCTCCGGGAGCGGACCCGGCAGGCGGAGATCCCCCAGGAGGACTGGGAGCGCTATTTGGAGGGCTGCCCGGGGGTGACCACCGAGGACAGAATGGTGATCGCGGAGTGTATGAACAAGCTGAGCGACGAGGAGCGTCAGATCGTGGTGCATCCATGCGGTGGCCGGGTTCAAGCACCGGGAGATCGGCGAACTGCTGGAGCTGGGGGTATCCACCGTGCTGTCCAAGTACCATCGGGCCATCAAGAAGCTGAAAGAAGAAATGGGAAAGGAGCAACAAGCCTATGACAGAGCATGAACTGAACGGAAAGATCCAGCAGGCGTTTGCCCATGCTGCGCCGGACGCGCTGGATGAGATTCTTTCCCGGTGTGAGGATACGAACCTGTGTGTGCTGCCGGAGACCATGCCGGCCCGGAAGAAACCCAAAAAGTGGCGTCGTTGGATGGCCGGCCTGGCCGCTGTGCTGGTGCTGGCGGTGGCTGGAGTAGTCGGAATGCAGACCTACCAGGCTGTCTATGGGGTGGCCTCCACGGTGTCTCTGGATGTGAACCCCAGCATTGAGATCCAGGTGAACCAGAAGGACCGGGTGCTGGACGTGAAGCCCCTTAACGAGGACGGGGCCAAGGTAGTGGGGGATATGGACTTTCAAGGCAGCGACCTGGACGTGACTGTGAACGCCCTCATTGGCTCTATGCTGCGCAACGGATACCTGACCGAACTGGCCAACTCCATTCTGGTGAGCGTAGAGAGCGGGGACCCTGCCAGGAGCGCGGCCTTGCAGGAGGAGCTGAGCCGGGAGATCGAAGCGATGCTCCAGACGAATACCTTCAGCGGTGCGGTGCTGAGCCAGACTGTGTCCAAGGACAAGGAACTGCAGAACCTGGCGGACACCTATGACATCAGCCTGGGAAAGGCCCAGCTCATCCAGCAGATCGTGGCGCAGAGCCCTGTGCACACCTTTGAAGAGCTGGCCCCTCTGTCCATCAACGAGCTGAACCTGCTCTCCTCCCAGGGGAACCTGGATAAGGTGAGCGCTGTGGGGACCGCCAGTGACAAGGCCTACATCGGGGAAAGCAAGGCCAGAGAGATCGCCCTGAAAGAGGCCGGTGTTTCTGAGGGACAGATCACCCAGTACGAGTGTGAGCTGGACTACGCCTGCGGCACCATGGTCTACGAGGTGGAGTTCACCAGCGGCGGCCGGGAGTACGAGTACGCAGTGAACGCCCTGACCGGGGAGCTGGTCACCACCGGCTGGCACCATGACTGGGACTGGGATTGGGACCACGACGATGGCCACCACGGAAACGGCTGGCAGAACGGCGCCGGAACCGATATCGGAGAGGCCAAGGCCAAAGAG
The DNA here is from genome assembly GCF_034090835.1 of Evtepia sp. Lineage (GTDB taxonomy): Bacteria > Bacillota > Clostridia > Oscillospirales > Oscillospiraceae > Evtepia. The sequence goes on from NZ_JAXDRS010000046.1 coordinate 33,998, forward strand.
GTAGCTCTGGCCCACGCAGGGGTGAGCGCCAACGGGCTCCGCAAGTACAAGTGCGAGCGGGAACGGGAGGACGGCAGCCTGGTCTACGAGATCGAGTTCATCAGCGGCGGCTATGAGTACAGCTATGAGATCAGCGCCGCCGACGGAAAGATCCTCCAGTGGGAAAAGGAGTGGGACGACTAAACGGACCCCAGCCTTTTCCGGGCAAGAATACGACAGGAAAAAAGAGGCAACCCTATGTCTGGGCGTTCCGGGCATAGGGTTGCTTTTTCCTATAGGGGAGGGGGGATTCCAGTTTGAAGAGGAACGTGGTATACTGGACAGAGCAAAAGGAGGTGCATCCATGCTTCAACTGAAGGAAGTTGTGAAGACGTATGCAACGGAAGCGCTGACCCAGACCGCCCTGAAAGGGGTCAGCATCCGGTTTCGGAACAGTGAATTTGTTTCCATATTAGGACCCAGCGGTTCGGGAAAAACCACTCTGCTGAACATCATCGGCGGGTTGGACCGGTATACCAGGGGGGATCTGCTCATCAATGGGGTCTCCACCCGGGATTACCGGGACCGGGACTGGGACGCATACCGCAACCGGTCCATTGGTTTTGTGTTCCAGAGCTATCACCTCATCCCTCACCAGAGCGTTTTGTCCAACGTAGAGCTGGCCCTTACCCTGGCGGGGGTATCCCGCAAGGAGCGGAGAGCCCGGGCGGAAGCCGTGCTGGAACAGGTGGGGCTGGGGGACCACATCCATAAGAAGCCCAATCAGCTCTCCGGGGGGCAGATGCAGCGGGTGGCCATCGCCCGGGCCCTCATCAATAACCCGGAGATCTTGCTGGCGGACGAACCCACCGGGGCGCTGGACTCTGAGACCAGCGTGCAGGTCATGGATCTCTTGAAGGAGATCGCCCGGGAGAAACTGGTCATCATGGTGACCCACAACCCCGAGCTGGCGGAGGCCTACTCCACCCGGATCGTGCGTCTGCTGGACGGAGAGATCGTCAGTGACTCTGATCCCTATGACGGGGGAGAGGGGGACACGGTGCCGGAGGAGCGGGAGGCCGCAAAGGTCTCCATGTCCTTCTGGACCGCCCTGTCCCTGAGCTTGCAGAATCTGCGGACCAAGAAGGGCCGGACCATTCTCACGGCCTTTGCCGGGAGGAGGAAGGCAGCCATGGCACCGACCGGGTCTACCAGGGCGGCTATGCCGGACGCACCCTGGAGCGGCAGACTTTGCAGCTGCAGAACAATGACCTGGCCCGGTTCAAACAGTGGCTGGAGCAGGGGGAGGAAACCGCCATCCGAGAGGGGACCAGCGCCATTCAGTATGGGTACAGCACCCCTCTGTGTGTGTATCGGGAGACCGAAGACGGAGTGCTCCAGGTGAACCCCAGTCCTCTGCTGGAAGAGGAGAACCCCATGCCCATGGCGGCCATGGGAGAGTCGATGGGGATATCCGGGGATATCTGGACGGAGATGATGGATAACCGGGGTTTGCTGGAAGATCAGTATGACGTGCTGGCGGGACGCTGGCCGTCGTCCTATGACGAGGTGGTCCTTCTGGTGAACGAAAACAACGAGATCAGCGATCTGACCCTCTACACCCTGGGCCTGAAGGATGGGCAGGAAGTGGAGGAGATGAAGCAGGCCCTGGCAGAGGGGAAGGAACTGGACGAATCCCAGTATGAAAAAACCAGCTATTCCTACGAGGAACTTCTGGACCTGGAGTTCCGTGTGCTCCCCGGCACGGCCTGCTATGAAAAGGTGGACGGTGCCTGGATCGACCGCCGGGAGGACGAGGCGTTCATGGAACAGGCCCTGGAGAAGGCCCTGCCCCTGCGGGTGGTGGGCATCCTTCGTCCTTCGGAGTCGGCAGCTGCGGCGGCCATCGGGGGCTCTGTGGGGTACACCAAGGAACTGACCGAGTACCTCATTGACCAGGTCAACCAGAGCGACATCGCCAAAGAGCAGAAGGAGAACCCGGAGATCAATGTGTTCACCGGCCGGGAATTTATCTCCGCCGAGAATATGAGCCAGGAAGAGCTGCTGGCCACCCTGTCCCCCGGGCAGCAGGCCCAGATGCGTATGCTCACGGAGGCGGAACGGACCACGTACCTGGATGCGTACGCCCAGTCTCTGGAGGCCACGTACGAGGATAACCTGGAGACCCTGGGCATTGTGGACCGGGAGAAACCCTCGTCGGTGAGCTTGTATTTGAAGGGATTTGAGTCCCGGGAGCAGGTGATCGACGCCATCAACCGGTACAACCAGGAGCAGCAGGACCAGGGCCACGAGGAATACGTGATCACCTACACGGATATGGTGGGGATCATGATGGACTCGGTGAAGCAGATCATTGATATGATCAGCTACCTGCTCATTGGCTTTGTGTCCATCTCCCTGGTGGTGTCCTCCATTATGATCGGCATCATCACCTATATCTCGGTCCTGGAGCGCACCAGGGAGATCGGCATTCTTCGGAGCATCGGCGCCTCCAAGCGGGACATTTCCCGGGTGTTCAACGCAGAGACCATTCTGGTGGGTCTGGCCGCGGGCCTCATTGGCATCGGCCTGACCCTTCTGCTGCTGATCCCGCTGAATCTGGTGATCGAGCACCTGTCCGGTGTGAGTGCGCTGGCGGCGCTGCCGCCTCTGGGCGGCGTCATTCTGGTGGTCATCAGCGTGGTGCTCACCATGATCGCCGGCCTCATTCCCTCCCGCCTGGCGGCGAAAAAGGACCCTGTGGTGGCCCTTCGCACGGAGTAAACAGAAAACTGTGGACAAAAAACCGACGCAGCAGAACGCTGCGTCGGTTTTTCTTTGCATGGGAGAGGGGCTTACCAAATGCCCATAAGATGCTGCATCAGCAGGCTCACAGCGGTGATGCCCACCCAGCAGGAGGCCCCCAGGATGAGGGGGGTGCCGCCGGTCTTAATGAGCTTAACGATGTTGGTGTTCAGGCCAATGGCAGCCATGGCCAGCACGATGAAGAACTTGCTGAGGGTTTTGATGGGGCTGAACAGAGAGGCGTCTGCGCCGAAGTGGATGGCGATGGTGGTAATGAGGCAGGCAGCCACGAAGTAGAGGATGAAGAAGGGGAAGATGCTCTTGATGCTCACGGCATTTTCCTTGTCCTTGCTGCCCTTTTTGGTCTGGATGAACGCCAGAACCAGGGTGATGGGAATGATGGCCAGGGTACGGGTGAGCTTCACGGTGACGGCCTTGTCCAGGGTGGCGGTCCCCAGCCCCCACATGCTGTCCCAGGTGGAGGCGGCGGCAGTCACTGAGGAGGTGTCGTTCACAGCAGTGCCGGCGAAGATGCCGAAGGCCTCGCCGGAGAGGGTGTCAAAGCCGATGAAGTGGCCGAAGGGCGGGAAGATGATAGCGGCCAGGACGTTAAAGAAGAAGATGACGGAGATGGCCTGGGCCACTTCCTCGTCGTCGGCCTTGATCACAGGGGCGGTGGCTGCCACAGCAGAGCCGCCGCAGATGGAGGAACCCACGCCGATGAGGGTGGAGATCTTAGAGGGAATATGGAGAACTTTGTGCAGGACGTAGGCGATGATGAGAGAGGCGGCAATGGTGCAGACGATGATGGGCAGGGACTGCTTGCCGGTCTGAAGGACGATCCCCAGGTCCAGGCCGAAGCCCAGGAGGATGACCGCCCACTGAAGGATCTTTTTGGAGGTGAATTTGATGCCGGGAGCCAGGCGGGATTTATCCTTTAAGGGGATGGTGATGAGCATACCCAGGAGGATGGCGATGACCGCCCCGCCGATGATGGGGAAAAATTGACCAAGGATCCACGAGGGAACCGCAATGGCCAGGCAGAGGAGCAGGCCGCTGCCGTTTTCTTTGAAGAAATGCATGGACAGATACTCTCTTTTCTTAGAAAATTTTGTTTTTTTGCTACAAATGCTTATATAGCGTACTAAAAGGTAGAAGAAATGTCAAGAATAATCGTTTTTTTGCAAAAAAGCTTCTGCAAAGAAAAGGAGAAAATTGGAAGAAAATCCAGCGCATGTGGACAAGAATCCGCGATAGACGGCCATGTGGGGTGAAAAAATCCTTCAAAAATCTGTGGTTTATTTGCACAAAGAAGGGCTACCAAGATGCGTTACTTTTTCCTCCTTGGCAGTATTCAGGTATTCTGCGGGAGATTCCCGCAGGAACTTTGGACAGAACTTTCATTTACAAGAAGCCTTGGATGATGATAGGATTAGGCTAACGAGAATGCAGACCTTTCATAGGTTTGAGGATATCAGTCATAAGGCCAGCGGAAAAAGCCCCTGGGTTCCCTGGTTGAAGGAGGAATAAACGTGGCAAGAAAGCAAAAGACAATGGACGGCAACACCGCGGCAGCGCACGTGGCCTATGCTTTTACAGAAGTTGCAGCGATCTATCCCATTACCCCGTCTTCTGTGATGGCGGAGCTGGCAGACAAGTGGTCTGCGGAAGGCAAAAAGAACATGTTCGGCCAGGAGGTCAAGGTCTCGGTCATGCAGTCGGAAGGCGGCGCAGCCGGTGCGGTGCACGGCTCTCTGACCGCCGGTGCGCTCACCACGACCTTTACTGCGTCCCAGGGCCTTCTGCTCATGATCCCCAACATGTATAAGATCGCCGGCAGCCTGCTGCCCGGCGTGACCCATGTTTCGGCCCGTGCCCTGGCCACCCACGCCCTGTCCATCTTTGGCGACCACAGCGACGTGATGTCCTGCCGCTCCACCGGCTACGCCATGCTGTGCAGCAGCAACCCCCAGGAAGTTATGGACCTGGGCGCTGTGGCCCACCTGGCTGCCCTGGGCGGACGGGTCCCCTTCCTCCACTTCTTTGACGGCTTCCGTACCTCCCACGAGATCCGCAAGGTGGAGGTCTGGGACTATGACGAACTGAAGGAAATGGTGGACATGGATGCCTTGTCCGCCTTCCGCGCCCGGGCGCTGAACCCCGAGCACCCGGTGCTCCGCGGCTCTGCCCAGAACCCCGACATCTTCTTCCAGGTCAACGAGACCAGAAACCAGTACTATGACGCTCTGCCTGCTGTGGTGGAGGAGTACATGGATAAGGTCAACCAGCGCCTGGGTACCAACTATCAGCTCTTTAACTACTACGGCGCGCCCGACGCAGAGACCGTCATGGTGGCCATGGGCTCCATGTGCGACGCAGCGGAGGAAGTGGTCGATTACCTCAACGGCAAGGGGGAGAAGGTCGGCCTCATCAAGGTTCGCCTCTACCGTCCCTTCGTTACCGAGAAGTTTGTGGCAGCCATCCCCGCCACCGCCAAGAACATCGTGGTCATGGACCGCTGCAAGGAACCCTCCGCCATCGGCGAGCCCCTCTATCAGGACGTGGTGACCGCTCTGGCAGGGACCCCCTTCGCCGGCGCCAAGATCTTGGGCGGCCGCTACGGCCTGGGCTCCAAGGATACCACCCCCGGCGGCATCCTCTCTGCCTTCCGCAACGGCCAGAAGGATGACCCCATCCGCAGCTTCACCATTAACATCGTGGACGACGTGACCCATCGCTCCCTGCCCATCGAGGAAGAACCCGACGTGGCCGACGAGGGCACCATCGCCTGCAAGTTCTGGGGTCTGGGCGGCGACGGTACCGTGGGCGCCAACAAGAACTCCATCAAGATCATCGGCGACAACACCGACATGCAGGTGCAGGCTTACTTCCAGTACGACTCCAAGAAGTCCGGCGGCGTGACCATCAGCCACCTGCGCTTCGGTAAGAATCAGATCAAGGCTTCCTACTACGTGACCAAGGCAGACTTTGTGGCCTGCCACCTGGCCTCCTACGTGGAGAAGTTTGACATTGTCCAGGACATCAAGCCCGGCGGCACCTTCCTGCTCAACTGTCCCTGGAACCTCCAGGAGCTGGAGGAGCACCTCCCCGCTGCCGCCAAGCGGTACCTGGCCCAGAACAACATCCGCCTCTTTACCTGCGACGCGACCCACAAGGCCATTGAGCTGGGCATGGGCAACCGTTCCAACACCATCCTCCAGGCTGCTTTCTTCAAGCTGGCCAAGGTCATCCCCGTGGAGGAGGCCATCCAGCACATGAAGGACGCCATCGTGAAGAGCTATGGCCACAAGGGCATGGACGTCATCATGATGAACTACAACGCCGTGGACGCCGGTGTGGAGAGCGTGCAGGAGATCCCCATCCCCATGGGCTGGGCAGACGCCCAGGACACGGTGGAAGAGACCCAGGTCAACACCCAGCGGGAGGACCTGGCCCAGTACGTGAAGGATGTTATGATCCCCGCCAACGCCATGCGCGGCGACGCCATCCCCGTCTCCAAGCTGATGCCCGGCGCCGACGGCACCCTGCCGCAGGGTACCGCTGCCTTTGAGAAGCGCGGCATCGCCGTGACCGTTCCCTCCTGGGATTCTGAGAAGTGCATCCAGTGCAACATCTGCTCCTACATCTGTCCTCACGCCTGCATCCGTCCCATCGTGATGGACGCAGACGAAGTGGTCATGGCCCCCAGAGGGACCAAGATGCACGACATGCGCGGCAAGGGCTGCGAGATCTACGCCTATGCCATGACCGTGTCGGTGATGGACTGCACCGGCTGCGGCTCCTGCGCCGAGGCCTGCCCGGCCAAGACCAAGGCCCTCACCATGAAGCCGCTGGAGACCCAGCTGAGCGAGCAGAAGGTCTTCGACTACGGCATGGAGAACGTGACCCGGAAGCAGACGCCCTTCGCCAAGGAGACCGTCAAGGGCAGCCAGTTTGAGCAGCCCCTCTTCGAGTTCTCCGGCGCCTGCGCCGGCTGCGGCGAGACGCCTTACGTGAAGCTGGTGACCCAGCTCTTCGGCGACCGGATGTACATTGCCAACGCCACCGGCTGCTCCTCCATCTGGGGCGGCAGCGCACCCTCCACCCCCTACACCGTGAACAAGGAAGGCAGAGGTCCCGCCTGGGAGAACTCCCTCTTTGAGGACGGCGCTGAGTTCGGCTACGGCATGAACCTGGCGGTGAACGCCCGGCAGAACGCTGCGGCAGAGCTGGCTCGGGCCATTGCCCAGAATGAGGACACCCCCGCTGCGGTGACCCTGTGCGCCCAGAAGTGGCTCAACCACCGGAAGGAGACCGAAGGTTCCCGGACCACCGGCGAGGCTCTCACCGCTGCGCTGGCCAAGGCCCTCTCCTCCGGCACCGCCAACCAGGAGCAGCTCAAGGAGCTGTATGAGATGCGGGATATGTTCGGCCGCAAGTCCGTCTGGGCCTTCGGCGGCGACGGCTGGGCCTATGACATCGGCTACGGCGGCGTGGACCACGTGCTGGCTTCCGGCGAGAACATCAACATCCTGGTGCTGGATACCGAGGTGTACTCCAACACCGGCGGTCAGGCCTCCAAGGCAACCAACACCGGCGCAGTGGCACAGTTCGCTGCCGCAGGCAAGACGGTCCAGAAGAAGGACCTGGCTGCCATCGCCATGCAGTATGGCTCCGTTTACGTGGCTCAGGTGGCCATGGGCGCAGATTACAGCCAGACCCTCCAGGCCCTGATGGAAGCCGAGTCCTATCCCGGCACCTCCATCGTGATCGCTTACGCTCCCTGCATCAACCACGGCATCAAGGTGGGTATGAAGAACACCATGCTGGAGATGAGCGCTGCGGTGCAGGCTGGCTACTGGCATCTGTTCCGGTATGACCCCCGCCGGGCCGAGGCCGGAAAGAACCCCTTCCAGCTGGATTCCCCCGAACCCATCATGGACTATCGTGAGTTCCTGGAGGGCGAGGTGCGGTACTCCTCCCTCCAGCTGACCTTCCCTGAGCGGGCCAGAGAGCTCTTCGATAAGGCAGAACAGCAGGCCAAGGCCAAGTATCAGCGTCTGTACGACCTGAGCAAGCACTGGGAACCTGTGAAGAAGGAAGAAGCATAAAGCATACGGCAACAGGGCCGGCACATATGTGCCGGCCCTGTTTTTTACCTAAGGGGGTGGTCCGGGTTTTCCAGGACGAAGGTCTGGTACAGCCGGGCCAGGAACCGCCAGGTCTCCTGATCCGGCAGGCCGGTCTCCTGCTTGCCTGCGGCGTGCTGGACCCAGCGGAAGTTTTGCATGGTATCCGGGTCCAGGGTCCCTGAGGGGGCGGCGGGGACCACCTGGTCCAGCACCTCTGCCAGGGCGCAGAACATGCCCTGGATAGGGAAGAGGAAGGACGCAGCCTCTCCCGGGGCCAGGGTCCGGGTATCCGGGGGGAAGAAGTCCAGGGAGAAGGGGGTGGGATGCGGACGCCGGAGCCTGGTGCAGGCGGCCAGGGCGTTCCAGGTGGTGCGGTCCACCATGCCGGTCACAGGGAGGCCGTGATGCTTTTGGAACACCATCACCCCTTCCAGGGTGGCCTCCCCAAAGAACCCGTCCGGGGTCAGAGGGGGAATGTCCCGGTCCTGATGGGCCAGCGCCCGCAGCATGGTCTGCAAGGTGCGGATCGGCCCGCTGGGCAAGGCAGAAGGTTGGGTCATGAGGAACTCCTTTCTCCGTCGGAGGAACCGTATTCCAGGGGGAAGCCGGGAAACCGTCCGGGTGAGTTGGCGAGGATGGACTGGAGGGTATCCGGGGGAATGGCCTGGCCAGACTCCTGCTCAAAGGGGAAGGTATCCATGGACTGGAGCACGGTCTCGTCGATGCCCAGGTAGCGATCCACGATGGCGTTCCAGGTGGCCTCATCCACCCGGCCGGTCTGGGGCAGCTCTGCGTCCTTTTGCAGGGCCTTGACCGCTTGCAGGGTTTCGTCCCCGAAGATTCCGTCGATGGTGAGGAAGGGGATGGTCAGATAGAACTGGGAGAGGATGGACAGGAGGTATTGCAGCAGGGTTACGCTGTCTCCCCGCTGCCCATAGGTGATGGCTTCATAATACTCGAAGTCCAGTTCATAAAAGGTCTGCCCCTTGCTGACCAGTTCAGACAGACGAAGGATCCCGGTATAGAGATAGACCATGGTGTACCAGGTGGACTTACCAATGATGCCGTCCACTGTCAGGTTGAAGATCCGTTGGAATTCCCGGACGGCAGTTTCCGTTTCCGGTCCGAAGATCCCGTCCACCTGCTGGAGCCTGGGCAGAGCGATATAGGTGCGGGCGATAAAGTTCAGCATGATCTGGGCGATGCGGATCTCCGGGCTCTGGTCCCCCAGCTTCATGGGAACACCGGGGTAAGAGTAGCGGATGTCCTGGATGGGGGCGTCGGGCACCAGCTCAATGTTGTCGCCGTAGTAGTAGCGGAGGATCTCCACAGAGTTGCTGCCCGCCCGGGCCAGGTATTCGCTGCCCCATTGGGAGAGTCCGTCGCACTGAGAGGTGGTGCCGTTGCAGAACTGAGCGGACAGGGGCTCTACGAATCCCTGCCGCCGGATGTAGGTGGTGAAGATGTCGTCCACCAGGGCGCTGATGTTGTCGAAGATGTTGCGCCCTTTGATGAAGCACTGGTCATAGGCGGTGGTGGAGGTGATGTTGAAGGGGTAGCCCCGGCTGGGGTAGAACTCTGTGTAGATCCGGTTGAGGGCGAAGGAGATCTGCGCCAGAATGTTGGCCCGCAGGGCGGATATGTGCCAGGTGGGGTAGACTTCGCTGGAAGCCACGTTTTTGATGTAATCCCGGAAGGAGACGGTGACGTTTTCTGCGTCGCTGTCCGGGGGACCCAAGTGGACGGTAATGAACGAGGGTACGTAAGGGGTCACGATGATGGGCATACAGGGCCTCCTTTCTCAGAGATTTTGCGGGGGGATATCCACCCTGGCTGCGGGCCTGCCGCCGGACTCCGGCAGGGGGATCAGGGGGAGGTCCTGAAAGGTGGTGATCCCGGGGAAGATTTGGACGTTTCGAATGAGGAGGAGCTGATACCCCACGCACTCCACCCAGATATCGCACTGGGCAAAGGGGAGCTCCTGGGCACCGGGGGACTGGCTGCTCTGGGGGCTGGGCGTCTCCACCACCACAGGCAGGGTATTGCCGCTGGGGTCGCTGGTCTGGATGCTGAGCAGCTGCTGTTTCCCCTGGCTTCCGTGGCGGACGATGGAGATGGCCGCGTCTTCCACAGGGAGCTGTCCCCGGCCGGTAAAGACTCTGGCGATAATAGTACCGGAATATGGCATAGAGAAAACCTCCTTTGTGAGCAGTGTATGCGGCGGGCGGGGCAGAGGTGTGGCAGGTGAATTGACAAGGGGGTTGGAATTGGATACACTGAAGCGAAAGAACGGGAACAGACCCGAGAAGGGACGGTGGGACACCGATGAAGATCACCTTTTTGTACCACAGCGCATTTATGGTAGAGCTGGAGGGATGCACCCTGCTCTTTGACTGGTACGGCGGGACGCTGCCAGACTATGACCGGGAGAAGCCCTTGTATGTGCTGGCCAGCCACCACCACGGCGACCATTACTCCCCGGAGATTTTTACTGCCCTGGGGATGGAAGGGGTTTGGTATGTGCTGGCTACCTGCATCCGTCTTTCGGAGAAGCGGAAGAAGGCGCTGGGTATTCAGGAGGGGCACGTGGTGCGGGTGCCTGCGGGGAAGGCCATCCGCCTGGGAGACCTGACGGTGAGCACCTACCGTTCCACGGACGCCGGGGTTGCGTTTTTGGTGGAGGCAGAGGGCAAGCGGATCTTCCACAGCGGCGACTTTCACTGGTAGCACTGGAAGGAGGAGCCGGACCCCTGGAACCCGGACATGGAACGGGCCTTTAAGAAGGAGTGTGAAAAACTCCGGGGCGAGACCGTAGACGCAGCCTTTCTGGTGCTGGACCCCCGGCAGGAGGAAGATTTCTGGCTGGGGTTTGACTGGCTCATGCGCACCATGGAGGTGAAGGCGGCTTTCCCCATGCACAGCTGGGAGGAGTTTTGGGTGACCAAAAAGCTGCTGCAGCTGCCCTGCAGCGCACCTTACCGGGGCAGAGTGCATCCCATTTATCACAACGGGCAGACCTTTGTGATCGAGTAAAGGACAGAAGAACGGCGATTCCTTGCATTGGGAGAGAAAATCAAGTATAATAGCACAACAAGGCAAAGAACGACATATTTTTACAAATTGGGAGGAATCCGCCATGAAGAAGCTCCTTTTGCTCTCGTTTGCGATGCTGTTTCTTTTGACGGGCTGTCAGGTGGTCATGCCTGGCGGCAGCACAGAGAGTAACACGCTGCAATCCATCGCAGCTTACCCGGAACCCTGCATCTTAAGAAAGGGGATCAGGAAGTCATCCAGGTGGTGATGACCCCCTCTGACGCCCCTGAGAGCAAATTCATCTGGACCAGCAGCAATAAGAGCGTTGCCACGGTGGACAGCCGGGGCATGGTGAGCGCCATCGGGGACGGCAACTGTACCATCAGCGTTGCCTCCAAAGAATACAGCGACGTCTCTGCCCATGTGGAGGTCATCGTGGGCGCAGACGAGGAGCAGGGCAGCGGGGAGAAGCAGACCGCCTCTTCCTCTGGAAACGCTGCGTCCTGGGACACCTATGTGGTCTACGTGCGGGAGACCAATCCTGCCTCGGTCTATCCCACCTACTACCTCTCCGAGCGGGAGGTGAGCGCCATGGACCAGGAGGCCATCCAGTTTGTCATCAACCAGATCTATGCAAAGAACGGCTACGTGTTCCGCACGGAACATATCCAGCGGTACTTTAGCCAGATGCCCTGGTATGTGCCGGTTTCCAACGATGTCTCCCGGCTGCACATGTCCTCTCTGGACCGGAGCAATCTGAACCTGCTGGTGCGCTACCGGGAGTCCGCCTCCGGGAGCAGCTCCTCTCTGGGCTGGATGTGGAGCCGCTACGCTGTGGATTCGCCCCTCAGCGCCAGCTATGTACGGAACCTCTCCCAATATGATGTGCAGCTGCTCATTAACACCATTTACGCCAAGAACGGGTATATTTTCAGTACCCAGAGCCTGCAGAACATGTTTGAGGGACAGCCCTGGTACCATGGCCGGACCAGAGATTCCAGCCAGCTGCGGTTTTCCAGCATGGACCAGAGCAACCTGAACCTGCTCATCCAGTACCGGTAAGGAGGAGCCATGGAAGCCTATGAGCTCATTCCCCTGTTGGACTATAAGCGGCGGGCCCACTTTGAGTACTTTTCGTCCCTGGCCCAGCCCTACGCAGGGCTGACGGTTTCCATAGAGATCCAGGACTTTTTACAGGTGGTGAAGAGAAAGGGGTATCCCTTTTTCCTGACCTTCCTCTACTGCGTCTCCCGCAGCGCCAATCGGATTCCGGAACTGCGGCAGCGGATCGGGGAGGAGGGCATCCGCCAGTATCGCCACTGTCCCACATCCCATACGGTGGCCCTGGAGGATGGAACCTATTGTTACTGTGCTCTGCGCAGTGATTTGCCCTTTGAGGACTACCTTCCCTATGCCCAAGCAGCCCAGGAGGCGGCCAGGACAGCCCGCTCCCTGGAGGACGGGGAGGAGGGGGAATCCCTCTTCTTTGTGTCCTGCCTGCCCTGGGTTTCCTATGAGGCCCTGGTGCAGCCCACGCCCTTTCCGGCGGACAGCAACCCCCGGATCACCTGGGGCGCCTATCGCTGGGAGGGAGAGCGGGCCGTGCTTCCGGTCTCTCTGCTCTGTCACCATGCGTTGGTGGACGGCCTGCACATGGCCCGGTTCTACCAGGCCCTCCGGGAGGAGCTGGACCGGTTTGCCGCAGAGCAGGGGGATATCCAGGTCCCCAGTCCGTAAAGGGCCTGCTCTTTCCTGCGGGCCAGGATGACAAAACGCAATCGCACCACCAGATCCCTGTACATGCCTCATCGGGCATGTACGGGGATCTTTGCGCTGCCCGGCCCTGTTGTGGGGCGACGGAAAAAACGGGGGAGGGAATTGGGAAAACTGCTTGACAATGGGAGCCTTTCTTGCCATAATATGGGCTTGTGTTTTTCAAAGAACGGAAAAAGGAAGGAAAGTTTCTATGCATGCTGTGAGTTCAAAGAGAAAATGGAAAAAGATCCTGCTGTCCGTGGTGGCGGTGGTTGTTGTGCTGGTGGTGGCAGCGCTGGCGGCGGTCTTTGCTGTCTGGCGCAACGAGATCGGCGCTGTGACCAGCATCCAGATGCTGCGGGACCGGAACGATGCCCATCTGGACGGCGCTGTTTACACGATGCAGGTCAAGGGCGGCTTCTACCTGGATGAATTTGTGGAGCAGGGCGGTGTGAGCAGCGACAGCGAGCTCATCCAGTTCATCACGGATCGCATCACCAAGGGCGTGATCAAGATGGATATGAGCGCCCCTGAGATCGGCTGCTCCTCCTTCACGGCCGCCACCCAGGACGGGGATGTCCTTTTTGCCCGCAACTACGATTTTTCCAAGACCAACACCATGCTGGTCTTTACCGAGGCCAATGAGGGGCGTCACGCCTCCATCTCTACGGTCGACCTGCAGTTCCTGGGGATCGACGTGGACCAGAACCTGACCTCCATGATGGATAAGATCACCTGTCTGGCTGCCCCGTATGCCCCTCTGGACGGCGTCAATGACGCAGGGGTCAGCTGCGGCATCTACATGACCTACCAGGGAGGGGACGAAACCATTCCCACCGACCAGAATACCGACAAGCCGGACTTTACCTCCACCACCCTGCTGCGCCTCATTCTGGACTACGCCGACAACGTGGAAGAAGCGGTGGAGATCGCCTCTTCCTATGACCTCCATGACTCTGCCGAGACCTCTTATCACTACATGGTAGCGGACGCTTCCGGCAGAAGCGCCATTCTGGAGTGGACTGCCGACGATGCGGTGGACACCACGGACAACGATGGCAGCCAGCGTACCCTGAAGGTGATCTACAACGACCAGGATGCATCCATCGGTCAGCGGGAAGCTGACAGCAGCTACCAGGTGGTCACCAACTTTGTGCTGCAGCCCGGCTACTATGATGGGGTGCCCGCCGAGAATAAGAAGGGGGCTGACCGGTACGACCGCCTGTACCAGGAACTCCAGGCCGTTTCCGGTGTGGTGCCTGACGAGCAGGCGGCGATGGATATCCTCCAGATCGTGGGCCGCCGCAGCTGGGACAACGACGACAAGAACGGCTGCACGGTGCACAGCGCCGTCTATAACCTGACCGACAGGAGCGTACTGTGGGTCACCAACGAAAACTATGACGATCCCGCAGCAGTCTTCACCTTCTCGCTGAAGGACTGAGAACTGCCCTCTGGCAGGATGCTGCCGGGAGAGAAAACAACGGAGACGGAAACACCATAAAAGTCCCCCTTGATGCAGTTCATGTTCTGCATCAAGGGGGACTTTGTCGGTCATATGAGAGCGTGGACCGGTGCCGGGGTGGCTGGGATCATTTTTTGCGGTCCAGGAGCTTGTTGAGTTCATCCATAAAGATGTTGATATCCTTAAACTGGCGGTAGACCGAGGCGAAGCGGACGTAGGCGACTTCATCCAGGTCTTTCAGCTTGTCCATCACCAGCTCGCCGATCTGGTTGGAGGAGACCTCACCGCCCAGTTCGTTTTGCAGTTCCTTTTCGATGTCGTCGGCGGCTTTTTCCAGAAGAGAGAGGGAGACGGTCCGTTTTTCGCAGGCTTTCAGCATACTGTTCATAAGCTTGCTCCGGTCGAAGGCCTGCCGGCTTCCGTTTTTCTTGATGACGATGAGGGGCAGGACCTCGATGGTCTCATAGGTGGTAAAGCGGTTATGACATTTGAGACATTCTCTTCGCCGGCGAATGCTGGTTCCATCGTTGGCGGGACGGGAGTCCACAACTTTGCTGTCCAGAGTAGCGCAGAAGGGGCATTTCATAGGCGGTGACCTCCTGAGAAAGTGGCGTGGGAACGCGAAAAAGAGTAACCACAGTATACCATAAAAAGTAAGAAATGGCACCAGTTTTTTGGAAAACCGGGACGAAAAAGGGAGGGATCAGGGGAGCTGGGCGGCGGTTTCCTGTTCCCGGATCTTTTTTCGCCAGCACCGGTGGCACATGGCGGTGTAACTGTCGTTGCCGCCCAGGAGGACCTGGTCGCCGTGGGTGACGATGTTGCCGTTCTGGTCCAGGCGGGCGTTGACGGTGGCCTTGGAGCCGCAGGCGCAGACGTTTTTGATCTCGGTGATAGAGTCTGCCAGCTCCATGAGCCGCTGGGAACCGGGGAAGAGGTGGGTGAGGAAGTCGGTGCGCAGGCCGAAGCAGAGGACGGGGATGTCGTAATCGTCTACGATGGCCCGGAGCTGGTCGATCTGCCGGGGGGTGAAGAACTGGGCCTCGTCGGCGATGATGACGTCGCACTGTCCAGCGGAGAGATAGCCCTGGAGGAGGTCGTCCTGGGGCTGGACCACATGGGCCTCGCGGGAGAGGCCCACCCGGCTTTTGATGATGGAGGGGCCGTCCCGGTCATCGATGCTGGGTTTGATGAGCCAGACGTGCATCCCCAGCTCTTCGTAGTTGAACTGTGTGATGAGGGCCTGGGCGGACTTGGAGCTGCCCATGGCGCCGTATTTAAAGTAGAGTTTGGCCATACTGCACCTGCCTTCTGTTGTAGAGAATCAAGATGAGATAACTGTATCATATCCGGGGCGGGAATGCAATTTTACAGGGGGAGGATTCTGTGGTGTTTTTGCCCGAAGAGAGGAACCGGGCCTTCCATTTGCCGGGCCGGAAAAGAGGTCCATTCACAAGGTTTACAAAATGTTGTGGTTAGATTTGTATGAAAGGACTAAAATGAAAGCGATTTTATAGGGACGCTTGATTGATTCATGCATAAATGATATAATATCAGCAAAGTGTGGCGAATATCTTGCCCACACGGCACCAACCATGTTGAAACGGAGGAATGAAAAGGCATGAAAAGAATTCTTGCTCTGCTGCTTGCTCTGGTCATGACGTTTGCTCTGGCCGCCTGCGGCAACACCAACAAACCCGCTTCTGACCCCGCAGATTCCGGAAAGGGTGATGGAGGCACTTCTGCAGCAACAGATGCCAACGCCATCCCGGACACCATGACTTCTTCTGACGGGAAGTACAAGATCGCTTTCGTCACTGACGTGGGCTCCCTGAAGGACAAGTCCTTCAACGAGGGTACCTGGAACGGCGTGAAGCTGTATGCCAAGGCCAACGACCTGTCCTACAAGTACTATCAGCCCGCCAACGGCGACCAGGCTACCGACGACGACCGCTACAACGCCATGAAGGCTGCTGTGGACGGCGGCGCTGACGTGGTGGTTTGCGCTGGCTTCCTGCAGGAAGCAGCTCTGACCAAGGCTGCTGCTGACTTCCCTGACGCAAAGTTCATCTTCATCGATGGCTATCCCGTGAAGGACGCTGCCGGCAACGACCTGACCAACGTGGCAGGTATTGCTTTCCAGGAAGAGCAGTGCGGCTACTTCGCAGGTTACGCAGCTGTCATGGAAGGCTACACCAAGCTGGGCTTCAGCGGCGGCGGCGGCGGTGAGAACCCCGCTGTCTGCCGGTATGGCTACGGCTTTGTCCAGGGCGCAGAAGCTGCTGCTGCTGAGAAGAACGTTCAGGTCGAGATGAACTACTCCTGGCAGTATGGCGCAAGCTTCACCGGCTCTCCTGAGCTGCAGACCATGGCCAACGGCTGGTACACCAATGGTACTGAAGTGATCTTTGCCTGCGGCGGCTCCATGTTCGCCTCCATCGTTGCTGCTGCTGCTGCCAACGACGGCCTGGTCATCGGCGTGGACGTGGACCAGTCCAGCGAGTCTGACACCGTCATCACTTCCGCTATGAAGGGTCTGGCCGACGCAGCCCAGTGGGCTCTGGCCAAGGTCTATGACAACACCTTCCCAGAGATCGGCGGCAAGGGCACCTCTCTGGGCGCCAAGGACCACGCAGTTGGTCTGCCCACCGACACCTGGTCCATGAAGAACTACACCGTTGAGCAGTACGAAGATCTGTTCAAGAAGGTCGTGGACGGTTCTGTGACCATCGACAGCGACTACAGCAAGCTGGCTTCCACCGAGCACGTGAAGCTGAACCTCATCTGATCGCATCGGGATTGCCTTTCCCACTTGTGATGACAGCGCCGCCCCATATGGGGCGGCGCTTTTCTTGCGCCAATTTTTAAGATTCGATAAAGAAACGATGAAAAATCATGAAGAAATCGGAGGTTCCATTGACAGGGGAAAACCGAAGTTTTAGGATGAAATGGCGGAGAATAGCAGGGGGAAACAGAAGAAAAGCAAACCTTTCAAGAATGTAAGAAACGGGAAGGAAATGTAAGAAAAAGCGATGGCGCCTTCTGGACCCTGAACGTAGAATAGACCTGTAAACTGATGATCCGGAGGGATGACATATGACACTGCTTGAAGTGAAGAACGTAAAAAAGACCTACACCACCCGCTTGGGCGGGCATCTGGTGCAGGCGCTGCGGAACGTGAATTTCTCTGTGGAAAAAGGAGAGTATCTGGCGATCATGGGGGAGTCCGGCTCCGGAAAAACCACCCTTTTGAATATTGTGGCCTCCCTGGACCAGGCCACCAGCGGCGAGGTGCTGCTGGAGGGCAGGGACCTGGGCAAGATCCGGGAGCGGGATCTGGCGGATTTCCGCCGGGACAACCTGGGCTTCGTCTTTCAGGACTTTAACCTGCTGGATACCTTCTCCTTGAAAGATAACATCCTTCTGCCGCTGGTGCTGTCCGGGGTAAAATACCAGGAGATGACCCGCCGGCTGGAGCCCCTGGCGGAGAAGCTGGGGATCCGGGACATTCTGGAGAAGTATCCCTATGAGGTGTCCGGCGGCCAGAAGCAGCGGGCGGCTGTGGCCCGGGCCTGCATCACCGACCCCAGCATTCTGCTGGCCGACGAGCCCACCGGCGCCCTGGACTCCCGGTCGGCGGACCAGCTGCTGGATCTGTTCAGCCAGATCAACCAGGAGGGCCAGACCATTTTGATGGTGACCCACTCAGCCCGGGCCGCCAGCCGGGCCGGACGGGTGCTCTTCATCAAGGACGGGGAGGTCTTCCACCAGCTCTACCGAGGCGACCGGAGCAACGAGGCCATGTTCGCCCAGATCGCAGACACCCTCACGGCCCTGGCCGCAGGAGGTGAGAACCGTGGGTAACCTCTTTTTCCCCAAAATGGCGGCGGGGAACATGGTGCGCAACCGCCGCTTTGTGGTGCCCTACCTGCTGACCGGACTTCTGACGGTGGCCATGTTTTACAACATGGGTTTCCTGGCCTGGAGTGAGGACCTGAAGGCGCTGCCCACCGGCGCCAGAACCATGAGCAGCATCATGGGGTTTGGTGTGGTGGTTGTGGGGCTGTTCTCTGTGATCTTCCTCTTTTATACCAACAGCTTTTTGATCAAGCGCCGCCAAAAGGAGATCGGCCTGTATAACATCCTGGGCATGTCCAAGCGGCACATTGGTGCGGTCCTTTTCTGGGAGATGGGATATACCTGCCTGATCGCCGTGGGCCTGGGTCTGCTGCTGGGCATCCTCTTCTCCAAGCTGCTGATGCTGCTGGTGTTCAAGCTGCTGTTCTTCCAGGTGCACTTTGGGTTTTCCGTGAGCGGAAAGACCATCTTGGTGTCGATGGTCCTGTTTGTGGGCATCTACGTGCTGGCGCTGCTGCGGAACCTGCTCCATGTGCGGCTGTCCAAGCCAGTAGAACTGCTGCGGGGCGGCGACGTGGGGGAGCGGGAGCCCAAGACCAAGAAACTTCTGGCCCTGCTGGGTGTGGCCACCCTGGGCGCCGGCTATTGGATCGCGCTCACCGTCACGTCTCCTTTGAAAGCGCTCTCCCTGTTCTTCCTGGCGGTGATCCTGGTGATCATCGGGACCTATTGCCTCTTTGTGGCGGGGAGCATCGCGCTGCTCAAGGGGCTGAAAAAGCGGAAAAAATATTATTATCAGCCCAAGCATTTCATTGGGGTCTCCGGGATGCTCTACCGGATGAAGCAGAACGCGGTTGGCCTGGCCAACATCTGTATTCTGTCCACCATGGTGCTGGTGATGCTGTCGGTCTGCGTGTGCCTGTACATGGGGGTGGACGACAGCCTGAATAGTATGTATCCCCATGACATGACCTTTTTCCAGTGGCGTGACAATGATAACGTCCGGTCGGAAGAGGAGTACCGTAAGCTGGTCATGGACACTGTAGAGGAGTATGACGGCCCCAAGCCCATCCAGGTGATCGAGCGGAATATCATCGACTCTGCTGTGGTGCAGGAAAATGGCAGTTATGTCTCGCCTGGAGAGACCAGCGGCATCGATGATATGATTAACCTGCGGGTCATCACCGCCGCAGAGTACAACCGGGCCACAGGCCAGCAGCTCACGCTGAAAGAAGGAGAGGCAGCGGTCTACAGCGGTACAGGAGCCGGTGGGGATACCCTGACCCTTTGGGGCACAACCTACCAGGTTAAGCAGTGGCTGGAGGAAGGGTTTTCGGATGTCCCTGCCTACAGTGACAAGAACCTGCACGTGGTGGTAGCCGACGACCAGGCGCTGGAAACCCTGAATGAAAACATGAAGGTAGCGTCTCAGGGGTCCAGCGGTTTTCAGTGGGAGCTGAATCTGGACTTTGATGCCCCGCGGGAAGAGGTCAAGGATCTGTATCGGGCAATTACCAAAAAGCTCTCGGAGCCGGTAGAGGTACCGGTCTATGACGAGAACGGTCAGGTGATCGGCACCGAGGAGAGGGGCGGATTCAGCGCCTCCTTCCGCCAGGAAGCGGAAGAAGATATTTATGCCATGTACGGCAGCCTGCTCTTCCTGGGCGTTTTCCTGGGCATCCTCTTCCTGATGGCCACTGTGCTGATCATCTACTACAAGCAGATCTCCGAGGGATACGAGGACAAGGAACGCTTTGCCATCATGGAAAAGGTGGGCATGAGCCAGCGGCAGGTGCGGACCTCCATTCGCAGCCAGGTGCGGACAGTCTTTTTCCTGCCCCTGGCCGGGGCGGTGATTCATCTGGCGGTTGCCTTCAAGATGATCACCAAAATGCTGGCAGCCCTGTCCCTGACCAACACGGCCCTCTTTGCCACGGTCTGTGGGGTCACGGTGGTGATTTTCGCCGTAGGCTATCTCGTCATCTACGCCCTGACTGCCAGGACCTATTATAAAATCGTGCGATGAACCAGAGAAAAAGCCTTGGAACCCAGAGGGTTCCAAGGCTTTTCTACAGGAGGTATTTTCTTGAGAGAAGGGAAACTCAGCCCTTCTTGTAGCCGCACTTGGGGCAGACGCCGTGCTCGTCCAGTGCGATGCCGCACAGGGGGCAGCGGTCCAGATGCAGGTGGGAGGGGTACTCCTCGGTGGCGGCGTTGACGCCGCTGGTGAAGGTCAGCTTCACGATGTTCAGCTTATCCTTGAGCAGGTCATAGACGATCTTGATCATGCCCTCTACGGTCATGGTCTCCTTGGTGACCACCAACCGACAGTCCGGATATGCGGTGGCCAGCTCGGTCTTGAAAGCGGGGCCCTTCATCACGTTGTTGGGGGCGCCGTTTTTGATGCCCTGCTTTTCATACACGTCCAGTACGGCGGGCAGCAGGGGATCGTCCTCTCGGAGGATCAGGGAATGGTCGAAGTTCTTCAGGACTTCCCAGGCGGTTTTCTGGATCTCGTTACAGGGGAAGGCCATGTTCACGCCGGGGTTGATGGAGTCCTCTACTTCAATGGTCAGCACGCCGGTGTGACCATGGAGGTACTGGGCTTCGCCTTTGAAGCCATAAAAACGGTGGGCGTATTGCAGGTCGAGTGTCGTGATGCTTCTCATTGTCATATCTCCTTTTCTTGGTTGATTTACGGGGTGGGATTCTCCGTAGTATCGCTGTGTTGTGACGATGCGGAGCATGCAGGGCAGATCCCCTTGAACATGAGGTCATAGCCGAGGAATTGAAATCCATGGCTGTTTTGGATGAAGCGTTCCAGATCGGGCAGCGCCACATCTGCGTCAAATACCCTTCCGCAAGCAAGGCAGGTCACATGATAGTGTTTGTGGCAGCGGTGGTCAAAATGCGCCGCGCCGTCCGTAAGTTCGATTTTTTGGATATGGCCGCTCTCGGCCAGCTGATTTAAGTTACGGTACACCGTGCCTTTGCTGATGCTGGGGCAGGTCTCTTTAATGGCGTTGTACACTTGCTCTGCGGTGGGGTGACACCGTAAGGTCTGTACAGCCTTGAGGGTCAGGGACCGCTGGATGGTATTGCGTTGCATGGAGCTGCTCTCCTTTTTCCCGGGAACGATCTTTAATAGGATTATATCCTAATAAGGAAAGGATATCAAGAGGAAAATGAATTCTTAATAAATTTTTTAGATTTGCTGGGAAAGGGGCGTCTGTCTTGCGCTTTTTTCCTGATGGAGGTATGATGATGGACAAGAGATCAGAGCAAGTCAAAGGAGGTGGCACCGTGTATCGCATTTTTCTTGTGGAGGATGACCCGGTCATTGCAGGCACCATTGCCGCCAAGCTGAAGAGCTGGGGCTTTGCCGTGCAGTGTGCGGAAGACTTTGCCCATGTGATGGAAGAGTTTGCTGCCTTTCAGCCCCATCTGGTGGTGATGGACGTGGTGCTGCCCTTTTTTAACGGCTATCACTGGTGCCAGAGGATCCGCCAGGTGTCCAAGGTGCCCATTCTCTTTCTCTCCTCCGCAGGGGAGAGCGTCAACATTGTGATGGCCATCAATATGGGGGCAGATGATTTTATCCCCAAGCCCTTTGACCTGTCCGTGCTGCTGGCCAAGGTCCAGGCGGCCCTCCGGCGGGCCTATGATTATCAGGGGCAGAGCCATCTCATGGAGCACCGGGGGGCGCTGTTCAACTGCCTGGACTGCACCATCACCTTTGAAGGGGAGAAGGCGGAACTCACCAAGAATGAGAACCGGATGCTGCAGGTGCTCATGGAGAGCAAGCCCAATGTGGTGACCCGGGATGCGCTGATGGCGGCCCTGTGGGAGTGCGATGCCTATGTGGATGAAAACGCCCTGTATGTGAACATGACCCGGCTGCGAAAGAAGCTGGAGAGCATTGGCCTGCATGGGTTCATCGGAACCAAAAAGGGCCTGGGTTATATGGTGAAGTGAGATGACGGTTTGGGTTGTGTTGAAAGGATGGCTGGCGGATCGCCGGTTGGTGATCGGGGCCTGTCTGTCTTGTGTGTGCGTAACAGGGCTGTTTTTCTGGCTGTATGCCCTGCCGGGGGAGACCTTTCTCACCCTTCTGCTGTTTGAGATGCTGTGCAGCGCCGGGTTTGCCCTGGTGGACTGGATTCGATATTTTCGCAAATACTGGACCCTCCTGCATTTAAAGGAAGAGATCCTGGTGACAGCGGAGCACCTTCCCCAGGAGAGCTCCCTGCTGGAGGGGGCGTATCTGGACCTGCTCCACCGGCTTTCCCGGGAAAACCGGCGGATCCGGGATAGATCGGAGCAGGAACTGCGCGATATGGTGGAGTACTATACCATGTGGGTCCACCAGATCAAGACGCCCATTGCGGCCATGGGGTTGTTCCTCCAGACCGAAGGGGACAGCCGGAACTCAGCCATGGAAATGGAGCTTATGAAGATCAGCCAGTACGTGGAGATGGTGCTGCAATATTTGCGGCTGGACAGCGAGAGCTCCGACTTTGTGCTCCGTCCCTGTGCCCTGGACGAGGTGATCCGGCAGACGCTGCGGAAGTATGCCAAGCTGTTTATCCTCAAGCGTATCCGCCTGGATTTTCAGGAGACGGGGGCGGTGGTGCTCAGCGATGAGAAGTGGCTGGCCTTTCTGCTGGAACAGCTGCTGTCCAACGCCTTGAAGTATACCCCCTCCGGCGGGCAGATCTCCCTGCACATGGAGCCGGATGAGGTGCTGGTCATTTCCGACACGGGCATCGGCATCGCCCCGGAGGACCTGCCCCTGGTGTTTGAGAAGGGATACACCGGCGGCAACGGCCGGTCGGACAAGAAGGCCACGGGCATTGGGCTGTACCTGTGCCGCCGGGTGGCGGACCTGCTGGGGCACAGCTTGACCCTTTCCTCCCGGCCGGGGGAAGGGACCCAGGTCCGCATGGGCTTTTCCCACCGGGAACTGCCCATTGAATAAAACCAATGGAAAGATGAAAAAGGCCCCCGGTTTTGCAGTTCAGAACTGCAAAACCGGGGGTTTTATCAATACCCTCCGCTGTGAGAATTGGCCCGGGTCCCCAGCCGCTTTTGGGCGGCGTAATGGAGAGAAGGAGGGGGGACAGGGCGGGGGCGTGTTGTTTGGGGAGAGCGCCCCAGGCGGAGGAGAAAACGGGCGGCCAGGATGATGCCGCTGGCAGCCAGGAAGAGGTAGAAGCTCACAGCGCGGCTCAAGATCATGGCGCCGGAGAGCACGGTGGCGGGGAAGAGGGCCTGATAGAGCAGCAGGAAGCCGCCTTCGCTGAGGCCCACCGCCCCGGGCAGGGGCAGGGAGGACACAGACAGGAAGAGGACAGCCTGCATCCCAACCACTGCGGGGAAGGAATGGCCGGAGAGGCCAAAGGAGAGATAGACCCAGAAGGGGACGCTGTGGTAAGCCACCAGCTGAACCAGAGAGGTGGCGAAGAGTTTCGCCAGCTGCTTTTTATGGGTCCGGCAGGCGTCGAGACAGAGGGTCAGCTCTTCCCACTGCTTTACGCCCCAGTTGTTCCAGCCATCGGCCCGGCGGGGGAAGAACCGTCTGGCCAAGGCCATAAGGCCCTTCCAGAGGGAGGGGATGAGGCGGCGGGAGCACACGGCGCACAGCAGCCCGAGAGCGATGAGCAGGTTCAAAGAGGCGCCGATCACAAAGAAGAGCCAGAGCTTTTCCTGCACGCCCAGGAGGGTCCGCCAGTGGAGGGCGAAGCCCACGCAGGCCAGGGTGACTGCGGCCATCTGGAAGGAGAGGAACTCCGCCAGAAGAGCCATGGCGCCCGGCGCGGGGGCGTGGCCGTCCCGGTGCATGGCGAACAGCTGCATGGGCTGGCCGCCGGAGGCAGAGGGGGTCACGGAACTGAAGAAGAAGCCGGTGATGGCGTACTTCACGCACTGGCGATAGGACGCGGGGGAGGAGAAGAGGGCGAGCCCGGTCTGGATGTTCTTGGCCTCGCAGAGGAAGAACACCACCATGCAGCCGATCCCCGGCAGCAGCCAGGGGAGGCTTGCCTGGGACAGGGCGGCCCGCAGCTGGGCGGGGTTCTGGTCCTTCAGCAGGATCAGGAAGGTGGCGCCCAGCAGAAGAAGAAAAAGGAGGCCGAATCCGATGCCTTTTTTCCAGTTAAGATGCTTCATAATACTCTAAGGTCTGAAATTGGAAGCCTTCCTCCAGCCACTGGGGGAGCAGCAGGGCGAGGGCCTGGACGGTTCGTCCGGGTGCGCCGTTTTCCCCTCGTCCGTCGTGGAGACAGATCACCGAGCCGTTGCGGCACCGGCGGCGCAGCCGCCGGACGATCTCCCGGGCGGTGATGTCTCCCCGCCAGTCCTGGGCCATCACGTCCCAGAGGGCCAGCTTCAGCCGGTGGTAGCGGATGGACCGGAACGATGCCAGATTCACCACGCCCCATGGGGGACGGAAGTAGAGAAGGGGAACCCCCAGCCCGGCCATGGTTTTCACCCCCCGGTCAAAGTCTTCCCGGGTCTGGCGGGGCGTAAGGAGGTATGCGCTCTTGTGGCTGGCAGAATGGAGTCCAATGAGATGACCTTCCTCCTGCATTCGTTGGATGATATGGGGATGAGCCTGGGCGGCGTCACCCACCACGAAAAAGGTTGCGTGGATGTCGTGCTGGGCCAGCAGGTCCAGCAGAGCGGGGGTATACTGGGGGTCAGGCCCGTCGTCAAAGGTAAGGTAGAGCACCTTGCCGTCCTGGCGGCGGCGGGCTCTCCGCCGGCGGCGGAGTTTCAGCGCCATGGTGGGCAGGTAGGCGTAGCTCCCTGCGGCCAGGAGGACCACCACCAAAAGAAGGATCAACATGCTTCCTGTTCCTCACAGTAGAAGCGGTCCAGAGCGGTGATATGGTTCAGGCGGCAGAGCAGGGCAGCCATCTGCTGCTTCATGTTGTCCAGCCGATCCTGGTCATGGAGAAGGGACAGGATCTCCTTGGTCTCCATGCCCTTGTTCCAGAGCACATGGCCCAGGCCGTGGCGCTGGACAAAGGCGGTGTTTTCCTCTTCCTGCATCAGGAAGGGACGGAGCAGGCAGAGGGGGGTGCCGGCGTGGATGGCCTCGAAGGTGGTGCTGCCCCCTGCCTTGGTGAGCAGCAGGTCCGCCCGGGCCATGTAGTCTGCCACCCGGTCCGTGAAGCCCAGGACCTCGAACTGGGGGTAGGCTTCCGACAGTTCCCGACGCAGAGTCTGGTTGTTGCCGGTGATGATGGTGACGTGGACGTCGCTCTCCTGGGCCAGGGCGGAGAGGAGTTCCTCTGCCTTGGGGATGAGGCCCAGACCGCCGCCCATCACCAGCAGCTCTTTGCGGGTGCTGGCCTTCTGGGGCTGGGTGCGGAAGTCTTCCCGGACGGGGATACCGCTGATCACGATCTTGTGGGCGGGGACCCCGTGGCGGAGCAGCTGCATCCGGGTGGTCTCGTCGCCGACGAAGTAGCAGTCGGTCTGGGGAGCGACCCACTCAATGTGGGCGCTGATGTCGGTCACATAAGTATAGAGGGGGATGGTGCTGCCCGTGGTGCGCTTGTATGCAGAAATGTACTGGGAGCTCAGAGGCAGGGTGGAGACGATCAGGTCCGCCTTGCTCTGGATCAGAAGCTGGTCCAGCTTCTGGGCCATGGCCCGCTTCATGGGAGTGTAGCTGCCGCGGCCTGCCATCCGGTTGAGCATGTTGTACACGCCGGAGCAGTAGTTAACGGTGAAGTCAAAGCATCCGTAGACCAGACGCTGGAGCTGGGGGTAGAACTCAGTGACGATATCCACTACGGTGACAGTGGCGCTGGGGTCCTGACGCAGGATCTCCTGCTGGACTGCGTGGGCAGCGGCGATATGGCCCATACCAAAGCGGCCGGTAAAGATCAATACGTTCATACTCTCTCCTCCTGTATGTGGAAAAGCAAAGGGTCTGCTCTTTTAACTGTGCTCAGTATAACAGACGGTTCTTTTGCGCCAATTAAGAGAAAATGAAGGAATTCTTAAGAGAATTGGTAGAATTTATAAGGATGGGAAAAACCGTTGGGATACAAGGGATTTCTCTCTGCCCAAAAGAGAAAAAACGGGGAGAAAGACGGGGGGATTTCCACGGAGAAGAGAAGAAAACGGTGTGACGGTCCGGCGGTACAGTCTTTCTTAAGAAAGTCGTAGGATATGACACAGCGGCCCGCCGTACTGGGAGATGATCTGGGCGGCCAGTTTGGGGTTGGTGTTCTTAATACGGACAGGATACTGTAACTTTTTCTGATAGACAAACATGGGTCACCCCTCCTTTTCCGGGAACTGCCAGGGCCAGGGACCTTCTCCCCAGGAATAGCTGCCGCTGGCGGCGGCGTCCGTCTGGAAGAGGGGGCCGTGCTCTTTGACGTATTGAGCCCGGGCAGTTTTCTCCAGCTCCACGTAGTGCTGGAAGAGGGAGAACACTTCGCTGTCATAGGGATGGGTGTCCAGGTAGAGGCCCAGTTCCAGAATGACGAAGTCCAGCGCCCGGAGCTGGTTCAGGGGGGTGTCAGCCACCTGACCGGGGTTCACCTTCAGATGGAAGGGCAGGTTCAGATCGGGGAACAGGGTCCCGTTGGCCAGGGCTTTGCCCTGGGGATACCGGGGAGGATTGGGGCTTTGGGCCGCCACAAAGGGAACGGCAAAGGGACCGCAGGAGGGCAGGGTGCCCTGACCGGCCTCGCAGGAAGAGGAACCGGTGGTTTGTGCGGCAAGTCGCTCAGAAGACAAGAAAACAACCTCCTTTGACAGAATGGACGCGGAACCGATGGGAACCACGTTCATTCCAGTGTATGCGACAGGGACCGGGATGGGAACCGGAGGATTGCGGAGGGGAGAGGGCTTTGCTATAATGGGAAAAATAAAACCCAGGCCCCGAGCCTGGGTATGGTGCTTACCTCCGGCGCATACAGTGGAGCCAAAGGAGGGAGCGCTTATGAAGGGTATGGGAAGGAAAGGAAGCCGGTGGCTCTGGCTCATGGGAGCGGTGTTGGCGGCGGTGGGGATCGGACAGGCTCTGTGGCCGCTGGAGGCAGCGCCGGTGTTTGCCCGTCAGACCCAGCAAACCTTGATCATTGACCCGGGACACGGGGGCGAGGATGGCGGAGCGCTGACCGCAGACGGCGGGAAGGAGAGCGACATCAACCTGGCCATCGGGCTGCAATTGGATGGGCTGATGGGGTTTTACGGGGTGCGGACGGTGCTCACCCGGGACGCCGATGTATCCATCCACGACCCATCGGCCCGGACCATTCGGGAGAAAAAGGTGTCGGATCTGCATCACCGGGTGGATCTCATTTGTGGAATTGAGGATGGGACCCTTCTCAGCATTCACCAGAATTCCTACCCAGACGCAAGGTATCACGGGACCCAGGTCTTTTATGGGGATGCCCAGCTGTCCCAGCCCCTGGCCCGGGCCATCCAGGATACCATCCGGGAGAAGCTGGACCCGGAGAACACCCGCAAGCCTCAGCATGTGCCGTCGTCGGTGTACCTCATGAATCACGTGGGCTGCCGGGCGGTGCTGGTGGAGTGTGGGTTCCTGTCCAATGAAAAAGAGGCGGCGCTGCTGCGGGAGAAGGCCTACCAGCAGAAATTAGCCATGACGTTGGCCTCCTGCTATCTTCTCAGCGGGAGCGCCCAGGAGGGAGAGTCCCTGATATGAAAGCGAAGACTGTGTTTTATTGTACCCAGTGCGGAACCGAGACCCCCAAGTGGCAGGGGCAGTGCCCGGGCTGCGGGGCATGGAATACCATGACCGAAGCACCGGCTGTCCCCAAGGCAAGAGGGACGGTCAGCAGCAAGGGGCCGGCGCTGCGAGGCGCTGGGCCCCGGCCTCGCCGGGTTTCCGAGCTGGAGGCCTCGGAGGAGATTCGGTTTCCCACCGGGCTGGACGAGCTGGACCGGGTGCTGGGCGGCGGCGCGGTGAAAGGCTCTCTGGTGCTGGTCGGCGGTGCGCCGGGGGTGGGAAAATCCACCCTGCTGCTGCAAATCTGCCAGCGGCTCTGCCAGGAGGCCATGGTCCTCTATGTCTCCGGGGAGGAATCCGAGCGGCAGCTGAAGCTGCGGGCCCAGCGGCTGGGGGTGGAGGCGGACAACCTCTATCTGCTGGCGGAGAATCAAATGGAGAACGTGGTGGCGGCCACAGAGGAGCTGGGTCCCCAGGTGCTCATTGTGGACTCCATCCAGACCATGTATCAGGGGGAGGTGACGGCCTCCCCGGGGAGTATTTCCCAGGTAAAGGAGTGTACCATGTCCCTGCTCCGATTGGCCAAGGGGCAGGGGTGTACGGTGTTTGTGGTGGGCCACGTGAACAAGGAGGGGAACCTGGCAGGCCCCAAGGTGCTGGAGCACATGGTGGACTGCGTGCTCTACTTTGAGGGAGACCGGCATCTGTCCTATCGTATCCTCCGGGCGGCCAAGAACCGCTATGGGGCCACCAATGAGATCGGGGTCTTTGAAATGGACCAAACGGGGCTGCGAGAGGTCCCCAACCCCTCCAAAATGCTTCTGGAAGGGCGGCTCACCGAGGAGCCGGGTACCTGCGTGACCTGCGTGATGGAGGGGGCCCGGCCGGTGCTGGCGGAGATCCAGGCCCTGCTGACCCCCACGGCCTTTGGCAATCCCCGGCGGAGCACCAACGGGTTTGACTACAACCGGGCCATGCTGCTCATGGCGGTGCTGGAGAAGCGGGGTGGCCTGGGAGTCAACACCTGCGATGCCTACCTGAACGTGATCGGCGGCCTGAGCCTGGACGAGCCCGGCGCAGACCTGGCGGCGGTGCTGGCCCTGGCCTCCAGCTTCCGGGACCGGCCGGTGCCGGCGGACCTGGTAGCGGTCGGAGAGGTGGGCCTCACCGGGGAGCTGCGGGCGGTGTCTGCCCTGGGCCAGCGGCTGGGAGAGATCCGCCGTCTGGGCTTCACCAAGTGTCTGATCCCCCGCTCCCGGGGGGAGGAGCTGATCCCGCCGGAGGGCTTACAGGTGATCCCGGTCCGGAATATCCGGGAAGCTCTGGCGGTCCTGCTCTGAGTGGTCCCGGGGAAGGTAGTGGATGCAGGGTTTCTGGGGGGAGGGATTCCCCCGGGAGGCCGCCCGGGAGAGGGTGCAGCGGCCCTCCTGCTGATAGATGCAGGGGTCGGTGCAGGGAATGAGGCTCATGGGATTCACCTTCTTTCGTGGGGTGATGGTAGTATGTGCCCCTTGGCCCCGGGAGTATGCAGAAAAGAAAAACCGGCGGCAGGATGGCGCGCTGACATAAGAAAACATGAGAAAATGCAGTTAAATCAACGGTTTTCTATGGCAGCGGGCAAACAGGGCAAGTCTAAAAATCGAATAATCGAGCGATAAGGGGATGTTTCCGCAAGGAGCATCCCTTTTCGCTTATGCCAGCGGCATAGATTTTCTGTCAGAAGTCTATGCCGCTTTTTTCATGCCCACCGTTACGCATTGGGCGGCATTTCTGCCTTGCCGGAAGCCGTTTTCCGGGCGCGATTGTGCCGGGGTAAGGGGTTTATACCTTTTCCCTCGAAATCGACGTTCTAATGCGTAACAGCCAGACGATTAAAGGAGGTGAGACTATGGCAGTTTTCCGGGTAGAACGAAACAAGGGCTATACCGTAATGAGCAACCACCATCTGCGAAACAGGGAGCTTTCCTTAAAGGCAAAGG
>NZ_JAXDRS010000047.1:0-5360 GCF_034090835.1 Evtepia sp.
TGGTGCGCGAGGCGGGACTTGAACCCGCACGTGCGTATTGCACACTAGAACCTGAATCTAGCGAGTCTGCCAATTCCACCACTCGCGCATTGGGCTCTCTGAACGGCATATCTCGTTCAGTGCGAGATTTATAATAGCACAAATCTTTCGTCCTGTCAAATATATTTTTGCATTTTCAGAAAGAAAATGATATCCCTCCGAAATACCGTCAGAACCCAATGCTCCCCCCTGTCTGCAGCCGGGGCTTCTTGGGGGCGGGTTTGCACACATACCCTTCCAGTTCCAAAAGGAAGCGTTTACGCTCCAGGCCCCCGGAGTAACCGCCCAACGTGCCGTTTGCCGCGATCACCCGATGACAGGGGATCAGGATCGGAATGGGATTTTTCCCGTTGGCCTGTCCCACAGCCTGGAAGGCTTTCGGCACATCCACCCGGGCGGCCAGATCCCGGTAGGAGATGGGCGCGCCGTAAGGGATCTCCATCAGGGCCCCCCAGACTCTGCGCTGGAAGTCAGTTCCCTCCGGGTTCATCGGGAGGGAAAAGGTCCGGCGCTGCCCGGAGAAGTATTCCTCCAGCTGTCGCTGCGCTTCCCGAAACAGAGGGATATCATCGTATCCGCCGTAGTTTCCAAACACCAAAGCAATGAGACGGTTATCTTCCGCAAAAAGGGTCAGCGGACCCAGAGGGGAATGGATGACTGCTTGTTCCATAGTGTTCTCTCTTTCTTTCGCCGGCATGGAAGGAACGTGCCTGTGCATCACCACAAAATGCACATAGAGAGCCAGATTACGCAGGGCTATCTAAGAGCATTTTACCAAATTCTTTCCCGAAAGTCCAGTACTTCCATGGCAGAAAGCAGGAGTTCTGCTGCTTCTCCCCGGGTCAGCTCTCCCCCCAGGTCCAAATATCCTGTTTCGTCGGCCTGCAGCACCCCGACCGCTTCCAGGTTGACCACCGACTGGTAGGCCCAAGCCGGCGCCGCGTCGTCCGCCAGGTTCCCCCTGGCCGCCACGTCAGATACCCCCAGCAGCCGGTTCAGCAGGACTGCCGCCTCCGTGCGGGTGATGGGCTGCTCCGGGGAAAAGGCGACGCCTTCTGCTCCATCGTCGCTGCCCTGCACCACGCCGGAGCGAAGGGCGGAAGCCACGTAGGGTTTCGCCCACACAGAAATACATCCATCATCCGAAAAACCTGTAGAGACTGCCTCAGGCAGCGTCTCCATCTCCACCACGTCCATGGCCATGGCCAGGAACTCTTCCCGGGTCACCGGCGTATCCGGACGGAAGAACCAGGTTGCTCCCATCTTCTCCCCTACAAAAATCTCTTCCTCCGCCAGGGCAATCGCCGCCTTATGAGCGGGGTGCCCGGCCATATCTCCATAGTTGACCTTCGTATCCGGCTTCTCAATGCGGATAGAGCCCTCCGCCGGCTGGGACACCTTACCATCCGAGGTTTCTGCAACATAGGTGAAAGCGTCCTTCCCCGTCTTATCCTCGTAGGGTGTATAGGTGAACCGGGAAGCCTCTGCTTCTGACAGCGTCACCTTTCCCCGGGCCGGATTCTTTACCACCCGAAAGGTCAAAACTTCCCCCTTGGGAGACATCCCGGCGAAGGAACCGATGACCGCCACATTTTTATACGTGGTGATGGAAAGATTTTCGGCGATGGGCAGGTTTTCCTCTCCCGTCTGGGCAGTATCCCGACGGAAGAACGCAAAGGCAGGCACAGACAGAGCAAACAGCAGCGCCGTGGCCAAAAACAGTCCTGTCGTCCGCCGGTACAAGGACCCCTGTGACATAAGCATACCTCCTTATTCAAACGTATCCTTAGTCTATCCCGCCGCCCCTGCCTTATACTGCCGCAGACCTTACTCTTCCTCCCAGCTGTTCCTCTTTCATGGCCATGAGGATCCCAACAGCCCCAAAGGCCGTGATCAGGGAAGAACCGCCATAGCTGAAAAAAGGCAGGGTGACCCCAACCACCGGCGCAGCGTATAAACACATTCCCACATTCAGGATGGTCTGCGCCCCAAACATACCTGCTACCCCCATGGCGACGTCCGAAAACAGAGGGTCCCTACTGCGGCGGGCCAGAGCCACGCACCGCAGGACGATCCCACCCAGCAGCAGCAAAATCAGAAGGCAGCCCAAAAGCCCCAGCTCCTCTCCTGCCACAGAGAAGATAAAGTCCGTGTGCCGGGCAGGCAGGGCCGACGGAGACACACTCTGGGTCTGGGTCCCCTGGAGATATCCCTGTCCCGTCACTTGTCCCGACCCAATGGCCAGGAGGCTGCGTCCCTGCTGAAACCCTTTCCCCAGCGGGTCCAGGTCGTGGTCAAACACCACCAGAAAGCGCATCCGGACATACGCCGGAAGCCGTCCCCAGAGCAGTGCACCCCCGCCCACACCCAGGGCCGCTTGTCCCAGCAGCCAAAGCGGATGGACCCCCGATGACCACAGCATCACCCCGTATATGGCCAGAAACACCACCACCATGCCGATGTCTCCCGACACGCCATAGAGAAGACCGCAGAGCAGCAGCACATGCCCCCCTAAAAACAGAATAGATTTGGGACGGTCCAGCCCTCGCTCCCGCAGCCGGTCCAGCTGGAGTCCCAACAAGAGAAGAAAGGTCAGCTTCACCACCTCTGCCGGCTGTAAGTTGAAAATCCCTCCCGGAAGCGCCAGCCAGCTTCGGTTCCCCGTCCCATCATCGTTCCCAAAGGGGACCAGCAGCAACAGCAGCAGTACATTGAGTACAGGCAGCACCTTCCAATCCTTTTCCAGCAGCCTTCGAAGATCCAGGACGGACAACAGCAGGCAAAACCCTACCCCGATCCCCAAGGCTGCCGCCTGCTTTCCCACCAGGCTGTGCAGCTTCTCGTCGTATCGGGTGGCACTGAAAATCAGCAGCATCCCATAGGCAGAGGCCGTGAGGGCAAGAAAAAACAACCCCCACTCTTTTCGTTTCATTCCCAATCTACCATGCACGGTTTTTCCCCCTTTCTCCCTCATGATACCTGGAATCCCGGATAAATTTTGTCACAGAGGGGTGCAACCTCGTGAAAAGTATGGTAAAATACCTTGAATTACCCCCTGCGGTCTTTGGGAGGGGGAGAAAGGACCCGACTATGATAGAAAAATACTCGGAAAGCGAACAGGACACCGAACGCCTGGGCGAAGACCTGGTCAAGCAACTGGCGCCCGGCTCGGTTGTCGCCTTCACCGGTGACCTGGGGGCAGGCAAAACCGCCTTTGTCCGGGGTATGGCCCGGGGCCTGGGCATCACTCAGCGCGTGACCAGCCCCACCTTCACCATTGTGAATGAATACGAGGGAGGCGCCCTCCCCCTGTTCCACTTCGATATGTACCGTCTCTACTCCTCAGACGACCTCTTTGACATCGGCTGGGAAGATTTTCTCCGTCGGGGCGGCATCTGCGCGGTGGAGTGGAGCGAAAACATAGAAGACGCGCTGGAACCCGACACCATTTATGTGGAGATCCGCCGGGGTGCTGACGATCACCAGCGGATCATTTCCATCAAGGGGGCAGACAAGTGATGAAAATTTTAGCCTTGGAATCCTCCGCTGTGGCCGCCTCTGTGGCCCTCTGCGAGGATCATACCCTCATCGCCCAGTCCTTTCAAAACAGCGGCCTGACCCACAGCCAGACCCTCCTGCCCATGGCAGAGCATCTGCTGGCCAGCTGCGGCGTGCCCCTGTCTCAGGTGGACCTCATTGCTGTGGCCGCCGGCCCCGGTTCCTTCACCGGGCTGCGGATCGGTGTGGCCACCGCCAAAGGGCTGGCCTGGGCCGCCCAACTCCCCTGCGCCGGATGCTCCACCCTGGAGTCTATGGCGTGGAACCTGGCAGGGTTCCAGGGCGAGATCTGCGCCGCCATGGATGCCCGCCGTCACCAGATCTATCATGCCCGCTTCCGGGCAGACGGAGAATCCATTCACCGCCTGTCCCCTGACCGGGCCATTTCCCTCCAGGACCTGATTGCAGAGCTGAAAGAGACCGCTGCCGGACCCCAGCTTGTGGTGGGCGACGGCGCTGAACTCTGCTGCAATGCCCTGCGGGAAGCCGGCATCCCCGCCCAGCTGGCGCCGCCCAACCTGCGGATGCAGAGCGCCTGGGGGGTGGCCAGGGCCGCACTGGAACTGGCCAAAGAAGGAAAAACTGTCCCCGGTGACCAACTGGTCCCTGTCTACCATCGCCTGTCCCAGGCAGAGCGGGAACGACTGGAACGGGAACAAGCAGCCAAAACCACGGAATAACAAGAAAGAGTGAGGTTGAACTATGGAGAAAGTACACGTATTGGATCACCCCCTGCTGCAGCACAAACTGTCCATCCTCCGGGATGAGAGCACCGGCGTCAAGGAGTTCCGGGAAGTGGTCAGCGAAATCGCCACCCTCATGTGCTATGAGGCAACCCGGGATCTCCCCCTTCAGGCCGTAGAAGTGCAGACTCCCGTGGCCAAGGCTGTCACCCACCAGATCTCCGGCAAGAAGCTGGCCATCGTGCCCGTTCTCCGGGCTGGCCTGGGCATGGTAGACGGCATCCTCACCCTGGTCCCCTCCGTGAAGGTGGGGCACATTGGCCTCTTCCGTGACCCCGAAACCCTGGAGCCTGTGAAGTATTACTGCAAAATGCCCACGGATATCTCCGAGCGGGACGTGATCGTGCTGGACCCCATGCTGGCTACCGGCGGCTCCGCTTCGGCTGCCATCTCCTTTGTGAAGGAATACGGCGTGAAGAACATCAAGCTCATGAACATCCTGGCTGCACCGGAGGGGATCGCCCGCGTGCAGAAAGACCATCCCGATGTGGATATTTACGTCGCCGCTGTGGACGAAAAGCTCAATGACCACGGGTATATCGTTCCCGGTTTGGGCGACGCAGGAGACCGGATCTTCGGCACCAAATAATTTGCGTTTTCTCCTGGAAAAAACGCAAAAAACAGAAAAATATACTTGACACATTGGCCTCTCTGTGCTATTATAAACCTCGCACTGAACGAGATATGCCGTTCAGAGAGCCCAATGCGCGAGTGGTGGAATTGGCAGACTCGCTAGATTCAGGTTCTAGTGTGCAATACGCACGTGCGGGTTCAAGTCCCGCCTCGCGCACCAAAAAGGACATCCGATTGGATGTCCTTTTTCTTTTTCACTTTTTAAACTTTATTACACTTAATTAAGTTTTTATTATGATTTAGGATAAACTTTAATAATTAACCCTCAAACCCCTTGAAATACAAGGATATTTGCAAGAGAACAAGTTGAATTTACTACCAATTTACTACTTTTGAGGAAAAAGCCTTGATGTGCTGTAAAAACTCTTGCGAATAAAGTTATTTTAC
>NZ_JAXDRS010000048.1:0-2850 GCF_034090835.1 Evtepia sp.
ACGCCGAAAACGCCCTCGGAGAGTTCCACCTCGCCGACCTGCTGGCCAGCCATATTATAGACATTTGCTTTAGGCATTTCTCAAACTCTCCTTTCCTTACCGGTTTCTGGCGGATGCCTTCTGGGGGTTGGCACGTGCGGATGCCTTCTGCGGGTTCAGGCTGATGCCGGCATCGCCCTTCTTCTCGCGGATGGTCTTAACGGTGGACTTCAGATACACGATGCCGCCCTTGGGGCCAGGAACGGCGCCGCAGACTGCGATCAGGTTGAACTCGGGGTCCACGCTCACCACGTCCAGGTTCTGGACGGTGATCTGCTCGTTGCCCATCTGGCCAGCGCCGATCTTGCCCTTGAAGATACGGGAGGGATCGGTACCGGAGCCCATGGAACCTGCGTGACGATGGACAGGACCGCCACCGTGGGTCATACGGCCACGGCCAGCGTTCCAGCGCTTGATAACGCCCTGGAAGCCCTTACCTTTGCTAATGCCGGTCACGTCGATGTGATCGCCCTTAGCGAAGGTATCTGCCTTGATCTCGTCGCCCACGTTCATCTCAGCTGCCTTATCCAGCTTGAATTCCTTGAGCACTCTCTTCATGAGGACTTCTGCCTTCTTCAGGTGTCCCTGCTCGGGCTTGGTGAGCTTCTTTTCCGCTACGTCCTGGAAGCCCAGCTGCACGGCGTTGTAGCCGTCCTTCTCCACGGTCTTCTTCTGCACCACGACGCAGGGACCTGCTTCGATGACAGTGACCGGGATGACCTTACCGGCTTCGTCAAAGATCTGGGACATGCCGATCTTTCTGCCGATGATGGCCTTTTCCATGTTGGTTTTCCTCCTTAAATAGGTTATTGGTTGGCAAACTTGACCATTGGGCTGTCATTGGTTTGTCAACATGACCCGCCTGTCTCACGATAGGCGACAGGCAGCGGGTACACTTGGTTGGGTGTGACTGAGGGAGATCTCTTACAGTTTGATCTCGATTTCCACGCCAGCGGGGAGATCCAGACTCATCAGCGCTTCCACGGTCTTGGGGCTGGGATTGTTGATGTCGATCAGGCGCTTGTGGGTGCGGCGCTCGAACTGCTCACGGCTGTCCTTATACTTATGAACAGCGCGAAGGATGGTAACGACTTCCTTCTTGGTGGGCAGGGGGATGGGACCGGAAACGGTGGCGCCGGTTCTCTTTGCGGTCTCCACGATCTTCTCTGCGCTCTGGTCGATAAGCTGATGGTCATAGGCCTTCAGTCTGATGCGAATCATTTCATTCTGTGCCATGTTGCTGCTTTCCTCCTAAAAAACATACGAAGTGTCAATGTCTTTGCCACGCTTCGTACGGTGGGGAATCCGGTACACTTAACCGTGCGTATCACTCCATAAGCATGAAGAAAACCGGCATACTTCGCCGGCTTTATCCTCTCCTGTCATGGCGATATACGCCATGCAGCAGATTCCCCAGCCGCCCGATTCACGGACATACTCCGCGGAAGTTACCGGCTTTCGCCGCAATCTCCCGCATCATCGCAGACTGCACCCATTCAGGTGCTCATATATAGTACTATACGGCCTGCCGGTTTGTCAACTGTTTTTTACATTTTCCTGTCCCTGCATTTCCCACAAAAAACCCGGAGCAAAGGCCCCTTCCCTGCATCAATGCGCCCACCCTCATCTCTCCCCGCCTTGACAAACCATCGCCTCCAACGGTACAATGACTTTAATTATAATATAATGTGTAGCAGCTGCGGCCGCTGCACCGACAGGAGACAGAGTACCTATGCCAGAAAACAAAGCCGGTGACCTCCGGATCCAGCGCACCCACACCCTGCTGCTGGTCGCACTCACCGATCTTCTCCACGAAAAAACCTTTGACGAAATCCGAGTGAAGGATATTTGCGAAAAAGCAAACATCCATCGCTCTACTTTTTATGCCCATTTTGAAGACAAGCGCCATCTGCTCACCTTCGGGTTCCAGGAGCTCATCGACGTTCTCACCAGCAATATGCCCTCCTCCGCCTACCCGATCCCCTTCCAGCAGGCAGTCTACCAGTTCTTCGACTATTTCCTTCGCCGGGAAAAAGAGTACTCCAAGCTCTTCCTGGACCCCCGCAACGCCATCGTCAAACAGATCTTCCAGGATGAACTCACCCGCATCCTCATCGACCGCACCAAATCCCACCCCTTTTACAACTCTCACCACCGGGACGAGATCACCATCCTCTGTCAGTTTTTTGCCGGCGGACTGGTCGCCGTGGCCGCCTGGTGGCTTCAGAGCGGCACCAAACTTTCCGTGGAGGAGGTCTCCAGCTATTTCTCTACCATCTATCTCTCCCATGTCCAAACGACCTCTTTGTGCTAATTGCATCTCTTGATCAGGGATCCGCCAGACATTTTCGTCATTCTGTCGGCTAACCAACGTACCTTGCCTTTTTGTTCGTTGCAACTCCATGGGTTTAAGGTTAGAATGTAACCAAGGAACTTTCCTTTTCGTCATTCGTTACTTGTTTATAAGGAGGTTGCATCCCTATGTTTGAGCACTACGAAAACTATGATCGCTTCATTCCTGACGTTATGCTGAAAAAGCACAAGAAACACGAAGAATATCTGCAGGGCCTGTATACCGGAAAGGATCACAGAGAGGTTTATCAGAGCAAGCTGGGCACCGTAGACGACGCCATCGGCATCATTGAGAGCGGCGACTGCATCGTCTGGTCCATCCACGGCTCCGAGCCCCGTCTTTTCCTGCGCAACCTGCACCGCATCGCTGACCGCATCGACCCGGCAAACCCCGTTGAGCTGTGGTCCTGCGTGGACCGCTGGGGCCCCGAGTACCAGGTACACAGCAATCCCGAACTG
>NZ_JAXDRS010000049.1:0-12800 GCF_034090835.1 Evtepia sp.
GCTGCGCCATGAGGAACACCACTCCAAGGTGGAGTATCTGGTGGCCCACGGCATCGCCAGCACCGTCAACGGCGAGCGGGTCCTCATCGGCAGCGCCCACTTCGTGTTTGAGGACGAAGGCTGCCAGATCCCGGAAGGGGAGCAGGCGCGCTTTGACGGGCTCCCGCCGGAGTATTCCCACCTGTATCTGGCGGTGGGCGGCCAGCTGGCGGCGGTGATCTGTATTTCCGACCCGCTCCGGGAGGAGGCCGGGGAAGTCCTTTCCGGGCTCCGTGCCCTGGGGATCGTCAACGCTGTCATGCTCACCGGGGACAGCCGTCGGACCGCTGCGGCCATTGCCGCCCAGGTCGGCGTAGACACCTTCCAGTCCGAGGTGCTTCCGGCGGACAAGGCAGACTATGTGGCGCGGCTCCGCCGGGAGGGCCATACGGTCCTGATGGTGGGAGACGGCATCAACGACTCGCCGGCCTTGTCCGAGGCAGATGCAGGCATCGCCATCAGCGACGGGGCAGCCATTGCCCGGGAGATCGCAGATATCACCATCGCTGCGGACAGTCTCTGGGAGCTGGTGGAGCTGCGGAGGATCGCCATGGCGCTCATGGCCCGCATCCACTCCAACTACCGCTTTGTCATCGGGTTTAACGCCGCTCTGATCGCCCTTGGGGTAGCCGGCGTTCTACCGCCGGCCGCTTCGGCCACCCTGCATAACCTCTCCACCCTGGGCGTCAGCCTGCGGAGCATGGGACAACTGGTGCCCCAGCGAGAGGAAGAGAAACGCCCTTGAAAAAAGGCTGGCCCGGACGTACAATACTGACAGAAAAAAACGGGTTGGCCGGCCATGGGCCGTAGTCTGCGGACAGAAAAGATACCATTGCATGAGAAAAACAGCCACACCCGGAGATGTGGCTGTTTTTCTTGACCGGAGAAGAAAAAGGGGGAAGGACTGTGACCTACTGTATGTCGGATCTCCACGGGGAGCGGGACCGGTTCCAGCAGATGCTGGAGCGGATCGCTTTTTCAGAGGAGGATCATCTGTACATCATCGGGGATGTGATCGACCGGGGGAAAGAGGGGGTGGAGCTGCTGGAGCAGATCATGGAGGCCCCCAATATGACTCTGCTGCTGGGCAACCACGAGCAGATGTGCCTGAGCACCCTGGGACCCCGGAACGAACTGGGGGCCCGGGAGGTATGGCGGCAGAACGGCGGCATGGGCACCTATCGGACCCTCCTTTACCGGCGGAGTCCCCGGGAGCGCAGCCGCCTGCTGCGGTTTCTCTCCGGCCTGCCGGACGCCCTGGACCTTACAGTGGGGGAACGGAAGTTCCATCTGGTCCACGGCTTTCCCGGGGAGGACCGCCACACCCGCATCTGGGGCCGGGTGGAGCCGGACAGCCGAAGCCCCTATGAGGATACCCTCTGTATCGTCGGCCACACCCCCACGGTCTTTCTCACCGGCAGGATGGGGGAGGACCTGTCCATCTGGCACGGGGAGGGTATTCTGAACATCGACTGCGGCTGCGGCAACCTGCAGTCCCCCCACCGCCGCCTGGCCTGTTTGCGGCTGGACGACCTGGCCGAGTTCTACGTAGGGGGAACGGGGGAACCCAACTGAGACCTTTTTGAGAAAAACAGGAGCAAGCCCGAGAGGGCCTGCTCCTGTTTTTCAGTTTACCCAGTGGGCTACGGCGTCCCGGAGAAAGCGGGCGCAGCCGGACACTTGTTTGTCATAGTAGGCAGTGAACCGTTCGTCCATCACGTACAGTTCGGCGATTCCACGGTGCTTGGCCGAGTCGTATCGGTTTCCGGTGATGGTAAGCCACCGCCGGTGAAGAGAGGTGAGTTCTTTTCCTGCTTCGCTTTCCGGGGACAGCCCGGCCTGGACGGCAGCCTCCAGCCGTTCCTGGATCTCCTGCCCCAGGTTGGTCCATTCTCTGTACTGCGCTTGGGTCAGGTTCATCACCGCAGCGTTGGCGGAGTCTATCTCGGCGTCGCCATATTTTGCGCGGATCTCTGCTCCATAGGTTGCTTCGTTGTGATCCACGGCCCGTTTTTTAAACGCCTCAAATTTCTTCGTATCGCTCATGATCTCATTCCTTTCTTCTGCTTGGATGGTATCGTGTACTGAGCGGATCAGTTGGTGCAGCTGTTCCTGCTGGGTCTCCAGAGCGGAAAGGTGGCTTCTCAGGGCAGCCAACCGGTCAAAGGAGGGATCGTCCAGACATTCTTTGATCGTAGCCAGCTCCACCCCGAGGGCACGGTAATAGAGAATGTCCTGCAAGCGGTCTGCCTCTGCGCTGCCGTAGTAGCGGTAACCGCTCTCCGCGACTCGGCTGGGCTTGAGCAGGCCGATCTGGTCGTACCAGCGCAGAGTGCGGGTGGTCACTCCGGACAGGCGCGACAAGTTCTTGAATGGAGTATTCCATAAACATCCCTCCTTACGGATACTGTATCAGTTGACGCAGCGGCAGAGTCAAGAGGAATTTCTTGATGAATCAAAAATGCAAAGAAAACTTGGTAAGAAAGGGAGGAGATTCCATGAACCGAGACGAGATTTTAGCCAGAAGCCGAAAGGAGAACAACGTCTCCGATGAGAGGGCGCAGTGGATTGCCCTCAAGGGGGCGAACTTTTCCGTTACCGTCTTGCTGATCCTTTGGGCCGTGCTTTACTGCTTCGTGGACTTGGAGAATGCCGCCCGCTCCGCTATGGGCATGTTGGTTTACGTGACCTGCTGCTCGAATTTTGTGTATCAGTGGGTGCGGTGCAGGACCAAGACCAGTGGTTTTTTTGCGGTTCTCTTCTTTCTCTTGGCGGTGAGCTACCTGCTCCTCTTTTTGAGATACGTGCTCCACGTTTTTTAAAGGGAAGAGGCCATGGACAAAGAACTGATTCTGAAAAATAGGCTGAAAGAAGCCAGAGCCGAGCGGGGCCTGTCCCAGACCCAGCTGGCTCAACTGGTGGGGGTATCCCGGAACACCATTAGCTCCATTGAGACCGGCCAGTTTAACCCCACTGCCAAGTTGGCACTTATTCTCTGCGTAGCGTTGGAGAAAAAATTTGAAGATCTGTTTTATTTTTGAGAGGGGCAGCCAGCGGCGGCCCCTCTATTATTTTGTGTGGATATGGTTAATCTCCTGCTGTAAGCGTTCCAGGAAAGCGGCGGCAGGGATGCCATCCATTTGGGTGTGGTGGAACTGGAAGGACACCGGTAAGGTGGTTCGGAACCACTTTTTGCGATACTTCCCCCAGATAAGGAAGGGGTTGTTATAGAATCCAGCGTAGATGTTTACAGCGCCGTCGATTTCATGCTCTGCTAAGGCGGAGGTACCAATTACCATATAGTCCTGGCCCAACTCATGGCTTTCACCGCTTTCTCGGACGAGCTGGGTCAGCGCTTGATAATCCCGGCTAAACTGCGCTAAATCCGGGGAAATCGGAAGGTCACAGGTGGCGATGCCGCCGTTTTGGGTGGCGACTACGGTATTGACCGCCAGACGGTCATACTTTATTAGCTTGTTGCCTACCGGAAGAAGATAAAATTCCTCCGTTTGGGCTGCGGCCCGCCCGATGCACCAGCACAGGAGCATGTGGAACGAGTCTTGTCGTTTCCGGTGCAGGCGCACCAGAGGGGAGACATCCAGGGTTTTCATTAGGGTCACCATAGGCATAGGTGCCTTCATCCACAGGTCAAAGGCCAGGGCACGCGGTGTGTCTTTTGGATTTACTTCTTTCATGGGTATGTCTCACCATCCGATCTTTTACGTTTTTCATTGGGGATTCTGCGGGGCGTAAGCCTTATGATAGCATAGCGGCCCACTGAGTGGCAAACAGAATTTCTAGAACGGGCGCTTATGGTTCCTCTGCCTGTCGATAGAACAGCAAACACCACACCGAACTTCGGTGTGGTGTTTACTTTTTGGCGGTCCAGGAAAGGGGGAAGGCGGGAAACCG
The DNA here is from genome assembly GCF_034090835.1 of Evtepia sp. Lineage (GTDB taxonomy): Bacteria > Bacillota > Clostridia > Oscillospirales > Oscillospiraceae > Evtepia. The sequence continues at coordinate 3,952 of NZ_JAXDRS010000049.1, forward strand.
CAGGATCGCCTGAAAGCGGGTGGGGGTGGTCTCCACCTGAAGCTCCCCGTTCATTTTGGCCATCATGGACCGGATGTTGGACAGACCGATCTGGCTGCTGTCCTGGCTGGCCCGGTCGGGGCGTATGGTGTTGGAGAAGGTGAGGGAGACCTGGTCCGGCGCCTGGGTGAGGGCGAGCTCCACCGGGGCGTCCGGATCGGCGTACTTCATAATGTTAGAGACCAGGTTGTCTATAATACGTTTCACATACTGGGGGTAGACCGAGAGGGCCTGGTCGGTCCAGTCTTCGGGGCCGGTTACAGAGAACCCCTGCTGCTGGAGGTAGGCCGTGGCTTCGGAGAGGGGGTCACGGAAGATCTCCCGCAGGGGGCGGGGGGCGTCCAGCCGGATGGGCTGCTGACTGGAGACCAGGGAGTACTCAAAGATGTTTTCCGAGAGCTGTTTGATCTGGGCGATCTTCGCCTCGATCCTGTTTAAGTAGGCTTCGGTCTGGTCGGGGCTGTCCATCTTGCGGTAGCGGAGGATGTCTGTGTAGATCTGCAAGGTGGTGAGGGGGGTGCGCAGGTCGTGGGACATCTGGGTGATCATGGCCTGGTTGGCCCGGTAGAGATCGGCCTCCCTCTGGCGCTGTTCCCGGAAGGATTGGCGCATGGAGTCCAGCCCCTGCGCCAGGCGGGAGAGCTCGTGCCTGCCCTTCACCAGGATGGGCTGGTCCAGGTCGCCCCCTTCCATGGCCTGGATCTGGTTGCTCAGGTGGCAGATATACCGGACCAGATTCCGGATGCCTGCGATGAAAACCGACAGGAAGAGCAGAAAGGAGAGGATGAGGTTGGTCACGGTGAGACAGGTGAACCATCGGTAGGTGGCGTCGGCGTAGATGACCACATCGGCGGTCCCGTCAGAAAAGGTCACCGGATAGTAGGACACCCAGTAATAATAGGGCGGTTCGGTCTGGGTGACTGCCTCTATGGTCCCCTCCGGGGCAAAGGAGGTGTAGAGGAGGATGTTGTCCCGGTAGATCTCCATGAAGAGCAGGGGGGTTTTCTGCACCCACTGGGTCAGGGCGTAGGTGTCCTGCACGGAGAGCGTTTGCGAGGTGACGTAGCGCTGAAAGTCCTGGACCTTTTCCTCGATGTAGGTCTCCTGAAACTGTGCGTTGTCCAGGTACCGGGTGAGCAGGGTGGAGCCGGCGGTCTGAAGAAAGAAGAAGGCGACTGCGCTCACCACGCCGGCCAGGATGAGAAGAAGGCCGAACCGGGCGGTGAGGCTGTGCTGCCGGGAGGCGTTAGGATTCATCTGGTTCAAAGCGATACCCCTTTCCCCATACGGTTTTCAGGTAGCGGGGCTTCTGGGGATCTGCCTCGATCTTCACCCGCAGCTTTCGGATATGGACCATGACGGTCCCGTTGGAGACGTAGAAATAGGGCTCCCCCCAGACCGACTCATAGATGGCCTGGGTGGAAAAGGTCCGATGGGGGTTCTGCATGAGCAGCCGGAGGATCTTGTACTCGATCTCGGTCAGGTCCACCTTTTGTCCCCGGACCCAGACCTGGTTGAAGTCCAGACTGATCTTGATGTCCCGGACGGTGAGCAGGTTGTCCTGGTTGACCATCCCGGACTGGGCCTTGCCCCGGTAAACACAGTAGCGGCGCAGCAGGGCTTTCACCCGGCCCATGAGCTCTGCGTAGGAGAAGGGTTTGGGGAGATAGTCGTCTCCGCCGGCGATGAGGCCCAGAAGCTTGTCGGATTCCTGGGCCTTGGCGGTGAGAAAGAGGATGGGGACGGCAGACTGTTTGCGGATCTCCTCACAGACGTGCAGGCCGGAGAGGCCGGGCATCATAATGTCCAGGATCACCAGGTCGATGGTGTCGGACAGCTGTTCCAGGGCCTGGGTGCCGTTGGCAGCTTCCAGGATCACGTAGTTTTCTCCGCTGAGCAGGATGCGCAGACCCTCCCGGATCTCTGCGTCGTCGTCTACGATGAGGATTCTATGGGCGTCCATGATGGGATACGACCCCCTTTGCATGATCGAAGAACGTGCCTCGCCGGCGGCGTTGGGCAGGGAAGGCACTCTTTTTCTTATGGTAACAGAAATTTCTTAATCATTTATGGATCACTTCTTAAGAATTCTTAATGCATAAGGAAAGGGGGGAGAGATCAAACTTAAGAAACTTTTAGATCCTTATCCCCTGTTTTGTAAGATTTTTCATGTATGGTAGAAAACAGGAAGAGGAGGTGCATCATGAAAGGGGCATCAGAAACCATTCTCCGTGTGAGGGGCCAAGGCCCCTGCCTGCAGCTCTGGCTGGCTGGGGCGACCGCCCCTGTGATCACCCTGGATCTTACGGTCTGCCTGGAGCACGGGCGGAAGTTTCTGCCCTATGACGGAAGAGAACTGCTGCGGCGGGCCGGGACCGACGGCGCTTGTGTCTGCTTTCCGGGGGAGGAGATGGCGGGGCTGCGGTTCACCTATGCAGACTTGCAGTCGCTGGTCTTTGGGGACCCCTTGGCAGTGAGCGAGAAGGTCTTTGCTTTTGCCGACCAGGCGGACCGATCCCGGCTGGACCCGCTGCTTCTGCTGCGGGTGGACGGGTTCCCCGGGGAACCGGGCCGGACCTCCCGGCTGGAAACCGCATGGGCCGAAGGGGAGCGGCTGGTGTTCCGGGTGGGGAACCCGGTCCGTCCGGTGGTCTCCCTGGGGCTGGCCCGGGCCCTGGAAGGCACCGGGGTATGGGACGCGCTCTCTCCGGAGCAGCTGCTGGGGGAGGTCCGCTGCGGAAAAACCTGGGTCACCCTGCTGCCGGAGACCACCCCGGTGGTGCTGACCTGGAGCGACCTGTACAGCCTGACCTTCCAGGGGGACAGAGGCCGGGCGGCCCGGAAGATCCTGTCAGCCGTGGGACGGGGGTAGGCTGTGCCGCAGTGGGTCCGGTTCTGCGAGATGTTATTTCTTAAGAAAAATTAAGAAATTCCTTCATAAAGCTTTAATCAGTACTTGGTATGATAAAAACAAAGTTCTCAGAACGATCCATCCTGGAAGAAAGGACAGGTGATCTTCATTTCTACGATCCTTACCTATCTGGAGCAAACTGCCTGTCAGTATCCAGACAAGATAGCCTGCGTGGACGAAGGGCGGGCCTATACCTTTGCGCAGCTGCGTGCTGGCAGCCGGGCGGTGGGGTCGGCGCTCTCCCACCATATCCGGTCCAGAGAGCCGGTGGCGGTGTACCTGGAAAAGAGCGGCGGCGCCCTGACGGCCTTTTTGGGGGCAGTCTGCGCCGGGGGATTTTACGTCTACTTGAACCCGGAACTTCCGCCGGCCCGGCTGCGTCAGGTGCAGTCGGTGCTGCAGGCCCGGTACGTCATTACCGACGAAGCCCATCGGGGAGCCATGGAGGACCTCTTCCCTCCGGAGTCCATCCTTCTGCTGGACGACCTGCTGGCCGCCCCCGAAGAGCCGGAACGGCTGGACGCCGCTGCCCGCCGCGCCATCGACACCGACCCTCTGTACGCCAACTTCACTTCCGGGTCCACCGGCGTCCCCAAGGGGGTGGTGGTGAGCCACCGTTCGGTGCTGGATTTCATCGACGTCTTTGCCGACACCTTTGGCTTTACCAAGGACGACCGGATCGCCAATCAGGCGCCCTTTGACTTTGATGTCTCAGTGAAAGATATTTACACGGCCCTCAAGACAGGCGCCACCCTGGTGCTGGTGCCCCGGCGGCTGTTCTCACGGCCCAAGGAGCTGCTGGACTTTCTGTGTGAGCAGAAGGTCACAGTGATGATCTGGGCGGTGTCTGCCCTATGTCTCATCAGCACCCTCCACGGGCTGGACTACCGTACCCCGGACACGGTGGAGAAGGTGCTTTTCAGCGGGGAAGTCATGCCCGCCAAGCACCTGAAACAGTGGATGGAGCACTTGCCCCGGGCGGAGTTCGTGAACCTTTACGGACCCACCGAGATCACCTGCAACTGCACCTACCATGTGCTGGACCGGTCCCGGGCCTATGAGGAGGGCATCCCCATTGGACAGGCCTTCCCCAACGAAGAGGTTTTCCTCCTGGATGGGGAGGACCAGGAGATCTGGAAGGAAGGGGTCACCGGGGAGATCTGCGTGCGGGGCACGGCCCTGGCCCTGGGCTATTACCGGGCGCCGGAGCAGACCGCCGCGGCTTTTACTCCTGACCCACGGAACCCTGCCTATGGGGAGACCATCTACCGCACCGGAGACCTGGGGAGGTACGGACCCGGGGGCGAGCTGTTTTACAGCGGACGCAAGGATTTTCAGATCAAACACATGGGCCATCGGGTGGAGCTGGAAGAGATCGAGCGGACCATTTCCGCCCAGCCCCAGGTGGAACGCTGCTGCTGCGTGTTTGACGAGGCCAGGCAGAAGATCCGGGGGTTCTATCTGGGACAGGTGGACAGCGCTGCCCTGCGCAGAGAGCTGCGGGACCTGCTGCCTGCCTTTATGATCCCCAACACCCTGGAGCAGGTGACCGAATTTCCCTTGACGAAAAATGGAAAAACCGATCGAAAGAAACTGTTGGAGAGGAGGGGGACCCATGGATGAGGCCCGTGTGGAACAACTTCTGAAGGAGCACGCTACCCCCTTCTATCTCTTTGACCAGGCCCGGCTGGAGCAGCGGGTCCGGACCCTGCGGGAGACTCTGCCCGGGGACTGGTCCCTGTGCTACGCCATCAAGGCCAACCCCTTCCTGGTGAAGGTGCTCAGCCCCTTGGTGGATCGGCTGGAGATCTGCTCCGCCGGGGAGTATGCCATCTGTCGGGACCTGGGGCTGCCGCCCCGCCAGTTCGTGCTCTCCGGGGTCTATAAGGAGCCCAGGTGGGTGGCCGAAGTGGTTCGGCAGCCCGGCGGGGAGGAGAGCATTTATACCGTGGAGTCCATGGAGCAGTACCGGGTGCTCCAGGAGGCGGCCCGGGCTGCGGGAAAGCGGCTCACGGTACTGCTCCGCCTGACCAGCGGCAACCAGTTTGGTCTGGAAAAAGCTGAGATTCAGGGCATTTTTGCAGATCCTGCCCCGGAGCTGGACCTTTTGGGCATCCAGTACTTTTCCGGGACCCAAAAGACCTCTCTGAAACGTCTGCGCCGGGAGCTGGAAACGGTGGATACCTTCCTGGAGACCTTGGAACAAACCTATGGCAAGCCAATCCGCGAGCTGGAGTTTGGTCCTGGCTTTCCGGTCTCCTACTTTGACGAGGAGGAAGGGGAGGAAGAAGCCTTCCTGGCAGAGGCTGCTGCCCTTTTGGGTCAGCTGCGCTTCCGGGGCAAACGCACCCTGGAGCTGGGCCGGAGCATTGCGGCCCACTGCGGGGACTACTTCACTCGGGTGGTAGACGCGAAAACCAACGGCGGACAGCGGTACGCCATCGTAGACGGAGGCATCCATCAGCTGGTGTACTACGGCCAGAGTCTGGCCATGCGCCAGCCCCCGGTGGCGGTCCATCCGCCCCGTCCGGCGGAGGACCCTCAGCCCTGGAACCTCTGCGGCTCGCTGTGCACCATTAACGACATTCTGGTCAAGCAGCTTCCCCTGTCGGGACTCAAGATCGGGGATGTGCTGCAATTTAAAAAAACAGGGGCCTACTGCATGACGGAAGGCATTGCGCTCTTCCTCAGCCATGCGCTGCCCAAAGTGCTCCTTCTGGGTTCGGACGGACAGGTGACGACCCTGCGGGAGGAACAGGAAACCTACGGCTTCAACCGGCCGAATGAGTAAGAAACGAGGGATACCCATGGAACAATTATTGGAAATTCTCAACGAGATTCAGCCCGGCGTGGACTACCTCCACTGCGAAGATCTCATCGACAGCCATTTTTTGAACTCTCTGGACATCATTGCTTTGGTGGCCGAGGTGGAGGACGCCTTTGACGTGACCATCCCCACGGTGGAGATCGTCCCGGAGAACTTCAACTCCGCCCAGCGGATGTGGGAACTCATCCAGAGGCTGATCGAGGAAGGATGATATGATCACCCTGTCCTCCTACTTTTCTGCGGGGTACCTGGGGTTTTATCTTCCGGCGGCTGTGATCCTGTATGCCCTCTTCCCCCAGCGGGGGAGACGGGCCCTTCTCCTGCTGTTCAGCTATCTGTGCTTTTGGGCGGTCAGCGGAAAGCTGATCGCCTATCTCATCCTGTCTACCCTGTGCATCCATTACGTGGGCCTGTGGCTCATGAGCTTGCAGCGGGATGAGCAGGACGCCCTGGCGCAGGCGGCCAGAGAGGAGAAAAAGGCCCTGCGGGCGGCCTGGCAGAAGAAGCAGCGCCGGGTGGTGGCCTTGGGGGTGATCTTCCAGTTGGGGGTGCTGGTGCTGCTGAAATACAGCGGCTTTTGCGCCGGGAACATCAATACCCTTCTGGCCATGCTGGGGGTCCAGCGGCAGATCACGGTGCCCCAGTACCTGCTCCCCATCGGCATCTCCTTCTACACCATGCAGGCGGTCTCCTACCTGTTTGATGTTTACCGGAAGAAGATGGCAGCAGACCAGAATCTGTTCCGGCTGGCCTTGTACATGGGCTTTTTCCCCATCATCATGGAAGGCCCCATCTGCCGGTATGAGCAGACCGCCTGCCAGCTCTGGGAGGCCCCGGCCCTGCGCCACCAGAACCTGTGTCTGGGGCTTCAGCGGATCTGTTACGGCATCATGAAGAAGATCATCGTAGCAGACCGGCTGAACCTGTTTATCCAGAACGTGTTCAACCAGTATGAGACGTACGACGGCTTTGTGATCGCCGTGGCGGCAGTGAGCTACACCATTCAGCTCTACATGGACTTTTCCGGGACCATGGACCTGGCGGTGGGGACCGGGCAGATTTTCGGGATGGCCATCCCGGAGAACTTCCGGCGGCCCTTCCGCTCCCGGAGCATCTCCGAGTTCTGGCAGCGATGGCACATCTCCCTGGGTACCTGGTTCAAGGATTACGTCTTTTTCCCTCTGTCCATGTCCAAGCCCCTGAAAAAGCTCACCGCCAAGGGGCGCAAGCATCTGGGCAACCATTTTGGCCCCCTGCTGTCCGGCTCCATTGCTCTCTTCTGTGTGTGGGTGGGCAACGGCCTTTGGCACGGCTCTGCCTGGAGCTATCTGTTTTTCGGCATGTATCATTTTGCGCTCATCCTGTGCGAGAACATTGCCGAGCCCTTTGCCGCGGGGCTGGCCGCCCGCCTGGGCATCGACCGGACCAGGTGGGGCTACCGCTGGTTCCAGATGGTGCGGACGGCGGTGCTGGTCTGCGTGGGGGAACTCTTTTTCCGGGCCAACGGCCTGCGGGCCGGCCTTGCCATGTTCCATAAGATGGTGACGGAGTTCTCTCTGGAAACCCTGTCCGGCGGGACCTTCTTTACCATGGGGCTGGACTGGAAAGACTGGCTCGTCGTGGCGGTGATGCTGGCGTTGGTGACCGTCGTGGGCTCTCTGCAGGAGCGGAGCGTCCCGGTGGGGCAGAAGCTGGTGGAGAGCCGCCTGTGGGTACGCGTCCCGGTGTACTACGCCATGATCCTGGCCGTGGTGATCTTTGGGGCGTACGGCGTGGGATATGTACCGGTGGACCCCATTTACGCGGGATTTTAAAGAGTAAGGATACCTGATATGAAGTATGCGAAACGAGTGGTGGGCTGGGTCTGCTTTGTTGTTGGCCTGCTGGTGCTGCTGCAAGGGGTGTCCTGGGTGGTGCAGCCCAAGGACAACACGGTCGAAGCGGGCATGGAGCGGGTCCAGGCCAACGGGATCCTGGGGGAGGCCCCGGACACCATTGATGTGCTCATCCTGGGCAACAGCGAGGCCCACACGGCCTTTTCCCCCATGCTGCTCTGGAAGCAGACCGGATACACCAGCTACACCTGCGGCACGGATGCTCAGGTGCTGCCCTACAGCAAGACCATGCTGAAGCGGGCCCTGGAGAGGCAGAAGCCCAAGGTGGTGATCCTGGAGGCGCTGAACCTGTACCACAACATGACGGCGGGGGACATGTACCTGGAGGAGCTGTCTGACCGGCTGCCGGTGTTTCGGTACCACGACCGGTGGAAGGGGCTGAGCCAACGGGATTTTACCGGGCCGGTGGAAACCACGGGAAGGAACCTCTACAAGGGACACGTCCCCAAAGTGAAGGTGGATCCCTGGGAGGGGGGAGATTACATGACCCCCACCGGGGTGCCGGCGAGGATCGCCAGGACCAACCGGCTGTATGTACAGTGGATCCAGAAGATCTGCCAGGACCATGGGGCGCAGCTGATCCTGGTGAGCGCACCCAGCCCCGCCAACTGGAGCGATGCCCGTGGGCTGGGGGCGGCGGCCTTTGCCGGGGAGCTGGGCTGTCCCTATCTGGACCTGAACCGGGAGCAGGCTGCGCTGGGCCTGGACTGGAGCAAAGACACCTATGACAAGGGAGACCACCTGAACAACGACGGGGCAACGAAGGTCAGCATGCGGCTGGGGGAGTACCTCCAGGCGCTGGGCATCCTGACCGACCACCGGGGGGACCCTCGGTTTTCCGATTGGGACGCACTGCTGAAAGACTACGAGGCCTTTCTTGCACAGCAAGAGGAAAAGAAACCGGGAGCGTGATGACGCCCCCGGTTTCTTTTTTGAAGAGGTTGGAGCGGTTTTCATGGGAAGGCACAATAGAGGTACCCACCACGGGATTTCACAGAGAGGACAGAATGGAACACATCGAGGCCATGGGCGGCGCAGAGATCCGGGTGAGCGAGGTGAAGTACATCGCCACGGAGGCAGCCCGGCGGGGCCGGGTGGAGATGAAGGGACTGTGCCGAAAGGCGGGGGTGGAGGCCACCAAGGTCTTTCCCCACAACCTGCGCCATTTGTTCGCCCA
>NZ_JAXDRS010000050.1:0-61732 GCF_034090835.1 Evtepia sp.
CCTCTTCATCCTGGGCACCGAGCGCCATGAGTCCCGCCGGATCGACAACCAGCTGCGGGGCCGTTCCGGCCGTCAGGGCGACCCCGGCGAAAGCCGTTTCTACCTGTCCCTGGAGGACGACATCATGCGTCTGTTCGGCTCCGAGCGGATGCAGAGCATGATGGAGACCCTGAAGATCGACGAGGACACCCCCATCGACGCCAAGATCCTCTCCGGCGCCATCGAAAACGCCCAGAAGAAGGTGGAGTCCAAGAACTTCCAGGCCCGAAAGAACACCCTGGAGTACGACGACGTGATGAACGTCCAGCGTGAGGTCATCTACAAGCAGCGCCGCCAGGTGCTGGATGGGGAGAACATGGGGCCCTTCGTCCGCAACATGATAAACCGCTGGATCGATTCCTCCATCCACGGCCACCTGGGCGAGCACAAGCACCTGACCGCCGAGTCCTTCCAGATGGCCACCGAACCCTACCACGGCCTCTTCTTTGCTCCGGATCAATTCCAGTACACCGACGAAGAGCTGTCCCATAAGGCCCCCAAGGCCCTGGTGGAGGAGATCGAGGCCAAGGCCCTGGAGATCTACGAGGCCAAGGAAGCTTCCCTGGGCGAAGAGCTCATGCGGGAGCTGGAGCGTGTCATGATGCTCCGGGTGGTAGACGAATACTGGATGGACCACATCGACGCCATGGAAGAGCTGAAGAAGGGCATCCAGCTGCGGGCCTACGCCCAGACCAACCCCGTGGACGCCTATAAAAAGGAAGGCTTTGAGATGTTCGAGGGCATGATCCAGGCCATCCAGGAGGAGACCATCCGCCGGATCATCCTGGCCCGGGTCCAGACCAACGAAGTGCGCCGGGAGCGGGTGGCCAAAGTCACCGGAGAGTCCGGCGGCAGCGACGAGACCCTGAAAAAGACCCCCGTGCGCAAGACCATCAAAGTCGGTCCCAACGACCCCTGCCCCTGCGGCAGCGGCAAGAAGTACAAGAAGTGCTGCTATCTGAAGGATAAGGCCGCTCAGTGATCCCCCCTCTCTCAGACCATTCTTGTGAGGTGTCTATGGCTTTTACCAAACAGTCCAAGCAAAACGTCATCTTCCACACCGCCGACGCCTTCACCGCGGCCGGCGGTGTGGCCCACGGCTTCGCCACCCGTCTGGGCGGCGTCAGCACCGGCCCCTGCGCCCAGCTCAACCTGGGTCTGTCCCGCCACGACGATCCCGCCGCGGTCCGGGAAAACTACCGCCGCTTCTGCGCCGCCGTGGGTACCGATCCCAACAGCCTGGTGATGACCCATCAGGTCCATGAGGACACCATTCGGGTGGCCTCCCGGGAGGATATCCTCCCCGACCTGCTGGACCCCATCCCCTACGACGCCGACGGTCTCATCACCAACGACCCCGGCCTCTGCCTCACCATCTATTACGCCGACTGCATCCCGGTCCTGCTCTACGACCCGGAGCAGAAGGTCATCGCCGCCGTCCATTCCGGCTGGCGGGGCACCGCCCTGGGCATCGCGCCCCAGGCAGCGGAAAAAATGGCTGACCTCTACGGCTGCAAAAAGGAGTCCATCCTGGCGGCCATCGGTCCCGGCATTGGCCCCTGCTGTTTTGAGACCCACGACGATGTCCCCTCCGCCATGACCGCCCGCTGGGGCAGCGGCGTCACCCCCTACCTCTCTTCCCTGGGGAACGGAAAGTTCTCCGTAGACCTGAAAGGCATCCTGGCCTGGCAGCTCCGTACCGCCGGCCTCACCCAAGACCACATCGATACCCTCCCCCTCTGCACCGCCTGCCACCCTGAACTCTACTGGTCCCACCGGAAAATGGGCGACCAGCGGGGGAACCAGGCCGCTATGATCCAGCTACGTCCCTCATCCCTTTCCCTCCCCCGGGAGGGAAGCGCCGAACGATAAAAAAGGAGGCATTTCCCCGTGCGCGGAACTTCGGAGCATTCCCGTATGCAGCAACTCAAACGCAAGCTTGCCCTCTTTCGGCAAAAGCAGGAGACTGACAGCGTCCGTCATCCCATCCGCTCCAGTCTCCCCTTCCTCTGTCTCAGCGGCGTGGTCCTCACCGCCGCTGTGCTGGCGACCTCCTGTACCCTCTGTTACACAGTGGACGCCCAGGGCCGTCTGGTGACCTTCTTCCAGGACGAAGAGACCTACCAGGCCGCCGTCACCCAGGCAGAGGTCCGCACCTCGCAGATCCTCAACACACCCTATTCCTTCAATCAGGATGTAACCGTCCGCACCACCCTGGCCTCCCGGGATGCGGTGGAATCCCTGCCCGGTGTCACCGACTCCATCATGGAGATCATCCCCGAGCTGGAACACGTCTACACCCTCTCCATCGACGGCACCGTAATGGCCGCCGCAGAGAGCGCCGACATTTTGAACCAGGCCCTGAACCTGGTGACCCAGCGGTACACCACCCCGGAGACCCGGTCCCTGCGGATCGAGAACCAGGTGGACATCCGCTATCAGTACCTCCCCGCCTCCACCGGCGTGGCCACGGCCGAGCAGATCGCAGCCATCCTGCTCCAGGAGACGCCCCGCACCTTCCCCTACACCACCCAGGAGGGGGATACGGTGGAGTCTCTGACGGAGACCTTTGCCATGACCCCCGAGCGCTTCCAGGAGCTGAACCCTGACCTGGACCTGGAGGCCCAGCGGAAGGCCCACCTGGAGAAGTCCGGCCTGTCCATGGGGGAATCTGACACCCAGAACGCCACCGACCTGGCCGGAGACGAGACCCAGAAAACAGAGCAGGAAGCCCGGGAAAAGGAAGCCCAGGCCCTGGAAGCCCTGGTGGCTGCCGCCTCCGAGACCCCTCTGGAGCCCGGCCTCACCCTCACCATCGAGCAGTCCTGCCCCCTTCTCATGGTCTCCACCGTGGAGGAAATGAACCTCTCCCGGGCCGTCACCCCTGAGATCCAGACCCAGCCGGACGACACCATGTTCACCGGCCAGCAGCGGATCATCCAGGAAGGGGAGGCCGGGGAGCAGTCTGTCCTGGCCCGGGTGGTGAAGCGCTGCGGCGTGCCCGTGGCCAGCAACGACCTGAGCGCCGTGACCGTCTCCGAGCCCACCCCCCTCATCGTGGGCATGGGCACCCAGCCCATGCCGGAGCTGCCGGAGGACTGCATGTTCCTCTGGCCGGTGAAGGGCACCATCACCTCTCAGTTTGGTTACCGGTTCATCTTCGGGGAGAATAATTTCCACCGGGGCCTGGACATCGCCGCCCCCCAGGGCACGGCCATCAACGCCGCTGCCGACGCCACCGTCCTCTTCGCCGGAGAAAAGGGCACCTACGGCAACCTGGTCATTCTGGACCACCACAACGGCTTTTTGACCTACTACGGCCACTGCTCCAAGCTGCTGGTCCGCCAGGGCGACACCGTCACCCAGGGCCAGCCCATCGCCGCAGTGGGCTCCACCGGACGCTCCACCGGCCCCCACTGTCACTTTGAGGTCCGGTATAACAACAGCCCCATCGACCCGCTGCTCTACCTCCCCGGGGAAAACAACGCCCCCAACCAGAACCTGCCCCAGGAGGAGCCGGAAGCGCCCGTCCAGAAGCCGGAACCCCCGGCGCCGCCTACGGAGCCCGAGCAGCCTGTTCCCCCGCCCACACCGCCGGAAGAGCCGGAGGACCCCCAGCCGGAACCACCGGAAGCATCCGATGACACCCAGCTAAACACCGGGGATGTTCCGCTCTCCCAGCCAGCGTCAGAGCCCTGACCCTTCTTCTATGACAAAGGAGCCGGATCACACCCCGTGATCCGGCTCCTTTTGGCCCTCACCGGGCCACCCGTTCCAACAGTGTCTTGCCCGCCACCCGGGCAAAGAGGCGGGCCCCGGCCAGGGCTTCCTCCAGGGTGTTTCCGTGCCCTCCCACTTCCACCAGCAGGGACCCCTTGGTGAGCTGCTGGTTAAACCGGGCGGTCCGCAGCGTAATGGGCCGGGCCAGACCCGGCCACAGGGCATTCATCTGCTGCTGGAGCCCCATGGCCAGGGCCAGGTGCTCCGGCCAGTCAGGGAACTGGGCGCCGGCGTCGTCGCTGCCCACCACCAGCATCACCTGGGCGGTCTTGACCCCGTCGATCTGCAGCACCGGCTTATAAATGGTACCGTCGCTGCCCACCAGGTCGTCCCGATGTACGTCCAGCACCATTTGAATGGTGGGGTACTGGGCCAGCATGGCCTCGATCCCCGCCCGGGACCGGTCATAAGCCCCGTTGTAGGCGGGGTAGTCATAGAGGGTCTTGTCATGGACCACGTTCAGCCCCATCTCCGTGAAGATGCGTGCGATCTCGTCTCCCACCCGGATCATATTATAATTGGTGTCCGTGGTGCGGGCCGTTCCTGTCTCTGTGTAAGGCTCCGTGCCGTCCCGGGCATAGGACTCGGTGCCGTGGGTGTGCATGATCAGGATCTGGGGCCCGTCCTCCGCCTTTCCAAAGGCAAGGCTGCTGCCTCCCTGGGCCACCGCCTCCAGGTCCACGGTCTTGCTCGTCCGGTTAAAGAGAGAGACACCCTGGGCATTGACATAACCGGTGCCGCCCCCGGAGATGGTCTTTTCCTGGATCTTATCCGGGGTCACCGCCTCCAGATCCTGCTCCTCCGACGCCTCCTCGGGCGAGGCCGCCGGCTTCTGGCTCAGGGACAGAAGCGGTCCGGTCCCCGACGCCCACTGGGACACCAGGGCCGCCCCCGCCATCCACACCCCCAGGAGGGCCAGCAAAAAAGCGGTCCCCCGGCGCAGGCCCCGGCCGATGGCCCGAATTCTTCCTGGTTTTTTCATTGGCATCACACTCCCGTATGCCTTTACCCTATGCCGCATACCATACATTCAGAACCTTCCCGCCCCACTCCCAGAAAGGAGGTCTTACCCTGAAAAAGTTTTGGACATTTCCCATCGTCTCCTTCTTCCGGGAGGCCCTTACCCTCTACTTCAGCCGGCGCGTTCCCCAGGCCGCCGCCGGGCTGGCTTACTTTGTGCTGCTCACCGTCTTTCCGGTGCTCATCTGCGCCTCCTACATTCTGGGTCTGGTCCACATTGACGCAGTCAGTCTGGCCGAACAGCTCAAGCCTGTTCTGCCCACCGCCGCCGTGGACATGATCGAGGGTTACCTGCGCTACATCTCCCTGAACCAGTCCCCCGCCCTCTTCATCGCCGGTCTGGCCGGCTGCTGGTTTTCCTCTGCGGCCGCCTTCCGCACCATCACCCGGGTCATCGTGGATATGTACGAGGACATCTCCCTGTCCCTGGTCCGGGGCCTGGTCTCCAGCATCCTCTTCCCCTTCGGCCTGCTGCTCACCATTGACCTGTCGGTCATCGTAGTGGCCACCGGCCAGAGGACGCTGGCTGCGCTGGCGGACCGTTTCCCTGTGCTCCACCGGCTGCTGAGCCTCTGGTCCTGGTCCCGGTATGTGCTGCTGTTCTCCATCTTCTTCCTTTTCCTCTTAGGGGTTTTGAACATGGCCGCCCCTCTGGGGACCCCCAGGATCCCTGTGCTGCTGAGCACCTTTGTCTCCTCCCTGGCGCTGGTGGTCTCCTCTGCGGTCTTTTCCTGGTTCATCAGCCTCTCCTCCCGCTACTCTCTGGTGTATGGCTCCCTGGTCTCCCTGATCGTCCTGCTCATCTGGCTCTACCTTTGCGGGCAGATCCTCTTTCTGGGGGTGGTCTTTACCAGCGTGTGGTACAAAAGCTGGCGAAAAGGGGTGCGCCCCCACTAACGCTTGTATCCCTGTTTCAGTTGTGGTATAATGTACTATCTATGATTTTGCCTTTTTCGATTATGTTCGCAGCCCACAGCTGCGAAGGAGGGTGCCATCATGCGTCCACAAACGTTTAGTAAAGCTTTGTCCCGTCTCACAAAAACGGGCTTTCGCGTCTTCTTCTTCGCCTGCCTGCTGTTTGCCGCGCTCACCGCTGTGTTCAACATCTGGCTCTCCCTGGCGGAGATCGCCGCTGTGATCGTACTCTATCTCTATCTCCACGCCGGGATCACCCGGAGAAGAAACGAAGTGCTGGACTATCTGGACCACATCAGCAACCACGTGGATACCGCCTCCCGGCGGACCATGATCTCTTCCCCTCTGCCCATCGTGATCTTCCGGCCGGACACCGACGACATCATCTGGAGCAACGAGCGGTTCCTTCATCTCACCGGCGACCGGGACCACCTCTTTGAGACCAAGCTCTCTACCCTGGTCCCCTCCTTCCAGACCCAGTGGCTGCTGGACGGGGACACCTACAGCCCCGACCCGGTCCCTGTGGGCGACCAGCAGTACCTGGTCTTCGGCAACCTGGTGAGCACCGGGGGAGACGGCGAGTTCCTGGCCACTACCTACTGGGTGGACATCACCGAGTATGCCCAGGTGGCGGAGTCCTTCCAGGCCACCCGCCCGGTGCTGGCCATCCTCCAGGTGGACAACTACGAGGATCTGGGCCGGGGCCTGGGCGAGAGCGAACGCTCCGCCATGCGCACAGAGATCAACAACCGCCTGTCTGCCTGGCTGGACCCCGCCCAGGGGATGCTCTGCCGCTACGACCGGGACCTCTACCTCTTCCTCATGGAAGCAGGCAAGCTCCAGGACTTCTATCGGCGCAAGTTCTCCATTCTGGATGAGATCCGCCAGGTCCAGAGCCCCAACGGCGTGGTGGCCACCCTCTCCATCGGCATCGGCCGCAACGCAGAGAACCCCCGCCAGCTCTTCCAGTTCGCCTCCCTGGCCCTGGATATGGCCCTGAGCCGGGGCGGTGACCAGGTGGTCATCAAGGACGGGGCCGACTTCTCCTTCATCGGCGGCCGGTCCAAGGAGACCGAGCGCCGCACCAAGGTCAAGAGCCGGGTGGTGGCCTCCGCCCTGGCGGAGCTGCTGGCCTCCACCCAGCAGGTCATCGTCATGGGCCATAAGTTCCCTGACCTGGATGTTCTGGGGGCCGTGGCCGGGATCTGCGCCATCGCCCGAAAGCTGGGCGTCTCTGTGAAAGCGGTCAAAGCCCCCTCCCCCTACCCCGCCGAGGAACAGACCCGGCGTCTGGCCCAGCTGCCGGACTACAAAAACGTCTTTATCTCCGCCGAGGACGCCCTCCATCTGGCCGGGCCCAACACCATCGTGGTGGTGGTGGACACCAACCGGCCCGAGCAGACCCAGGCTCCCGACCTTCTCAACTCCGGGGCGCGCATCGTGGTCATCGACCACCACCGGCGGGCCGCCTCCTACATCGAGAAACCTGCCCTCAGCTTCCACGATCCCTATGCCTCCTCCGCCAGCGAACTGGTCACCGAGCTGGTCCAGCACATTCTGGACAACGGGGACCTGAAGCGGGAAGAGGCGGAAGCCCTTCTCTCCGGCATCGTGCTGGATACCAAGGCCTTTACCATGCGCACCGGCAGCCGGACCTTTGAGACCGCCGCCTTCCTGCGGAAGGCCGGAGCAGACACCGCCGAGGTCAACAAGTTCTTCCAGACCAACCTGGAGGACACGGTGGCCAAGTTCAAAATCATCCAGGGCGCCCAGCCCTACCGCAAAACCTTTGCCATCACCACCACAGACAAACGGGTGGGCCGGGCCATTGCCGGCCAGGCTGCCGACGAGCTGCTGAATATCGCCGGCATCGAGGCCTCCTTCGTCCTCTTCCCCGAAGAGGGCCAGGCCTGCCTCTCCGCCCGCTCCAATAGTAACGTCAACGTGCAGGTCATCAGCGAAATGCTGGGCGGCGGCGGCAACGCCGCCACCGCAGGGGCCCAGTTCCCCGGCAAGGCGCCGGAGTCCGTGCTCCCCCTGCTGAAGGCCGCCATTGACCGCTACTTTGAAGAAGCCTGACCCCTCCCGCACCCGTGCAGGAGGTTCCGCGATCCCCATTACAATACGATGAATCTTTGGAGGTACTACCCATGAAAGTAATCTTACAGCAGGACGTAAAAGGCCAGGGCAAGCGCGGCCAGATGGTCAATGTCTCCGACGGCTACGCCCGGAACTTCCTCTTCCCCAAGAAGCTGGCTGTCCCCGCCAACGCCGACAACATGAACAAGATGATCATGCAGGACAAGGCCAAGAAGGCCCAGATGGAAGCCGAAAAGGCAGAGGCCAGAGCCATCGCTGACCAGCTGAAGAACGTCACCGTGAAGATCTCTGCCAAGGCCGGTTCCGGCGGCCGCCTCTTCGGCGCTGTCACCAGCAAGGAGATCTCCGACGCACTCCAGGCCCAGTGCAACCTCACCATCGCCAAGGCCAAGATCGTACAGGACGAACCCATCAAGAGTTTCGGCACTTACGAGCTCAAGTGCAAGCTGGGCTATGAAATCACCGGCACCATTAAAGTAGAAGTCAGCGAAGAAGGCTGATCCCCCTCCCTAACCCATAGAGCGAAAGGTGGTGACCACTTCCATGGATGAATCTCTGCTGCTGCGGCAGTTCCCCCACAGTGTGGAGGCGGAGCAGTCGGTGCTGGGCGCCATGCTCATTGACGCCCGGTGTATCCCCGACGTGATCGAGTCCCTCACCGGGGAGGACTTCTACCTGAAAACCAATCAGGAGATCTACGAGACCATCTACGGAATGTTCAACTTCTCCGCCACCATCGATCCGGTCACCGTACTGGACCAGATGAAGCTCCGGGGGGTCTACGACGAGAACACCTCCCGGAACTATCTGCTCCAGCTCATGGAGATCACCCCCACCGCAGCCAACGTCAAGGAGTACGTCCGCATCGTCAAGGACAAAGCCCTGCTGCGGCGGATCTCCGAGACCGCCCGAGACCTCACCACTCTGGTGCAGGAGGGAGGCGAGACCGCCCAGGCCGTCCTGGACCTGGCCGAGCAGCGGATCTATGCCATCCGCCAGGGCCGCAGCGCCCAGGGGCTGGAGCCCCTGTCCAAGATCCTGGTGGATGTGTTCGACCGGCTCCAGGAACTGTCCATGGCAGGGTCCGACGTACCCGGCATGGCCACCGGTTTCGGCGACCTGGACCGTACCCTCACGGGATTCCACCCGTCGGAACTGGTCCTTCTGGCCGCCCGGCCCGGTATGGGCAAAACCTCTTTCGCTCTGAATGTCCTGCTCCACGCAGGCAAATTTTCTGGCAAGAGCGTGGTCTTCTTCTCCCTGGAAATGAGCCGGGAGCAGCTGGCCACCCGCCTTATTTCCAGCGAAGCCTTCCTGGACAACAAAAAGCTCATGACCGGCAAGCTATCCCCAGACGACTGGGATAAGGTCACCGTGGCTTCCACCGCCCTGGCCCATACCAACATCTACATCGACGACAACCCCTCCCTGTCTGTAGCAGACATGAACGCCAAGTGCCGGAGAATGGAGAACCTGGGGCTGGTCATCATTGACTACCTCCAGCTCATGCAGTCCTCCGGCAGCGGCACCCGCTACGCCGGGGAAAACCGCCAGCAGGTGGTGGCTGATATCAGCCGCGCCCTGAAGATCATGGCCAAAGAACTCCACGTCCCCGTCCTCTGCCTCTCCCAGCTCTCCCGTGCCAACGAGAGCCGCTCGGACAAACGCCCCATGCTCTCCGACCTGCGAGAGTCCGGCGCCATCGAGCAGGACGCCGACGTTGTCATGTTCCTGTACCGGGACGACTACTATAATAAGGACAGCGAGAAGCGGAACCAGGCGGAGTGCATCATCGCCAAAAACCGCCGGGGCGAGACCACCACCATTCCCCTCCAGTGGCTGCCCGAGTTCACCGCCTTCTCCTCTGTGGAGCGCACCTATGAAGAACCCTACTGAGCTTCTCTCTCAGGTGATCGCCTTTGCCGACCAGCACCACATGCTCCCTCCGGGGACCACAGTGCTGTGCGCCCTGTCCGGCGGGGGCGACTCCATGGCCCTGCTCTCCCTTCTCCTGGATCTGGCGCCGGAGCGGCAGCTCACCGTGCTGGCCGCCCACTACAACCACCAGCTCCGCGGGGAGGAAGCCCAGCGGGACGAGGCCTTTGTGGCCGGCTACTGCCGGGACCGAGGGATTCCCTGTATTCTGGGCCGGGGAGACGTGGCCGGGGAAGCCCGGCGGCGGAAACAGGGCATTGAGGAGACCGCACGGGCCATGCGCTATGATTTCCTGCTGGAAACCGCCAAGGCCCAGGGCGCCCAGGCCGTGGCCACCGCCCACAACGCCGACGACAACGGAGAAACCATTCTCCTTCATCTGGTGCGGGGCACCGGGCTGGACGGTCTCACGGGCATCCCCCCCAGGCGGGGCTTCCTGATCCGTCCCTTGCTCACCACCCCCCGCCAGGCCATCGACGCCTATCTCACCCGGCGTAACATCCCCCATGTGGAGGACAGCTCCAACCAGGATCTCTCCTACGCCCGCAACCGCATCCGACAGGAGGTCATGCCTGTGCTGCGGGGGCTGAACCCCGCCTTCTCCTCCACCCTGGCCGCCAGCCTCTCCCATCTCCGGGAGGACCGGGACTATCTGGACCAGCTGGCGGAGGAAGCCCTTGGGGAGGCTACCCAGGAGGGCCCCTGTCTGTCTCTTTCTGCCCAAACCCTGGCGAGCCTTCCCCGACCGGTGGCAGTTCGTGCCGTCAAGCACGCCCTGGCCCGTCTGGGGCGGCACCAGATCGCTGCCGTCCATTTGCAGGCCATTCTGGACCTGGCGGGGCAGTCCCATCCCTCCGCGCGTCTCTCCCTGCCCCGGGGGCTGGAGGCCGCGCGGACTTATGACGCATTGCGTCTGACCCTTTCTCCCCCGGAATGTCCAGCCTTCTCCCCTCTGACCCTCCGGGAGGAGGGGACCTGTGTCCTCTCCCACGGCTGGACCCTCACCCTCCGGCAGCTGCCCTGCCCCCCTGCTCCGGCGCAGGGACCCTGGGCCTGCTGGCTTTCCCGGTCAGCGGTGACCTTTCCCCTGACCGTCCGGCCCCGACAGACCGGAGACCGCCTCCGCCTGCCCGGACGACCGGAAAAACCCCTGAAAAAATGGTACATTGACGAGAAAATTCCCCGTCAGCTCCGGGATTCCCTTCCCGTCCTGACGGATTCCCGCGGCCTTCTGGCCGCCGCAGGGCTGGGCCCTCAGGAGAGCCGCCTGGCTGTCCCCGGCGAGCCCGCCCTCTCCCTTCGCATCACCCCACCCAAACAAGAACCAAAGAACGAGGAAAGGACCTGAAACGATCATGATGGAACAGGACATGCAGCAAATCCTCTTCACCCAGGAAGAGATCGCCGCCCGGACCCGGGAGATGGCCGCACAGATCACCAAAGACTATGAAGGCAAGTCCCCCCTGGTGGTGGGGATCCTCCGGGGTTCCTTCATCTTTATGGCCGACCTGGTGCGGCACATTGACCTCCCCCTGACCCTGGACTTTATGTCCGCCTCCTCCTACGGCTCCGGCACCACCAGCTCCGGTCTGGTGAATATCCGGCTGGATCTCTCCGAGGACATCGCCGGCCGGGACGTCATTCTGGTGGAGGACATTCTGGACACCGGCAACACCCTGTCCAAGCTGGTGGCGGAGCTGAAGACCAGAACCCCCGCCTCCCTGAAGCTCTGCGTCATGCTGGATAAGCCCGACCGGCGGACCCGCCCCATCGAGGCGGACTACGTGGGCTTCAAGATTCCCGACGCCTTCGTGGTGGGCTGCGGCCTGGACTATGACCAGCGCTACCGTCAGCTGCCCTACATCGGCATCCTTTCCCCCAGCGTCTACGAATAAATCCCCGGACCCCCAATCGTCTCAAAAGGAGTTGGTTCCATTTTGAACAAAAACACAAACCCTGTCCGCGGGCTGGTGCTCATCATCTGTCTGCTGCTGCTGGTCTTTTTCGCCAGCAGTATTTTCCGGGACGCCACCAGCCGCACCGATTATTCCTACGCTGACATTCGCTCCCTCTTCGAGGCCAAGCAGGTGGAGACCGTTAAGGTAGACGACCATAACACCCTGACCCTCACCCTGAAAGAGCCCAAAGACGGCAACAAGGTCATCACCTATTCCCTCTATAACTTTGACCTCTTCTACCAAGACTTCAACGACATCGTGGTGCAGCAGTACCGCGACGGGGTCATTTCCGACTACGAATACCCGGACAGTCCCTCCCCCGCCTGGATGAGCACCATCCTCACCTGGGTGGTGGTCCTGGGGATCATGGCCCTTCTGTGGTACTTCCTCTTCCTGCGGAAGATGCAGGGCGGGGGCGGGCCCTCCGCCTCCCAGTTCGGCAAGGCCAAGGCCAGGACTCTGGCCGAGTCCGGCCGTTCGGTCACCTTTGACGACGTGGCCGGGGCCGACGAGGAAAAGGAAGAGCTGTCCGAAGTGGTGGACTTTCTCCGCCAGCCCGCCCAGTTCACCCAGCTGGGCGCCCGGATCCCCAAGGGCATCCTGCTGGTGGGCCCTCCGGGCACCGGTAAAACCCTGCTGGCCCGGGCCGTGGCCGGAGAAGCCGGGTGCCAGTACCTGTCCATCTCCGGCTCCGACTTTGTGGAGCTGTATGTAGGCGTGGGCGCCTCCCGTGTCCGCGACCTCTTCGAGCAGGCCAAGAAGAGCGCCCCTGCCATCGTGTTCATCGACGAGATCGACGCCGTAGGCCGCCAGAGAGGCACCGGCCTGGGCGGCGGACACGACGAACGGGAGCAGACCCTGAACCAGCTGCTGGTGGAAATGGACGGCTTCGCCTCCAACGAAGGGGTGATCGTCCTGGCCGCCACCAACCGCGCCGATATTCTGGACCCGGCCCTGCTGCGGCCCGGCCGGTTTGACCGCCAGATCTACGTGGGCCTGCCCGACATCAAGGGCCGTGAGGAGATCCTCCGGGTCCACGCCCGGAACAAACCCCTGGCAGAAGATGTGGACCTGCACACCGTGGCCCAGGCTACCGTGGGCTTCACCGGCGCCGACCTGGAGAACCTGCTCAACGAAGCAGCCCTTCTCTCCGCCCGTCAGGGCCGTCCCTTCATCCGCATGGACACCCTCCACGAGGCCATGCTGAAGGTCATCGCCGGACCAGAGAAAAAGAGCCGGGTGGTGCCCCCCCTGGCCAAAAAACTCACCGCTTATCACGAGGCCGGTCACGCCGTGGTCATCCATGAGCTGGAGACCCAGGACCCGGTCCATCAGATCACCATCATCCCCAGAGGTCCTGCCGGCGGCATGACCATCTCCCTGCCGGAGGAGGACCGGATGTACCAGTCCCGCCGGGAGCTGCAGGAGCGGATCTGCACCTGTCTGGGCGGCCGGGTAGCCGAGGAGCTGGTGTTGGGCGACATCTCCACCGGCGCTTCCAACGACCTGCAAACCGCCACCGCCATCGCCCGGAGCATGGTGATGAAGTACGGCATGAGCGACCGTCTGGGCGCCATCTCCTACGACAGCGACCAGGAGGTCTTTATCGGCCGGAGCATGACCCAGTCCCGGTCCTACTCGGAAGAGGTGGCTGGTCTCATCGACGAGGAGATCAAGGCCATTCTGGACGCCGCCTACGCCCGCTGTAAGGAGATCCTCTCCCAGAACATGGACGCCCTAGAGCGCACCGCCCAGTATCTGCTGGAGTTTGAGACCATGTCCGCCGAGGACTTCACCCTGGTCTTTGGTCCTCCCGAGGCACTGGAGCAGCGGAAGGAAGAGATCCGGATTAAGCGGAGCAAAGAGGCCGAGGAAAAGGCCCAGGAGCAGGCCCGGCTCCAGGCAGAGCGGGAAGCGGAAGCTGCCCGTCGGCTCCAGGAAGCTGAGGAACAGCAAACGCAGGAGGCCAAGCGCAACGACAATCCTCCTGATCCCTTCTAAGCCTGTCCCACCAATACAAAGCAAAAAAAGAGACCCCATTGGGTTCCGCTGGAACCCAATGGGGTCTCTTTTTCATTTCTTAAGACTGGGGGCAGTTTCGCTCGTACAGCAGGGCCAGGCCCTTGGACAGCAGATGGGGATCGTACACATGGGGATGGCTGCACAGGCTCTCCACGTGGCGGGCCAGTCCCCCGGTCATCACCAGGGTCACAGGCTTTCCCAGTTCCCGCTCAATGCGGGCCACCATGCCGTCGATCATGGCAGCCGCCCCGGCCACAGCGCCGGAGAGCATACATTCCTCTGTGTTCCGGCCGATCACGTAGCCCGGAGTCACCAGTTCCACCTCCGGCAGCTGGGCAGCCCGATCACTCAGGGCGCCCAGGGCGGTCTGCAAACCGGGGGCGATGATTCCCCCTAAAAACTGTGCCCCTTCATCCAGCACGTTAAAGGTGGTGGCAGTTCCCATATCCACCGTCACCGCCGGCAGCGGGAAGCGATTGGCCACCCAGGCTGAGTCCACCAGCCGGTCCAGCCCCACCCGCTGGGGGTCGGGCACCTGATAGGACAGTCCGGTGTCGCTCTGGGAAGTGATGACCACCGGCTCCTTGCCCAGCATAGCCCGGACGCAGCACCGCAGAGGAGCCACCAGGCAGGGGACCACGCTGGACAGCACCGCCCCTTCCAGGGCTTCAGTCCCCACGCCGGCCTTTTTCAGCATCCGGCGCATGGTCTGCAAATAGTCCGCCGCGCCCCAGGCGGGCAGGGTGGACATCTTGCCTGCGTAGCGGATGGCGTAGTTCTCCCCCTCCCGCTCCAGACAGCCCAGGGCTACCGTGGTGTTTCCAATGTCAATGGTCAGAATCATTTCCTCACCTTATCCTCTACGACGCCGCTGGATCTCATCCAATAGCTGCGCAGCCACCTGATCTTTGCCCATGAGGGGCAACTGCTTCACCTGGTCCTTGGTGATGAGGGTCACCACATTGGTCTTGACCCCAAAGCCCGCCCCCTCTACCTTCAGGTTGTTGGCCACGATCATGTCCAGTTTCTTCCGCTCCAGCTTGCCCTGGGAGTTTTCCACCATGTTCTGGGTCTCCATGGAAAAGCCGCATACATACAGGCCGGGGTGCCGGTGCTCTGCCACCCAGCCCAGAATATCCACCGTCCGCTCCAGGGGGATGCTCAGGTCCCGGTCGGACTTCTTCATCTTGTTGTCTGCCACCGTGGCCGGGCGATAGTCCGCCACCGCCGCCGCTTTAATGAGGATGTCCGTGTGGGGCAGGGCGTCCTGAATGGCCCGGAGCATGTCCGCCGCCGTAGTCACCGGCCGGGTCTCCACAAAGGGCACCGGGGGGATATCCACCGGCCCGGAGATGAGCTCCACCTGGGCGCCCCGGAGCATAGCTTCCCGGGCGATGGCGTAGCCCATACGGCCGGTGCTGTGGTTGGTCAGGTAGCGCACCGGGTCCAGAGACTCCTGGGTGGGGCCGGCGGTGACGGTCACCCGCACCCCTGCCAGGCTCTTCTCCCGGGCGATCTCCCGGGCCACGTGGTCCAGCAGGACCTCGGGCTCCGGAAGCTTGCCGCTGCCCACATCCTTGCAGGCCAGCAGGCCGCTGGAGGGCTCAACAATGCCGAAGCCATACTTCCGCAGCAGCTGAATGTTGTCCTGGGTGATGGGGTTTTCCAGCATGGCGGTGTTCATGGCCGGGGCCACCAGCTTCCGGCACCGAGCCGCCAGCACCACCGTGGTGAGCATATCGTCGGCGATCCCGTGGGCCAGCTTGGCGATCACGTTGGCGGTGGCCGGGGCCACCAGGATCAGGTCCGCTGCCTTGGCCAGAGAGATGTGGGTCACATCATACTGGAAGTCCCGGTCAAAGGTATCCACCACGCACCGGTGGTTGGTCAAGGTCTCAAAGGTCAGGGGAGTAATAAACTCCGTGGCGTTGCGGGTCATGATCACATGGACCTCCGCCCCCGCCTTCTGCAAGGCGCTGGCCACATGGGTCATCTTGTAGGCGGCGATGCCCCCTGTGACCCCCAGCAATACACATTTTCCCTTCAGGTTTTCCATTCTTCTGTCGCTCCCATCTCTCCGCCGCAGCGGTTAGGTCATATCTTTCAGTAAGCCGTGCTTTTCATAGGTGGTCACCCGGGCCACGTGGTTCTGCTCGTCCACAAACACCACGTTGGGGTGATAGTCCCCCTTCACCTCTTCCGGGGTCATCTGGGCGTAGGCCATAATGATGATCTTATCCCCCACGCTGACGCAGCGGGCGGCTGCCCCGTTGAGGCAGATCATCCCGGACCCCCGCTCCCCGGCAATGGTGTAGGTCTCAAACCGGCTGCCGTTGTCGATGTCCACGATCTGGACTTTTTCGTACTCCAGGATCCCGGAGGCGTCCAGCAGGTCCTGGTCCACAGTGATGGACCCTACATAGTTTAACTCCGCCTGCACCACCGTTGCCCGGTGGATCTTTCCTTTCAGCATCTCCAGCGTCATGTCAGACAGCCTCCCTTCCCACTTCAAAGTTGTCGATCAGCCGGGTCTTTCCGATGTATACGGCCATGGCCACCAGGACCAGGCCCTTCATCTCCCGGACCGGCTCCATGGTCTCGCCGTCCACAGCAGAGACATAATCGATCCGGGCCAAAGGCTCCTTCTCGATATGGGCGCGCATAGCGCCCACGATCTTCTCTGCATCGGTCTCTCCCTCCTGGGCCATCTTCTGGCCCAGCGCCACTGCCTGAGACAGCACCAGAGCGGCCTGCCGCTCCTGGGGGTTCAGGTAGGTGTTGCGGGAGGACTTGGCCAGGCCGTCCTCCTCCCGGACGATGGGACAGCCCACGATCTCGATGCCATAGGACAGGTCCCGGACCATCCGGCGGATGATGGCCAGCTGCTGGGCATCCTTCTGGCCGAAGAAGGCCTTATCCGGGGTCACGATGTGAAAGAGCTTGGAGACCACCGTGCACACCCCGCGGAAGTGGATGGGCCGGGTCTGGCCGCACAGCTGCCGGGGCATCTCCGACTGGATCTCCACATAGGTGGCTGCCCCGGGGGCATACATCTCTTCCACCGAAGGGTGGAAGACCAGATGGCAGCCGTGGGCTTCCAGCAGGGCGCAGTCCCGGTCAAAATCACGGGGATAGGCCTCCAGGTCCTCGCCGGGGCCAAACTGGGTGGGGTTCACAAAGTCGGACACCACCACCCGGTCGCACTGGGCCACCGCCCGGTCCACCAGGCTGGCGTGGCCCTCGTGGAGGTAGCCCATGGTGGGCACCAGGCCCACGGTGAGGCCCTGCTGTTTCCATGCCCGGACCTGGGCCCGGACCTCTGCTATGGTTTCTGCTTTTATCATTTTCTTTCCCTCACATCACAGAACAAAGTTTCCAATTGCTCCCGGCCTGTTCCTCTTCCAGGCGGGCCAGGATCTCGTCGGCGCAGTCGCTCTTGCCATAAGCGTGCTCCGCTGCCGGGAAGGCACCGGACTTCACCTGGCTGTCGTAGGCCCGGAAGGCCTCCTGCATGAGCTGCCCTGCCTCAGCAAAGCGCTTCACAAACTTGGGTACCCGGTCTCCGGTCATGCCCAGCATATCCTGGTAGACCAGCACCTGACCGTCGCAGCCTTCCCCGGCGCCGATGCCGATGGTGATAATGTCCAGGGTCCGGGAGATGAGGGCCGCCAGCTTGGGGGGCACACACTCCAGCACCACCGCAAAGGCACCGGCCTCCTGGACTGCCAGGGCATCCTCCAGCACCCGCCGGGCGCTGTCCTCTTCCTTACCCTGGACCTTAAAGCCGCCAAAGGCGTGGTAGGACTGGGGGGTCATGCCCACGTGGCCCACCACGGGGATACCTGCGTCGGTGATGGCGCGGATCTGGTCGGCCACCGTCCTGCCCCCTTCCAGCTTCACGGCGTCCACCTGGGCTTCCTTCATCATGCGCCCGGCGGTCTCCAGCGCCTGCTGGGGAGAGATCTGATAGCTCATAAAGGGCATATCCAGCACCACAAAGGTGTTCCGGCAGCCCCGGGCCACGCTGCGGCCGTAAATGATCATCTCCTCCACGGTGACCGGGAGGGTGTCCGCATAGCCCTGCATGGTCATGCCCAGGCTGTCGCCCACCAGGATCATGTTGACCCCGGCGTCGTCCATGAGGCGGGCGGTGGTGTAGTCGTAGCAGGTCAGCTGAGAAATCCGCTCACCCCTGGCCTTCATAGCGGCCAGGGTCGCGACTGTGTTCTGTTTCATGGGTTCAATCCTTCCTTCAAGATGTCGTACATGGATTGATAGGATTGCTCCGGATGCTTTTTCTGGGCCAGAGACACCAGGCGCAGGGAGGCCGTCCGGTACAGGGTCCGGGCATTCTCGTCCGGCAGACAGGCCAGATGTTTGGCCACGGTCTCCCGGTCCCCCCGCTCTACCGCTCCCGTCAGGGCTTCTACCGGCCCTTTCTTCAGCAGGTGAGTGAGGTTGGCCTGCATGAGGGGAGCCAGCGCAGCCAGCCCCTGTTCCTGGGAAAAGCCGCAGGCCTCCAGCAGGGCCAGGCTCTCCGCTGCCAGGGCGCACACCAGATTGCTGGCGATGGCGCAGGCGGCGTGATAGCCCACCTTCCCCTCCGAGGGGATTCGTTTGACCTGAGCTCCCAGCCCGGTGAGGGTGGTTTCCCACCAGGGCAGGTGGGGACCCTCTCCCTCCAGACAGAAAAAAGCACCCGGCAATTCCCGGTAAGCGATGTAACGGTCGCTTATGGGGAACAGCGGGTGGATCGAATAGTAGTAGGCGCCAAAAGTCTCCCCCCCGGGAAAGGCTTCCCAGGCGGTCATAGCGCCGCTGCAATGACAAATTTGTTTTCCTGCAAGCCCCATCTCCCTCACCTGTGCAAACACCGAGGAGATGGCTCCGTCTGGAACCGTAAAGAGTAGCGCGTCACTGTCCCGAACCAACGCCTCAAGGGCGGTGTAGGGTTTCGTTCCTGTAAAGTGCGCTGCTTCCTGGGCCGATCCTCGATGCCTGCTGTAATAGCCGGTCACCGGAATGCCGCCCTGGGCAAAGAATTTACCCAGCGAGAAGCCTACCTTTCCTGCTCCAATGAATCCAATACGCATCGTATCACCTTGCCTTTCCCGGGCCAGGGGACGCGGCTGCTTTCTGGTTCCTCAGAACGTGGGCTCACAAAGAATATGCCGGTACAGTTTCCTACCTGGAATACCATCCGCTTGGGGCCAGACTGCCGGAGCCTCTCCGGTCAGGCCAGCCACAACGCGGCTATTGTACCATTGGCCTCTCCAAATGTAAAGCACTCTTTTTCCCATTTGCTCGTCGTTTTGCTCGAAATTCTTTTCCAAATTTCTCCCTTTTCCACAAAAACATCAAAAAAGCTGCCGCACCTTTGGTGCGACAGCTTTCTCTTTTCTTCTCCACGGGTCAGCGCAGGAGGCGCTTTTTCATCTCCTGGTCCAGGCGGAACAGGCGTCTGGCAAACTCCGCCAGGTCCCGGGCACTGTCGTGCCGCAGGAACCGAACCTTCAGGTCCCCCAGCCGGACCCGGTCCAGGTTGTCTGCGTCCTTCAGCAGCCGGGTCATCTCCAGGGCGTGGTCCAGGTCCAGGGGCTCGTAGGAGCGCACCAGGGTCTCCATATCCCGGTCCGGGCGGGAGTGGGCGCTCACCGCCGCCTGCATCTCCTTGAGCCGCTCCCCGGTCTGACCGGTGAGGGCCTCCAGCCGCAGGGCCGACCGGGCCCCGTGGTAGATGTCAAACCCGTCGAAGGTCCGCCCCACGTCGTGGTAGCTGGCCATCTGGAAATACTGGCGCAGGTCCTCTTCTCCCAGCCCTTCCTGCCAGCCGATCAGCGCCGCAAACAGCAGGACCCGGTGGATATGTCCGCTGCCGTGGACCCGGCTCTTGTACAGGGCCTCCTGGTTCAGGGTACGGTAGGCCTCCAGCAGCTGGGGATACTGTTTCCACTCTTTGAGGCCCTCGATCCTCTTCTGGTCCTCGCCCCAGTCTCCTGCCTCCAAAAGCATCAGAACTCTGTTCTCCGGCATGGGCTCATCCCCCTTCTTGGTTTCTAATGTTCCTATTATCCTACCCGCCCTCTCCCTTGTCAATCCACCGGGCGGCTTTTTTCTTTCCGCACTGAGCCCCCGGCCCTGTGGGCCGGGGGCTCAGGAATGGGCGGTACCCCTGCGCTCCCATACCGCAGACACCGCCGCAGCCGCTGCTCCCCCCGCTTCATAGTGCGGGAGACGGTGGTCCGGTCGATCCCCAGGAGCGCACCGATCTCCCGCATGGTAAGCCCCTGCTCGTAGTACAGGAACAGCACCTGCCGCTGCCGGGGCGTCACGTCCTCCCGCAGGGCCCGCAGCAGCACTTCCTGCATCTTCTGCAGCTCTTCCCGGTTGTCCTCGGCCATGAGGCGGGCGTACACCGCCATGTCTGCGGCGTAGCCCATCCCTCTTCTATATCGTGTACCTGCCATTGCGCCGATACCCCCTCTCATAATACCGCTCCAGCAGCACCGCCTGGTCCCGGGTCTCCCGCCAGATGGTGGTGAGCAGCTGGATGCGCCCCTCCAGCCGGCTCCGCTCTCCCGGGTCGCCGGACGCCGCCTGCGCCTGCTCCAGCTCCTGGATCCTCTCCCTCAGCACCTGCACCTGGGCACGGTACTCCACTGACATCTCCCGTAACGTCATTGCATCCTCCTCCCGTTTCCTGGCCCGGCGGCCGCATTCCAGGCATAACCCTGGGACCGCTTCGCCGTCGTAGCTGTACTGTTCCTCCCCACACCCGG
This sequence comes from Evtepia sp., assembly GCF_034090835.1. Lineage (GTDB taxonomy): Bacteria > Bacillota > Clostridia > Oscillospirales > Oscillospiraceae > Evtepia. The sequence goes on from NZ_JAXDRS010000050.1 coordinate 20,549, forward strand.
CGCAAAAAAAGCGGGGCTGGTCCCGCTGCTTGTCCCGGTAGGGGTACCATTGTCTCGTCACTGAAAAAAATCTCTCTTTTTTTTCAAAAATCTATTGACAAATTTACTACCTTCTGTTAGACTAATCTTCGCTGCGGATGAGTGCTCACGCTGGTGTAGCTCAGTTGGTAGAGCAGCTGATTTGTAATCAGCAGGTCGGGGGTTCGAGTCCGTCCACCAGCTCCAATTACATATGGAGGAGTTCCCGAGTGGCCAAAGGGGGCAGACTGTAAATCTGTTGTCGACGACTTCGATGGTTCGAATCCATCCTCCTCCACCAAGTAAAACGGTGATCTTGAAAAAGATCGCCGTTTTATTTTTTTGCCGCCCAAATTAACCAGCCGTTAATCTCCGGGCGGTTTTCTGTCGTCCTTCTCTCTTGTGGCCCCTTCCCGCCTCTGCTATCATGAAGAAAAAGGAGGGACTGCTATGAAGATAAACGACGTCATCCGGACCCGCCGTCAGGCCCTTGGCCTGACCCAGGAGGCCCTGGCCCAGCGGCTGGGGGTCTCTGCTCCGGCAGTGAACAAGTGGGAAAAGGGACTCAACTACCCGGATATCACCCTGCTGCCGGTGCTGGCCCGTACCTTAGGGGTGGACCTAAACACGTTGCTCTCCTTCCAGGAGGATCTCAGCGACCAGGAGATCGGGGCATTTCTCAACACCCTGGCCCAGGACAAACTCCGGGACTTTCCCAACAACGACCGGCTGGCTTACAGCGTAGCCGGTATGCTGGAAGGGCTGGACGTTCTCTTTGCTTCCGGCGATACCCGGCCGCCCCTGCAGGAGACCGCCTTTCAGCTGTACCAGCGCTGCGCCGGGAGCGCCGACCCACAAATTCGGGAGGCCTCCGCCTGCCGCATGGCTGCCCGGTGTATCCACCAGGGAGACACCGAAGAGGCCGAGAGGTGGCTGACCCATCTCTCCCCCTCCCACCCCCAGAGAGGGGAGCTCACCGCCTCTCTGCGGCGGAAGCAAGGCCGGCAGGAGGAGGCCTGGACCCTGCTGGAACAGGAGCTCTTCTCCCGGGCTCACAGCCTGGAGACCCTTCTGCTCCACCTGTTGGACCTGTCTTTGGAGGAAGGGGACCAGGAACAGGCCCAGGTGTTCTGCCAGGCCGCAGAAAACACCGCCGCCGCCCTGGGCCTCTCGGACTACGCAGCCCTGTCCGCCCCTTTGCAGCTGGCCATGGTCCAAAAGGACGGCCCCAAGGCCCTGACGCTGCTGGACCGGCTGCTGCACAGCCTCTCCCACCCATGGGTCCCTGCCCTCTACCGCCACCTGCCCCGCAAGAACGAGACAGAGGAGACCCTACCCCTTCTCCTGCGCCCCCTGCTGGACCAGCTCCAGCAGGACCCGGACTACGCCTTCCTCCGGGCGCAGCCGGGATACGACGCTGTGATCTCCCCCTACCGCGCCCTGGTCACCGGCCCACAGTAAGAACGAAACATATCACTTGATAGTAGAACATTTGTTCTACAGACATGAGGATAGCACAGGCTTTGTCCTCCTGTCAACGACACCGCCGTTCTCCTTTCCGCCCTGCCTCCTTTTTTCCGGACAAGTGCATAGAAGGAAAAATTATCCTTTTTTCTGTCCCAGCCATTGATTTTCTTTCGCCACTTTGCGATAATAAACGAGATCAGTTGAAAGGAGAGCTTAGCCATGAAGCAGTTGATGATTTCCCTGAGCCGGGAGACCGGCAGCGGCGGCCATAAAATTGCAGAAGCCTTGGCCCAGCGCTTTTCCCTGCCCCTGTATGATAAAAATATCCTCACGGAGATCGCCGAAAGCCGGGACCTGGATGAGAACCTGCTGCGCAAGTATGAGGAAACCTCCAAAAACCGGCTTCTCTCCCGGCGCATCCGTGGTCTGAGCAACTCCGCCCAGGACGGTCTGGCCGGGATGCAGTTTGCCTTCCTGCGGGACAAGGCAGAGTCCGGCGCCTCCTTCGTGGTGGTGGGCCGCTGCGCCGAGTACGCTCTCCAGGCCTACCCCGGTCTCATCTCCCTGTTCATCTCCGGCGACCTGGACGCCCGCCTGGCCTATCTCCAGAGCCTGTACCAGTTCTCCGAGAGCGAGGCCATGGATTACCTGCGCAAGCACGACAAGAACCGCAGCTCTTACCACAACGAGTACTCCCCCGCCAAGTGGGGCGAGGCCGACACCTATGATCTGCTGATCAACTCCTCCCGCCTGGGGATCGACGGTACCATCGACTTTCTGGAGCAGTACATCCGCGCCCGGATCGCCAAGGCCGAGGAGGCATAATCCCAAATACGCCAAGCGGCACAGAAGCTCATGCTTCTGTGCCGCTTTTTTCGTTCTGTTTCAGAAACTCTTTCAGGTAGAGGATGGCCTGGCGATACCCCTCCAGGCCCAGGCCCATGTAGGTTTTGATGCAGGCCCGCCCGGCGTAGGACACCTGGCGGAACTCCTCCCGCTGGGAGACGTCGGAGATGTGGACCTCCACCGCCGGCAGGGCCACTGCCTTCAGGGCGTCCAGGATGGCCACGCTGGTGTGGGTGTAGGCGGCGGGGTTAATGACGATGCCGTCCACCGTTCCCAGGGCCGCCTGGATCTTATCCACCAGGACACCCTCATGGTTGGACTGGAAGACCTCCACCCCGATCCCTTCCTGGGCGCAGGTGTCTTCCACCAGCTTCACCAGAGCCTTGTAGTCCTGCTTGCCGTAGAGGTCGGGCTCCCGGATGCCCAGCAGGTTCAGGTTGGGGCCGTTAATCACTAAAATGTTCATAGGCTTTCTCCAGGGTCTTGGCCACCGTTTCCGGGGCGGCGTCGTTGGCCACGGTGATGTCCGCAAACCGGCGGTACATGGGCAGGCGGATGGTGTACATATCCTGCAGGTTCCCCCGCAGGGAGAGAGGACGGCCCTTCTTGGGCAGCTTGGACAGCTCCCGCTCCAGGAAGAACATGACCCCGTTCTGGTGGAGCGCCGGGTAGTTCTCCGGACGGGTAACGCAGCCGCCGCCGGTGGCGATCACCAGGCCGGACTCCTTCCCCAGGGCTGCCAGCAGGCTGGTCTCCTGGGCCCGGAAGGCGCTCTCTCCATACCGGGTGATGTAGTCGCCTACCGGCATTTGCAGCACCCGTTCCAGCTCCTTGTCGCAGTCGACGAAAGGCCGGTCCAGCAGACGGGCCAGCTCCTTGCCCACGGTGCTCTTGCCGCAGCCGGGCATCCCGATGAGGATGCGGTTCTCCTTGCTCCGGCGCAGGGCGCTGTAAGCCTCCTTGGTGCGGATGGCAGGGATGGTCGTCCCGGTGAAGATCTGGGCCGCACACCGGGCCTGCTCAGCCAGCATGTAGAGGCCGCCCAGAGTGGGGATCTTCAAGGCCTCCGCCTGCTGCATGAGGGCGGTGCGGGCGGGGTTATAGATAAGGTCCAGCACGCCCTGGCACTGGGGAAAGTCCCGCAGGTCCACCGGGGAGGCCGCAGTGTGGGGATACATGCCCACAGGGGTGGTGTTCACCAGAATCTCCGCATCCTTGTGGCGGGAGAGGTTGTCGTAGTTGTTCTCTCCGCTCCGGGAGATCACCACCACTTCCCGGGCGCCCAGCTTCCGCAGCACATACTGCACCGTGAGGCTGGCGCCGCCGGAGCCCAGCACCAGGCACTTCCGGCCCCGGACCCCCATACGGCTCTTCCAGACCATGCCTTCAAAGCCTGCTGCGTCAGTGTTGTCCCCCAGCAGGCGTCCGCCCGGGGCCTTCACCACCGTGTTCACGCTGCCGATCTCCTGGGCCGCCGGGGTGAGCTGGTCACAGATGGCGGTCACGGTGGTCTTGTAGGGAATGGTTACGTTGATCCCGTGGAAATCCCGCTCCCGGAGAAAGTCACCCAGGGCATCCGGGGCGACCTCAAAGAGCTCGTAGTCATAGTCGCCAAAGAAGGCGTGGAGTTCCGGAGAATAGCTGTGTCCCAGCTTTTCCCCCAGCAGTCCGCATCGCATCAAATCACCTCACTGTAGCTGCCCAGGTACTGGAATTCCTGGCTGATGGTACTCAGGTCGTCGATCATCCGGATGAACTCCTCGGAGTAGACCGAGGTCTCCAGGTCGAAATAGAACATGAACTCGAACTCCCGGTCAGGCAGGGGGCGGCTCTCCAGCTTGATGAGGTTCAGGCCCAGGGTGTAGAACCGGGCCAGCACCTGGTACAGAGCGCCCGGACGGTGGGGCAGCACCATCATAAGGCTGGTCTTATCTGCGCCGGGGTAGATCTCCAGCTTCTTGGAGATGCAGATGAACCGGGTGTAGTTGTTGCTCCGGTCCTGGATGTCTGCGGCCAGCCGCTCCAGGCCGTAGAGGGCCACGCAGTTGTAGGAGGCAATGGCCGCCACATCGGTCCTCTGGGACTGGTCCACCGCTTCGGCGGCAGCGGCGGTGTTCTCACAGGGGGTCACCTTCACGTCCTTACCCAGCTTTTCCAGGAAGCTGCTGCACTGGCTGATGGCCTGGGGGTGGGAGAAAATTTCCTTCACATCCTCCAGCTTGGTGCCCTTCTTGGCCACCAGGTTGTGGTCCACCTTCAGGCGGGTGGAACGGACGATCTTGAAGCTGTGGCGAAGCATCAGGTCGTAGACCTGCTTCACCGATCCGGCGGTGCTGTTCTCCAGGGGGAGGACACCGTACTGGCAGAAGCCATTCTCAATGGCGGAGAACACGCTGTCGAAGCTGCCGAAATACATCACCTGGGGGTGCTTGAAAAGCTTTTCACAGGCCAGCTGGGAGTAGGCGCCCTCCACCCCCTGGCAAGCCACTGTGGCAGAGGGAGGGAAGAGATTGGGGGTCTGGTCCATGCTGGCTGCGATCTCCTGGCGCAGAGGAGAGGGCTGGGGCCGCAGAGAGCTCTGGTAGCTCCGGCTCACCTCAAAGAGGATGGACCACAGGGCGTAGCCATACTGCTCCATCTCCGGGGGGAGCTGGGCGGCGATGTCCGCCAGCTTCTGCCGCTCCCGGGCAGGGTCCAGCACAGGCAGCCCCTGTTCCTGCTTGGTCTTGCTCACCTGGGCCACCACCTGCATCCGCTGGGCGAAGGCTTGGACCAGGGTCTGGTCTATCTCGTCGATCTGTTTTCTCAGGTCTTCTAACTGCATGGTTATCGGCTCCTTTCCTTCTGCTCCAGCAGAGCGTCGTAAATGGCAATGGCGGCGGCAGCCTCCACACAGGGGACTGCCCGGGGGACGATACAGGGGTCATGGCGGCCCTTGATGACCAGCGTAGTCCCCTCTCCCCGGGAGAGGCTGACGCTCTCCTGGGGCGTTCCGATGGAGGGAGTGGGCTTCACCGCCGCCCGGAACACCAAAGGCATTCCGCTGGTGATCCCTCCCAGGATACCGCCGGCGTGGTTGGTGCGGGTGCGCACCTGGTCCCCCTCCATATAAAAGGGATCGTTGTTTTCGCTGCCTCGGAGATGGGCGACGGCAAACCCCGCCCCAAACTCCAGGCCTTTCACCGCCGGGATGGCAAAGATCAGCCGGGCGATCCGGTTCTCCATGCCGTCCAGCATGGGGTCCCCCAGCCCGGCAGGCAGGCCCGTGACCCCGCATTCAATGACCCCACCCAGGGAGTCCAGGTCCGCCCGGGCCTGGGCGATGGCCTCCTGCATGGCCTGCCCCGCTTGGGGGTCGTTCACCGGAAACCGGCTCTGGCCAGGGGACAGCAGGTCCTCCGGCTGGAGGGCCACCGGGTCATAGGGCCGGTCAGGGATGCCGCCGATGGCGGCAATATGGGCCCCTACCTGGATGCCCTGCCGGGCCAGGATCTGCTTGCAGATCCCCCCGGCGATGCACAGGGGGGCGGTAAGACGGCCGGAGAAGTGGCCCCCTCCGGCGGCGTCCTGAAAGCCGCCGTACTTCTTCTGGGCGGTGTAGTCTGCGTGGCCCGGGCGGGGAATATCCCGCAGGTTGGCGTAGTCGCCCGACCGGGTGTTGGTGTTGCGGATGATGGCGGTGAGGGGAGACCCGCAGGTGTACCCTTCCGAGAGGCCCGAAAGGATCTCCGGGACATCCCCTTCCTTCCGGGTGGTGGACCAGACCCCGCTCCCCGGGGCCCGGCGGGCCAAAAAGGCCTGTAACTCGTCCAGATCCACCGCCTCCCCGGCGGGCAGGCCGTCCATAGTCACCCCGATGGCCGGGGCGTGGGACTGGCCAAAGATAGAAACGGTCAGGCGACCGTAATAGATGCTGCTCATACTGCTCCTCCCCTTCTTACGGCTGGCGGGTCACGGTCTTTCCCATGGCCTCCAGGTGATCCCAGAAGGCAGGGTAGGACTTGTCCACCGCCTGGGCTCCGGTGACCGTCACTTGTCCCTGGCAGAGCACCGAGGCCACCGCCGCCGCCATGACGATCCGGTGGTCTCCGGCGGCGTCCACAGTCCCGCCGGTCAGCGAGTGGCCGCCGGTGATCACCAGCCCATCCTCCCGCTGCTCGACCTGACCGCCCAGGGCGTTCAGGGTGCGGGCGGTGGTCTCCAGCCGGTCCGATTCTTTCAGGCGCAGCCGGGCCGCCCCGGTGATCCGGGTCACCCCAGGCAGGCCTGCGGCGGCTGCGGCCAGCACCGGCACCAGGTCGGGAATATCCCGGGCGTCGATTTCTGTGGGCTGTCCGGTGCCCGGCGCGGTGCGGATCGCCTTCTCCTTCCAGTCCACCTGGGCTCCCATCCGGGCCAGCACCTGGGCAATGCCCCGGTCTCCTTGCAGGGAGGCTTTCTCTACCCCGGTCACGGTGACGCCGCTGCCCCCCAGGGCCCCCATACAGAGCCAGGGGGCGGCGTTGGACCAGTCCCCTTCCACGGTCACCGTGCCGGGGCTGGTGTAGCCTCCGGGGGCAATGATCCAGCCGTCCTGGGTAGGAACGGGCCGGACCCCAAAGGTCTTGAGGGCGTCCAAAGTCAGGTCAATGTAGCCAGCCGATTCCAGGGGACCCTGCACATGCAGACGGCTCTCTCCCGGCAGCAGGGGCAGGGCGAAGAGCAGGCCGGAGATGAACTGGGAGGACACATCCCCCGGCAGGGTGTAGTCCCCCGGCCGGAGCTGGCCCTGAATGGCCAGCTGCTTCCCCCCGGCGGTACGCTTGATGGTGCAGCCCCCTTGGGTGAGGGCTTCTTCCAGGGGCCCCATGGGCCGCTGGCCCAGCCGTCCTTCCATGGGGAAGACGGCAGAGGCACCCAAGGCCCCGGCCACCGGCAGGAGAAAACGCAGGGTGGACCCGCTCTCTCCGCAGGGAAGCAGGCAGGGCTTCTCTCCCAGAGGCCGAGGGATGGGATGCACCAAGTATCCCTCTTCCTGGCCGCTGATCTCTGCCCCCAGGCCCGTCAGGCACCGCAAGGTGGCGGTGATGTCCTGAGAGGTCCCGCTGCACACCACCGTGGTAGGTGTCCGGGCCTGGGCGGCGCAGATCAGCAGCCGGTGAGCCGCCGACTTGGAGGGGATGGCCTGACAGGTGCCCGACACCGGGCCGGGCGAAATGGTCACGTTCATTGGGCTGCCCCCTTTGTAATCCAGTCTTCCAGCTGGCGCACCGGGACCCGGTGCAGGACGCTCCGGCCCCAGGCCGTAGGCACCACCAGCTGGATGGTATCCCCGGTCCGCTTCTTGTCGGACAGGGTCTTTTCGTAGAGTTCTGCGGAGGAGTAGGCGGTCTCCACCGGCAGGTCGTAGCGTTGGAGCAGGCGTTTCAGCCGGGGCAGCACCTCTGCCGGGCAGAGGCCGAAAGCCGCCGCTCCGCCGGTCACCAGGGCCATGCCGATGGCCACTGCCTTGCCGTGGGACAGAGTATAGCCGCTGCACGCCTCAATGCCGTGGCCGATGGTGTGGCCCAGGTTCAAAAGCTGCCGGGCCCCGGTGTCAAACTCATCCTGCTCCACCAGGTCCCGCTTCATGGCGATGCACCGGGCCACGATCTCCTCCGGGTCCTGACGGAAGGTGCCCTGCTCCAGCTTGGCCAGCAGGTCCGGGCCTCCGATCATCCCGTACTTGATGACCTCCGCGCAGCCGTCGGCGAAGGTCTCCGGCGGGAGGGTATCCAGGGTGTCCAGGTCGCAGAGGACTCCCAGGGGCTGGTAAAAGGCCCCGGCCAGGTTCTTGCCCCCTTGCAGGTCAATGGCGGTCTTGCCCCCCACGGAGGCATCCACCGCCGCCAGCAGGGTGGTGGGCAGCTGGAGAAAGCCGATGCCCCGGAGGAAGGTGTCCGCGGCAAAGCCGGTCAGGTCTCCCACCACGCCGCCGCCCAACGCCACCAGGCCGTCAGTGCGGGTGATCTGTTCCCGGGCCAGAAACTCCAGCAGGTTCAGATAGGTGGCCCCGTTCTTCGAGGCCTCTCCGGCGGGGAAAACGAAGGTACACACCCGGAATCCTTCCCCTTCCAGGGCGTCCTTCACCCGGTCCAGGTAGAGGGGGGCTACGTTGCTGTCGGTGACGACGGCGGCGGACCGGCCCTTTAGCAGCCGGGCCGCCTCTTTTCCCACCTGGGCCAGCAGGCCCCGCCCAATGGTAACGTCATAGGTCCGGGAGGCCTTTACGGTTACTGTGGTCATCGTCCGTCTACCTCCTCCTTGATCCGGCGGCCCTCCTCCAGCAGTTGCCGCAGGGCAGGAAAATCTTCCCCGGCAATGGCTGCGCGGTACTGGGCCAGATGCTCCATGAGGGTGTCCAGCTCAAAGAGCAGGTTGTCCCGGTTTTCCAAAAAGAGCTCCGCCCACATGTCCGGGTTCAGCCAGGCAACCCGGGTCAGGTCCTTGTAGCTGCCGGCAGAAAATCCCTCGTGGGTCCGGGCGGTGGGGCTCTTAATATAAGCGTTGGAGACGATATGGGCCATCTGCGAGGTGAAGGCGATCCGTTTGTCGTGCTCCTCGGCGGTGGTGATGGACACCCGCCCGAAGCCCACCGGCTTTAAGAGGGTCTTGGCCTCGTCCAGCAGGCGGATATCGTCAAAGCGGGGGGGCACCAGCACCATGGGGGCCCCGTCAAAGAGGTCCGCCCTGCTGTACTTGAAGCCGGAGTTGTGGGTCCCCGCCATGGGGTGGCCCCCCAGGAAGCGGAAGCCATACTGCTCCGCCAGGGGGAAGACCCCCTGGCACACCTTCTCCTTGGTGCCGGCGCAGTCGATCACCATGGTGTGCTTCGCCAGCAAGGGAGCCAGCTTCTCCATGTGCTCCACCACCGCCTCGGGATAGGTGGCCAGCAGGAGCAGGTCCAGGGACGGCAGGTTCTCCCGGGTGAGAGGGCCATGGATGGCCTGGGCCAGCTGGGCAAACTCCGTGATGGAGGGGTCTGCGTCCCAGCCCAGCACGGTGATGCCTTCCTCCCGGCGGAAGGCCTTGGCCAGGGACCCGCCAATGAGGCCCAGGCCGATGATGCCTACGGTCATTCTGCCATCGCCTCCCGAATCTTGAAGATCTTCCGGGCGGTTTGGGCGAACTGGTCAGGGGTGAGGGACTGAGCGCCGTCGCACAGGGCATGGGGCGGGTCGTTGTGGACCTCGATCATGATGCCATCTGCTCCGGCGGCAGCGGCAGCCAGGGCCATGGGCTCCACCAGGTTGGCGTGGCCGGTGGCGTGGCTGGGGTCCACCACCACAGGCAGGTGGGTCAGGCCCTTGAGCACCGGCACCACCGACAGGTCCAGGGTGTTCCGGGTGTAGGTGGACTCATAAGTGCGGATGCCCCGCTCGCAGAGGATCACGTTCTCGTTGCCGCTGGCCATGATGTACTCTGCGCTCATGAGCAGCTCCTTGATGGTGCCTGCCAGGCCCCGCTTCAGGAGGATGGGCTTGTCGGTCTTACCCAGCTCCTTGAGCATGTCGAAGTTCTGGGTGTTCCGGGCGCCCACCTGGATCACGTCCACCTCTTCGAAGAGGGGCAGGGTGCGGATGTCCATAAGCTCAGTAACGATGGGCAGGCCCGTGGCCTTCTTGGCCTCCAGCAGCAGGCGGATGCCCTCTTCTCCCAGGCCCTGGAAGTCGTAGGGAGAGGTGCGGGGCTTGAAGGCGCCTCCCCGCAGGAAGGCAGCGCCCGCCTTCTTCACCTCCTGGGCTACGAAGGTGATCTGTGCTTCGGTCTCCACCGAGCAGGGGCCGGCAATGAGGGCGAAGTTGCCCCCGCCGATCACCGCCGGACCCACCCGGATGACCGTGTCGTCGGGGTGGAACTTCCGGTTCACCGCCTTGAAGGGGTCAGACACCCGGGTGACCTTTTCTACAATGTCCAGGCTCTGGAGCATCTCCATATCCACCTTATCCGTGTTGCCGATGAGGCCCAGCACGGTGTGCATCTCACCATGGGAAACGTGGACTCCCAGGTTCTGCTCTTCCAGCCAGTGGATCAGGTGCTCTGTGCGCTCCGGGGAAGCGCCGGGTTTCAGTACTGCAATCATGGTAATATCTCCTTTCCTGCCTTTCGCACCCGTTCCGGGGCGGAACCAATCCATACAAGAAACGCCACACAGAACGGAATCTGCGTGGCGCGTCACAATCTTTCTTACCTCAAAAAGAAGGGGCTTTTTCTCCAGCACAAATTGCCATTACTTTATTCCCTTGCCGTTCATAAAGTAATAGTAGGTGAAGATGGCTGCGCTATGCTCTTTTTTGGTCAGATGTTTCATGGCGGCCCATTCCTTCCTTTTGGTTGGCCTCATTGTAACACGCTTCTTCCCATCCGTCAAGTATAATTTAAGCATTTTAACTTCATAAGTTTTTACTTCTTTTCTGTGTCTTCGGAGCGGAGACCATCTTCAGTATACCAACCCTCTCTCCAATTTCGCAAGGAAAACCCGTCTTCTCCTACAAAAAGCGCAGGGAATTTATCGTTTCTGATAGAATCATCCCGGCATTTATGATATACTTTAATTACCTTCATCCTGTAAACCATAGTATTCTTAACAAGGAGGGACCCCCATGAAAAAACGAACCCTTTCTCTTTTCCTCTGCTGCGCCTTCCTCCTGCTTCTCCTGTCTGCCTGCGCCGGCGGCAATGCAGGGGAAATCGCAGGCAAAGTCACCGCCACCCAGACCAAGGAGGGCGGCGGGGTCTCTGCCTTCCTGGTGGAGCCCAATCCGGCCACCGAACAGAAGAAGCCCGTGGCCATCCTGATCTCCAACCTGACCGACTTCCTGTCCCCTCTGAACGATCTGGACCCCCTGGATTTCGTCGACGGTCTGATCCAGGACGTGGCTGTAACCGTGACCTACAACCCCGCCAGCTCTTCCAAGGTCACCTTAGATGGGACTGAGGTCAAGGCCTATGAGGCCACAGAAGTGATCATCACCGGCTACCGCACCGACAAAACCACCACCCTGAAAGACGGCACCACCCTGACCCTCTGGCAGTACACCAGAGCCACCGGCTACGCTCTGGAGGACGGCACCGAGCTGCTGGTGTGTGGAGACACCCAAGGGCCCGAGAATACCTCCAACGCCCAGAGCGACTGCTTCGAGGACATAACCCCCGCCGCCCAGAAGGCGGTCTCGGCCTACTATCAGGAGCAGGGCCCTCTGTACGACCTGCCCGCCCAGCTGGAACAGGCCTATGAGGCCTATCGCCAGACGAAGGACCCCAAGGCCTTCCCCTACTATCTGGCCCAGGCAGTGGTCCCCACTGCCTCCAACGACACCCTGCTCTGCTTCCAGACTGTGGTGACCTTCCCCATCGACGGGAAAACCTCCTACGAGCAGCAAACCAGCGCCGTCTTTGACCGGAACACCGGAGAGCAGATCGATATCACCTCTCTCTTCACCTGTCCCAAGGAGGAGCTGGGCTCCCGGCTTCTGGACATTTCCACCGTCTCCGATCCCACCCTCCGGGAGGAGATGGAGAAGGCCTTCCGGCCAGACTATATCATCTTCTTCCCAGACTGCATCCGCCTCTCCTTCCCCCAGGGCACCCTTCCCAGCCAGGAACACACCTTCCTCTGGGATATCGACTACAAAGGCGAGCTCTCCAAGCTCATGGAGCCCTGGGCCATCCCCAAGGCCCCGGACAAGGGGTAAGCCGCTGCACCGAACCCTTTCGCAAAATAAACAAGACCCGGGCATGGCGTTGGCCATGCCCGGGTCCTTATTGTTTCTACGTTTGGGTGCCGTCAGGTCATTTTCTCCTGCTTCACCTTTTTGTCGATCACGTGGCGGGAGGCCAGTTCCTTCCGCACGTCGTCCAGAGAGATGCCCAGCTGGAGCATGAGGACCATCACGTGGTAGGCCAGGTCGGCGATCTCGTACACGGTCTCCTTCTTGTCCTCGGCCTTGCCGGCGATGATGACCTCAGTAGATTCCTCACCCACCTTTTTCAGGATCTTGTCAATGCCCTTATCAAAGAGGTAAGAGGTGTAGGACCCCTCCTTGGGGGAATCCTTCCGCCCCTGGAGCATCTCCATGAGCCCTTCCAGAGAGAAGGCGCTGTTCTCCTCGCTCTCCCACAGCAGGTTGTGGAAGCAGGACTCCGCGCCGGTGTGGCAGGCGGGGCCTTCCTTGTTGACCCGCACCACCAGGGCGTCGTAGTCGCAGTCGGCGGTGATGTCGATGATGTGCTGCACTGCCCCGGAGGTCTCGCCCTTCCGCCACAGTTCCTGCCGGGAGCGGCTCCAGAAGCAGGTGCGCTCCTCCTTGATGGAGATCTCCAGGCTCTCCCGGTTCATATAGGCCAGGGTGAGCACCTGGCCGCTGGTCCCGTCCACCACAATGGCGGGGACCAGACCTTTTTCGTCAAACTTAACCTGATCCAAATCGATCACGGGTCGTCCCTCCTTATCGTACCAGAATTCCGTTCTTCCGCAGCTCTGCCTTCAGGTCGGGGATGGTAATTTCCCCAAAGTGGAACACCGAAGCAGCCAGGCCCGCGTCCACCCCGGGCAGGGTCTGGAAGAGGCGGGTAAAGTCCTCCTTCTTCCCGGCGCCGCCGGAGGCGATCACCGGGACCTTCACGGCGCTGCACACCGCTTCCAGCATCTCCAGGTCAAAGCCGCCCTTGACCCCGTCGGTGTCGATGGAGTTTACCACGATCTCCCCGGCGCCCAGGTCCACGCAGCGCTTGATCCATGCGATGGCCTCCATGCCGGTGTCGTCCCGGCCGCCCCGGCCGAAGACCCGGAACTGGCCATCCACCCGCTTAATGTCCGCGGAGAGGACCACGCACTGACTGCCGTACCGCAGGGCGGCCTCCCGGATGAGGTCGGGGTTGCGGATGGCCCCGGAGTTGACGCTGACCTTGTCGGCCCCGCACTTGAGCACCCGGTCAAAGTCCTCCAGGGTGTTGATGCCGCCCCCTACGGTCAGGGGAATAAACACCCGGCTGGCGGTCTCCCGCAGGATGTCGGTAAAGAGGCTCCGGCCCTCGGCAGAGGCAGTGATGTCGTAGAACACCAGCTCGTCCGCCCCGCTTTTGGTGTAGTACTCGGCCAGAGCCACAGGGGAGCTCACGTCGCTGAGCCCCTCAAAGTTGACCCCCTTCACCACCCGGCCGTTCTTCACGTCCAGGCAGGGGATGATGCGTTTGGTAATCATGGCGCGTCCTCTCCTTCCGCTGCGGCAATGGCCTGGGCCAGGTCAATGGCGTCGGTGTAGTAGGCCTTGCCGATGATCGCCCCGGCGGCCCCCGCCGCCTTCAGCGCCCGAATGTCCTCCAGGGAGGACACCCCGCCGGAGGCAATGATATCCATGGAGAACCGCTGGGCCAGGGTCCGGTACAGGTCCCGGTTGGTGCCCCGCATGGCCCCGTCCCGGGAGATGTCCGTGCAGATGATGGTCCGGACCCCCAGCTTCTGCATCTTTTCCAAAAAGACCTCCCAGGTGTCCTGGCTGGTCTCCAGCCAGCCCTTGATGGCCACTTTTCCGTCCTTCAGGTCGGCGCCTACGGCGATCTTCTCCCCGTACTCCGCCACCGCCCGGGCGGTGAAGCCCGGGTCGGTGACCGCGGCAGTTCCCAGGATCACCCGGCTGGCCCCGGCCTCCAGATACTGCCGGACCGTGTCCATGGTGCGGATGCCGCCGCCCACCTCAATGAAGAGACCGGGCACCGCTGCCAGGCGGGAAATGGTGGGCAGGTTCGTGGTTTGGCCGGTCTTGGCCCCTTCCAGGTCCACCAGATGCAGGTGGGTAGCCCCGGCCTCCTGGAACTTCCGTACCGTGTTCATGGGGTCCGGGTCGTAGACGGTCATCTGGTTGTAGTCCCCCTGGTAGAGGCGGACCGCCTGACCGCCAAAGAGGTCAATGGCAGGAAAAATAATCATCTTACCATCTCCCCTCGCAGAACGTCTTTAAAATATCCAGGCCCACCTGGCCGCTCTTCTCCGGGTGGAACTGACAGCCCATGACGTTCCCTTTGGCCACCGCTGCGGTGAGCTCTGCGCCGTACTCCGCCGTGGCGATCACAGCGTCGTCACAGTCAGCAGCGTAGAAAGAGTGGACAAAGTAAACGCATTCCCCGTCCCCTACGGTTTTCAAGAGAGGATGGCGCTCCCCCTTGGGGAAGTGCAGCTGGTTCCAGCCGATGTGGGGCACCTTGTAGTCCTGAGGGATGACCCCCTCCATGGGGACTACCTTGCCGGGGATGAGCCCCAGGCCCTCCCAGCGGCCAAACTCATGGCTCTCTTCAAAGAGCAGCTGCATACCAAGGCAGATGCCCATGAGGGGCTTACCCTTGGCAGCTTCCTCCCGGATCACCTGGTCCAGGCCGTTCTGCCGCAGTTTGTCCGCTGCGTCGGCGAAGGCTCCCACCCCGGGGAGAAAGAGTTTATCGGCCCGGCGGAGCTCCTCCGGGTCGCCGGTGACCACCGGCTTCTGCCCGATGGCCTCCAGAGAACGGCAGAGGGAAAAGAGGTTTCCCACGCCGTAGTCAATGACTGCAATCATACCAACATTCCTTTCGTAGAGGGAATTTCATTGGTTCCCGTGAGGGCCACTGCCTGGCGCAGGCTCCGCGCCGCCGCCTTGAACAGGCCCTCGATCATGTGGTGGCTGTTCTCCCCCGCCAGCTGCCGCAGGTGGAGGGTGCAGCCCGCCCGGCGGGCAAAGGCCGTCCAGAACTCTTTCACCAGCTCGGTGTCAAAGCTCCCCACCTTTTCCGTGGGCAGGGTCACGTCCCAGCAGAGCATCCCCCGGCCGGACAGGTCCACCGCTGCCAGCATCAGGGCCTCATCCATGGGCAGAATGCTGTGGCCAAAACGGTTGATGCCTCGCATATCGCCCAGTGCCTGGGCGAAGGCGTCCCCCAGGCAGATGCCCACATCCTCCGTGGTGTGGTGGTCGTCCACCCAGGTGTCTCCGGCGCAGGCCACCCGCAGGGAGAAGCCCCCGTGCCGGGCAAAGCCGGTGAGCATGTGGTCCAGAAAGCCCACCCCGGTGTGGATGTCGTAGTCCACCGGGCCGTCCAGGCCCAGGGTGAGGCTGATCTTGGTCTCGCTGGTTTCCCGGTTGATTTCCGCTGTTCTCATGGGAGTCCCTCCTCCTCTAAAATCGCCCGAACTTCTCCCAGGAAGGCTTCCATCTCCTCCCGGGTGCCGATGGTCACCCGGTTGTACTGGGCGATCCTGGGGTCAGAGAAGTGACGGATGAGGATGCCCCGTTCCTTGAGCTTCCGGTACAGGGTCTCGCCGTCCAGTCCCTCCCGGCGCACGAAGAGGAAGTTGGCCTTGGAGTCCGGCATGGTAAAGCCCAGCTCCCGCAGCTGGGCGGCGGTGTAGGTCCGGGTCTCCATGATCTTTTGGGCGTTTTCCCGGAAGTAGCCGTCGGAATCCACCGCCGCCTCCCCCAGCTTCAGGGTCAGGCGGTTGACGTTATAGGGGTTCGTGGAGTATTTCAGGGTCTCCAGATCTTGGATGATCCCCCGGCTGGCCAGGGCAAAGCCCAGACGGGCCCCGGCCATAGACCGGGACTTGGAATAGGTCATGACCACCAGCAGGTTGTCGTATTTCTCCACCAGGCTGGCCGCCGACTGGCCGCCGAAGTCCACATACGCCTCGTCGATCACCACCACGTGGTCCCGGTTGGAGGCCACGATCTCCTCCACTTCCGCCAGAGGAAGGGCAATTCCGGTGGGGGCGTTGGGGTTTGCCAGCACGGTGAGCTTGCCCCGGCCCTTCATCTCCTCCACCGGCACGGTGAAGTCCTCCCGCAGGGGAACCGTCTCAAAGGGGACCTTGTGGAGGTTGGCGAACACCGGGTAGAAGCTGTAGGTCAGGCCAGGGAACACCGCCCCGTCCTCTCCAAAGGCCATGAAGGCAAAGTTCAGAATGTCGTCCGAGCCGTTGGAGAGAAAGACGTTGCCCGCTGTCAGCCCGTACAGCGCCCCCAGCTTTTCCCGCAGCCGCAGGCCCTCCGGGTCGGAGTAGAGCCGCAGGTCCGCCACGTCCTGGCGCTGGAGAGCCTCCAGCACCTGGGGGGAGGGGGGATAAGGGGACTCGTTGGTGTTCAGCTTGATGTACTGCTTGTCCCGGGGCTGCTCCCCGGGGGTGTACGCCTCCAGAGAGGCGTACCGGCTGTTCATAAATCCGCTCATTTGCTTTCCTTTATCTTGGGGTCAAACCGGATATCCACGCTGCGGGCATGGCCGGTGAGGCCCTCTTTCTTGGCAAAGTTGGACACCGTCTGCTGGGCTTTGGCCAGCGCCGCTTCGGTGTAGTAGGTGTACTGATACTTCTTCACAAAGTCGTCCACGGAGAGAGGACTGGAGAACCGTGCCGTGCCGCTGGTGGGCAGGGTGTGGTTGGGCCCGGCGAAGTAGTCTCCCAGGGCCTCGGGGCAGTTCCGGCCCAAAAAGACCGACCCGGCGTTCTTGATCTGATCCAGGTAGTCAAAGGGATTCTCCACGCACACTTCCAGGTGCTCCGGGGCGATCTCGTTGGTGATCTCGATGCCGGTCTCCAGGCTCTTGGCCACGATGATCTTGCCGTTGTTGTCGATGGAGGCCCGGGCGATCTCCTGCCGCCGCAGCTGGGGCAGCTGCTCCTCAATGGCTGCCTGCACGGCCAGAGCCAGCTCCTCGCTGTCGGTCACCAGCACGGCGGAGGCGTTCTTGTCGTGCTCGGCCTGGCTCAGAAGGTCCGCTGCCACGATCTGGGGGTTGTTCTTGTCGTCGGCGATGACCAAGATCTCGCTGGGGCCGGCCACCATGTCGATGCCCACCTGACCAAAGACCTGCTTCTTGGCCTCGGCCACGTACTGGTTGCCCGGACCCACGATCTTATCTACCCGGGGAATGCTCTCGGTGCCGTAGGCCAGGGCGGCCACCGCCTGGGCGCCGCCTACCCGGAACACCCGGTCCACGCCGCAGATGCGGGCAGCGGCCAGAATGTTGGGGGGGATCTTCCCGTCCTTCCCCGGGGGGGTCACCATGCAGATCTCCTTCACCCCGGCCAGCTTGGCGGGGATGCAGTTCATAAGGACGCTGGAGGGGTAAGCGGCGGTGCCGCCGGGGACGTACAGCCCCACCCGCTCCAGGGGAACCACCTTCTGGCCCATGAGGATGCCGTCCTCGTCGTTGACCAGGAAGCTGTTGCGTACCTGGTGCTGGTGGAAGGCCGCCACCCGTTCCGCTGCCCGGTAGAGGATCTCTACCAGGAGGGGATCGGCGTTGCGGAACCCCTCGTCAATGGCGCCGGGGCCTACCTCCACCGAGGAGATCTCCACCCCGTCAAACTCTTTGGTATAGGCTTTCAGGGCTGCGTCGCCCTGGACTCTCACCTGCGCGATGATCTCACGAACCGGCCCTTCTACGTTCTCCACCGGGTCTTCCCGGGCGAAGATCTCGCTGCGGGCGGTCTCTGCTTCCTTTAAAATGCGAATCATACGTTCCCTTCTTCCTTAGCCGCCACCTGTTCCTTCAGGCCCTGGTACAGGGTCTCAATGGCGTCGTGCTTAAACTTGAAGCTCACTTTGTTGGCGATGAGGCGGGCGCTGATGGGAACGATGGTCTCCACCGGGGAGAGGTCGTTCTCCCGGAGGGTGGTTCCTGTTTCCACAATGTCCACGATCACGTCGGTGAGTCCTAAGATGGGGGCGATCTCAATGGAGCCATGGAGGCGGACGATGTCAATATCCCGGCTGCGGGCGCTGTAAAACTTGCGGGTGATGTGGGGGAACTCGGTGGCCACCCGGAGGGTCCGGTCCAGGTTATCCCGGAAGCCGTTCTTGGCGGCCACGCACATCCGGCACTTGCCCACGTTCAGGTCCAGCAGCTCGTAGAGGTCGGGCTCGTATTCCAGCAGGATGTCCTTCCCGGCCACACCCACGTCGGCAGCCCCTCGCTCTACGTACACCGGTACGTCAGAGGGTTTGACCCAGAAATAGCGGACACCTGCCTCGGGGTTCTCAAAGATCAGCTTCCGCTTGGGGTCCAGCAGCTCCTCGCAGGGGAAGCCCGCCTGAGCGAACATGGCGTAGACCCGCTCTCCCAGCCGCCCCTTGGGCAGCGCTATGTTGAGAAACTCTTTCATGCCTGTGTCCCTCCCTTTCCTCTCAGGTCGATGGTCTCCTGCACCCGCAGGTCCCCGCCGGATTCCATCCGGGCCAGGGCCCGCTTGCCGCTCTCCGCCAACCGGGCCAGCTCTCTCGTGAGCAGCCCCAAGTCGGTCTCCTGGTCATAGCGCACCAGCACATCCGCGTCCCACTGGGACTGGACCGGGTCCAACCGCTCCAGCTCATCCAGATAGATGGCAAAGCCGATGGCGCCGCAGCGCTTGCCCATCTTTTCCACCATTTTATCATATTGTCCTCCAGAGAGCACCCCTGCGGAGAGATTTTTCAAAAATCCCCGGAAGACGATGCCGCTGTAATAGTCCATGTCTCCTTCCACGGAGAAGTCCAGGTACACCTGCTGGGCCAGGCCGTTGGCCTTCAGCAGGGTGCACAGGCTGTTCAGCTGCTCCCAGGCCTCCCGGGTCTTTTTGCCGCCCACGCACAGGGGAGCCAGCTCTTCCAGCACGGTCTCCATGGTGCCGTAGGTGGTCACCAGCTTTTCCAGCAGCGCCCGGACCGTGCCGCTCATGCCGCTGTCCTGGCAGAAGGCCCCCAGGGCCGCCAGGTTCTTCTCCCGGACGGCCTCCAGCACCGTGGGATAGGCCTCCTCCGGCACGCCGGCAGCCTCCATGAACCCGGACACCAGACCCATGTGGGATACGTCCAGCACATAGTCGGGGCTGATGGACTGCAGGCTCTGCACCGCCAGGGCGATGACCTCATAAATGTGGTAGAGGTCCAGGCTGCCGATGCACTCCAGGCCGGTCTGCATGACCTCCTGGAAGGTCTCGTCTCCCTTGCCGGTGCGGTAGACCGTCTCGTTGTAGTAAACCTTCCGGGGCCCGGCCTCGTCCTCCCGGGTGTTCTTGATGATGGACAGGGTCACGTCGGGCTTTAAGGCCATGAGGATGCCCCGGGCGTCGGTGAAGGTGATCATCCGGTCGCTGACCAGGAAGTCCTTGTTGCGGACATACAGGTCATACTCCTCAAACTTACTCATTTTAAACCGGCGGTAGCCGTACCGCTCGTATAATCCGCGCAGGCGGTAAATGGTCTGCTCGCCGCTGCGGAGGATGGTCCAATCAAACTCCATGGTCTGGTCTCCTTTCATCGGTCACCTTTCGATTGTTTAGTATATTATCACTCTACCGCAATAAAGTAAAGACTTTTTTTCTTCTTTTCTCATTTTCCATGATAAAAGGCCCCGGCGAAAAACGCAACCCAAAGCCGTCTCCGCATTCTGTGGGCTCTGCCGGATTTTTGCCCCACGGTTTTGTGCAAAATTTTTTCTCTCTATCCATTGACAAACCCGCCTCCTATCCGCTATGCTGTATGTCAATGGAATATTGACATGCAATGAAGGGAATATGCCTCTTCCGTTTCCATCCCAGAGAGCGGCCGTCTGGTGCAAGGCCGTATGGAGCGAGTTGGCGTCTCACCCCGGAGCGTGAGCTATTTGAGTGGGCGTTGTTGGACGCCAATAAGAGTGGTACCGCGGATGCTGTTTCAGCCTTCGTCTCTTTATGATGGGGAGACGAAGGCTTTTTTGTTTCCTCCATCAGCCCTCCAACGGAAGGATTTGCGGCGGCGCAGCCGCCCCTACACTGAACGAAAGGACTGCCACGACTATGAAAAACTTCGAGAAATATCGCCCCGGTTACTATATGCCTCCGGAAACCTGCATGGAGTGGGCCAAGAAGGACCGCATCACCCAGGCCCCTGACTGGTGCAGCGTGGACCTGCGGGACGGCAACCAGGCCCTCATCACCCCCATGAACCTGGAGGAAAAGATCGCTTTTTACCAGTTCCTGCTGAAGCTGGGCTTCAAAGAGATCGAGGTGGGCTTCCCCGCCGCCTCCGAGACTGAGTATGAGTTCCTGCGCACCATCATCGAGCAGGACCTCATCCCCGACGACGTGACCATCCAGGTGCTCACCCAGTCCCGTCCCCATATCATTGAAAAGACCTTTGCCGCCATCCAGGGGGCCAAAAACGTAGTGGTCCACCTGTACAACTCCACCTCCTTCGCCCAGCGGCAGCAGGTCTTCCGCATGAGCGAGGACGAGATCGTGGACATCGCCATCCAGGGGGCCAGGCTCTTTAACGACTACGCCGACAAGATGCCCGAGACCAACTTCCGCTTTGAGTACTCCCCGGAGAGCTTCACCGGCACCGAAGTGGAGTTCGCCCTGCGGATCTGCAACGCCGTCATTGACGTCTGGCAGCCCCGCCCCGAGCGGAAGGTCATCATCAACCTTCCCTCCACGGTGGAGATGTCCATGCCCCACGTCTACGCCCAGCAGATCGAGTACATGAGCAAGCACCTCCACTGCCGGGAGAACGTGATCGTCTCCCTCCACCCCCACAACGACCGGGGCACCGCCATCGCCGCCGCCGAGCTGGGCGTGCTGGCCGGCGGCCAGCGGGTGGAAGGCACCCTCTTCGGCAACGGCGAGCGCACCGGCAACGTGGACATCGTCACCCTGGGCATGAACCTCTTCACCCACGGCGTAGACCCCAACCTGGACTTTTCTGACATGCCCGCCATTGTGGAGTTCTATGAAAAGCTCACCGGCATGTCTGTCTCCTACCGCCAGCCCTACTCCGGCCACCTGGTCTTTGCCGCCTTCTCCGGCTCCCACCAGGATGCCATCGCCAAGGGCATGAAGTTCCGCCAGGAGCGGGACGAGGCCTACTGGACCGTCCCCTACCTGCCTCTGGACCCCCACGACGTGAACCGGGAGTACGAGACCGACGTCATCCGCATCAACAGCCAGTCCGGCAAGGGCGGCATCTCCTATATCCTGGAGCACAACTTCGGCTACGACCTGCCCAAGGAAATGGCCGCCGAGGTGGGCTACTTCATCAAGGAGATCTCCGACCACGCCCACAAGGAGCTCACCCCCGCCGAGATCCTCACCGCCTTCACCCAGGAGTATCAGAACGTGGACGCTCCCATCGCCCTGGAGGAGATCTCCTGGGTCCGGGAAGAGGGCAGCACCGTGGCCGACCTCACCCTGGCCATCGCCGGCAAGATCTATTACCTCAGCGCCCGGGGCAACGGCCCCCTGGACGCTGTGAGCAACGCCCTGAAGATCGCCAACCCCGACATCAGCTACAAGTTCGTGGACTATGAGGAGCACGCCCTGGAGACCGACTCCGACTCCATGGCCTCCGCCTACGTGCTCATCGCCGACGACGAGGGAGATCTCTTCTGGGGCGTTGGCGTGGACAGCGACATCACCATGGCCTCTGTTTACGCCCTTCTCACCGCCGTCAACCGGGAAAACCGGGTGAAACACTTTGTAGAAAATTAACTGAGGAGGTTTTTTCCTATGGGAATGACTATGACGCAAAAGATCCTCGCCGCCCACGCCGGTCTGCCGGAAGTCAAGGCGGGGCAGCTCATCCGGGCCAAGCTGGATATGGTCCTGGGCAACGACATCACCTCTCCCGTGGCCATCCGGGAGTTTGAAAAGGAAGGGTTCACCGGGGTCTTTGACAAGAGCAAGATCTCCATGGTCATGGACCACTTCACCCCCAACAAGGACATCAAGGCCGCCGAGCAATGCCTGCAGTGCCGCACCTTTGCCCAGCGCTTCGACCTGGACAACTTCTATGACGTGGGCCAGATGGGTGTGGAGCACGCCCTGCTGCCGGAAAAGGGCCTGGTGGCCGCCGGAGAATGCATCATCGGCGCCGACTCCCACACCTGCACCTACGGTGCTCTGGGCGCCTTCTCCACCGGCGTAGGCTCCACGGACATGGCTGCCGCCATGGCCACCGGCGAGACCTGGTTCAAGGTCCCCGAGGCCATCCAGGTCAAGCTCACCGGCAAGCTCCAGCCCCGGGTCAGCGGTAAGGACGTGATCCTCCACCTGATCGGCATGATCGGCGTGGACGGCGCCCTATACCAGAGCCTGGAGTACTGCGGCGAGGGCGTCTCCTCCCTCTCCATGGACGACCGGCTGTGCATCGCCAACATGTCCATCGAGGCTGGCGCCAAGAACGGCATCTTCCCCGTGGACCAGATCACCCGGGACTACATGGAGGGCCGGGTAAACCGTCCCTACACCGCTTACGAGGCTGACCCCGACGCAGAGTATGTCCGCACCATCGAGATCGACCTGAGCCAGATCGAGCCCACCGTGGCCTTCCCCCACCTGCCCGAAAACGCCCGTCCCATCTCCCAGGTGGGCGACATCAAGATCGACCAGGTGGTCATCGGCTCCTGCACCAACGGCCGTCTGGAAGACATGGCCACCGCCGCCGAGATCCTCAAGGGCAAGAAGGTCGCCGGCCACGTCCGCTGCATCGTCATGCCCGCCACCCAGCAGGTCTTTAAGGACTGCATCGAGCTGGGCTATATGTCCACCTTCATCGAAGCCGGCTGCGCCGTCTCCACCCCCACCTGCGGCCCCTGCCTGGGCGGTCACATGGGCGTCATGGCCAACGGCGAAAAGTGCGTGGCCACCACCAACCGCAACTTCGTGGGCCGCATGGGCGGCATCACCTCTGAAATCTACCTGGCCAGCCCCGCCGTGGCCGCTGCCTCTGCCATCGCAGGCAAAATTTCTGACCCGAGAAAGGTGTGATCCTCATGAATGCAAAAGGATTTGTCCATAAATACGGGGACAACGTGGATACCGACGTCATCATCCCCGCCCGTTACCTGAACATCGCCGACAAGAAGGAACTGGCCACCCACTGCATGGAAGACATCGACACCAACTTTGTGAAGGTGGTGAAGAGCGGCGACGTGATGGTCGGCGGCTTCAACTTCGGCTGCGGCTCCTCCCGTGAGCACGCTCCCATGGTCATCAAGGAGTCCGGCATCTCCTGCGTTATCGCCAAGACCTTCGCCCGGATCTTCTACCGCAACGCCATCAACATCGGCCTGGCCATTCTGGAGTGTCCCGAGGCCAGCGAAAAGATCGAGGCCTGCGACGAGGTGGCCATCGACTTTGACACCGGTCTCATCACCAACGTGACCAAGAACGAGACCTACCAGGCCAACCCCTTCCCCGCCTTCATCAAGGAGATCATCCAGGCCGGCGGCCTCATGGCCTCCATCAAGAGCAGACAGGAGGGCTGACCACCATGGAATACCGCATTGCTGTCATTCCCGGGGATGGGATCGGCCCCGACATCGTGGACCAGGCCCTGCTGGTCCTGGAGACCGTAGGAAAGAAGTTCGGCCACACCTTCCACTGCACCAAGGTGCTGGCCGGCGGCTGCGCCATTGACGCCACCGGCAACTGCCTGCCCCAGGAGACCATTGACGTGTGCAAGGCCTCCGACGCTGTGCTGCTGGGTGCTGTGGGCGGCTGGAAGTGGGACAATCTCCCCGGTGACCAGCGTCCGGAGCGGGCCCTCCTGGGCATCCGCAAGGAGCTGGGCCTCTTCGCCAACCTGCGCCCTGCCATGATCTTTGAAGAGCTGGCCGACGCCTCCCCCCTGAAGCCCGAGATTCTGTCCGGCGGTCTGGACATCGTGGTGGTGCGGGAGCTCACCGGCGGCATCTACTTCGGTGACCGGGGCACCCGGGACACCGACATGGGCCCTGCCGCCTACGACGTGGAACAGTATTCCGAGGGTGAGGTCCGCCGGATCGCCAAGGTGGCCTTTGACATGGCCATGAAGCGGAACAAGCACGTCACCAGCGTGGACAAGGCAAACGTCCTGGACTCCTCCCGTCTGTGGCGGCGGGTGGTGACCGAAGTGGCCAAGGATTACCCCGAGGTCACCCTGGATCATCTCTACGTGGACAACGCCGCCATGCAACTGGTGCGCAATCCCCGCCAGTTTGACGTGATCGTCACCAGCAACATCTTCGGTGACATCCTCTCCGACGAGGCCAGCCAGATCACCGGCTCCATCGGGATGCTGCCCTCCGCCTCCCTGGCCCAGGGCAACTTCGGCATGTATGAGCCCATCCACGGCTCCGCCCCCGACCTGGCCGGTCAGGACAAGGCCAACCCCACCGCTACCATTCTGTCCGTGGCCATGATGCTTCGGTACACCTTCGGCCTGAGCGCCGAAGCCGACACCATCGAAGCCGCCGTAAAGGCTGTGCTGGCCAAGGGCTACCGCACCCCCGACCTCTACACCGGGGAGGGCACCCTGGTGGGCACCCAGGAAATGGGCCGCTGCATCGCCGGGGAGATCTGAGCCCCTCTCTTTTCCAGACGCAAACAGGGAAGGCCCCGCCTTTTGGCAGGCCTTCCCTTTACTTTTTTTGCCGTATCCAGTATAATAAATACCCAACTACAGCAGCGCCGCTGGAAGACGCTTACTCTGACCATGGAGGTATCTGCTATGGAACTCTTTCAACCCGCCGCCCTCTGGCAGGCCGATCCCAACCAACCCGACTGGACCCGGGACTACGGATACGCCGATAACTCGGACTTCCCCTTCCCGGACCTCTATCTGGACGACGCCCTGGCCCGGCTGGCCGCCCAGGACCCGGAGCTGGCCCCCTTCCTGAAAGGGTGCCTGGATCAGTTCACCAACCATGAGTACGGCCATATGTCCTCCATGGACCTGGTGGAAAATTTCCTGAGCCGGGAGATCCATAAACAATACACCTGGATGCGGGGCAACTACCCCAGTCCCCGCTGGGGAGAGATCCGGCTGGACCTCTTCTATGACATGGGACTCTTCTATCAGGGGGACGTCCCCCCCAGAGACCTGGTACTGGAACAGTCCCGGAAGGAAAAAGCGGCCAAGGAGAGCCGGTGATCCTCATGGGCCGCTTCTCTCTGAAAAAGATCCCCCTCCGGGAGCACACCATCAAGGATGCCATTGAGTTCTGGACCCTGCTGCGCACGGGAAACGGCCACGGCCTCTTCCTGGCCTGCACCCAGAACACCATCACCCAGCTCTTCCGCTATGTGATCACAGGGGTCTCCTCTTTTCTGGTGGACTACTTCCTCCTGTTTTTCCTGGAGATGCTGGGGCTCCACTACCTCTCTGCCTCTGCCCTCTCCTTCCTGGCGGGCATGACCTGCAACTTCCTGCTCACCAAGTTCTTTGCCTTCCGCAACCTTGGCCCGGATGTTCGTCCCGTCATCGAGATTGCCGTGTTCGCAGGCATTGCAGCCAGCGGTCTGCTTCTGACCACTGCGCTCATGTTCTGGCTGACCAGCCATGTACAGCTGTACTTCATGACCTCCAAGGTCATCAGCAGCATCCTGGTGTTCTTCTGGAACTTCTTCGCCCGAAAGATCATCCTCTACTCGGACCATTCCCATACCCACGCCTGGTAAACCCAAAACGGGAAGACCGCTTCCGCGGTCTCCCCGTTTTTTCGTCGTTTCTATGGGGTTTTATGCGTCCCACTCCAGCTCGCCCTTGTCCAGGATGGCCTTGCCGGTGGCAGCGTTCACCAGCCGGAAGGCAGCCTTTCCCGGGGCCAGCTGCCACAGGTGGAGCTCCACCGGGGTGTCAGGATACAGGACGGTTTTCATGGCCGCGTACATCCGCCGCAGCCGCTGGGGCTGCCCAGGGAAGAGGGTGCGGATGCTCAGCCGGCACACATAGCCGAAGGCGCACAGGTCGTGGACGAAGGGGCCCTCCAGCCCCCGGCTCCGGGCCACGTCTTTGTCCACGTGCACCAGGTTGGTGTCGCCGGTGAGGCGGTACAGCAGGTGCTGGGCCTTGCCGATGTGGTCCTTGGCCACGTAGTCCGGCTCCCCCTCGGGAATGAGACTGGGCCGCCGCTCCATGGGGGTCCCGCCGTAGCCGCCCAGGGTGGGGAAGAGGGTGGTGCACCGGTTCTCGCAGAGGAGGTTGCCCCCCTCGTCATATACGTCCACCTGGGAGCGTACCGCCATGCCCCGGCCTTCCCCCCGGTCAAAGAGACCGGTGAGCACATCCCGGTAGACGAAGCTCCCCTTCACCGGGTCAATGGGCCGGTGATACACAAACTCATAGTCCAGATTCACATAGGATTTTTCCGGCTGCAAGGCCTCCTCCACCAGCACCGGCACCGACATGGGCCGGGGGATGCGGGGGCTTACGTTCACAGTCCCCCAGTAAGGGGTGGCCCCAAAGGTGGGGACACACTGCATGGCCTTCTCATAGGTGTACTGGGGCTCCTCTCCGTCCGCCCCCACTGCCAGGGCGTACAGGGCGCAGTCCCGCCAGGTGTAGGGCATGGTCCGCCAGGAGGTGGCCAGTCCCTTCAGTTGTTCCTCTCTTGTCATGGTGCTCTCCTTTATCGATCCTGTAAAAATTCTTTCAGCGCCGCCAGGCGTTTCCGGGCCACCGTCCGGCCGTGGTCATAGGCCTTCTGGATCTTCTCCCGGTCGTGCTCCACCCGGCTGATGTCCAGGGCTGCCTCCGGCCGGATCACAAACACCCGGCCCCGCCGCTCCTGTTCCCGGACGTAGGCGGTGATCTCATTGTACATCTCATGCCGCCGGGCCATGGCCTCCACCACCTGGGGGTACTGCTTCAACACCCGCCGCATGAGCGGGAGGCCCTTGTTCCTTTTCTTCACATAGCCTATGGGCTGGGTGAGGACCACCACGTTTTTCTCATACCCCTGGGATTCCAGGTACCGCAGGGGGATGGAGTCGCTGATGCCGCCGTCCAGCAGACGGTAGCCCCCCACCTCCACCACCCGGGAGGCCATGGGCATGGAGGCCGAGCCCCGGAACCAGTCCATATCCTCCTGATCGCCCTGGGTACAGTTGTGGTACACCGGCCGGCCGGTGGCCACGTCGGTGCCCACCACATAGAAGTCCATGGGGTTGCTGCGATAGGCTTCCCGGTCAAAGGGATCCAGGTGGTCTGGGATCTCCCGGTAGCAGAAGTCCGCTCCGAAAAGGTCTCCTGTCTTGGCCCAGGAGCGCATACTGCAATACCGAGGGTCCTTGCAGAAGCGCAGGTTGTACCGCAGCACCCGCCCCGGCTGGTTCGACTTGTAGTTGCAGCCAAACACGGCCCCGGCAGACACCCCTACCGCTCCGTCAAAGGTGAGCCCTTCCTCCATCATCACATCGGTAACGCCAGCGGTAAACAACCCCCGCATGGCGCCCCCTTCCAAAACCAATCCGTGCTTCACAGGTTCTGCTCCTTTCCTCCGGCGGCGGACCGCCTTTCGTCCGCCAGACCCGGCGGGTATCCTTGGGCTTATCCTACCACCCCCGGCCTCTTTTGTAAAGAAAGCCGCCGGGAGAACGTTCCCCCCTCTTGCCTCTGTGGGGGATTTGTGGCATTATTATTTTGTATGACATTTCACGGGTCCCAAAGGAGGTCTGCCCATGCTGTATAAGGTGCGTTCCCTGGGGTTACAGGGACTTTACGGGTATGAGGTCACCGCCGAGTGCGACCTCGCCAGCGGGCTGCCCGCCTTTGACATTGTGGGCCTGCCGGACACCGCCGTGAAGGAGGCCCGGGAACGGGTCCGAGCTGCGGTAAAAAACAGCGGCTACACCTTCCCTCTGGGTCGGATCACTGTGAACCTGGCCCCAGCAAATCTGCGGAAGTCCGGCACCGTGTACGACCTGCCCATTCTGGTGGGGGTACTGGTGGCCTCCGGCCAGCTGGAAGCCACCGAGGAGGACTGTGCCTTTGTGGGAGAGCTCTCCCTGTCCGGCACCCTCCGCCCGGTGCTGGGGATGCTCCCCATGGCCCTGGCCGCCCAGAAGGCCGGGATCAAAACCCTCTTTGTCCCGGCAGACAGCGCCCCCGAGGCCACCCTGGCCCAGGGCCTGACGGTCTACCCGGTGGAGACCGTGGACCAGCTGGCTGCCCATCTCTCCGGTAAGGCGCCCCTCTCCCCTGCGCCCTCCTGGTCAGGGCAGGAGGAGGACCTCTCTCTGCCCGACTTTTCTGAGGTCCGGGGGCAGGAACAGGTAAAGCGCGCCCTGGAGATCGCCGCCGCCGGCGGCCACAACGCCGCCATGATCGGCCCGCCCGGCTCGGGCAAGAGTATGCTGGCCCGGCGGCTGCCCTCCATTCTGCCTCCCCTCTCCCGGGAGGAGGCCCTGGCGTCCACCCAGATCCACTCGGTCATGGGGCTCACCACCAAGGACCGGCCCTTACTCACCCACCGGCCCTTCCGGTCCCCTCACCACACCATCTCTTCCGTAGGGATGGCCGGAGGCGGCAATCCCTATCCCAAGCCGGGAGAGATCTCCCTGGCCCACAACGGTGTCCTCTTTCTGGATGAGCTGCCGGAGTTCCACAAGGATGTGCTGGAAGTCCTCCGCCAGCCCCTGGAAGAGGGACAGATCTCCCTGGTGCGCTCTGCGGCAGCGGAGACCTATCCCAGCCGCTTCATGCTGGTGTGCGCCATGAACCCCTGCAAGTGCGGGTGGTACGGCCACCCCTCCGGCCGGTGCCGCTGTTCTCCGGGCGAGGTGAAACGCTACCTGGGCAAACTCTCCGGCCCCCTGCTGGACCGGATCGACCTCTTCGCCGAGGTCCCCCCGCTGGAGTTCGAGAATCTTTCCGACCGCTCCCCCGGGGAATCCTCCGCCGCCATCCGGGCCAGAGTGGTAAAAGCCCGGGACATCCAGCGGCAGCGCTTCGGTCCCCAGGGACCCTCCTGCAACGCCCACATGGGCCAGGAGGAGCTGCGCCGCTTCTGCGCCCTGGACCAGGAAGGCCAGACCCTCATGAAGGGGGCCTACACCCATATGGGCCTCACCGCCCGGAGCTATGACCGCATCCTGCGGGTCGCCCGGACCATTGCCGACCTGGACGGCAGCGAAGCCATCGCCCCGCACCACCTGGCGGAAGCCATCCAGTATCGGGAGTCTGCCTATTTCCAACCCTAAGCCGCCTGCCATCAGGCGTTCATTTCCAACGAAAGGAATCGTATTACCATGTCCAACCAGAAAAAACCCGCTGCTCCCCCGGTAGGGGATGAGATCATCCTCATGAAAATGGGCGAAATGGTCCTCAAGGGCCTGAACCGCCACGGCTTCGAGGAGCGCCTCATGGGCAACGCCCGCCGCAGCCTGCAAAAGTACGGCAAGTTCCGCATCCGCTCCCGCCAGTCCATCACCTACGTGGAGCCCCTGGAGGAGAGCTGCGACCTGGACGGGGCCTTCGACACCCTCCAGAAGCTCTTCGGCATCGTGGGCGTCTCCCGGGCCAAGGCCTGTGAAAAGACCCCCGAAGCCATTTTGGAGACCGCCAAGACCTACCTCCGGGACGACCTCATGGCCGCCCAGAGCTTCAAGGTGGAGTCCAAGCGATCGGACAAGGCCTTCCCCCTGTCCTCCATCCAGCTGTCCCAGTTTGTGGGCGGCGAGCTGGACGAGGCCTTCCCCCACTTAAAGCCGGATATGCACAACCCGGAAGTCACCGTCCACGTGGAAGTCCGGGACTATGCTGCTTACGTCCACGCCAACCCCGCCCCCGGCGCCGGCGGTCTGCCGGTGGGCATGGGCGGCAGAGCGGTTTCCCTGCTCTCCGGCGGTATCGACAGCCCTGTGGCCTCCTGGATGATGGCCAAGCGGGGCGTGGCCCTGGAGATGGTCCACTTCTTCAGCTATCCCTATACCTCCCCTGAGGCCAAGGAGAAGGTACTGGAGCTGGCGCGGCTCCTCACCCCCTGGTGCGGCCGCCTCACCGTCCACGTGGTCCCCTTTACCGAGATCCAGGAAGAACTCCGCCGCAGCTGCCCCGAGGCCCTCTTCACCCTGCTCATGCGCCGGTTCATGATGCGCATTTCCCAGCAGGTGGCCCACCGGATCGGCGCCCACGGCCTGGTCACCGGTGAGTCCCTGGGCCAGGTGGCCAGCCAGACCATGGATGCCATGGCAGTCACCGGCCAGGTGGTTTCCCTGCCTGTGTTCCGCCCGGTGGTGGGCATGGACAAGGACGAGATCATCCGCATCGCCCGGAAGATCGGCACCTTCGAGACCTCCATCCTCCCCTACGAGGATTGCTGCACCGTCTTCACCCCCCGCCATCCCAAGACCCCCCCCTCCCAGGAGGAAATTCAGGCGGCCGAGACCAAGCTGGACATCGACACCCTGGTGGAAAAGGCCGTCGCCGGCATTGAGAGGGTGGTGCTGGAGCCGTGAGCCACACCGCTGAACTCATCGCCGTGGGCACCGAGCTCCTCCTGGGCAACATCGCCAACACCGACGCCCAGATGATCTCCGAGGGGCTCTCCCAGCTGGGCATCAACGTCTATTACCACACCGTCGTCGGAGACAACCCCCAGCGGGTGCGTCAGGCGGTGGATATCGCCCGGCAGAGGGCGGACATCATTATCACCACCGGCGGTCTGGGCCCCACCTGCGACGACCTGACCAAGGTGGCCATCGCCCAGGCCTTCGGCAAGGAGCTCTTCTTCCATGAGCCCTCCGCCCAGCGCATCCGGGACCGGTTCGCCGCCATGGGCCACACCCTCACCGAGAACAACTACCAGCAGGCCATGCTCCCTGAGGGGTGCACCGTCCTGGACAACGACTGGGGCACCGCCCCCGGCGTGGCCTTTGAGGCCCAGGGGACCCACGTCATCATGCTCCCCGGTCCCCCCAAGGAATGCGAAATGATGTTCCGTCACCGGGCGGTCCCCTACCTGCAATCTCTGTCCGACGGGGTCATTGTCTCCCGGACGGTCAAGACCTTCGGCATCGGCGAGTCCGCCGCCGAGGCCCTGCTGCGGGACTACATGAACACCCTGCAAAACCCCACCCTGGCCCCCTACGCCAAGCCTACGGGCACCGAGTTTCGTATCACCGCCCACGCCCAGACCGAGGAGGAGGCCCTGGCCCTCATCGCCCCGGTGGAGCGGCAGGTGGTACAGATCCTGGGGGACAAGGTCATCGGGGTGGATGTCTCCTCTCTGAAAGAAGTGTGCCTGAACCTGCTGAAGGAAAAGGGCCTCACCTTGGGTACCGCCGAGTCCTGCACCGGCGGTCTCATCGCCAAGCTTCTCACCGACCTGCCCGGCTCCTCCCAGGTGTTCCGGGGGGGCATCGTCAGCTACACCGACGGGGTGAAAACCTCTGTCCTTGGGGTCCCCCAGGAACTCATTGACCAGTACGGTGCCGTCTCCCGCCAGGTGGCGGAGGCCATGGCCCGGGGCGCCAAGAAGGCCCTGGGCTGTGACATTGCCCTGTCCTCCACCGGCATTGCCGGTCCGGACTCCGACGACCGGAACACTCCCGTGGGACTGGTCTATCTGGGCCTGGCCTTTGGGGACAAGTGCATCGTAGCCGAGTACCGGGGCGGCAAGGTGGGCCGGGAGCGCATCCGCCGCCAGAGCGCCCAGACCGCTCTGGATCTGGTCCGCCGCCACTTGACCGGCCTGCTCTAACCCCTTCTCATGCATCAAAAAAATGGTGACCGGAAGATTCCGGTCACCATTTTTTGGTTTACTTCAGTTTGGTGCGAATGGCCTTCAAGATCTGGATGACCACCATGTTGGCCAGGGCCAGGCCGGGGATGGCCAACGTCAGAGACAGGGGCAGGGCCACGGCCTGCATGACCCGCTCCAGGGGCGGGATGAGAAGGGCCGCTGCCAGCAGCAGGGCACCCACCAGGAAGGCACCCAGCAGGGGTTTGTTGTTCCAGAACTTCCTGGTGAAGAGCACCGGCTCTGCGGCCTTGCAGTTAAAGCCGTGGAACAGACGGGACAGACACAGGGTGGCAAAGGCCATGGTGGCCCCGGCGCTCTGGCCGCCGTAGTTCAGGCCCAGGTAGAAGGCCGTGATGGTAGCCGCTGCGATCACCAGGCCCTCCAGGCCTACGCTCAGCAGGAAGGGCTTGGTCAGAATGCCCTCGCTGCGGGGCCGGGGCTTCTCCTGCATCACCCGGTCGTTGTGGGGCTCCAGGCCAAGGGCGATGGCGGGCAGGGAGTCGGTGAGCAGGTTAATGAAGAGCAGGTGTACTGCGGCAAAGGGGACCGGCAGGTTCAGCAGGGAGGCATAGAGCACGGTGATGATCCCCGCCATGTTGCCGGAGAGAAGGAACTGGATGGACCGCCGGATGTTGGCGTACACGTTCCGGCCGTTCTTCACCGCCTGCACGATGGTGGCGAAGTTGTCGTCGGTGAGGACCATACCGGCGGCGTCCTTGGCCACTTCGGTTCCGGTGATGCCCATGGCCACACCGATGTCGGCCTGTTTCAGGGCGGGGGCGTCGTTGACGCCGTCGCCGGTCATGGCCACCAGGCAGCCCCGGTCCTGCCAGGCCCGGACGATACGGATCTTATGCTCAGGGGACACCCGGGCATACACCGACACGTCCGGGACAAACTCCCGCAGCTGTTCGTCGGTCATGGTCTCCACCACAGCGCCCTCCACTGCCTTGGTGCCGGGGGTCAGGATGCCGATCTCCCGGGCGATGGCAGAGGCGGTCACCACGTGGTCGCCGGTGATCATGATGGGACGGATGCCGGCGGCAATACAGTCGGCCACTGCCGCCTTGGACTCCTCTCTGGGCGGGTCCATCATGGCGATGAGGCCCAGGAAGAGCATGTTGTTTTCGTCCTCCAGGGTGACCTCCGGGGAGGTCAGGCGGCGGCAGGCAAAGGCCAGCACCCGCAGGCCCTGGTTGGAAAAGTCCTGGTTGACCTTCTCGATCTCTTCCCGCTCGCCGGGACCCAGCACGGCCCGGTCCAGCAGCACATCCACAGCGCCCTTGGTCATGAGCATCAGGCCGCCGGAGAACTGGTGGACGGTGGACATGAGCTTCCGGTCGGAGTCAAAGGGGAGTTCTCCCAGACGGGGCCAGCGGGCCCGCACGTCCTCTTCGTCGGTGCCGAAGGTCTCGCCCAGACGCACCAGGGCGGTCTCGGTGGGGTCACCGATCTCTCCCTTTTCGTTCACGGTGGCGTCGCTGCACAGCAGGGCGGCCCGCAGCAGGGGCTCCTGTACCGGATCATGGAAGTTGGCCTCTCCGGCGGGGATCACTCGTCCGCCCACATAGAGCTGGCGGACGGTCATCTTGTTCTGGGTGAGGGTACCGGTCTTATCGGAGCAGATGACCGACACGCTGCCCAGGCCTTCCACGGCCTGGAGCTTTCGGATCACGGCGTGCTCCTTGGCCATCTTCCGGGTACCAAAGGAGAGCACGATGGTCACGATGGAGCTGAGGGCCTCGGGGATGGCGGCCACAGCCAGGGCCACCGCAAAGAGGAAGGCGCTCATCACGTTCTCCCCCCGCACCAGCACGCTCACGCCAAAGAGGATGGCGCAGAGCACCAGGATGCCGATGGAGAGTTTCTTGCCGAACTGGTCCAGGCTCACCTGGAGGGGGGTCTTTTTCTCGGAGGTGGACTTGAGCAGGGTGGCGATCTTGCCCATCTCGGTCTCCATCCCCGTGCCGGTCACCAGGAAGCGGCCCCGGCCATAGGTCACGAAGCTGCCGGAAAAGACCATGTTCTTCCGGTCGCCCAGGGGGGCGTCTCCGGGGATGGTCTCCACGATTTTTTCCACCGGGAGGCTCTCTCCGGTGAGGGCGCTCTCAGCGGTTTTCAGGCTGGCGCACTCCAGCAGGCGGCCGTCGGCGCAGACGGCATCCCCGGCTTCCAGCACCACCACGTCCCCCGGCACTACCTCCCGGCCGGGGATCTGAAGAATGTTACCGTCCCGCAGCACTTTGGCTGTGGGGGCTGACATTTGTTTTAGGCTGTCCAAGGAGGCCGCGGCCTTCAAGGTCTGCACGGTACCCAGCACGGCGTTCATGGTGATGACCGCCAGGATGACCACGGTGCTCTCCACGTCTCCCAGCACAGCGGACACCACCGCCGCCAGGATCAGGATGATCACCAGGAAATCCGCAAACTGTTCCAGGAAGATCCGCAGGGGACTTTTCTTCCCGCCTTCCCGCAGTTCGTTGGGACCGTACTGCTCCAGCCGCCGGGCCGCCTCCTGAGCGGTGAGGCCCTGGGGGGTGCTCCCCAGGCTCTGCTGGAGTTCTTCGGCGCTCTGCTGCCAGATCTCTTTCGTCTTGTCCATTCACCTCGTCCTTTCTTTCCTAACGGTACAGGAGGCAAAACGCAAAAAAGCGAGCCTTTTTGCGCCAATGCTCCCATGCATTGCTGCAAAAGTCTCGCCATTTCAATCCGAAGCGGGGCAGGGCCCGTGTATTGACGCCGCGGATCCACATATCTGTGGCAGCTACTCCCTTTTTCTATGGGGCATCATATCCTATTTTTCCCCCCTTGTCAAGAGGCGATTCCCTCCCCGGGTCTTCCGCCCCGGAGGACAAAATACTTGCTATTCTTTTTTAAATGAAGTAAGATATTTTTATCTTATCCTGTGACTCTGGAGGTATTTCCCATGGCTTCCTCATCCCCCAAGTCCACCCGCTTCTGGCTCATCCTCCTGGCCCTGGTGGCTGTGGCGTGCGTCGTGGGCCTTTTCCTGGTCCGCGCCCAGCGGCAGGCTGGCGGCACCGTACAGATCATCCGGGACGGACAGGTGGAAGAGACCTTCCCCCTCTCGGAAAACCGCACCCTTCGCTACGAAACCGACCACGGCTACAACGTGGTGGTCATTGAAAACGGGACCGTCCGCGTCTCCGAGGCCAGCTGCGCCGATCAGATCTGCGTCCGCCACGGCCCCACCAACCAGACCGCAGACCCCATCGTCTGCCTGCCCAACAAACTGGTCGTCAAGGTCCTGCCCCCCCACGGGGAGTCTCAGCTGGATGGAGTGTCATCATGAACGTTAAAAAACTCACCACCATGGCCATGCTCACGGCCATCTCTATGATCGTCTTTCTCATCGAAGCCCAGATCCCCCTGCCCTTCGTGGTGCCCGGGGTCAAGCTGGGCATCGCCAACGTCATCACCCTCTTCGCCATCTGGACCCTGGGCTGGAAAGAGGCCGGCGCCATCCTCATCGTCCGCATCGTCCTGGGTAACCTCATTGTCGGAAACGTCATGGGGATGCTTTACAGTTTGGCGGGCGGCGTCCTCTGCTGGGTCATCATGGCCCTGCTCAAGCCCATGATGCGCCGCAACCAGATCTGGATCATGAGCATCTTCGGCGCCCTGGGCCACAACGCCGGCCAGCTGGCCGTGGCAGTCTGGGTCTCCGGCACCGCCGCCCTGGCCTGGTACGCCCCTGTGCTCATCCTGGCCGCCCTCATCACCGGCTTCTTCACCGGCCAGTGTACCCAGGCGGTGCTCAACCACATTGATAAGCTGAAAAGCTCCTCCGCCAAGGGCTGAGAAAAGGAGTCTTCCCTATGGCATTGCCTCACACCGGAGAGAAAACACGAGACCTCTCCCTGGTGGCCCTCATGGCCGCTCTCATCGCCCTGTGCGCCTGGCTCACCCTTCCCATCGGCCCGGTGCCCTTCACCATGCAGACCTTCGCCATCTTTGCCGCCCTGGGCCTGCTGGGCGGCAAGCGGGGCTCTCTGGCGGTGGGGGTCTACCTGCTGCTGGGTCTGGTGGGCCTGCCGGTTTTTTCCGGCTTCGGGGCCGGACCCGGCACCCTTTTAGGGGCCACCGGCGGCTACCTGCTGGGCTTTCTCCTCCTGGCCCTCACCTACTGGCTCCTCACCGCCCGGCTGGGCACGTCTCTGCCCCTTATGGTCCTGTCCATGATCGCGGGGCTGGTGGTGTGCTATGCCTTTGGCACCGCCTGGTATGTGCTGGGGTACACCGGCGGCGGGACCGCCACCCTCCTCAGCACCCTCTCCCTGTGCGTGTTCCCCTACCTTCTCCCCGACGCTCTGAAGCTGGTCCTGGCCCTGCTTCTGGTGCGCCGGCTTCGTCCCCACCTCTGAGTTTTCCCCCAAAGGAGGTCTCCCATGTCTGTGAAACATCGCGTCTTGGAAGCCCTGGAGGCCAACCGAGGCGCTTTCTTTTCCGGCGAGCAGCTGGCCCGTCAGCTGGAGGTCAGCCGCAGCGCCGTCTGGAAAGCCATCTCCCAGCTGCGGGAGAGTGGCTACCCCATCGACGCCGTCCCCAACCGGGGCTACTGTCTCCAGCCGGACAGCCCCATGCTCTCCCCGCAGAGCATTGCCCAGTTCCTGACCGTCCCCGGCCTGTCCTTACAGGTGCAGCCGGTGGTGACCTCCACCAACACCATCCTGCGGCAGCAGGCGGAGGAAGGTGCTCCAGAGGGGACGGTGCTGGCCGCCTGCCAGCAGACCGCCGGACGGGGCCGCCGGGACCACACCTTCTTCTCCCCTCCGGACACAGGGCTCTACCTGAGCTTTCTCCTGCGGCCTGCCCTCTCCGCCCAGGACGCCCTCCTGCTCACCACCTGCGCCGCCGCATCGGTGGCTCTGGCCATTGAGGCGTGCGCCGGTCGCCCCGCCCAGATCAAGTGGGTCAACGACGTGTTCTGCGGCGGGAAAAAAGTCTGCGGCATCCTCACGGAAGGGGCCATCGACCTGGAGACCGGCGGCTTGCAGTACGCCATTGTAGGCATCGGCGTGAATCTCTTCCCCCCGGAAGAGGGCTTTCCTTCGGATCTGCCCGAAGCCGGGTCGGTGTTCACCTGCCGCCCCCAGGGCCTGGAGGCCCGGAGCCAGCTGGCAGGAAGTATCCTGAACCACTTCTTCTCCTTCTACCCCCGCATCCATGACAAACCCTTCTTTGAGGCCTACCGCAGCCGTTCCTTCGTGCTGGATCAGGAGATCACCGTCCTGGAGGGGGGCAGCAGCCACCCGGCCGTGGCACTGGACCTGGAAGAGGACTTCTCCCTGCGGGTGCGGGAACCGGACGGAACCATCCGTTCCCTCTCCTCCGGAGAGGTTCGGATCCGCCCCAAGGGCAAGGGGTAAATTCCTATATTTTTTACATTTCCTTCCTTGACTCTCCCCTACCCCACAGTATAATAAGAGGAAGAATTGCAATCCCCAGGAGGTACGTCCATGGCAGAACCCAAAAAGAACTTTTGGCAAAAGCATCCGGGCCTTGACCTGTACAGCCTCTTCTGGTTCCTTCTCTTTCTGGTTCTGGCTGGGGTAGGCCGGTTTTATCCGCCCCTGTTTATCCCCGCCGCGGTGGTGCTGCTCTATCTCCTGTTTCGGGTTTTCTCTAAAAAAGGGGAGAACCGGCAGATGGAGAACGCCCGGTTCCTCTCTCTCATCCAGTCCATCGTCCGGTGGGCCAAGGGGAAACGGGCCATGCAGACCGACAAGCAGTACTACTATTTTAAGTGCCCCAACTGCGGCCAGCCCATGCGGGTGCCCTGGGGCCTGGGAAAGATCGAGATCACCTGCCGCTCCTGCGGCTCCCGCTTTGAAACCAAATCCTGACACGAAAAAACGGCAGAGAACGAAAACCTTCGTTCTCTGCCGTTCTATTTTTGCTTATTTTCCTACGCAGAACCGCTCAAAGATCCGGCTGGTGATGTCCTCCCGTACCGCCCGGCCGGTGAGTTCGCCCAGGGCTTCCAGGGCTTCCTCCACGTCGGACAGGAGCAGATCCGGGGGCATACCCTGACGCAGCCCTTCTCCGGCCCGCTCCAGGCTCTCTCTGGCCCGGGACACCGCTTCCACCTGTCGGGCGTTGGTGAGCAGGGTCTCTCCCTCGCTCCCGGTTCCCGGCGGGAAGAGGGCAGCCACCATGGGTCCCAGCTGCTCCAGACCCTCGCCGTTCTGGGCGCTCACGGTGCACAGGTGGGGGAACTGCCCCCGCAGGGCTTCCACGTCCAGCACCGGAGGCAGGTCGGATTTGTTCACCAGGCAGATGCAGGCAGGAGCCTCCTGGGCCAGGGCAATGGCCTCCCGGTCCTCCTGGGTGAGGGCCGCCCCGCCGTCCAGCACCAGCAGGACCAGCCGGGCTTCTGCGGCAGCAGCCCGACTCCGGGCCACCCCCAGTCGTTCGGCCTCGTCCCCGGTCTCCCGGAGCCCTGCCGTGTCGGTGAGATTCAGCAGCACCCCGCCTACGCTGGCCCGGGCTTCAATGGTATCCCGGGTGGTGCCGGGGATCTGGGTGACGATGGCCCGGTCATACCCCACCAGAGCGTTGAGCAGGGAGGATTTTCCCACGTTGGGCCGGCCCAGAATGGCGCAGGGCACCCCGAAGGTGAGCTGCCGCCCCCGGTCATAGGTGGCCAGCAGACGGCTCGTCTCCTCCAGCCCAGTCTCCAGGGCGGCGGCAATGGTCTCCGCCCGGAAGGGGTCAATATCCTCGTCAGGATAGTCCAATACTGCGTGGAAATGGGCGGTGACGTCCACCAGCCCGTGGTACACCCGCCCGATGGTCCGGGACAGGGCGCCTCCCAGCCGGGAGGCTGCCTGCCGGGCAGCGGCAGGGGTCTCTGCGTCAATGAGGTCAATGACTGCCTCCGCCTGGGTCAGGTCCAGCTTGCCGTTTAAAAAGGCCCGCTTGGTAAACTCCCCCGGCAGCGCCTGCCGCGCGCCGGCGGCAAAGAGGGCCTCCAGGGCCAGGGAGAGCACCATCGGAGAACCATGACACTGGATCTCTGCGGTCTCTTCCCCCGTGTAACTGTGGGGCGCCCGGCTCACAAAGGCAAGGCCGGTGTCAATGGTCCGGCCCTCTCGGTCCTGCACGGTCCCGTAAAGCATCTGCCGGTCAGGCACCTGGGTCAGCGGGGTTTTCCCCACAGGGCGGAAGACCCTGGCGGCGGTTTCCGCCGCCCCCGGGCCGGACAGACGAAGGATGCCCACACCGCCGGTTCCCGGCGGCGTAGCCACGGCGGCAATGAGTTGGGACATAGGAGGGCCTCCTTTCAGCGGGGCTGGATTTTTTGGCAAATCCACCGTAAACTTTTCTCTTGACAGCAGGTTTAGACATCCAAAAATGCATACACAGGGTTGTGCACGTCTTGTGGATAAGTCGGTGGATAATGTGCAAAACCTTTGGTATCTCTCAGGGAACTGGGGATAAGCCTCTTCCAGTTTTTCCCTTTTTTATGTATATTCTGCGGAAAAATGGTTGGTCAGAACGCACAAAGGAGAAATTTCCTTGTAAAATTGACGAATTGTCATGTACACTGCCAACACCGTTTTCCTGTGGATTATCTCCGCTCTTCCTGGATGCGCTTGGAGATGGCCTGGGCGGCCCGGACGCCGGAAGCGCCAGCCTGGGCCAGACCTCGGGTGATGCCTGCGCCGTCGCCGGCGGCGAAGAAGTTGGGCAGGGTGGTCTCCAGGTCGGAGGTCAGCTGCAGGCGGGCAGAGTAGAACTTCACTTCTGCGCCGTAGAGCAGGGTATCGTAGTTGGCGGTGCCAGGGGCCAGCTTATCCAGGGCGTAGATCATCTCGATGATGTCGTCCAGCTGACGCTTGGGCAGAGCCAGAGACAGGTCTCCGGGGATGGCGGCAGTCAGGGTGGGCTTGGTGGTGGACTTGCTCATCCGGTGGTCGTTGGAACGCACCCCGCGGATGAGGTCGCCGAACCGCTGCACCAGCACGCCGCCGGCCAGCATGTTGGACAGGGAGGCGATGTGCTTGCCGTACCGATAAGGCTCGTCGAAGGGCTGGGTGAAGTGGTTGGACACCAGCAGAGCAAAGTTGGTGTTCTCGCTGCGCAGAGAGGGGTCAGAGTAGCTGTGGCCGTTCACGGTGTTGATGCCCTCTACGTTCTCCGCCACCACGTGGCCATAGGGGTTCATGCAGAAGGTACGCACCTGGTCGCCGTACTGCTTGGTGCGGTAGATGAGCTTGGACTCATAGACCACGTCGGTGATGTGCTCAAAGACCAGGGCGGGCAGCTCCACGCGCACGCCGATGTCGATCTGGTTGTTGGTCATGGGCAGGCCCAGCTTCTGACATTGGTGGGCAAACCACTCGGCCCCGGAGCGGCCGGGGGCTGCGATGAGATACTTGGAGAGGTACTCGTCGCCATTGGCGGTCTCCAGGAGATAGCCGCCCTCGGCCTGACGGATCTCCGTGACGGCGGTGTTGAACTGGAAGTCGATGTTCTTCCGCAGGTCCTCATAAATATTCGTGAGGATACGCAGGTTGTTCTCGGTGCCCAGGTGCTTCACGCGGGCCTGGAGCAGGTGCAGGTCAGATTCCAGCGCCCGCTTGCGCAGGGCCTGGGCCTCAGGGGTGTTGGTGGAGAAGACCTCTCTGGTGGCACCGTGGGCGGTGTTGATCTCATCCACATAGTCGATCAGGTCCATGACCTCTTTTTCCGGGATGAAGTCGGTCAGCCAGCCGCCGAAGGCCGTGGTGAAGTTATACTTGCCGTCGGAGAAAGCGCCCGCACCGCCGAAGCCGCACATGGTGTGGCAGACCTTGCAGTCGATGCAGCTCTTGACCTTTCCGGCCACGATGGGGCAGCTGCGGTGGTAGATGTCCTGGCCCTGATCGACGATCAGCACCTTCATGCCGGGGTTCCTGTGGATCAGCTCGTACCCGGCAAAGACGCCAGCCTCGCCGCAACCCAGGATCACGGTATCATAGGTTTTCAGCATGGTGATTCGTTCCTTTGTTCGTTTCAAAAATAAGGGGAAGGGCAAGCCTTCCCATCCGTTGCCTTATTGTACCATATCCCGCTACCCGTGTCCAGTATGCAGGGAATTACAGCGAGAATCCAATGGAGGCAGTACCAGGCTTTCTTTCCCCGCAAATCTTGTCGAACGCTGTTGTTTTTGTTATACTATCCCTGCTGCCGACCCTTCGGCGAGAAGGGGGGTG
This sequence comes from Evtepia sp., assembly GCF_034090835.1. GTDB lineage: Bacteria > Bacillota > Clostridia > Oscillospirales > Oscillospiraceae > Evtepia. The sequence continues at coordinate 61,606 of NZ_JAXDRS010000050.1, forward strand.
AGCTGACATGGGTGCAATGATCGCATCGTTCTTTTTGTCTATCTTGGCAGGCGTAATCTCTTACTACATCTGCAAATGGCTGGACGACAAAAAGAAAAAGAAATAGCGCGGCAGTCAGCCTGGGGCG
>NZ_JAXDRS010000051.1:0-38333 GCF_034090835.1 Evtepia sp.
TTGCAGTTGCTGGACAACAGGAAGAAGTACCTTTACTTTTTCATATTTTCTCGCCATAATAATACCCCCTGATGTAGTACTTCCATTTTCCTACATCAGGGGGCGTTTTGTCTATTGTCCGTTTTTACTGGTTCAGTTCAAGGAAGGGGCAGGCGCTCTGGGAACCCACGATCATCTCACGCTGTAATAGTATCCATAGGTATCGTACTGGTACTCCATGGCCTCGGTCATCCGCTCCACCAGGTAGAGGAAGCGGGCAAACTTCTGCCGGGGGTCCAGGCTCATCTGATGCACATAGTAGGTGGCCAGGGGGAGCTTGGGGTAGCTGCCGTCCTCCTCCGGCTTCTGCCCGGCCAGCAGGGCGTCTGTGGGCAGCACATAGAGTTTCTTCACAAAGGCGGTGCCGTCCTCCCGGCAGCCGTAGCCCACGATGGCGGCGTAGTCAAAGTCCACCTGGGACACCACGTTGGCTGCCTTCTCGTCCCAGGGGCTCTTGCCCATGGGCAGGTAAAACAGCCGCATCACCACCTGCTGGTCCTTCAGGTGGGCCAGCTTCTTGTCGATGGGATCGCCGCTCTGGGCAAAGGCCACCCCGTCGGTCCGCTCCAGGCGGCACAGGATACGGGGTTCTTCCCCGGTCTCCTCCAGGGAGAAGGTCACCCGGCGCTGGGCGCAGAAGCCGCTGTATCGGCAGAGGATCTCTTCGGTCTGCCGGGCAAGATCCCTGTGGTGGTCATATCTGGTCTCTTCCATGGTAATTCCTCCTTCTATATTGCGCGCAAGAAACTTACGGATGATAGACAACGCTCCGCTGCACGGCGGTGTACCAGTTCAGCATGGCCTGGGTCTCCTCCGGGACCGCAAAGGTGGGCACCCCCGCCGGGTCCACATACAGCCCGCTGCGGTACAGAAGCAGCTGGGGCTCCACCGACGCCAGCCAGGAAAAATACGGGTCCAGAGGGATGCCCGCCTGCTGCAAAACGTGCAGGCCCAGCATACTGCAGCTGTCGGTCCGGTCGGGCACCGGCTGGGTCTCGTAGTTGGTCCACACCAGGTAATCGGTGGTGAGAAGCTCAAACATGCTCTCCGCCGATTCCTCGCCCCCCTTCTCGGGCACCACCCCCAGGCGCTGGTAAAGGGTGTCCCCGTTCTCCAGGTTCAGAGAGGGCAGATGGTCCCCCAGAAAGACCAGCATCACCGGCCGGTCGACCTGGGAAAAATAGTCCACCAGCATCCCCAGGGAGGCGTCTGCATGGTTCAGGCCAATGACCAGGGAGTCCAGAATGTCCAGGTCGGTCTGGTTCAGGGCGTCGGCCTGCGGGGAAAAGCCCGAGTCATAGGCGTACTTCTCCGGGGTATAGCCCTGGTGGTTCTCCATGGACAGGCCATAGAGGAAGAAGGGCTTCGACGGGTCCCGGGCCTCATACCGGGCAATGAGCTCCCGGGCAAAGGAGGCGTCCGAGGTATAGGGTCCATCCATCTCCGGTTGGGTCATAAAGTCGTCGATGAACAGCATCTGGTCAAAGCCTACGGCGGGATAGATCTCCGCCCGGCGATACAGGGTGTTGTTGTGGGAGTGGACCGCCATGGTATCATACCCCACCTGCTTCATGAGCCGGGGCAGGCTGGGCAGCGTGGGGTAGACCTCCGAGGGCAGGGTGGTGATGGTATCCCCCTCCTTGAGGGCAGCGCTGCTGAGCCCCGTGAGCAGTTCCATCTCCACGTTGCCGGTGCCGCCGCCATAGGTGTTGGAGAGGAACCGGCCATTGGTACCAGTCTCCGCCAGGGCGTGATACACCGGCAGAGGGTCCTGGGCAAAGGTCAGGCCGGGCAGGCGGGTGAGGTCAAAGAAGCTCTCCGAGGTGATGAACACAATGTCCGGCACCTGGTCCAGGGCCACCGGCGCCGGCTGGGCCTCTTCCGACCGGAACTGCTCCATCAGAGCAGCCACAGACTCCTCCGTGATCATCCGCTCCTGTTCCAGGCGGTTGCTCCAGGCGGCGTACAGTCCCAGGACCACCCCCATCTTCTGGTTCCGCTGGAGCTGGGTGGCAGCGCTTCCCTCCAGACGAAGGACGGCGCTCTGCATAAGCCCGGGGCTCATGCAGGAGAGGGTGACGGCCAGGAGGATCCCACCCATGGCAAAGGCAGCGGGGACCGGCAGACGCCAGGACTCGCCCCGGCCCAACACCACCAGCACTGCGATCACCAGCACCACGGCGCCTATGGTCCAGCCGGTGGGCATAAGCTGGGAAGCTGCGTACCCGGCAATGTCTCCCAGCCCCCCAGAAAGCCTGCGTCACTGAGCTCCAGGGGCGCGCCGTTGATATCGTACTTATACCAGCTGACCAGGGTGAGAAACATGGTCACAATGGTCCCCGGCAGATAGGATAGCCACAACCGGCGGCAAAATCCATACAAGGTCAGGCTGACGACAGAAAACAAAAGCCAGAACAGACCGGCGGCAGCCCCGTGGCCTGCCATCCAGCCAAGAGCCTCCCCCGCGTTCTGGAGCCATACCACCTGGGAGGCATACAGAACCAGAAGGGGGGTCAAAACAACCGCGCCTGCAAAGAAAATCGTCTGGGATCGGGTGGGCCGTGCGGACATAAAACAAATCCTTTCCTATGAGAACTCGCCCCCGGACCGGGGGGCAAATCAGGTCTGATTTTGCTATTATACCGCAAAAACCGCCAAGGTGCAACGAGGCAGCGTCCTCCGGGCCGCTTGCGTCTCCGGGGAAAATATGGTACAGTCAAAGAAACCAACCGGGAAAGGAGCCTGCCTATGAAGCTGATGCTCGGTCTGTGCCAGATGAAAGTGACCAACGACAAACAGGCCAATCTCCGCCGGGCGGAGGAAGCCCTCCGCCAGGCCGCCCAACAGGGCGCGCAGGTGGCGGTGCTGCCGGAAATGTTCAACTGCCCCTATGAGAATGCCTGTTTCCCCGCCTATGCTGAACCTGCCGGAGGCGAATCCTGGCAGTTTCTCTCCCGCATGGCCAAAACGCTGAAGCTCTATCTGGTAGGCGGCTCCGTGCCCGAGTGGGAGGACGGGAAGATCTATAACACCAGCTATATCTTCTCTCCCCACGGAGAGGAGCTGGCCCGTCATCGAAAGGTCCATCTCTTTGACATCGACGTGCCCGGCGGGCAGCGGTTCAAGGAGTCGGACACCCTGGCCGCCGGAGACCAGGTCACCGTGGTGGACACCCCCTTTGGCAAGCTGGGCGTGGCCATCTGCTTTGACATTCGCTTTGCCGAACTCTTCCGCCTTATGGGCGACCGGGGTGCCGCTCTCATCGTGGTCCCCGCCGCCTTCAATATGACCACCGGCCCCCTCCACTGGGACCTGGCCTTCCGGATGCGGGCCCTGGACCAGCAGTGTTTCGTGGCCGGATGCTCCCCCGCCCGGGACCCCAGCGCCTCCTATGTGGCCTACGGCCACTCCCTGGTCTGCGACCCCTGGGGCACCATCCTCACCGAGCTGGACGAAACAGAAGGGGTGCGGGTGATCCCCCTGGACCTGGACGACCTGGCAAAGTACCGGGCGCAGATCCCTATCCTGGCCGGCCGGCGGACCGACCTCTACCGCACCGAAGCCCTCAAGTGACCGCCCCGACAGAAAGGAACCCATACCCATGTATAACCGACTCTCTATCATCCTGCCTGTAAGCATCGTTCTGTCCGTGATCTTTACCCTCTTCCTGCTGCTGCGGGTCCTTCCGGAGACCTACAACGGCAAGAGAAACCACATCTTCCAGTTTTTCTACGACATCTTCACCCCCCAGACCCTCACCATCGAGAGGCTCCTGCAGGTGCTCTACATCTTCCTGACCTGTACGTCCATCCTCTGCGGTCTGTTCCAGATCTTCTCCTGGGTGGGCACCAGCTTCGGCTATTACCTCCGGGAACTCATCGGCGGTCTGGTCCTGGTGGTGGTGGTCCCCATCCTGCTGCGGCTCATCCACGAGTTGCTGCTGCTGGCGCTGCTCCAGCTGCGGGCCACCCGGGATATCAGCGCCAAGCTGGACCAGCTTCTGGCCAATCAGGCCGTCCAGACCCCCGGGTCGGAGCAGGGAACCTCCCCTTCCCCCTCCTCTCCCCTCCCGGAGGGCTCGGTCCCTGACCGGCGCTGCTGCCCCTACTGCGGCACCCTCTACCGGGGCCAGGCGGACACCCCCTGCCCCGGCTGCGGAAAGACAGCACCCTGAAAACGCCAAAGACCCGGCGGCGGACTTTCGTCCGAAGCCGGTGCTTTTTCTCATACCAGTTATCGCTCCATAAAGCGGGAGAGGAACTCCCGAGTCTCTTCCTTCTGGGGGTTCACGAAGATCTCCTGGGGGGTACCTTCCTCCCAGATGACCCCGTCCCGCATGAAGACCACGTGGTTGGACACGTCCCGGGCAAAGGCCATCTCGTGGGTCACCACCAGCATGGTCAGGCCCTCCTGGGCCAGCTCCCGCATGACCGAGAGCACCTCGCCCACCATCTCCGGGTCCAGAGCGGAGGTGGGCTCGTCAAAGAGCAGGACCTCCGGGTTCATGGCCAGGGCCCGGGCGATGGCCACACGCTGCTTCTGACCGCCGGAGAGCTGCCGGGGCCGGGCGTTGATGTAGGGGGCCATCCCCACCTTCTGCAGGTACTTCATGGCCACTTCCTTGGCCTCTTCCGGGTTCTTCTTCAGCACCTTGGTCTGGCCCACCATGCAGTTTTCCAGCACGGTCATGTTGCTGAAGAGGTTGAAGGACTGGAAGACCATGCCCACCTTGGTCCGGTAGGCAGCGGCGCCGCCCTTGCGGGAGAGGATGTTTTCCCCGTGGAAGGAGACCTCGCCGCTGGTGGGGATCTCCAGAAGGTTAATGCACCGCAGCAGGGTGGACTTACCCGAGCCGGAGGCCCCGATGATAGAGGTCACGTCCCCCTTCTTCACGGTGAAGTCAATGTCCTTGAGCACCTTGTGGGAACCAAAGGACTTGGACAGATGGTTTACTTTTAAGATCATATCATCCATGTCACAGGTCTCCTCTCTGGTTCTGGTCATCCTCGCTCCAGCTGGGGCGGCGGCCTTCGGCCCGCTCACCTTCCCGGCGGGCAGCGTCCCGCTCGGCCTGGCGGCGCAGGTCCTCCCGGAGCATACTCTTCACGGCCTCGGGGTTGCGCTCGTCAAAGGGGGTGCGCTTGTCGGGGTAGTTGTAGGTGCCGGCGGTCATGGTGAGCTGATCCCCCTGGACCAGGTCATAGCTGTCTGCACCGTCCATCTTCTTCTCCAGCTTCCGCAGCAGGAAGGAAGCCACCAGGGTGAGGATCAGGTAGCCAACCATCTCAATGGCGGCGGAGGGGAAGTACATGAGGTTCACACCCACGATGTTCCGGTGGGTGGCGAAGAACTCGGTGAAGCCGATGACGAACATCACGGAGGAGTCCTTGATGTTGATGATGAAGTTGTTGCCGATCTGGGGAATGATGTTCCGCAGAGCCTGGGGCAGGATCACGTTGGTCATGGTCTGCACGTGGGTCATGCCGATGGCCTTGGCGCCCTCGGTCTGGCCCGGGTCCACGGAGACGATGCCGCCCCGGACCGACTCTGCCATGTAAGCGCCGGTGTTGATGGAGACCACCAGCAGGGTGGCCACCCAGATGCCGTAGTTCCCCCGGAAGGCCACGGCGCCGCTGGTGAAGTAGGGCAGGCCGTAGAAGATGAACACCGCCTGGAGCACCATGGGGGTACCACGGAAGACTTCCACGTAGATCCGCACGATCACCCGGATGAGCTTCAGGATGAAGCGCTTGCCCAGGGAGTCGGTCCTGGTGTAGGGAATGGTGTTGAGGATACCGCACACCAGGCCGATGATGCAGCCGGCCAGGGTTGCAACCACAGCCACGATGATGGTGTTGCGGATACCGGTCAGGTAAGCGGGCGCGTAGGCGTCCCAAAGGCGGGCTATATCATAACCCAGCGTGACAAACTTATCCATGGGCAACGGATTCCTTTCTCTTGGAAACCCCCATTATCCGGCTCTGAATTCAGAGCCGGATAATGGGGTTTGTTTGCTTTTGGTAAAAATAGTGCGCCGGATATTAGATGGCGGGCTGAACCTTAACAGCCTCGTTCATGAGGGCGTTGAAGTGGTCAGCGTTCAGGGCGGAGAGGACCTTGTCCATGGCGTCCTTCAGCTGGGTGTTGCCCTTGGAGACGGAGATGCCGATGTCGATGTCGCTCTGAGCCACCTTGAAGTTGTCAGCCTCGTTGGCAGAGAAGTCCAGGATGGTCAGGTCGGGGTAGGTCTGGCAGGCGCCCATAGCGGTGGGCATGTCGGTGCAGATGAAGTCCACGGTGCCGCTGGCCACAGCCATGATCATAGCGGGAGCGGACTCGGAAGCGGGCATGACCTCTGCGCCTTCCACCTGGGGCAGGCAGGTGGTGTACCAGATGGTACCGGTCTGTGCGGTGGCGGAACCCTTCAGCTCGCTGATGCCCTTGGCGTTGGCCAGCTCGCTGTCCTTCTTGGTGACGCAGACGATAGAAGCGTAGAAGTAAGGACCAGCCATGTCAACTTCCTGCAGACGTTCGGGGGTCATGGACTGACCAGCGATGACAGCGTCGATCTGGCCGGAAGCCAGAGCGGGGGTCAGGCCGTCCCAGTCGATGGCCATGATCTCCAGGTCCCAGCCGTAAGCTTCGCAGATGCGCTTAGCGATCATCACGTCGTAGCCGTTGGCATAGGAGCCGGGGTTGTTGGCGATGGGCACGGCGCCGTTGGAGTCGTCCATCTGGGTCCAGTTGTAGGGAGCGTACTTACACTCCATACCCACGGTGAGCTTACCGTCTTCCACGCCGGGGATCTTGGAGGTATCCACGGAGGTCAGGTCCTCAACAGCGGGGACTTCCACCTTCTCGGTGGTGGTGGTGTCGCCCTCAGCGGGCTTCTGTTCGTCGGTGGAGGCAGGCTGACCGCCGCAGGCCACCAGGGCCAGGGCCATCACCAGAGCCAGAGCAAGTGTAAGAAACTTCTTCATTGTGATTGTCCTCTTTCCTGTAAATTTTTGTTTAAAAAAACCATGAATCCGAAGCGGATTCATGGCAAAACAAACATCGTTGTGGGAGGATACCCAATTTACCACGATAGCGCTCCATTTCGGCCCGCCCGTATCATGAGCGAACCATTTCATCAATGGCAGTCCGGCAGATCTTCTCTGCCGACCCAGGCGCCATCCGGTCAGGAACCCGAACAGCCCTTCGGCGGCGATCCCTTTCCCCTCCCCGGTGTCCTGCCGGTGGTCGGAGCGTACTGATGAGCGCCGCGCCTCTATCATTGTTTTCATTATACGAGAGCCTGTCCCCCTTGTCAAGGTGGGAAGAAAGACGGAAACCCCATGGGTTTCCGTCTTTCTTTTGTTGATTCTGCGACATGGTATTGTCGTTCCACGACTTACAGCTGCCGGGCCACCGTATAGGCCGAGCCGATGGCGGTCATAACGCTGCCCACCTTGCTGCCGTCGCCCACCTGATAGATGTCGATGCCGCTGCCTTCCAGGGCACGGGCCAGGGAGGGACGGGGGACAAAGCCCACGCTGAGCACCACCCGGTCTGCCGGCAGGGTCTCTTCCCCGGCCGGTCCGGCGATGACTACCCCGGTCTCTTCCACCCGGGCCAGGGGACAGCCTGCCCGGATGACCACGCCGGCCTCGTCCAGCAGGTCCCGGAGCATCTGCTCATTCATCTCAGGAACCGGGATACCAGCGGAGAGAATGTCCGGCTGGGCCTCCACCAGGGTGACCTGTTTGCCCTCCTGGGCGTACCCCAGGGCGGTCTCGCAGCCCACCAGGCCGCCGCCCACCACCACGATCTTCTCTCCCTCCAGGGGCTGGCCGGTGAGCGCGGTGACGCAGTCCACCACCATGGAGCGGTCCACTCCGGGCACCTTGGGCACGCCGGGGACCGCGCCCACGGCCAGCACCACCGCGTCGGGTTTGGCGGTCAGGATTGCCTGGGCGTCTGCCTCTTTCCCGGTCTCTACCGTCACCCCCAGCCTGGTCAGCTGGCCCTGGTACCAGGCGTTCAGCTCCCGCAGCTCTTTCTTAAAGTCGTGGGCCCCGGCAGCCAGCAGATTGCCCCCCAGCTCTTTGCCTGCCTCCCAGAGGGTAACGCTGTGGCCCCGCAGGGCAGCCGTCCGAGCCGCCTCCATGCCGGCCGGGCCGCCGCCCACCACCAGCACCTGCTTCTTCTCCAGAGCAGGAGTGAGGCCGAAGGAATGCTCCCGGGCGGCCTGGGGATTCACCGCGCAGCCAGCCCGGCGGCCCACCTTCAGGGCGCCGATGCAGCCCTGGTTGCAGCCGATACAGAGACGGATCTCCTCCACCCGGTCCAGCGCCACCTTCTGGGGGAAGGCAGGGTCTGCCAGGGAGGGCCGACCCAGCACGATGCCGTCGATCTTCCCTTCCGCCACCGCTTTTGCCGCCAGATCAGGGTCGTTCATCCGGCCGCCGCAGAGCACGGGGATGGACACTGCCTGCTTGGCCTGGGCCGCCAGGTCGATGACCCGGCCCTTTTCCATGTAGCAGGGGGGTGCCGCATAGTAGAAGGAGTCGTACTGGCCAAAATCTACGCTGAGGCAGTCGTAGCCGTAGGCCTCCAGACGGCGGCAGACCTCCAGGCCCTCCTCCAGGGTGCGGCCCACTTCCTCCTCTCCGTGGAGGGAGGGCTTATTATATCCTTTAATGTACGATTTCAGCGCCAGACGCATGGACACCACAAAGTCCTTGCCGCAGGCTGCCTTCACCCCGTCCAGAATCTCCCGGGCGCAGCGCAGGCGGTTTTCCAGTTCGCCGCCGTATTCGTCGGTGCGGTGGTTCATAAAGGACAGGGCAAACTGGTCCAGCAGATAGCCCCAGTGCATGGCGTGGACCTCAATGCCCGGGAAGCCGCACTGCTTGAGCAGGGCGGCGGTGGCGATCATCTGGTAGATCTTCTGCTTGATCTGGTCCCGGGTCAGGGCAGGGGCCAGGCGGGAGGGATCATGATAGTAAGGGATCTCCGAGGGACAGAAGGCCCCCACGGCGTTGCGTCCATAGCCCATGGACACCTGGGGGAGCATCTTGGTCCCGTAGGCGTCCAGCCGCTCCAGCAGTTCCACCGCCGTGCGCTGGAAGGTCTTGGGGGCTTTCAGGGGCTGCTTGCTGTCCAGAGGGTGGACCGGGTCCACCAGCACATCCGGGTGGAAGGCCCCGGTGAACAGAAGGCCAAAGCCGCCCTTGGCCCGCTCCTCAAAGTGGGCCAGCCCGTCGGGGGAGAACTCCCCAAAGGGGCCCTGGAGCGAGGGCAGGGTCAGAGGTCCCTCACAAAAACGGTTCTTTATGGTCATGGAGCCAATGGTCAGGGGCTCCAGCAGGGGTGCGTAGCGAAAAGACATCCTTCTTCCTCCTTTGTTCTCTTCCCCGTCCGGCGGGGCGGGCGGTCATAAAACCTCCCGATACAGTCTCATTCCATTTTCCCAGCAGATGGCGTCGATCTCCCGGGGGGTAAAGCCGCCCTGGTCCAGGGCTTCCACCAGCTGGAGCATCCCCCCGGCGTCCCCCAGCTCCAGGGGGCTGTCAATGCCGTCAAAGTCAGAGCCCAGGGCAGCCACCGACAGGCCGCCTACATCCACCAGATGGCGCAGGTGCCGGACCATATCCTCCGTACGGCTCACCGGGCTCTCCCCCAGAAAGCCTGCGTAGAAGTTGACCCCCACCAGGCCGCCCTTGTCGCTCAGGGCCTTTATCATCTCGTCGGTGAGGTTCCTTGGGTGGTTCCACAGGGCCCGGCAGCTGGAGTGGCTGGCCAGGAAGGGTTTTTTCGCCGCCCGGCACACGTCCCAGAAGCCATCATCTCCCAGGTGGGACACGTCCACCAGCATACCCAGCTTCTCCATCTCTTCCAGAAAGGCAAAGCCGGTCTCGGTGAGGCCCCCAGATTTGCCGTTGGGGTGGCCCAGCTCATTTTCGTGGTTCCAGGTGAGGGTCAACAGCCGGACCCCCAACCGGTACAGCATCCGCAGCACCGAGAGTCTTCCTTTGCACACAGCTCCCTCCTCCACGGTGAGAAGGCTCCCTATCTTCCCCTCCCGGCCGATCTGGTCCAGGTCCTCCCGGGAGAGAATGGGCACCAGCAGGTCCCGGTTGGCCTCCACCTCCCGCCAGTAGACATCTGCCAGGGTGAGGACCTCCTGCAAGGGGTCCTCTGTTCGGTCCAGGTTCACAAACAGGGCGAAGTTTTGCAGCAGATAGCCGCTCTGCCGGAGTTTTTCCAAGTTAATATGAAGGTCCTCCCCGTCCCGGAGGGACCGGGGAAAGCCCGCCCGGTCATAGGCCAGCAGCCGGGCGATGGTGTCGCAGTGCAAGTCCAAAAAGGGCATGGTCATTGGCTCCTTTCTTCCCCCAGGGGGAAATGACAGGCCACCTGGCCCGGGCCCACCGGCCGCAGAAGGGGGACCTCCTGGCGGCACTTCTCCCTGGCGTAAGGACACCGGGTATGGAACCGGCAGCCGGGCGGCGGGTCCACCGGACTGGGGATCTCTCCGGTCAGGATACCCCGGTCCTGGGACCGGGTGGTAGGGTCAGGCTGGGGTACTGCGTCCAGCAAAAACCGGGTATAGGGATGGCGGGGCGCCTGGAACAGAGTCCGGGTGGGCCCCACCTCACACACCCGCCCCAGAAACATGACGCACACCCGATGGGCGCTGTGGCGCACCACGCTCAGGTCGTGGGAGATGAGCAGATAGGTCAGGTGGTGGGCCCTCTGCAAGTCGTCCAGCAGGTTCAGCATCTGGGCCTGCACCGACACGTCCAGGGCAGACACCGGCTCGTCACACACCACCAGCCGGGGCCGCAACGCCAGCGCCCGGGCCAGCACCACCCGCTGCCGCTGTCCCCCGGACAGCTCATGGGGGTAGCGGCGCAGCAGCTCCCCGCTAAGGCCCACCTCTTCCAGCAGGGCCTCCGCCCGCCGGGGGATCTCCTCCCGGGGACAGAGCCGGTGGATGCGGAAGGGCTCTGCCAGCACCCCCTCGATGGTGCACCGGGGGTTCAGGGCGGCCGCCGTGTCCTGAAACACCAGCTGCATCTGCCGCCGCAGGGCCCGGCGCTCCCCCGGGGACAGGGCCGCCAGGTCCTGTCCGTCAAAGAACACCTGCCCCTGGTCCGGGGCCAGCAGCCCCAGCATGAGCCGTCCCAGGGTGCTCTTGCCGCACCCGGACTCCCCCACCAGCGCCAGGGTCTCCCCTTCGTAAATGGTCAGGTCCACCTGGGACACTGCGTGCAGTACGGTACCTTTCTTTTGCCCTTTCACGGGAAAGGTTTTGCTCAGGCCCTTTCCCTGGGCCAGACAATGGGCTTCCATGGCCTCTCCCTCCTTCCCTCAGGGAAACAGACACCGGACCAGATGGCCCGGCTCCACTTCGGTCAGCGGCGGCTCCGCGGCCCGGCAGGCCGCCTGGGCCCGGTCACACCGGGGACAAAACCGGCAGCCCTCCCGCGGCTCGCCCAAGGTGGGCACGGTACCCGGAATGGTGTACAGCCGCTCCTCCTCTCCCCGGAGGGAAGGGATGGCCTTGAGCAAACCCAGGGTGTAGGGGTGCCGGGGAGAACGGAACAGGGAAAAGGTCTCCGCCTGCTCCACGATCTGCCCGGCGTACATCACCGACACCTGGTCGCACAGCTGGGCCACCACCCCCATGTTATGGGTGATGAGCAGGATGGAGGTCCCGTGGTCCCGGCGCAGCTGCCCCATGAGCCGGAGGATCTGGGCCTGGATGGTCACATCCAGCGCCGTGGTGGGCTCGTCAGCAATGAGAAGGGAGGGCTCGCATGCCATGGCCATGGCGATCATCACCCGCTGGCGCAGGCCTCCGGACAGCTCCCGGGGATAGGCGTCGTACCGCCCCTCCGGGTCGGGGATGCCCACCTGACGAAAGAGCTCTACGGTTCTGGCCCGGGCCTGGGCCCGGCCCATCCCCCGGTGGAGCCGCAGCACCTCCGCCACCTGCCGTCCCACGGTGTACGCCGGGTTGAGACAGGTCATGGGGTCCTGAAAGATCATGGCGATCCGGTCTCCCCGGAGCTTGCGCAGGGCCTTTTCCGGCAGGGCCAGCAGGTCCTGCCCCTCAAAGAGGAGTTCTCCCCCGGCGATCTGTCCCGGCGGGGGGACCAGCCCCAGCACCGACAGGGCGGTCACGCTCTTGCCGCAGCCGGACTCCCCCACAAGGCCCACAATGGTCCCTCGGGGTACCGTGAGATCCACCCCGTCTACTGCCGGGAGCCACTTGCCGTTCTCCCCGGCAAACCGGGTGCAGAGTCCCCGGATCACCAACGTATCCTCCATACTGCCCCTCCTTCCTTCCAAAACATGGGTTTAGTTTAGCATAGGCCAGGCGGTTGGGCAACCGTTTTCCCGGGCAAAGGAAAAACCGGCGGCCCGGGCAGGCCGTCGGTTTTCCAAGAAAAAGAGAGGTTCTAAAAATGAAATGGGCGTCTTGATTCAGTCCTGGGGTGCCTGGGCCTGCCGGCCCTTGCTCTTCTGCACGGCGTAGTACACCGGCAGACCCACCAGGGTCACCACGATGCTCCCCAGAGAGAGGAGACTGGAGGTGGACCCAGCCAGGAAGAGCTGGTTGATGATCACATACACACCGCTCACGATGGCGATGACGGGGACAACAGGATAGAGGGGGACCTTATAGGTCCGGTTCAGGTCAGGGCGCATCTTCCGGTAGCGCATGACCGCGATAAAGGTCAGGGTATAGAAGGTCCAGCAGGAGAACACCGCCAGGTCGGTCAGGCGGTTGAACTGGCCGCTGATGGCAAACAGGCAGCCGATGCCGCCCACCAGGATGATGGAGTTCACGGGCACCTGGGCGCGGTTGAGCTTGGCCAGCTTCTTGCTGGCGGGGAAGTTCCCCTCCTCGGCCAGGATGTAGGCCACCCGGGACCCGGAGAGCACAAAGCCGTTGCAGGCGCCGAAGGCGGAGACCATGATGCCCACGGACACCAGCCTGCCGCCAAAGTCGCCGAAGAGGGCCAGCGCCACGGCGGAGGCCGGCGCTGCCATGTCCTTGAGCTGATCAGCGGGCAGCACCCACAGATAGGCCAGGTTCACCACAAAGTACACGGCCATGATGATGCTCACGCCGCCCACGATGGCTATAGGCAGGTCCCGGCCGGGATTCTTCATTTCCCCGGCAATGGCGCCCACGTTGGTCCAGCCTTCAAAGGCGAAGAGGACGGCCACCATGAGCTGACCCAGCACCACAGCGGGGCTCAGGCCGTCGGCCACCATGGGGGTAAAGATGGGGTTCTGTCCGGAGCCGTTCACAAAGCCGAAGATCATCAGCAGGAACAGGGGGATGAGCTTGCAGATGGTGAAGATGATCTGCACGCCGCCGCCCACAGCGGAGCCCAGGCTGTTGAGGATGATGATCAGGATGATGGCCAGGATGGCCAGGGGCACGGTGTAGCCTTCGCCGATGAACAGGGCTGCCTGCTGGGCGCAGGCCACAGCCAGGGCAGAGATCATGGCCGGGTAAAACAGGACGCTCTGCATCCAGCCGCCCAGAAAGCCCACCTTTTTTCCAAACACTTCTTCCAGATAGGCCACCATGCCGCCGGTCTTGGGGATCAGAATGGCGATCTCTGCAAAGGTCATGGCTGCGCAGATACACACCACGCCGGTGATGAGCCAGGCCACCATGGCCAGACCCGGTGCGCCGCCGGTGGCGGTAAACATGGCCTGGGGCTTAAAGAACACCCCGGAGCCAATGACGCATCCCACCACCGTGGCCATGGCGGTGGACATGCCAAGGTTCTTTTTCAGCTTCTGTTTTTGTTCCATAGGATTCTTCCTCTCTCTGTTTTTTCGCCTTTGGGCAACAAAAAAGAGGATATCCAGGCAGCACAACCGTGCGCGCCTGCATATCCTCTGTATTGCAACCTGAAAGCGTTACTTCTACGGTGACCGGGTCTGTCCCGGTACTCTCCAGAGTTTCGTCCATAAAAGGTACCTATACCTGAAAGTTTCTCCGAAAGTTGGCAGCTTCCGGATTGCTTCATCGGTTTCCCACCCTGGGCAGGGGGGCCATCTCCCTTTTACTTCATCCGACGGATATTCTTTTTATGCATGCAGTATAGCACCCGTCCTCCCCCTTGTCAACCGGATTTTTCACGTTTTTTGCATTTTTCCGCCCCCGCTCCGTCAAATCTCTCTCCGGCCGGCCCCCGCCCGCCCGAAAAAAGGAAGGGAAAATCTGGAATTCTCGCACTCTGGTTATTCCTTTTTCTATCAGATTGGTGTATAATAAAAAATATCCCATGAAGGCAGGTCGGTTCGCCCCCTTGCCCTGTTGTCCCCCTCGGCCCCTCGCCTTCCCCACTTTACTACAGAAAGAAGGTTGAGACTATGATGATCTCCACCAAAGGCCGTTACGCCCTCCGCGTCATGCTCGACTTGGCCGACCACAACACCGGAAGCTACATCCCCCTGAAGGACATTGCCGGCCGGCAGGACATTTCTGTCAAATATCTGGAAAACATCCTGGCCTCTCTCAGCCGCGCCTCCCTGGTGGACGCCACCCGGGGCAAAGGCGGTGGATACCGCCTGGCCAAACCCCCCGAAGAATACTCCGCCGGAGAGATCATCCGTCTGGCAGAGGGACACCTGGCCTCTGTCGCCTGCCTGAAAGACGACCACCCCGGCTGCGAAAAATCCGGCCACTGCCGGGCCCTTCCCCTTTGGCAGGGGCTGGACCAGGTGGTCAGCGAATATCTGGACGGCATTTCTCTGGCCGACCTCCAGGCCGACGGCGGCAGCAGCTGCCTGTAAGGTCTTTCGCCCCGCCCCGGCGGGGCATTCTTTTTTTCAAATTACCTATTGACTTCATAGGTAATTTGTGGTATGCTTCAATTACCTAATAGATTAGTAGGAATAAGCCCAAGGAGGTTTTCCCATGATATACGCTGACAACGCAGCTACTACCAAGCTGAGCCCCACCGCCCTGGCCGCCATGCTCCCCTGGCTGGAGGAAGGGTACGGCAACCCCTCTTCCCTCCACAGCGTGGGACAGGCCGCCGCCCAGGCCCTGGCCCAGGCACGGGAAACCGTCGCCCGCTGTCTCCACTGCCGCCCGGACGAGATCTACTTCACCTCCGGCGGCAGCGAGGCCGACAACCAGGCCATCCTCTCCGCCGCCATGGCGGGCAAGCGGCAGGGCAAGACCCATATCATCTCCACCGCCTTCGAGCACCACGCCGTGCTCCACACCCTGGAAAAGCTCCAGCGGGAAGAAGGCTTCACCATCACTTTGCTGGACGTCCACCAGGACGGGGTGATCACCCCCCAGGAGGTGGAGGCGGCCATTCGCCCGGACACCTGCCTTGTGACCATCATGTACGCCAACAACGAGATCGGTTCCATCCAGCCCATCGCAGAGATCGGCCAGATCTGCCGCAGCCGGAAGATCCCCTTCCATACCGACGCAGTCCAGGCCGCCGGGCACCTGCCCATTGACGTGCAGGCCCAGTCCATCGACCTGCTCTCCCTGTCGGGCCATAAGTTCCACGGTCCCAAGGGGGTGGGCGTCCTCTACGCCCGGAAGGGCTTCCCCCTGCGCAGCCTCATCGAAGGGGGCGCCCAGGAGCGCCGCCGCCGGGCCGGCACGGAAAACATCCCCGGCATCGTAGCCCTGGCCGCCGCTTTGCAGGAGGCCTGCGACCACATGGAGGAGCACGCCGCCCAGGTCACCGCCCTGCGGGACAAGCTCATCGCCGGGCTGGAGACCATCCCCCACGCCGCCCTGAACGGCCACCGGACCCAGCGCCTGCCGGGCAACGTAAGCTTCTGCTTCGAAGGCATCGAGGGCGAGTCCCTGCTCCTGCTGCTGGACGACAAGGGGATCTGCGCCTCTTCCGGCTCGGCCTGCACCTCCGGCTCTCTGGACCCCAGCCACGTGCTGCTGGCCATCGGCCGCCCCCACGAGGTGGCCCACGGTTCCCTCCGGCTGTCCCTGTGCCACTGGAACACCCAGGAGGAGGTTGACACCATGCTCCGGGAGATCCCCCGGGTGGTAGAGTATTTGCGCAATATGTCCCCCGTCTGGCGGGATTTACAGGAAGGAGAACGCAGCTATGTTATACAGTGAAAAAGTTATGGACCATTTCCGCAACCCCAGAAACGTGGGCGTCCTTCCTGACGCCGACGGCGTGGGTCAGGTGGGCAACGCCAAGTGCGGCGATATTATGAAGATCTACCTGAAAATTCAGGATGACACCGTCACCGACGTAAAGTTCGAGACCTTCGGCTGCGGCAGCGCCATCGCCTCCAGCTCCATGGCCACAGAGATGATCAAGGGCCAGCCGGTGAGCCAGGTGATGCAGCTGACCAACAAGGCCGTGACAGAGGCCCTGGGTGGTCTGCCCGCCCACAAGATCCACTGTTCCGTCCTGGCCGAGGAGGCGGTCAAGTCCGCCCTGAAAGACTACTACGACCGAAACCACATCCCCTACGACCCCAAGCTCTTTCCCGCAGAGTCCTGTGAGGTCCACGCATAACAAAAAAGCAGGAACGCTAAATGCGTTCCTGCTTTTTTCATACGATCTTATACCGGGCAAGGCCGTTCTCTCCCACGAGACGGCGGACCTTGTTTTGGGTCAGCAGCAGCTCCAGATGGGCCAGGGCCTCTCCCACTGCAAACCATTTCTGGTTCAGGGGAAAGTCCGCCCAGCTCCTGGCCCGGATATCCCAGGTCATGCGGGCGGCGATCTCGTAGGCCGTGCGCCCCGGTTCCTCCCGGACGATCCGCAGGGTCTCCGCCACCCGCCGCCCGTGGTGGGCTTTCAGTTCCTCCACCCGGGAGAAAAAGTCCGCGGTGTGGCGGTGGCCGGGCAGAGCCAGCTCCACCGGGTAGGCCGCCACCCGGTCCAGGCTGGACAGATAGTGCCCCAGGGCGTTGTCCATGTTGGGCCACATGGCGATGTTGGGGGTGATATCAAAGAGCACATGGTCCGCGGTAAAGAGGATGCGCTCCCGCTCCAGCCACAGGCAGATCTGTCCCGGGGTGTGGCCGGGCACCGCCACCACCTCCAGGGTGTAGTCTCCCACCGACAGCCGCTGACCGTCCTTCAAAGGCGTGTAGCAGGGCAGGTCCAGGGGAGGACCCAGGTTCCGGGCCGGGTTGGTGCCGATGACCACCCGGGCCTCCTCCCGAGGAAAGCCCTCCCGGTCAAACCGCCGGTCCATCACCGCCCAGAAGTGGTCCTCCTGGACCTGACGGGTCAAGGGGAAGTCCCCCTCCCCGATATAGATCCGGCCTCCCGGCCCTACAAACTCCACGGACAGACCGGTGTGGTCGGTGTGGATGTGGGTCACCAGAACGTCCAGCCGGGTCCGGTCCACGCCGGTCTCCTCTAAGCCCGCCGCCAGCGCCTCCCGGCAGGGGGGCAGGCGAAAGCCCGTGTCAATGAGCAGGCTCCGCTCGGTCCCGCGGATCAGGTAGGCATTGAGCTCCCGCAGAGGGTTCCGAGGCAGGGGAACAGGAATGCGATATATATTTTTGACGATCTCCTCTACCACGGCGCGCCGCCCCTTTCGTTACTTGGTCAGGTTCCGCACTTCTCCCACCAGAGCGCTGGCGCCCAGACGGTCTGCCCCCAGGGACAGGTAGGCCTCGGCGTCCTCCAGGGTGCGGATGCCGCCGGATGCCTTCACCTTCACCGTATCCGGCAGATTCTCCCGGAGCAGCGCCACGTCCTCCCGGGTGGCGCCGCCGGTGGAAAAGCCCGTAGAGGTCTTTAAGTAGGCCGCCTCTTCCTTGGCCACCAGCTGACAGAGCTTCAGCTTCTCCATGTCGGAGAGCAGGCAGGTCTCAATGATGACCTTCAGGGGACGGCCCAGGCAGGCCGCCTTCACCCCGGCGATCTCCTGGCTGATGTCCTTCCACTTCCGGTCCTTCACCATGCCGATGTTGATGACCATGTCGATCTCGCTGGCGCCGTTCTCCACGGCGTCCTTGGTCTCAAAGATCTTGGCTGCCATGGTATTGTATCCGTTGGGGAAGCCGATCACGGTGCAGATCTTCAGGTTGCCCTGGACGTAGTCTGCCGCCTGCTTCACGAAGGACGGGGGGATGCACACCGTTGCGCAGCCATACTCCATGGCCTCGTCGCAGAGGGTCTTGATCTGCTCCCAGGTGGCTTCGGGCTTCAGCAGCGTGTGGTCTACATGACTGAGAATGGTATTGGGCTCCATGGTTTTGCCTCCTTTGTATCTTGTCCCGGGGGACGCGCCCCCGCTGTATTCTGAGGATATCATATCGTATTTCTTGTCTTTTCTCAAGCTATCGCAGGGCCAGACTGTTGCACAGCAGCAGGGTGCTGTAGAGAAACAGCACATCCTGGTCCTGGAAGGTAAGGAACTCGCCCACCCGGGTACTGGGCAGGTACCGCAGGTCCACCAGGGTGATCTTCCGGTAGCCGGAGGCCAGAAGGGGCCCCAGGCTGCTGCCGAAGGAATCCCGGAAGAGGACCAGCTCCCGGTCCGTCTCCGCCAGAGGATTGTACACGGTCACATACCCCTCCGCCCCAGAGAGGAACAGATTATAGGGGTACCAGTCGTAGGCGTCTTTTTCGGTATACATCTCGTCCTGCCTCTCATTGCCCGCAATGTCGCAGGTGGTCACCACGCACTGGTCCAGCATGGGACTGGTGAGATAGTACAGCTCCTCCCCCGGCAGGGGCAGCGCCAGCTGATTGGCGTACGTCCCGTGGAAGGGCCGGGGGAACCGTTGGAGGGTATAGGTCTGCTCCGGCAGGGTGACCCCCATGCTTTCGGCGATGCGGTCCGCCACATCCAAAATCTTCTCCTGCCGCCAGTGGCTGTCGGTCTTGTAGTAATCCTCCAGACTCAGACATTCCCGGATCCCCTCGATCGGTTGGAGGTAGGGGGTCTGTTCCTTGAGATACCCAAACACCTCCTCATAGTCCAGGTACAGGTGGCCCGACTGAGGCGCCAGGTAATAGTCCTTGGCAGGGACAACGCCCAGATACAGGTGGGTGTCAGTCCCCTTCAGGTAGGTGTCGTACACGGTTTGGATGGTGTCGGCCGCGTGGTCGATCATCTTCCGGTTCAGTGGATACTCCATTTTGGCGCAGTATCCTCCGGCAGTATAAATGTGGTTCAGGTCCTTCTGGCCCAGCGCCTTCATGGCGGTGAGCCCTTTCAGGTTGCGGAACCCATCCCGCAGCGGGAACTGGTCCCGGGCATACTTCTCCACCTGTTCTGCCAGCTCCCCGGAGCGCACACGGTCCCAGGAGGGCTCCACCGTATACGCCAGCCGCCGGGCCTCGGTGACAGAATAGCGCTCCGGCTGCGAAGTCCACAGCCACACCGACAGCGAGGCCACCAGCACCCCGGCCAGGAGCAGCAGCACCGCGCTGGAGCGGGTCTCTCTCTGCTGAAATCCCCGGAGCAGCGTCCCGGCGATGGGTTTCCCCTTTTCTTTCATGGCGGACCTCCTCTCTTACCAGCCGTAGCGCAGCAGGGCGCCCCCGCCGCCGTCCACCAGATAGCCCGTGGACACCAGCAGCAGGCCCAGCACCAGCACCGGTTCCAGCACCGCCGCCACGGTCCGACCCCGGGGGGAGGCAGACAGCTTCCCCCAGAGAAAAGCCGGCAGCGGTGTGGCACCCACCACACCCAGGGCCAGGACGACGAAAAAGCTGGCGCTGTAGTACGCCGTCTCCGCCGGGATGCTCTGGGCGGCAGAGCATCCGATCATCCCGCCCAGCACCTCTCCGGCGGCAGCCAGATCCGGCCCGGTGAGGAGGACCGCCTGGACGCACAGCACCACCCAGAGGCCCAGCCGGGCCACCACCGGGTGCCGCCCCAGGAAGGGCCCCAGCCAGAACCGTTCCAAAACCACCAGCAAGCCGTTGATAAGACCAAAGATGACCAGATTCCACCCAGGGCTCCACCACAGGCCAACCAGCACCCACACGGCCGTCAGGGCCAGGGCCTGCCGGACCCTGCCCCCCGTTCTGCCCCGCAGGGGCAGGTAAAGAAACCGATAGAACCACTTCCCCATCGGGATGAGGGTCCGCCGCCAGAACCCGGTGAGGGTCCCGGCGGACAGCGGCCGGGCGAATACCTCCGGCATCTGGAATCCCAGCAGTTCTCCCAGTCCCACCGCCAGGTCCATCATCCCGGAGACCTCATAGTACAGCCAGAGCAGCACCATGAGTCCATACAGCCAGCAGAAGAGAACCCCTCGGTTCTGGCTGGCCGCAAAGATGGGGGGAAACAGGGCCAGGGTCCCGGCCAGCACCACGGTTTTTCCCAGGCCCACGGCCATCCGCCGCACCCCCCGGGCGCTCCGGGACAGAGCAAGGGGGTGCCGGGCGCTCTGCGGGGCAAAGTCTTTCCAGGACAGCAGGGGACCCGCCATCTGCCAGGGGAACCCCGCCAGAAAGATCACCAAAGTCACCGGCTCTTTCTTCGCCGGACCTTCTCCCCGGTACACCCCAGTCACGTAAGCCATCCCCTGCATGAGGCAGATACCCAGCCCCAGGGGCAGGGCCAGCTCCACCAGAGGAAGGGGCAGGCCCAGGTCCCGGCGCAGGCTGCGAAACAGGGGGTCCAGCCATTTCATGGCGGCCAGCAGCCCAAAGGCCGCCGTAAGGTAAACCGCCAAAAATCCCCTGGCCGCCCGCCGGAACCGGTCCACCAGCAGCCCAAACAGCCAGGTCACCGCCACCACGGCCACCAGCAGGAGGAGCCAGCCACCCTGCACCCAGCCATACAGCAGCAGACTGCCTGCCGCCAAAAGGCCGTTTCTGCCTCTGGCCGGCAGCAGCAGGTACAGGATGAGAAAGACCGGCAAAAATCCATAGAAGAAGGGTAAACTGAAACTATACAAGACCTCTCGCCACCTTCGCTCCTCCCCCTGGGAGGATCACTCTTCCATGGTCACAGGACTCATGAGGAAGAACACCAGATCTCCTTCCTGCTGCACCAGCATCTGGTCCGCCTCGGTGCAGATGTTCCACCTGAGGTCCCCGTTGTCCTTCAGGATCTGGACAAAGGCGTCCCCATTGGTGCCTTCCTCCAGCCGGAACACATACCCCACAAAGGGGATGGTGCCGATCATGGGGCCGAACATGGCCCCCTCCTGGAACCCGGTAATTTCAATGTTCCCGAACCCGGTGAGCAGGCCGGGTTCCACCGGGGTGACCATCCCTTCAAAGGGCAGGGCGGGGTTTTCCAGCAGGCGCTCTGCCAGAGCGGCCGGGGCGGCCTTGGGGTCCTTTCGGACCTGGGTCTGGAAATCCGCCAGCAGGATCTCTCCCATGGTCTCCGGTTCCTTTTCCTGGGTCCCCCCGCCGCAGGCCGCCAGAGGCAGCAGCAGGCAGACCAGACTCAGCAGACATAACATGCGTTTTTTCATCGTGGATTCTCCTTTTTCCTTTCCGTTCTGCCGGGCCGGGGCCCGGTCCCATCCTGAACGGAAGATTTGTTGTAGTATACCATATTTCCGCCCCTCTCGCCAGCCTCTCTCCCCTGGTCCCTGTCACCCTTCCCCTTCTTTTGACATAGACTGCTCCAGAGGTCCCGGTCCGGGGCCCGGAAAGGAGCGTCCCTATGACCATTTTATACGCAACCGTGCTGGAGATCCGGAACGGCAGCCTGCTGGTGTGCGACCGGCAGACGGGCCAGCAGGTGCTGGTCAACGCCTGGAATGCCTGCTGCTTCTCCGTAGGCGAAGCCATCACCATCTATTATAACGGCGTCATGACCAAGAGCATTCCGCCCCAGATCACCGCCTCCTGCATCCAGCGCACCTGCTTCTGACCGACGCAGACGGGCGGCCCGCTTGGGGCCGCCCGTGGGGCAAAAAAAAGAAGCCGCAGACGCGGCTTCTTTTTTGGGTTTCTTAGTAGTTGTCTGCCTTGATCTCGAAGAAAGCCTGAGGATGGCTGCAAACGGGACATACCTCGGGAGCCTGATCGCCATACTCCAGGTGACCGCAGTTGCGGCAGTACCAGACCTTGACGGCGCTCTTCTTGAAGACCTCGTCGTTCTCCAGGTTCTCCACCAGCTTCAGGTAACGCTCATAGTGAGACTTTTCGATCTCGCCCACGGAAGCGAACATGTCAGCGATGCGATGGAAGCCCTCTTCGCGAGCCTCTTCTGCCATGCGCTTGTACATGGAGGTCCATTCGTCATGCTCGCCCTCGGCAGCGGCCATCAGGTTCTCAGCGGTGGTGCCGATGCCGCCCAGCTCCTTGAACCACAGCTTGGCGTGCTCCTTCTCGTTGTTTGCGGTCTCTTCAAAGAATGCGGCGATCTGCTCATAGCCGTCCTTCCGGGCCTGGCTTGCATAGTAGGTGTACTTGTTCCGAGCCTGGCTCTCGCCGGCAAAAGCTTCCCACAGGTTAGCTTCAGTCTTGCTGCCTTTCAGTTCCATAAAAAATCTCCTTTCGTTGCTGCGGACGCCGTAGCGGTTCTTTTGATGCGTTTCTATGTTGAGTTCAATTGGGTTTCTTGGGATGCAATTCTTAATTGCACCCTTATGATACCCATTCTCTCCGGTTTTTTCTGTGACTTCAGCACAGTTTTGAAAATTTTACAGAATTTTTTGGGCTGGTCTTCTATTAAAATCGTTTTCCCGGCGCATACTACCCAGGCGGCTGTACGCCGCACGATGTACGAATCCAAAAAATCGGAGGGATCCTATGCTTCGCAAACTGATGACAGCCGGCGTCCTTCTGGCCTTCCTTCTGGTGGGGGCGGGCTGCGGCACGCAGAACGCCGTCACCAGCGCCAAAAACTGGTCCGGGACCAACGCGGCCTCCCAGGAGTGGGAGATCCAGCGGAAAAAATCCGACAAGAAAGCGGACGAAACCTGGGGCAGCGGGACCTATCAGGCCGACGAGACCGGCAAGGTCAAGGGCTTTGACACCCAGAGCACCGACGGGACCCGCGGAAGCGCCAAAGAAGGCGGGAAGGACGCAGGCGACAGCCTGAAAGACGCCGGCAGAGACATGAAGAACGCCGCCAAAAACGCAGGCGACGCCGCAAAAGACGCCGCCCGGGGCGTGGGCGACGCCGCCGAGGACACCCTGGACGGGATCACCGGCGCAGGAAAACAGACCAGGCCGTGACCGCAGGTCCGGCAGAGGCGGGGACAGACGTTCCCGCCTCTTTTTCGTGGGGCAGCGCTGTCCGGCTCAGCCGCCGATCAGGAAGTCAAGCACATCCCAGCCATCGGACCCCTTGGCCCGGTAGAGTTCGGTAAAGCCGCAGCGGGTGCAGCTGATGGTCACAAACTTTTTGTTCTGAATGTCGAAGATCTTGGCGAAGTTTCCGCCGGTGGCCTGAAACTGGTCGCTCTCGTACTGGGTGTTTCCACACTTGGGGCACTGGTATTGGATCGGTTCCATCAAACACCCTCCTTTCTTTCCCCATTATGCCGGGTTTTCTTGTAGGTTGTCAATGAAGTTTTTCTTAAATTTTTTCAGGTGCCTGTTCTCTCCCTCTCCCCCCTGCTCCTCCCGGCAGGCCCTTGCAGGGTCCTGTCGTTTCATGGTATAATGATAAAATATAGATTTCCGCCTGTTCGGATGGTTTTTTGTTCCCGTTCCGCTCGCTACTCTGATTCCCCAGGGGGAGGTATCTCTATGGAATTCATCATCATTTCCGGCCTGTCCGGCGCAGGAAAAAGCTCCGCTGCCGCCTTTCTGGAGGACCTGGGCTTCTACTGCGTGGACAACATGCCCGTGGCCCTCATCACCAACTTTGCCGGGCTGTGCATGGCCGGTGCCGGCACCGGCAAGTACAGCCGGGTGGCCCTGGTCACCGACATCCGGGGCGGCCAGACCTTCGACGAGCTCTTCCAGGCCCTGGATGACCTCACCGCCATGAACCTGGAGTATCGCCTCCTCTTCATCGAGGCCTCCGACGAGGTCATCATCAACCGCTACAAAGAGACCCGCCATACCCATCCCCTCACCCGGCAGGGGTACTCCCTGCCCGAGGCCGTGAAGCTGGAGCGCATGGCCCTGGAACCCGTCCGGCGGAGGGCCGACCACATCCTCAACTCCACCGGTCTCAACCTCTCCAAGTTCCGGGGAGAGCTGCTGCGTCTGTTCGGTATCGGCTCCCTGAACGAAACCATGACTGTGTCCGTCACCTCCTTCGGCTTCAAGTACGGCATCCCCATCGACGCCGACCTGGTCTTTGACGTACGCTTTCTCCCCAACCCCTTCTACATCCCCGAGCTCAAGGAGTGCACCGGCCTGGAAGAGGCCGTCCGCTCCTTCCTCTTCGGCTACCGCCAGACCAACGAGTTCCTCCGCCATCTGGAAGAACTCTTTGCCTTCCTCCTGCCCCAGTACGTGGAGGAGGGCAAGTCCTCCCTGGTCATCGCCATCGGCTGCACCGGCGGCCACCACCGCTCCGTGGCCATCGCCCACGCCATCACCGAGTTCATCCGACAGAAGGGCTACCGGGTGGAGGAGCTCCACCGGGATATGGCCCGGTGATCCCCCATTACCCCGGGCAAGCGCCCGGGTCCCACAGGAGGTTTTTCCATGTCCTTTTCCGGCGACGTGAAAGCCGAGCTCTGCCGGCCCAAACTCTCCCGCAAGTGCTGCGCCCAGGCGGAAGCCTGCGGCGTGCTCCTCTACTGCAACCGCTTCTCCCCCCAGGAGGTGCGCATCGTCACCGAATCCCCCGCCTTCGCCCAGCGGCTCTCCCCTCTGTTCTACAAGGCCTTCGGCCTCTCCTTCGACGAGAAGGGAGACCCGGACGCCCCGGGCAAGCGGATCTTCACCGTCACCAATCCCCAAAAGCTGGCCCAGCTCTGGGACACCTGCGCCTTTGACCCCACAGGCCCTGCCCACCACATCAACTTCGGCCTGCTGGAGGAAAAGCACTGTCAGCTCTCCTTCCTCCGGGGGGCCTTCCTGGCTGGAGGTTCGGTCACTGACCCCCAGAAGGGCTACCACCTGGAGCTGGCCACCTCCCATTTCCGGGTGAGCCGGGAGCTCACCGCCCTGCTGCTGGACCTGGGCTACACCCCCAAGGAGACCACCCGCAAGGCCAATTACATCACCTACTTCAAACAGAGCGAGGCCATCGAGGAGCTTCTCACCGCCATCGGCGCGCCGGTCTCCGCCATGGAGCTTATGAATGCCAAGGCGGAAAAGCTCCTGCGCAACGGCGTCAACCGCCGGGTCAACTGCGAGGCCGCCAACGTGGACAAAACCGTGGACGCCGCCATGGAGCAGCGCCGGGCCATCCAGGCCCTCCGCCAGGCAGGGGTCCTGGAGGACCTCTCCCCCAAGCTCCAGGAGGCCGCCGCCCTGCGGGAGGCCCACCCCGAACTCTCCCTGGCCCAGCTGGCGCCTCTCTGCCAGCCGCCAGTCACCAAATCCTCCCTCAGCCACCGGCTGCGGAAACTCATTCAGCTCAGCCAGTCTCTGGACCAGGAACCCTGAGCCCAGACGATCTCTCAATCTAAACATCTTACTGCAACAGGAGAACCAAACCCCATGACTATGACTCGTTATCAGAAAGCCGCTGACTATCATCACAAGGGATTCAACTGCTGCCAGTCCATTCTGGCCGCCTTCACCGACCGCACCGGCCTGTCCGAGCAGGCCAGCTTTGACGCCGCTGCCGGCTTCGGCGCCGGGATGCAGACCGGCGAGGCCTGCGGCGCCATCGCCGGGGCGGTGATGACCCTGGGTCTGCTCCACCCGGTGGACCCGGAAAACCCCGTGGCCAGCAAGCGCCGCACCGGCGCCCTGGCCAAGGAATTCCAGAAGCGGTTCCAGGAGAAGTTCGGCGCCCTGCGCTGCGCTCCCCTGCTGAAAACCAAGATCCAGACCGGCGACCACACCCCCGCCGCCCAGGAAATGGAGCTCACCAACCGCTGCGATATCCTCATCATCACCGCTGTGGAGATCGTAGAAGAGATGCTACAGGAAGGAACCTGACCTATGTCCTTTGTCCATCTGCACGTTCACTCGGAATACAGCCTCTTGGACGGCGCCTGCCGGATCGAGGGGCTGGTCCAGCGGGCCAAGGCCCTGGGGCAGACCGCCCTGGCCGTCACCGACCACGGGGTCATGTACGGGGCGGTGGACTTTTACAAGGCCGCCAAGCGGGAGGGCATCCATCCCATCATCGGCTGCGAGGTCTACGTAGCCCCCAGGACCCGGTTCGACCGGGTCCACGAGCTGGATGACCGCCCCCGCCATCTGGTCCTGCTCTGCCGGAACGAGACCGGCTACCGCAACCTCTCCGCCCTGGTGAGCCGGGGCTTCACCGAGGGCTTTTACGGCAAGCCCCGGATCGACATGGACCTGCTGCGCCAGTATCACGAGGGGCTCATCGCCCTGTCCGCCTGCCTGGCCGGGGAGAT
The DNA here is from genome assembly GCF_034090835.1 of Evtepia sp. Taxonomy (GTDB): domain Bacteria; phylum Bacillota; class Clostridia; order Oscillospirales; family Oscillospiraceae; genus Evtepia. The sequence goes on from NZ_JAXDRS010000051.1 coordinate 26,450, forward strand.
CCCCCAGCGGATTTTGGCGGGGGACTACGAAGGGGCCAAGGCCCACGCCCTGGAGATGCGGGACCTCTTCGGCCCTGACGGCTACTACCTGGAGATCCAGGACCATGGCATCCCCCAGCAGAAAGAGGCCGCTCGCGGGATCTTAAAGCTCCACCAGGAGACCGGCATCCCCTTAGTGGCCACCAACGACGCCCACTACCTCACCCGGGAGGATGCCTCCATCCAGGATGTGCTCATGTGCATCCAGATGGGCAAAACCGTGGACGACCCCAACCGGATGCGGTTTGAGACCCAGGAGTTTTACCTCAAATCCCAGGAGGAGATGGAAGCCCTCTTCCCGGACTGGCCGGAGGCCATCGCCAACACGGAAAAGATCGCCGCCCTGTGCCAGGTGGACTTCCAGTTCGGGGTCTACCACCTGCCGGAATTCAAGCTCCCCGACGGCTGGACCGACGGGGACGCCTATTTTGAAGCCCTCTGCCGCCAGGGTTTCGCCAAGCGCTACCCCAACGGCAGCCGGGAATACCAGGACCAGCTGGAGTACGAAATGGCCATGATCCGCAAGATGGGCTTTGTGGAGTACCTCCTCATCGTCTCTGACTTCATCGGCTACGCCAAGAGCCGGGACATCCCCGTGGGGCCCGGCCGAGGGTCCGCCGCCGGGTCCATGGTGGCCTACTGCCTGGACATCACCGACGTGGACCCCATGAAATACTCCCTGTACTTCGAGCGGTTCCTGAACCCGGAGCGCATCTCCATGCCCGATATCGACGTGGACTTCTGCTACCGCCGCCGGGGAGAGGTCATTGACTACGTCAACGAAAAATACGGCCACGACCACGTGGCCCAGATCGTCACCTTCGGGACCATGGCCGCCAAAGGGGCCATCCGGGACGTGGGCCGGGCCCTGAACGTCCCCTATGCGGAGGTGGACGCCATCGCCAAGCAGGTGCCCAACGCCCTGCACATCACCCTGGACCAGGCTCTGTCCTCCTCCAAACCCCTGCGGGAGCTCTACGAGAGCAACCCCACCGTGCAGAGGATCATCGACACCGCCAAAGGGCTGGAGGGGATGCCCCGCCACGCCTCCACCCACGCCGCCGGGGTGGTCATCACCCGCAACCCGGTGGACACCTACGTCCCCCTGGCCAAAAACGATGAGGCCGTGGTCACCCAGTACACCATGACCACCCTGGAAGAGCTGGGCCTGCTGAAAATGGACTTTCTGGCCCTGCGCAACCTCACCGTTCTGGACGACGCCGTCCAGCTCATCCGCCAGGAGGCCCCGGACTTCTCCATCCGCGACCTGCCCGACAACGACCCGGACACCTTCCGCATGCTCTCCGACGGCCGCACCTGCGGCGTGTTCCAGATGGAATCGGGGGGCATGACCGGGGTGTGCGTGGGCCTCAAACCCAAGGACATTGAGGACATCACCGCTATCATCGCCCTGTACCGGCCCGGTCCCATGGACTCCATCCCCCGGTTCATCGCCTGCAAGCAGAACCCCGCCCTCATCCAGTACCTCCACCCCTCTCTGGAACCCATCCTCTCGGTCACCTACGGCTGCATCGTCTACCAGGAGCAGGTCATCGAGATCTTCCGGCGGCTGGCCGGGTACTCCCTGGGGCAGGCCGACATGGTGCGCCGGGCCATCTCCAAGAAAAAGGCCAAGGAGATCGAAAAGGAACGCCACGCCTTCATCTACGGCGACCCGGAGCGGAACATTGACGGCTGCGTCCCCCGGGGCATCGACGAGGACGTGGCCAAGGAGATCTACAAGGAGATCTTCGACTTCGCCAACTACGCCTTCAACAAAGCCCACGCAGTCTGCTACGCCATCGTGGCCTACCAGACCGCCTGGTTCAAGTGCCACTACCCCCGGCAGTACATGGCCGCCCTGCTCACCTCTGTGCTGGACTCCCAGGGCAAGATCGCCGAGTACATCGCCGAGTGCCGGGCCATGGGCATCCGCCTGCTCCCCCCGGACATCAACCAGTCCGGCCCCCACTTCACCGTGGACGGAGAGACCATCCGCTTCGGCCTGGCCGCCCTCAAGGGGGTGGGCCGTGGCTTTACCAACGCCCTGCTGGCCCAGCGGCAGGAGGGCGGCCCCTTCCGCTCCTTCCCTGACTTCTGCCAGCGCATGATGGACCAGGACCTGAACAAACGGGTGCTGGACAGCCTCATCCGGGCCGGGGCCTTCGACGCCATGGGCATCCCCCGGTCCCAGCTGCTGGACGCCTACGAGCAGTTCCTGGACAACCTGGCCCGGAACCGGAGAAAGAACCTGGAAGGACAGTTCGACCTCTTCTCCGCCGGCAGCACCCAGGCGGAACCGGTGGAGCTGGTGCTCCGGGATCTGCCGGAATTCTCCCCCCAGGAGCGCATGGCCATGGAGAAGGAGATCACCGGTCTCTACCTCTCCGGCCACCCCATGGATGCCCACCGGGAGACCGCCCGGAGCCAGGGGTCCGTGGCCATTGGCGCCATGCTGGACGACCTCACCCAGCCCAGCGGCCCCGCCCAGTTCCAGGACGGACAGAACATCCTGCTGGCCGGGATCGTCTCCTCGGTGAAGACCAAAACCACCCGCAACAACTCCATGATGGCCTACGTCACCCTGGAGGACGACACCGGCACCGTAGAGCTGCTGGTCTTTGCCCGGGTGCTGGAAGAGAGCAGCAGCGCCCTCCAGGCCAACACCCCTGTCCTGGTGGCGGGCCGCATCTCGGTCCGGGACGAGAAAGCCCCCCAGATCCTCTGCGACCGGGTGACCCCCCTGGATCAGGCCCAGGCCATGGAGCCCCAGGCCGCCCCCTCTCCCGCAGAGACCCTCTACCTCCGGCTGGAACCCGCCCTGGAAAACCGGCTCCAGCGGGTGAAAAACCTGCTGCTCCTCTTCCCCGGCGGCAGCCAGGCCGTCCTCTACTTCCCCGCCTCCCGCCGGAGGCTGGGAGCCAAGTGCCAGACCCACCCCGCCCTCCTCCAGGAGCTGCGGGCCCTGCTGGGCCCGGACAACGTGGTCCTGAAATGATCCTCCCCACAGACCCCATCCCCCGTCCCGTTCCCCGGCCGCCAGAAGGCGGCATCATAGAGAAAAAAGGAGAATGTACCATGAAACGACGTATGCTCACCCTGGCCCTGGGGCTGGTCCTGCTCTTGTCCGCAGCGGCCTGCGGGACCGCCCGTCCTTCCGCCCAGTCGGTCACCGAGTCCGCCATTCAGGCCATCCAGAAGGGCGACCCGGCCACCCTGAAACAATACTGGGACGAGGACCTGACAGACAACAGCCTCTTCTCCCCGGGCAGTCAGGAGGCCGCCCTGTTCCAGGCCCTCACCAAAAACCTCACCTATAAGGTCCTCTCCGCCCAGGAGGACGAAAAGGCCGGGACCGCCGTGGTCACCGTGGAGTTTACCAACGCCGATATGACCGAGGCAGTGGGAAGCCTCATGGAAACCCTGTTGAGCGACGCCTTCCAGTACGCCCTCCTGCCGGAAGACCAGCAGCCCTCGGACGAGGAATTGGAGGCCCGCTATCTGACCAAGTTCACCGACTACTTGAACGGAGAGGATCTGCCCACCAAGACCACCAAAGTGGATATCCCCCTGACCCTGGAGGATGGCCAGTGGGTGCTCTCCCCGGACGAGGAAATCGCCGACGCCATGTTCGGCGGGCTCATCACGGTGGCAGACTCTATGGAGTACGCCTTCTCCGACTAACGCCCTCTCTGCCCTCCCCGCTGCAATCCAAGGCCGCAGGGAGGGCAGAACCCATACAAGCCCCTTTGTTTCACTCCCGCACAGGAAGGAAGCGCACCCATGTCAAAGCCTTTTCAACACACCCTCTCCCCCCGGCAGCAGCGGACCCTGGGGGTGATCCTCAGTATTCTTCTCCAGTTTGGCGTCTTTGTGGCCATTCTGGGCTTTTCCTCCCTGCTCTTCGTCTACTTCTATTGGATCTCCCTGGTGGTGAGCGTCATCGTCTCCCTCTATATCTCCACCCGGAAAACCAAGCTGGCCTATAAGGTCGCCTGGATCGTCCCCATCCTCCTGGTGCCCCTGGTGGGGGGCATGATGTTCCTCATTCTGGGGGGCGCCCGCAAGCCCCACTACCACAAAGGGGAGGCCAACCGGGTCTTCCGTCACCAGCTGCCCTCCCGCCTGTCCACCACCGATCTCATGCCCTACGGGCCCGACCCCACCCAGCAGGCCTGGTACCTGGAGCACACCGCCCTCTACCCCGCCTACACCAACATGGAGACCCAGTACTTCCCCACCGGGGAGTCCTTTTTCCCCACCTTTCTGGAGGAACTGAAAAAGGCCCAGCGCTATATCTTTCTGGAGTACTTCATCATTGCCGAGGGAGAGATGTGGTCCGAGATCCTGGAAATCCTGGAGGCGAAAGCAGCTGCCGGCGTAGACGTGCGGGTGATCTACGACGGGGTGGGCAGCGCCTCGACCCTCCCCGCCGACTACCCCACCCAGCTCCAGGACAGGGGGATCTTCTGCCGGCCCTTCCAGCCCTTCCGGCCCTTCCGGCCCATCCTCTCCATCCACCAGAACAACCGGGACCACCGGAAGCTCTGCGTCATCGACGGCGTCACCGGCTTTGTCAGCGGGCTGAACCTGGCGGATGAATACATTGCCCGCCGGGTCCGCTTCGGCTACTGGAAGGACAACGCCCTGCTCCTCCGGGGGGAGGCCGTGTGGAGCCTCACCATCTTCTTTCTCACCATGTGGGACAACCAGCGCACCCCCTCGGACTACGCCTGGTTCCGCCCCAGGACCCTGCCCCCGGTGTCCTCCTCCGGCGGCATCGTCATCCCCTACGCCGACACCCCCCTGCCCGGGGACACGGTCTGCGCCGACCTCCACCTGCAGATGATCACCAAGGCCAAGCGCTACCTCTTCCTCACCACCCTGTATCTCATCATCGACGAGACCCTCACCGCCGCCCTGTGCACCGCCGCCCGGTCCGGGGTGGACGTGCGGATCATGACCCCCCACATCCCGGACAAAAAGGTGGTCTTTGCGGTCACCCGCTCCAACTACGCCGTGCTCCTGGAGGCCGGGGCCCAGATCTATGAGTTCACCCCCGGCTTCCTCCACAGCAAGACCGTGGTGGCCGACGACCTCTACGCCTCCGTGGGCAGCTGCAACCTGGACTACCGCAGCTTCTACCTCCAGTTTGAAAACGGGGTGTGGCTGTGCGGCGACCCTGCGGTGATCGCCGTGCGGGACGACTTCCTGCAAACCATGGAGCACTGCCAGGAGATCTCTCTGGAGGCCTGCCGGAGGGCCTCCCCCTTCCGCCGGCTGCTGTGCTCCATCTACCGGCTGTTCTCCCCCCTCTTTTAAGACAAAAAACCGTCCCTCTCCTTACGGAAAGGGACGGTTTTCTCGTTGGGTCAAACGTCGGGGGCCTGCTCCTCCCTGGGTTCTTCCAGAAGGACCTGGAGCACGGCGTTGTAGAGCTTTTCCGGGTGCTCACGGAACCGCTCGGCCATCTGGCCCGCCTGCTCGGGGGAGATGGTGAGCATATCCAGGGTCATGAGGTTACCCTTGTCGTCGTCCAAAATAAGACGGAGGGTGACCCCCTCATCCTCCCGGGGGAGGATCTCTCCCCGGACCTGGGCGTTGCGCCGGAGGTGGCTGTTCACCTCCGCCAGGTTCCGGTCGCACTTGCGCCGCACGGAAAAGGGCAGCCCGCTCTCGCAGATCTTGCCGTTGCGCCGGCCTTTCTCCGTGATGGCATAGTGGTCCTCCTGCAAGGTCAGGTGCTCGGTCTCCACCAGCTCCGCCACCGACTCGGCGAAGTCAAAGTACTCCACCCCATCGTCGCAGAAAGCCAGCTGGGCCAGGGTGGCAAAGTCCACCGGGGCCGCTACCCGCGCCATGAGATACAGCACCAGAAACTTGATGTCCAGCTTGTCGTGAATAAAACCGGTCCGGCCCATACGCCCTCGCTCCTTTCTCTATGCGGTGGGGGTTATTTTTTTATTATACCCAATGCCGCCGGAAAGGACAAGCCCTTTTTCCTCAGCCGCAGGAGCGGCAGCTGCTGGCGCCGCCGGAAGAACCGGGATTGCAGCCGCCCTCCTCCATCCCCGGCAGGGTGCTGGGGGGGAAGAACTCGCCCACGGGGAACCGGATCTGCCGGAAGATCTCGCAGGGATCGTCGTCGCAGTCGTCGTCCTTGCCGGTGCACTCCCGGGTGGGCATGCAGTAGTCGTACATGGGGATGAGCAGCTGGGAGTCCCGCTCCAGCCGCACCATGGAGAACTGGCCCAGGGTCACATACAGCCGGCGGCAGCCCCCGTCAAAGGCCAGCTCGCAGTCGAAGCAGGCGCTGATGCAGGCCGGGATCTCGGTGAGCTCGTTCTCTGCGCAGCACCCGCCGCAGGGAGGAGGACAGGGCGGAGGACAGGCCCCGCCGCAGGGAGGGGGACAAGGGGGCGGGCAAACACAGTCGCAGGGGTCCAGCAGACGCAGGTTCAGGACAATGGGGTCCACTGCCTCCACCACCGCTTCAGGCAGGTTGGTCCGCCGCATGCCCTGAACGTCGTTCTCTCCCGGGCGGAAGCGGGAGGAGAAGATCTTGGCGTTGCCCTCGCTGCCGAAGAGGATCACCCGCTTATCAAACACGGCCAGGCCGCTGATCTCCGCCGGACGGGGACCGCCCACGAAGGCCTCTGCGGTGATCCGATAGTAATACCGGATGTCTACGCTGAAAAACCCCCGGTTGTAGTTGGCAGGCTCCACATCAATGTAGGCGTGCAGCAGCTCCGCCCGGCCGCCCCGGACACTCAGCGCCCGGTCAATGACCGCCTGGACGTTCCGGGTGGGGTACACCCGCAAATCCTCAATACAGTCCTTATCGAAAGACAGGGCGCTTCCAAGGAATCACAGCAGTTCCTTCCGGCCCAGGACCGCGATCACTTCGTCCCGCTTCATGGGCCGCTCCGGCGATTTGCCGTCTACGATGCCCGCCTCGGTGGCCCGCTTCCAGTGGCCTTCCTTCTGGCTCCAAGGGGGCTCCGGCAGGCTCTCGCTGTAGCGCTGGGCCTTCTGCACCAGGGCGTAGGCCTGCTCGTCGGTCATTTCTGCAATGAGTGCTCCAATATCCACCATTTCTTCTCCTTTCATGGCGGCGGCTACGTCCGCCCGAAACCGGTCCATGTCGTAGTCCATCCCCAGACCCCGCCACAGATGGTCCGGGTCCCCGTGGTTGGAGGCGATCCCCCGCTGGTGTCCCTCTGCGTGGCTGAGGATGACGCCGTCTGCCAGAGGGTCCAGGTCGTGGAACCGGCACAGGTCGGCAAAAAGTTCCACCGCCCGGCGGGTGGTCTTTTCCACAAAGGCCACCGCCGCCGCCCGATCCTTCACCTCAAAGGATGCGCCCCCGGTATACCGAATGGTGGAGGGCTCGCACATCTCCACCCCGATATACCCGTTGTTGGACGACCCGCCTCCGTGCCAGCCCCGGAAGGCCGCCCCGTGGCGCTCAAACACCGGCAGGGTCACATAACACTCGTCCCGCCCGATGAAACCGTGGACGCAGGCCCGGTCATAGGTGGGACTGTCCCAGATCCGAATGAACACCAGAGGGTCCGGCTGGGGGACCCCCACCGAGTGGAGCATCAATCCCTTCACTGCGATCTTCCGGCCCTGCTGGTAGCAGGGGTTTTGGGTCAAATACCGTGTAATCATTGTTCTACCTCCGGCAATCCTTCCAGGTTGTTTAACAGGCTCATGATCCCCGCCATGAGCGACGCCGAAGCCACCACCGCCCAGTGGACCTCCGACAGGGCCGCCTCTGCGCCAATGGTCCCCATGGCGGTCTGGGCCATGGTCTTCACCGCCCGGATGCCCGCTGCGATCCACCACTGCTTACAGGCGATGGCCACCGGCTTGCGCAGCGTTGCCGTCTTTTCGCTGCCCGGTTCTTGTGGGGTACTCACAGCGGCCTCACCTCCCCTTCCTCATGGTATGCGCTTTTCCCCACCTCTGTGACGGGAGCCTCCCGGCCCTTTGGGCAGAGCCCCTGCCCAAAGGGCCCTCCCCATCTTACGGGGCCTTCCTCCCTTTTGTGACCCCTTCCCCCACCATTCGGGCGGCGGCCCGGGCGATGGCCGCCCGGCCCGCTGCCCGCTCTTCCGGGGACACCTCCTGCCAGACGGTCACCACAACGCTCTCTCCATAGCCCGGCCCCTGGGTCCGGGTCTCCCAGACATCCTGTACTGTCTCCCCTCCCATCACCACGGGAAAGGGTCCCCCGTCCCGGCGGGTCACCGTCACAGGGCAGCGCTTGCCCCGGACCACCACCGATTCCTGTTCCATGCGCTCACCTCCCCCACTACCCTATGCCCGTCCCCGGGCATATTTTCTCCCCTTCCCCGTAGTCTGATAGAAAGACGGAAAGGAAGTGAGGCCCATGGAGGCCGCCCAATATCTGCGGAAAAGCCGCATGGAGGAGGGCATGGACACCCGGGAGGTGCTGGCCAAGCACCAGAAAGCCCTGGCCGACTACGCCAGAGAGAACAACATCCGCATTGTAGAGACCTATCGGGAGGTGGTCTCCGGGGAGTCCCTCTACGCCCGCCCGGAGATGCTCCGGCTGCTCCGGGACGTGGAGGAGGGGACCTATGACGCCGTGCTGTGCATGGATCTGGACCGGCTCTCCCGGGGGCGGATGCGGGACCAGAGGGCCATTCTGGACGCCTTCAAGGACAGCGGGACCCTCATCATCACCCCGGAAAAGACCTACGATCTCACCGATGAGCTGGACGACGAGCTGGCGGAGTTCAAGACCTTTCTCAGCCGCCGGGAGTATAAGATCATCAACAAGCGGCTGCGCCGGGGGATTGAACAGTCAGTCCGGGAGGGATGCTACCTGGCCAACGCCCCCTACGGCTACCAGAAAACCACCCTGGACAAACGCCCCACCCTGGCCATCCAGGAGGAGGAAGCCAGGTTCGTCCGCATGATGTACGAGCTCTATGCCCAGGGCTACGGCTGCGTGGCCATCGCCCGGCAGGTCACTCTCCTGGGGGCTCGGCCCCGGCGGTCTTCCGCCTTCAGCCGCAACGCCGTAGCCGCCATCCTCCGTAACCCCACCTACACGGGGAAGGTGGTCTGGAACCAGCGCCGCCGCCTGAAAACCGGTCCCCGGGACCAGCCCCGCACCGTCACGGCGACGAACCCCCGGGAGGACTGGACCATCACCCAGGGGCTCCATCCCCCCATCATCCCCCAAGACTTGTATGACCAGGTGCAGCAGCGGCTGGACGGCAAGCTGCGGCCCGTCCGCCGGGACGGCCGGGTGAAAGCCCCTCTGGCCGGGCTGGTCCGGTGCGGCAACTGCGGCAGTCTGCTGCAAAAGATCGCCATGGCCGGGGGTGACTACCTGGTCTGCCCCACCAAAGGCTGCTGCGCCGCCGCCCAGTATCCCCTGGTGGAGGCCCGGCTCCTGGATCACCTGGAAGACCTCTTCCGGTCCATCACCTGGGCCCCGGAAGAGGTCCCGGCTCCCTCGGGGAAGGGGGAAGCGACCAGACTCCTGGCCGCCCTGCGCCGGGAAACCACCACCGCAGAGCACCAAAAACTCCGGCTGTACGAACTGCTGGAGCAGGGGATCTATGATCCTCCCACCTTCCAGGCTCGCATGGCCGCCCTGGAGGAGACCCTGGCCCGGCTGGAAGCCACCCGCCAGAACCTGCTGTGTCCCCCGGATCAGGGCTCCCCAGCGCCGGAATGGACCCCCACCAACCTGTGGGACGCCTACCAGGCCGCTTCACCGCCCCAGCGCAACGCCCTGCTCCACACGGTCCTCCAGCAGGTGATCTACCGCAAGGAAAAAAAGAGCCGGCCGGGGGCCTTCTCTTTGCAGGTCTTTCTCAAGCCCTGCTGAGTTGCCCCCGGCCGCCCGCCGGTTTCCTTGGGTCTGCCTGGTCCTTATCGCGACAGCTGTCATATATTTTCTTCGTATGGATACACACGGCTTCCCGGATGCCGCAGCTGTCCTGCACAGGCCCGGGTACAACCCGATCGTTCATGGTACTACCTCCTCTGAATTTCCTCAGACTGGCGCTCTTGCCATCCCATTCTATGACGGGGGTTCCCCCTGCGTCACAGACGGGGCAAACCACCGCAGCCAGCGCTGCCGCAAACCATGTGTCTCCGGCGCCTGGTACCCCATCCTATGGGGGAAGCCCAGATTTGGTTCCACTATCCTCCCTCTCTCCCCCAAAGACGACAGAACTTCCCCCTTGCAATCTACCCATGCCCGTGCTATAATAATCTCCAAAGCGCAGGTATAGTTCATCGGTAGAACGCAAGCTTCCCAAGCTTGATAGGAGGGTTCGACTCCCTTTACCTGCTCCAAGAAGAAACCCCTTGAGCCACAACGGTTCAAGGGGTTTCTTCTTTGTATGTCAATGGTTTTTCTCCTTTGTTCGGTTTTATAATTGCGAACAGAGAGATATATACAACAACGGAATTAGCAAAGAAAAAAACCGGAAACGCTAACGGAAATACTAATGAAGAAAGAGGGCTGTCATAGAAATTATTTTGTTTGAGCTATTGACTTTTCTAAATCCTTGTGTATATAATTTGTTGTACAGGGAGTCTCCCTGCATACGTAAAGCGGAAAGCCCCTGCCGCAAGTGGGGCCTGAAAAAAGCGGAAAGCCCCTGCCGCAAGTGGGGCCTGAAAAAAGCGAGATCGGCGTTTTGCCTGTCTCGCTTTTTGTTAGGAGGAACCATCTTGGATCAGTTAAAAATTTATAGGATTGCGGATAAATACATTCGTTTTCTGCGCAGTATTGATCAACGGGTCCAGTATAACAAAAATGCGCGTAGACCATATGTTGGCGTAGTATTAATTGTTGGCAGTTATCGGTATTTTGTCCCCATGGAATCCCCCAAAGAAAATCATAAAGCGATTAAACCGTCAAAACACATATTCCCAATCGACAGCGGAAAGTATGGAATCCTAGGATTTAACAATATGTTGCCGGTCCCGTCGGATGCTTTAGAACTTATTCAGATTGAAGCAGAGAATGATAGAAAATACGCCGAGTTACTGAAACGACAAATTTCATTTATCAATCGTAACAAAGCAGAAATTTATGATCGGGCTCAAAAAACATATTTTAGAGCAACAACCAAGAACAAAAACTCATTCTTCAGAAAGATATGTTGTGATTTTAAACGACTAGAACGTGCTTCAAATCAGTACAGATCCAGCTTCCAACAAGACTAAACAAGCAAAATCCCACCCTCTGAAAAAATCCAAGGGGTGGGATTTTCTTTACACGCTGTGCTTCACCCGATCATGCACCTCTGCCAGCTTCCCGTTGTTGAAGCGGCCCAGGTCCCCCACCAGGTAGCCGGTAATGCGCCGGACACGCTGGAAGGGGATCTTCTCGAAAACGGGCGTGATGCCGTATTCGTCCGGATTCCCGGTGGTGCGGATGGTGATCTCTACCACCTTGCGCCCTTCCTCCTGCTCCATCATGGCAATGGCCTTTTGGATGATCTCGTCTGGCAGGTCCTCCGGGTTGTTGATCTTCACGTTTTGCATAACATTCCCTCCTCTTTGATGGCTTTAGTATACCACACAGCGAAGGAAATGCCAGTGATAAAATCACCGATCGTACAACCCTGCCCGGTCGTTGATCACCAGCACCCGCAGCAGGTCGCTGGTAAGCCCCAGGCCGCTTCCGTCACCCCGCAGGTAGTTCTTGTCTACCAGCTTCTTGACGGTCTCCCGGCCCCACGCAGGCACCTCCTGGAGGGTCTCATACACCACGGTGCCTTTCAGCAGCTCATCATCTACAATCTGTCTGACTTTCAGCTCGTCCATGTCCGGCTCCTTTCTC
>NZ_JAXDRS010000052.1:0-31052 GCF_034090835.1 Evtepia sp.
TTGGCAGCCGGAAGATCCGGCTGCCGGAAAAGGGTCAGGACTGAGAGGTTTGGGCCGTTTCCAGCATGTGGGTGGCAAAGATGCCGTACCCCTGGTCGGCGTGGTCGATGAGCACGTGGGTGACTGCCCCCACCAGCTTCCCGTCCTGGAGGATGGGAGAGCCAGACATTCCCTGAACGATGCCGCCGGTTTTTTCCAGCAGCCTGGGGTCAGTGACCTTCAGCATCAGGTCTCGGGTGTCGGAGGCGTTGGGGTGGAGTTTCAGGATCTCCACTTGATACTCTTCTACGGTGGTGCCCTCTACGTTAGAGAGGATGGTAGCCGGACCGGTGTGGATCTCCTCGGGCTGCGCCACAGGAATGGGTTGACCAGAGAAGGTGTTGGGATTCGTCAGGGTGCCAAAGACGCCCTGCTCGGTGTTGGCGAAGAGGGTGCCCAGGTCCTGCTTGGAGGAGAAGCACCCTTTCAGCTCCCCGGGACGGCCGTCCATTCCTTTGACCACCCCGGCCACAGAGGCGGGGGTGATGGCGCCGGACTGGAGCTTCATGAGGACGGAGGTGTCCACATCGTTGATGCCGTGCCCCAGAGTACCGAACAGGCCGGTGTTGGGGTCCACGAAAGTCAGAGTACCGATCCCAGCCATGGAGTCCCGGATCCAGGCGCCCAGTTTATAGGAGCCGTCGGCGCTGCATTGGACTGCATGGGTGGAGAAGGCCCGATCCTTTTCGTCGCGGAGCACTCGGACGTTCATCTCTTCTCCTTCCAGGTCCTGGAGGATGGTCTGGACCTCTTCGATGGAGCTGACTTTGGTGTGGTTGATGTGGGTGATAATGTCGCCTTTTTGAAGACCGCAGGCTTTGGCCGGGGAGGCCAGGCCCTGGTCGGTGGTGACATCAGAGAGCCCTACCACCAGAACACCCTGAGCGAAGAGCTTGATGCCCACGGCTTGTCCCAGAGGAATGACCGAGCGAACCGCAGAGGAGGGCTGCGCGGCCTGGGCGCCGGGGGTCAGGGAGAGGGTCATCGCCACGGCGGCGGCCAGCAGGAGGAGGGTGCGAAAGCACCGCACCAGCGGAGCCGGCCCGTGAAACGCTTTGGTGTCCTGCAAGGAATCACCCCTCTTTCAAGAAATGGTTCATTGGCGCGGTGAAACGCGCAAAATTACTATGGCCGATTTTTCGCAAAAAAGACCCGCCAAAGATACACAGTGTTTCCATGGAAGAGTCTTCTTGCTTTTTTGTGTGAGATTTGCTATGATACACGGGCATTGAATATTAAATAAGGTGATCCTCGTGAAAAATGCGGGATTCCATAGAAAGGACGACCATTGTGACCATTCAGTACCAGACCAAGGGCGTATGTTCCCGTCAGATGAACGTAAAAATTGATCAGGGCGTGGTGCAGTCGGTGGAGATCATCGGCGGCTGCCACGGCAACAGCCAGGGGGTATCCCGCCTGGTAGAAGGAATGCGGGCAGAGGATGCCATTGCCAAGATCGAAGGCATCCAGTGCGGCGGCAAGGGCACTTCCTGTCCCGACCAGCTGTCCAAGGCCCTGCGCATCGCCCTGGCGGAAGAGGCCAAGCGGGCGGAGAAGGCCTGATTGAAGCAACCAAGAAAAAGAGCTTGCGGCAATTCTGCTTGCCGTAAGCTCTTTTTATAAGGAGAAATCGGGTATCCTGGAATTTTTTTCGGGATCGCTGTCACATTCCGGACTGGATCTCGTCTTATAGGATGAGAGAGCATAGAGAAAGGGGGAGGCCAATGGAAGACCACGAAATCATCGCGTTGTACTGGCAGCGAAGCGAAGCTGCCATCACCCATTTCAAGGAGAAGTATGGCCGCTACTGCTTTTCCCTTGCGCAGAACATTCTGCACAACTGGGAGGACAGCGAGGAATGTGTCAGCGACACCTGGCTCCACGCATGGAACGCCATGCCGCCCAGCCGCCCCAGCAGGCTGCGGATGTTTTTTGCCAAGCTGACCCGCAGCCTTTCCTTTGACCGCTGGCGCAGCCGCTCAGCGCAAAAGCGGGGCGGGGGTGAGCTGCCGCTGGTGCTGGAGGAACTGTCAGAGTGTATTGCGGCAAACGGTACCGCAGAGGAGGCGGTCCATCCCTTCCAGCAGGCTGCCGCCGCCGGTGAGGAGAATACCGCTGCGGGCCACGTCGGCGGCCAGCTCCGGCGGGGTGCGCTCCAGCACGCTCTGGACGGCCAGTACGATTTCTTCTGCCACAGGCGCAAAGGCCTCCTGGGTGTCCTGGCTGGTGAGGGTGATTTCCCGGGGGAGCCCGGTGGAGAGGCACCGACCCTTCACGGCCATGGAGGCGCCTTCTCCTTCGCCATCCACCCGGCCGATGACTTTCTTGACTTCCTCTGCAGTGCGCACCCCAACCAGCAGATGATGGGTGTCTCGAATGGCCTGGATGAGCGCTTCGTCAAAGCGGTCACCGGCGGTGCGCAGACAGGCGGAGGTGACCACACCCCCCAGAGCGACCACGGCCACGTCGGTGGTGCCGCCGCCGATGTCCACGATCATGTGGCCTTCCGGCCGTTCAATTTCGATGCCGGCCCCCAGAGCGGCGGCCAGGGGTTCTTCCATAAGGTAGACTCGCCGGGCCCCAGCTTGCAGACCGGCCTCTACCACCGCCCGTTCTGCCACCTCAGAGATGCCCGAGGGAACGCAGATGAGCAGACGGGGTTTCAGAAACCGGCCGGGGGCGGCTTTTTGCAGAAAGGCCCGGACCATGGCTTCGGCGATGGTGTAGTCGGTGATGACCCCTTCTCGCAGGGGGCGAACGGCGATGAGGTCGCCTGGCGTACGGCCCAGCATTTGCCGCGCTTCCTCCCCCGCCTGGAGGACTTTGCCGGTTTGGCGGTCCACGGCTACCACAGAGGGTTCCTGCAGGAGGATGCCTTTCCCTTTGACGGCCACCAGTACGGAGGTGGTCCCCAGGTCAATGGCGATGTCTCTGGAAAATGTACCTGCTGTTTGCGATTGCTTGTCCATACCCATGCTCCCTTTCTTTGGCGGTATTGGTTCCCTAAGTATAGAACAATCCCAGGGTTCCTTTTCCACGAAAAATGGAGGGGGAATCCTGGGATCATGGGATCTTTTCCGGGGTTTTGCAGAAGGTGGCAGCCACGACCTGGGTAGCGCCGTGGTTCCGAAGGGTCTTGGCGCATTCTTCCAGGGTAGCCCCGGTGGTGAGGATGTCGTCGATGACCAGAATGCGGCGGCCCTGGACTTGTTCCGGATGAGGAACCGTGTAAACGCCGGCCACGTTGGCCCAGCGCTGCCTGCCGCTTTGCAGGGAAGATTGGGGAAGGTTGTGTTTTTTCTTTTCCAGCAGAGGGAGGGCCTGGGTGTTCAGGGCTTCGGCGGTTGCTTCCGCCAGCAGGCGGGCCTGGTCATAGCCCCGGCTTTTTAAGGTCACAGAGGAGACCGGCGCCCAGGTGATGCAGTCATAGGTGCCGGGCAGGTAGGTACGGATGGCCTTTGCCAGCATGGGGCCGTAGGCCCTGGCGTACTTTGGGTGGTTGTGGAACTTGAATTGGAGGATGGACTCGCGAAGAAAGTCCCGGTACCACCCCACACAGACGCAGCGGGAGAAGGCCTGGCCGGGAAAGACGCCCTGGCCCGGGGGAAACCAGAGGTCTGCCGCTTCGCAGCGGGGACAGGGCCCGGGAAGGGAGTGGTCAAGGAGCGCCCCACAGAAGGGACAACGGGGCGGGAACAGCAGGTCCAGAATACGGGAAAGGAGCGACATGACTTATCCCTCCTCTCTCCACTGTCCGCCTCGCGCCAGCCGGGCCCGAAGCCCGCTGTATCGGCGCTGCTGCCGGTCGTTGGCGGCCATGCGGGCCACCACCTGGTCGTCGCCCACCAGGATGAGCAGTTGCTTGGCCCGGGTCATGGCGGTGTAGAGGATGCCTCGGGTGAGGAGCATGGGGGCGGCCTCTACGGCGGACAGGATCACTGCCTGGTATTCGCTGCCCTGGGACTTGTGGACCGTGATGGCGTAGGCGGGTTCCAGCTGGTTCATCATGTCGGGGGTGTATTGGGCCCGGTGGCCGTCGAAGTTCACGGTGACCACGCCGCTGCCCGAATCAATGGCTTCGATCTGGCCGATATCGCCGTTGAAGATGCCCATACCCACGCTGTTTCCGTCCACTTCTTCCCACATGACATCATAGTTGTTTTTCACCTGCATGACCCGGTCACCCTCCCGATAGAGGGCGGGACCGAAGGCTTTTTCCACCTTTCCGGGGGCGGGGGGATTCACCGCCGCCTGCAGGGCCCGGTTCAGAGCGGTAGTCCCGGCGGCTCCCTTGCGGGTGGGGGAGAGGACCTGGATCTGTTCAGGTGGGATGCCCATGTTTTTGGGCAGACGGGTGCGGCAGAGCTCCACGATGGTCTCCACGGCAGATTCCGGGTGGAGACGGCGGAGGAAGAAGAAGTCTCCGGCGGGGTCGTTCACCAGCACAGGGCAGTTGCCCTGGTCCACGGTGCGGGCGTTGCGGATGATGGCGGAGGCCTCCGCCTGGCGGAACACTTCCGTGAGCCGGAGGGTAGGCAGCTGCTGGGAGCGGAGTAGATCGGAGAGCAGGTTGCCCGGTCCCACGGAGGGGAGCTGATGGGGGTCACCCACCAAAACCAGGCGGCATCCGGCGGGCAGGGCAGCCAACAGGGCCTGCATGAGGATGATATCCACCATAGAGGCCTCGTCCAGGATGACCGCATCGGCGTCCAGGGGGTCCTGCTCGTTGTGGGCAAAGGAGAGCATCCCCTGTTCCCCGTCGTAGCGGGTCTCCAGCAGCCGGTGGATGGTGCTGGCCTCCGCGCCGCAGGTCTCGGAGAGCCGTTTGGCGGCCCGCCCGGTGGGGGCGGTGAGACAGGTGCGGAGGTGGAGGTGGTCAAAGAGGGAGAGAATGCCCCGGAGGGAGGTGGTCTTGCCGGTGCCCGGTCCGCCGGTGAGAAGCATGACCTGGCGGCAGGCGGCGGTTTTTACCGCCTCGATCTGCAAAGGGGCATAGGTGATGCCCTGCTCCCGCTGGATCTTTTCCAACAGACGGTCCAGATTGGGCGGCGGACAGAGTTCTTCCCCGTTCATTTCCAGCAGCTGATTGGCTACATAGGTTTCGCAGAAGTGGAGCCGGGTGAGATAGCAGGCGTCCTGTCCGGCGATCTCTTCCCGCACGATCTTCTGCCGGGCCAGCAGGCTGTCCAGAGAGGAGAGCAGGGTGTCCGGTTCGGCCCGCAGCAGGTGGGACGCTGCGTCCAGCAGCTTTCCGTAAGGGAGAAAAACGTGGCCGTTGTCCAGGTTGTGGGAGAGGGTAAAGAGGATGCCTGCGTCCAGACGAAGGGGATCGTCCTGGCCCAGACCCAGGTCCAGCGCCAGCTTGTCCGCCTGAGGAAAAGGGAGGAAGAAGGGGTCTTCCACCAAAAGGTAGGGGTTGGCCTTGATGACCGTGAGGGCCATGTTTCCATACTGGCGGTAGAGGGGCATGGCGATTTGCAGGGGAAGAGCGTGGGCGGAGAGGAAGTCCAGTAAGCGGCGCATGGCCAGCTGCATGCACAAAGACTGCCGGATGGTCTCCGCCCGCTTGGGGGAGATGCCTTTGATTTTGGTCAGCAGATGGGGACTTTCCTCAATGATGGTGAGCACATCCTCCCCGAAGGTATCTACCAGTCGTCTGGCCGTGGCGGCTCCTACCCCTTTGATGACGCCGGAGGCCAGGTATTCCATCACGGCCTTTTCCCCCACGGGCATTCGCCGCTCCATGATCTCCGCTTTCAGTTGTTCCCCGTAGGTGGGGTGACGGGTCCACTGTCCGTGGACAGAAAGTCCCTCGCCGGGACTGATGCCGGGCATGGTGCCGACGACGGTGACCTCGTCGCCGTCGTCGGTGTCCAGCTGGAGGATGGTATAGCCGTTGTCCTCGTTGCGGTAGATGACGGAGGAGACGGTACCTTCCAAGAAAATCAGTTCAGAGGGAGAAGTATCCATGGTTATCCTTCCTTTTGAGAATCAAGGGGGCTTCCTCTGCGGGGCAGAAGAGCAGGGAAGGGTCTTTGCGAAGCATGGTCTCAATCAGCTCCCGCCCGGCAGGGGACAGGCCCGCGTCCACCACCAGGATGGTGAAGTGGGAGAGCTTTTCGGTCCGCAGCCAGTGCAGGTGGCGGAGGGTTTGCTCCAGACCGTCTCCGCTGCCTGCGGCGGGGACCACCGCAAAAACGGGGGCGGTGCCCTGCTGGGAGGGAGAGACCAGATGGGTAAAGAGAATTCGGTTCAAGAAGAGCAGCAGGGCTGCGCACAGGAGAGCGGCCAGTATTTCCACGAAACACACCTCCACGGGTTTTACTCCATGGTATGCCGGGTGGAGGGAAAAGGTTACGGGTTCAGCAGACGCTTCAGGTACTGCCCGGTGTAGGAGTCCGGGCACTGGGCCACTTCTTCCGGGGTGCCGGTGCAGACGATGTGTCCGCCCCCTGCGCCGCCTTCGGGCCCCAGGTCGATGATATGGTCGGCCCACTTGATGACATCCAGGTTGTGCTCGATGACGATGACGGTATTGCCCCCTTCTACCAGCCGGTCCAGCACTTCCAGAAGCTTCTGTACGTCGTAGCTGTGCAGGCCGGTGGTGGGTTCGTCCAGAATATAGACGGTTTTCCCGGTGGAGCGGCGGGCCAGTTCCGTGGCCAGCTTCACCCGCTGGGCCTCGCCGCCGGAGAGGGTGGTGGAGGACTGGCCGATCTTCAGGTAGCCCAGCCCTACGGAAGAAAGGGTCTCCAGTTTCCGGCGGAGCTTGGGGAGGTTTTCAAAGAAGGCCAGGCCTTCGTCTACGGTCATGTCCAGCACGTCGTGGATGTTTTTGCCTTTATATCGGACTTCCAGGGTCTCCCGGTTGTAGCGTTTTCCCTTGCAGACCTCGCAGGGAACGTAAATGTCGGGCAGGAAGTGCATTTCGATCTTAATGAGGCCGTCTCCGGCGCAGGATTCGCACCGGCCACCTTTGACGTTGAAGGAGAACCGGCCCGGGCCGTAGCCTCTGGACTTAGCGTCGGGGGTAGAGGCAAAGAGCTCCCGGATGTCCCCGAAGAGCCCAGTGTAGGTGGCGGGGTTGGACCGG
This sequence comes from Evtepia sp., assembly GCF_034090835.1. GTDB lineage: Bacteria > Bacillota > Clostridia > Oscillospirales > Oscillospiraceae > Evtepia. Next base: position 7,133 of record NZ_JAXDRS010000052.1, read on the forward strand.
GGGGTACGGCCGATGGGAGACTGGTCGATGGCGATGACCTTGTCCAGGAATTCCTCGCCCTCCAGAGCGTCGTGCTTGCCGGGGCGGAGTTTCATTCGGTTCAGGTCAGCGCCCAGCCGCTTAAAGAGGATCTCGTTGACCAGAGAGGATTTGCCCGAGCCAGAGACTCCGGTGACGCAGGTGAAGGTCCCCAGAGGGAAGGTGACGTCCACATGGTCCAGGTTGTTTTCCGCTGCGCCCCGGATGGTGAGGCAGTGGCCGTTGCCTTCCCGGCGGCGCTGGGGGACGGGGATTTTCCGGGCGCCGGAGAGGTACTGTCCGGTGATGGACTGAGGGGCAGCCATGATCTCTTCCGGGGTACCAGCTGCTACCACTTCCCCGCCGTGGACGCCGGCTGCAGGACCAATGTCCACAATGTAGTCGGCGGCCCGCATGGTGTCCTCATCGTGCTCCACCACCAAAAGGGTATTGCCCAGGTCCCGGAGATGCTTTAGGGTCTCCAGAAGCATGTCGTTGTCCCGCTGGTGCAGGCCGATGGAAGGCTCGTCCAGGATATAGAGCACCCCCATAAGGGAGGAGCCGATCTGGGTGGCCAGACGGATGCGCTGGCTTTCCCCGCCGGAGAGGGTTCCCGCCTGGCGGCTGAGGGTCAGGTAGGACAGACCCACGCTCTGGAGGAAGCCCAGGCGGGCCTTTACCTCCTTCAGGATCTGCTGGGCGATCTGGGCCTGGGTTTCGGTGAGGACCAGGGTTTCTATAAAGTCCAGGGCATCGTTTACCGACTTCCGGCAGAATTCGTCAATGTTCAGGTCTCCTACGGTTACAGCCAGAGCCTCTTTTTTCAGCCGCCGTCCCTGGCAGCTGGGGCAGAGGCACTGACTCATGCACTCTTCCAGTTCCTTCCGGGAGGCGTCGGACTGGGTCTCCTTGAAGCGGCGCTCCACGTTGTTCAGCACCCCTTCAAAGGGCTGCTGAAAGGTTCCCTGCCCGTTCTCTCTCTGGTAGGTGAGGGTGAGTTTTTCCCCCTTGGTGCCGTTGAGGATGATATCCTTGGCCTGGTCAGAGAGGTCCCGGAAGGGGGTGGTGAGCTTGAAGCCATACTTTTTGGCCAGGGCTTCAAAGTACATCCGGGAGATGGAGTCCCCTTTGACGTTCTGCCATCCCGAGACGGCAATGGCCCCTTCCAGAATGGAGAGGGAGGGATTGGGGATCACCAGCTGGGGGTCGGCTTTCATCTGGCTGCCCAAGCCGGTACAGGTGGGGCAGGCGCCGAAGGGACTGTTAAAGGAGAACATGCGGGGAGCCAGCTCCTCGATGGAGATGCCGCAGTCCTCGCAGGCATAGTTTTGAGAGAAGGTGAGGTCCTTGTCCTCCTGGGGGAGGTTGATGAGAATAAGCCCACCGGAGAGGGAGGCGGCGGTTTCTGCCGAGTCGGTGAGGCGGCGGAGAATATCGGGGCGGATGACCAGACGGTCCACCACGATTTCTATGGTATGCTTCTTGTTTTTCTCCAGAGAGATGTCCTCAGACAGCTCATAGAGGGCGCCGTCGATGCGGCAGCGGACGTAGCCGGACTTTCTGGCGTTTTCCAGTACCTTGATGTGCTCGCCCTTTTTCCCCCGGACCACGGGAGCCAGGACCATGATACGGGTCCCCTCCGGCAGGGCCATGACCTGGTCGGTGATCTGGTCGATGGACTGCTGCTTGATCTCCTTGCCGCACTTGGGGCAGTGGGGGGTCCCGATCCGGGCCCAGAGCAGGCGGAGGTAGTCGTAGATCTCAGTGACGGTACCCACGGTGGAGCGGGGGTTTTTGCTGGTGGTCTTCTGGTCGATGGAGATGGCGGGGGAGAGCCCGTCGATATAGTCCACGTCGGGTTTTTCCATCTGGCCCAGGAACATTCTGGCGTAGGAGGAGAGGGACTCTACATAGCGCCGCTGGCCCTCGGCGTAGATGGTATCGAAGGCCAGAGAGGATTTGCCTGAGCCGGACAGGCCGGTGATGACCACCAGCTTATCTCTGGGGATGGAGACGTCGATATTTTTCAGGTTGTTGGCGCGAGCGCCTTTTACGAAGATATGAGATTGCATGATAGTACTCCAATGGGGATAGGATCGCCTTCCTTTCCGGGAGAAAGGAAGGCGTGGGTCAGGAAACGATCAGGTCAGCGATCTCGCCGCCCACCAGGGCGATGAGATCGTTAGGGCGGAGCTCCACCTGGTGGCCGATTTTCCCGGCGGAGCAGAGCATGGTATCCACCAGGATCACTTCCTCTGCAAAGTAGGTGGGGAAGGCTTTGGACATCCCCACCGGGGAGCAGCCGCCGTGGACGTAGCCGGTGAGGGGGAAGAGTTGCTTCTGGGGCAGCATGGTCACGGATTTGACCCCGGCGGCTTTGGCCGCCTTTTTCAGGTCCAGGGTTTCGGCCACGGGGATGACAAAGACGAAGTGCTCCCCCTTGGGCCCCTGGGTCACCAGGGTTTTGAAGACCTGTTCCGGGGGCTTTCCCAGAAGGGCCGCGGCGGAGACCCCGTCCAGAGGGGAGTCCTTGGACAGGGGGATCTGGTGGGGGGTATAGGGAATCCCGGCGGCTTCCAGGACCCGCATGACGTTGGTTTTTTCTTCTTTTTCTTTCTGTTTTGCCATGGTTCTTACCTCAGGATATACACGGAGATCAGGATGCAGACAAGGCCCAGAATAACGCCCAGGCCCATGGGCTCGCCAAAGGCCAGGATACCCACAATGGAGGCCACCACCGGCTCCACGCTGGCCAGGATGGCGGCTTTGCCGCTGTCACCCAGGTCGTTCAGACCTTTGGTGTAGAGCAGATAGGGCAGGATGGTGGAGATGATAATGAGGCCCAGGACCAGGAACACCGACCAGAGAGAGGAAGAGGCAGTGGCCATGTCCTCCCTGTCCAGGAAGAAGAGGGCGCCTACCCCGGCAAAGAGGAAGGTGTAGAAGGTGACGGTAAAGGGCGGGTAATGGGCCAGGGCGATCCGACCGAAGATGGAGTAGGTGGCGTAGAAGAAGCCGCTGCCCAGGCCCAGCAGGAGCCCTTGCAGGGAGAGGGAGAGTTCGCCGCCCCAGATCCCGGTGACGAAGGTGCAGCCCAAAAAGGCGATGAGCAGGGCGCAGAGCTTTCGCTTGGTAAAGGGGTCTTTAAAGACCAGGGCAGACAGGACCACCACGAAGGTGGGGGAGGTGTAGAGGAGGATGCCTGCCACAGAGAGGGAGGAGAGCTGCTGGCTGCGGAAGTAGCACAGGGTAAAGAAGAGCAGGCTCACCACACCAGTACCAAAGAAGAAGGGCAGATGCCGGACACGAATTTGGAAAATGCTGCGGTCCTTGAGCAGAAAGAGCAGGCCCAGGAGGACACAGGCACCGGTGTTTCTCAGCAGGACGATGGAGGAAGAGGAGATGCCCATAGCGGACAGGGAACGGTTGAAGAGTCCGATGCAGCCCCATAGCGCGCCGGCAGCCATGATGCAGCCCATCGCCAGGTAACTGGATGGGTTGGGGGCGGTGGTTTGGGTGGCGGGGGCTTTGCTGGGCTGCTGTTGGGGCATGGCTTACACGTCCTTTCCTCGTAGTTCGATAATTTGGTCCCGCAGAATGGCGGCGTATTCGAATTCCAGCCGGCGGCTGGCTTCTTTCATTTCGGCTTCCAGCTTGGCGATCAGGCTGGCTTTTTCTTTGGGAGAGAGGGCTTTGGCGCCCTTTTTGCCGCTGGCCTTTTCGTCGGCGGCGTGGGAGATCTCAATGAGATCCCGCACGGCTTTTACCACGGTTTTGGGAACGATGCCGTGGGCCTCGTTGTAGGCGCTTTGGATTTCCCGCCGGCGATGGGTCTCTTCCATGGCGGCAGCCATGGAGGGGGTCACCGTGTCGGCGTAGAGAATGACCAGACCTTCTGCGTTTCGAGCGGCCCGGCCGATGGTCTGGATGAGGGAGGTTTCCGAGCGGAGGAAGCCCTCCTTGTCGGCGTCCAGGATGGCAACCAAAGAGACTTCCGGCAGGTCCAGACCTTCCCGGAGGAGGTTAATGCCCACCAGAACGTCGAATTCCCCCAGGCGCAGGTCCCGGATGAGCTCCATGCGCTGGATGGTGTCCACGTCGTGGTGCATGTACCGCACCCGGATACCGGCGCCCTGGAGATAGGCGGTGAGGTCCTCGGCCATTTTTTTGGTGAGGGTGGTGACCAATACCCGCTCCTGTTTGGCGGTGCGGGAATTGATCTCGCCGATGAGGTCGTCGATCTGCCCCTCTACCGGACGGACCTGCACCACCGGGTCCAGCAGGCCGGTGGGCCGGATGACCTGTTCCACGATCTGCCCCGAGCGGCTCTTTTCATAAGGGCCAGGGGTGGCAGAGACGTAGATCACCTGGTTGAGCCGCTGGGAGAATTCCTCAAAGTTGAGGGGGCGGTTGTCAAAGGCGCAGGGGAGACGGAAGCCGTAGTCCACCAGGGTGGTTTTTCGGGCCCGGTCCCCGGCGTACATAGCCCGGACCTGGGGGAGGGTGACGTGGCTTTCGTCGATGAAGAGGAGGAAGTCCTTGGGGAAGTAGTCCAGCAAGGTCATGGGCGGGGACCCGGCGGGTCGGCCTGCGATCACCCGGCTGTAATTCTCAATGCCGGAGCAGTAACCCAGCTCCTGCATCATTTCGATGTCGTAGGCGGTGCGCTGGGAGATGCGCTGGGCTTCCAGCAGCTGTTCGTTTTCCTTAAAGAACTGCACCCGTTCGTCCAGTTCCTGACGGATCTCCTGGATGGCCCGGGTCATCTTCTCTTTGGAAGCCACATAGTGGGAGGCGGGATAGATGGCCACATGGTCGACCACCCGTGTGGGGGTGCCGGTGACCACGTTGATTTCACTGATGCGGTCGATCTCGTCCCCGAAGAACTCCACCCGAATGGCGTGGTCCTTGGCGTAGACGGGGAAGATCTCCACCGTGTCCCCCCGGACCCGGAAGCGGTTTCGGTCAAAGGCCACGTCGTTGCGCTCGTAGCGGATCTCCGTGAGCTTGTTGAGCAGCTCTTCGATGGGCTTTTCCTGGCCGGTGCGCAGGGAGATGACCATGTTGGAATAGTCGATGGGGTCGCCCAGACCGTAGATACAGGAGACAGAGGCCACCACGATCACATCCCGCCGCTCGAAGAGGGCGGAGGTGGCGGAGTGGCGCAGACGCTCGATCTCGTCGTTGATGCTGCTGTCCTTCTCGATGAAGGTGTCGGTGTGGGGGATATAGGCCTCGGGCTGGTAGTAGTCGTAGTAGGAGACAAAGTATTCCACTGCGTTGTTGGGGAAAAACTCCTTGAACTCGGCGCACAGCTGGGCGGCCAGGGTTTTGTTGTGGGCCAGCACCAGGGTAGGGCGCTGCACTCGCTCAATGACCTTTGCCATGGTAAAGGTTTTACCAGAACCGGTGACACCCAGGAGGGTCTGTTCCTCCAGGCCCAGTTCTACGCCTCTGGCCAGAGCGTCGATGGCCTCCGGCTGGTCGCCGGAAGGAGTGTATTCGCTGATTACCTGAAAGTTGGGCATAGTAACCTCCTGCAGTTGAGGGAAGTGTGGGTGTTTATAAAGCCATAAAGTAGCCGCTGTCCCGCATGGAAACCATATCCTCGTCGGCCATAATGATGTGGTCATACAGGATGATGCTGATCTGGGAGAGGATCTGGCGGAGATAACGGGTGGTAGAGAGGTCCTCGTCGGAAGGGGTGGCCAGCCCGCTGGGGTGGTTGTGAGCCAGGACCACCGTAGAGGCGTTGAAGGAGAGGGCGGCGGAGACCACCTGCCGGACGTTGATGTCGGTGGCGTTGGGGCCGCCCTCGCTGATTTTTCGCACGCCCAGGAGTTTAAACTTGGCGTCGAAGCAGGCCAGGAAGGTCATCTCATTGCGGGCGGCAAAAAAGTAGGGGGCAAAGAGCTCCTGCAAGTCGTGGCTGCTGCTGATGATCACATCGGCGCTGGTACGGGAGGCCAGGTATTTGGCCGCCAGGGCAGGGACCAGTTTTAGGAGGATGGCGGTGTTTTCTCCCACGCCGGAGACTGCTTTCAGATCGTTCAGGTCGGCGTCAAAGACTCCGGCCAGGGAACCGAAGGTGCTCAGCAGATTGTGGGCCAGGGGATTGACGTCCCCCTGTAAACGGGAATAGAAGAGGAGAAGCTCCAGGGCACGGGCTTCGGAGAAGGGCTCCAGGCCGCCGGTCATGAATTCTTTTTTCATTCGGTCCCGGTGTCCGTTGTGGATGCTCATGGGGGGCTTCCTCCTTTCCGTGGGGGACAGACCGCTGGGGGGCGGGGCTCTCAGCGGGTAAATTCAGTACCTTATATCATACCGCTTTTTCCGGCGGTCCACAAGGGTTAGATGGGAGACGGAGGGAGAAAATCGGGAGAAAGCCGCTGACAAAGAAGGAAAACTGTGGTATGATAAACGAAATCTGTCCTGGGCTGGGAAAGGCCTGGGACGTCAGTCATCCCGGCCGGAGCGCCGGAGCGAGGAGGGCGCTGCTATGCGCATGAGAAGAAAGAAAAACCTGGGCCCCCGAATGGAGCGCTGTGCGGCCTGGCAGATCAAGGAGCCGGCTGCGCTGCGGGGAACCTGGCGTACCCTCATGCCCCAGGCGAAGGAGCTTCGGGTGGAGCTGGGCTGCGGCAAGGGGCGGTTCACCTGCCAGACGGCTGCCAGCGAGCCGGAGGTGCTGTTCATTGCTGTGGAGCGAGTGCCAGACGCCATGGTGATGGCCATGGAGCGGGCCCGGGATATGGACCTGCACAATGTGTTTTTCGTGGACGCGGACGCAGCGAACCTGCCGGAGTATTTTGCCCCGGGCGAGGTGGATCTGATCTATATCAACTTCTGCGATCCCTGGCCGCCCAAGCGCCACGCCAAGCGGCGGCTGACCCACCGGGATTTCCTGCTGCGGTACCGTCAGGTGCTGAAGGAGGAGGGAGAGATCCATTTTAAGACGGACAATGCCCCTCTCTTTGCCTTCTCTCTGGAAGAGTTCCCCCAGGGAGGCTTCCAGCTGGAGCAGGTGACCCACGACCTTCACGCCCAGGGCGTCTGCGGGATCATGACGGATTATGAGGAGAAGTTCCATAATATGGGGACGAAGATCAACCGCTGTGTCGGGGTGAAAGGCGAGCTGCCGCCCCAGGAGGAGCCTGAGACGAACGAGGACGGCGAATCCGTTTGAAAAAAGAATAGGTAGGAAAAAAGCGTTCCGCTGTTCTCAGAACAGCGGAACGCTTTTTTTGATGGTCTGATCACCGGCGCTGCAGGAACCGCTCAATTTGCGCCAGGATATTGCGGCAAAGGGAGAGGACCATCCCGGCGATGGACTCCCAGAGCTGCCACAGCTGCCCGCCCAGGGTCCGAGGCTGAGGGCCGGTTTCGGTAAAGTTGCCGGGGGCGTCGGTGTAGCTGCCGGGATCGGCAGAGTGCCAGTCGGTGCTCCGCTCGCCCTCTCTGGGGCCATCCTCCTGGGAGGGATCCTCTGTGGGGCCTCCGAAGTCATCGGGTTCCTCTTCCTCCTCCTGAGCAAAGAACTGCTCGGTCATGTTCTCATACCAGCGGGAGCCGGGCCGATGCCAGAAGAGAATGGGGTGGAAGGGATGGACCGGGGGAACGTCGGGAGAGCACCCCGCAACGTGACGGTCGAAGCGGAGCCGGTCGATGACATTGAGGACCACCAGCAGCAGGAGGATCCACCAGATGTTGGCGGCCAGGGTGAAGAGGATGCCGGTGAGGATGGCTCGCACGGTGACAGACGGGACTTTCCCGTCAAAGTAGAAGGGGGTGGAGCCGGAGTCAGAGAGGTGGGGCACGTTCTGCTCGCACCATGCGTGCAGGTCGTCCATCAGGGACAGGATGGCCTGGTTGCTCTCCTCCCGGAAGAAGGCACTGTTCAGGTGCTTTTCGAAGAGGGCGGATAAGGGGTCGGACCCTGCCCCGTCTACATAGGGCTGCATACCTGCGCCATAGAGCACATACCAGGTCTCGCTGTCGCTGTCAGCCACCAGCAGCAGGTCCATGCTGCCCATGCTGATCTTCTTTGCGGTGTCCTCGGTATAGGTCTTGATGTCCTTTCCGTTGAGATACTGAACGGTCTTGATGGCGATCTTGGTGCCGTAGGTGTTGTTCAGGGACAGGTTTTTCCGGGCGATCTGGTCGGTGACTTCCATGGTGAACAGGTCTGCGCCGTCATCCACCAGATTCAGATAGTAGTTTAAGTTGTTTTCGCCATAGCGCTGAGACTCTTCCCCCTCGGCCTGGGGATGGGCGTTGGCATAGACGCGGGCATAGCCCCACACGCAGCACAGCGCCACCAAGAGCAGTGTCAGCACAATGGCGACAGACTTTTTTTGAAAAAACTTCATAGAAACCTCCGTAGGCATTCCGGCGCAGCGGGTTCCGCAGCGCGGGAATCATCCCCGCAGGGAGAGAAGCTTTTGTTTCAGCTCTTCCTCGATGCGGCGCAGTTCTGTTTCAGCCTCCTGCCGTTTTTGCCGGCCTTCCGTCTGGATGAGGATCACTTCGTCCAGGGAGTCCATCAGCTGCTGGTTGGTGTGACGCAGGGTGTCCAGGTCCACGATGGACCGTTCGGCCTCCTGGGCGGTTTCGATGGTGCCGGTTTTCAGCAGGTCGGCGTTCTGCCGGAGCAGGTTGTTGGTCATTTCGGTCACGGCGGTCTGGGCCGCGGTGGCCTGGCGGGCGTGTTCCAGCCCCAGGGCCAGGATCATCTGGCTCTTCCAGAGGGGGATGGTGTTCACCAGACTGGACTGGATCTTTTCGATCATCATGGTGTCGTTGTTTTGCAGCAGTCGGGTCTGGGGGCCCATTTGCAGGGCGATCATCCGGGTGAGCTCCAGGTCGTGGAGCTTTTTCTCAAAGCGGTTGCAGAGGTTGGCCAGATCATTGCAGGCCTGGGCGTCCTCCGGGCGGCCGCTCTGGTCGGCCTTCTCCCGCAGCTGGGCCAGTTCCTGGGTCTGGGCCTGGGCCAAGCGGCGCTTCCCGGCCAGGATATACATGGTAAGCTCTTTCTGGTAGCGGAGATTCAGCGCCACCATCTGGTCCAGGTTGGCCACATCCTTCATGAGGGTGATCTGGTGCTGTTCCAGGGTTTCGACAATTTTATCGACGTTGTCGGCGGCCTTGGCATAGTGGGCCTTCATGGCCTCCAGCTGGTTTTTCTTCCGGCGGAAGAACCCGGCCAGTCCCTTCTTCTCTTCGCTGGCGTCGAAGTCCTGGAGCTGGCGGACCAGCCCTGCCAGGGTCTCGCCGATCTCACCCAGATCTTTGGTGCGGATCTGCTGTAAGGTGGTTTCGGAGAAGTCCGAGACGTTTTTCTGGGCAGCTGCGCCGTACTGAAAGACCAGGTTGCTGTCGGTCAGGTCGATCTTTTCGGCGAATTCCTCCACCGCAGCCCGCTCTGCCGGGGAGAGCTGTGCCAGGTCCCGGTCGCTTTGGGCCAGGGGGTCCGCGGCGTCCTGGGGTTGGGGAATGGTGGGCGCCTGGGGCGGATCCTGGAGAGGGGAGTTGGGGTCAAGAGTCAAATGGGGGATAAACTCATCTGCCATAGCAGTGTCCTTTCTTTATGCATGTCCCTGGGGACCGGAGAGGCCTTCCTGGGCCAGCATGGTCTCCATGACGGTAATATCGGAAGCGATGTCCATGGCTTCATCCCGGAAGAGGGCATCCAGCTGCTTCTGGAAGGAGGAAACGATGGTGTCCATCATGGACTCGATGCGGTCCATGGTGGAGCCGATGTTTTCCCCGGCTACGCCGGTGGCGCCCATGCGGTCATAGGCGTTGAGGATCTTCAGGGTGGTGGGCAGGTAATAGATCATGAACTTCCGGATCTGGGGGAATTTGTCGGGATGCTGGATGACATGGTCGATGATCTTTGCGGTCACGTCCTCCAACTGATCGATTTGACGGGAGAGGGTCTCGTCGTCGATGGCGTCGTTCAGGCGGCGCATTTCGCTCAGGGTCCGGTCCTTCTCGGTGATGAGACCATCGATCTTGGGGTCGCCGGTGAGGGGCGTCTCCGGTCTTTCCTCAGAGGAAGCGGTTTCTTCGGGCTTGTCCTCCTCTTCGGCCTCTTCCTGTGCCTGCTCCTGGGGGGGCTCCTGCTGGGCTTCCTCCTGGGGCGGGTCGGGCAGTTCATATTCCACGGTAGGGAAGAACCCCTTCACAACGATGAACGCCACAGCGGAGAGAAGGATCACCGAGACGTAGTCAGAGACCCGATACAGGGGATGGACCAGGGTATAGATCACCCAGACCACAGCGATGGCGTAGATCGGCAGAACAGAAGTTTTTTTAAACTTTGCCATAAGCGGACCGTCCTTTCCAAAGATTGACATAGTACGCATATTTATATCATTTTACCCGTCGGGCCAAGCCCTGTCAAGAACTCCTTTCCATTGACAGGGAGGGAAAAGACGGATAAAATGGGGAAGAAAGAGACCGCCGGAAGGGCGGTTATCAGAAATAAAGGGTTCTCTGGGTTTCGTCCCTGCGCTCCCGCAGAGAGCGGGGAGCAGGGACGAAAAACCCTGCCTTGGGGAAAGACCCCCAAAGGCTATCTCATGCGGCGGGCGTTCCGGGCCGTCGCTGTTGGGGCCGGTCCGCGGAGAAAGAGGAAAGACAACAGCGGTCCCGGCGCTCCTGAGCGGGGCAGAGGCCCCGCTGCCGCTTGCCGTATCCTATGCGGCGGGCGGGGGATCGGTGCCTTCGGCCCAATCCGGCGGGATGTGACAGAACCCGCCGGCGGATTTCAGGGAAAGGAATGATGAATCGTGATCAAAATTGCCCCTTCGATCCTCTCCGCCAATTTTGCCGACCTGGGCCGGGAGGTCCAGCGGGTCAGCAGTGCCGACTGGCTCCATGTGGATGTGATGGACGGCATGTTCGTCTCCAACATCAGCATTGGCGTGCCGGTGGTGAAGTCGCTGCGGAAAGTGACGGATCTGTTTTTGGATGTCCATCTGATGATCGAGAAGCCGGTGCGGTATATCGATGCCTTTGCCGACGCCGGTGCGGACCTGCTGTCGGTCCATCTGGAAGCGGACATGCCCCCCGGTATCCGGGCGGCGCTGGACGCCATGGACCGGCGCGGGATCAAAAAGGGCATCGTTCTGCGGCCCATTACGGCGGCAGAGGCGGTCCTGCCCTATATTAAGGATGTGGACCTTATCCTGGTGATGACGGTGGAGCCGGGCTTCGGCGGCCAGAAGTTCATGGCCGACCAGCTGCCCAAGATCGCCGCCATTCGCAAGTATATTGAGGAATATAACCCCAGCTGCCACCTGGAAGTGGACGGCGGCGTGGACCCGGTCACCGCCCGGCAGGTGGTGGAGGCCGGCGCCGACGTGCTGGTGGCGGGCAGCGCTGTGTACGGCGCAGCAGACGCAGAAGCGGCCATCCGGGCGCTGCGAGGTGAATGATGGAGTATTTTCCCCCCGCATTGGAAAAAATGGTGGAGCAATTTGCCCGCCTGCCCGGAATCGGACGAAAGACCGCCCAGCGTCTTGCCTTCTTTGTGCTCTCCCTGCCGGAGGATCAGGTGGAGGCCTTCTCCCAGGCCATTGTGGACGCCAAGCACAGCATAGCCCTGTGTCCGGTCTGCCAGAACCTGACGGAGGGCGAGGGCCTGTGCCCGGTCTGCGCCAGCGACAAACGGGATGGCAGCGTGGTCTGCGTGGTGGCCGACCCCAAGGATGTGATCGCCATTGAGCGGGCCCGGGAGTACAACGGCCGGTACCATGTGCTCCACGGTGTTCTCTCCCCCATGAACGGGGTGGGACCCGACGACCTGCATATAAAGTCCCTGTTGGAGCGGGTCGCTCAGGGAGAGATCCGGGAGGTCATTATGGCCACCAACCCGGACACCGAGGGAGAGGCCACGGCCATGTACCTCTCTCGGATGCTCAAGCCCTTTGGGGTGAAAGTCACCCGCCTGGCCTACGGCGTTCCTGTAGGGGGCCATTTAGAGTATGCAGACGACGCCACGCTCATGCGTGCGCTGGAAGGCCGAAGAGAAATGTGACGCACACAGTATTCTGTATGATAAAACCCGTGCTCTGCTGTACTTGGCAGCGGAGCACGGGTTTTCTGCTTTTATGGCATGGTATCCAGAATCTGGTGGAGCTCCTCAGGGGTAGAGACGATGGCGGCAGCGCCTGCCTGACGCATGGAGGCCTCGTCCCCGTATCCCCAGGTCACACCGATGGTGGGGATATGATGGGCGTTGGCCCCGATGACATCGAACTCGGTGTCGCCTACCATAAGGACCGAAGGGGCTTCGGTCTGGGCCAGCAGGTAGGAGAGAACAGCTTCCTTGCTCTCTCGGCTGCTGTCCATAGTGGCGCCGCAGATAAGCTCAAAATACTGGTCCAGCTGGAAGTGGTGCAGGATCTCCTTGGCGGTCTCCTCCGGCTTGGAGGTGGCAACGAACAGCCGGTGCCCCTCCTCGTTCAGCTGCTGGAGCAGCTGGGGGATGCCGGGATAGGGGACATTTTCAAACTTCCCCACAGTGAGATAGCGGCTGCGGAAAATACGGATGGCCTCTTCCGCTTCCTGGTCGTTCAGGCCAAAGCGGCCAAAGGAAACCCGCAGAGGGGGGCCGACAAAGGTACGAAGCTGGGCAGGGTCCTCCACGGAGATGTGGAAGTGGTCCAGTGCCAGTTGGGCGCAGTTCATAATACCGGGACCGGAGTCGGTGAGGGTACCGTCCAGGTCAAAGAAAATCGTATGAGGCAAGGGAAAGACTCCTTTCGGTCAGAGGGTTAGAGAGTGTCCTTGCGGAATACATGGATCCGGAAGGAGATGGTGGTGGTCAGCGTGGTGAGGGCATCCAGGCGGTCTTTGCCGCTTTTGGGGGTCTTCCAGAAATACGGGGTCATCTGGAAGAGATCGGAGATGGTCTGAGGATCGGGCAGCTGGATGGTTCCGTCCACCGGGACCACCTCCAGATAGGAGAGACCCTCATAAGGGGTCAGTTTTTCCGTGTTGAGGTAGGGCTCGTCGTAGAGGATCTCTTTCAGCTCCCACAGGTGACGCTGGCCGGGGACCACATAGAAGTAGAGCCCGCCGGGGCGGAGCACCCGCAGAAACTCCTCCAGGGCCAGAGGAGAGAAACAGTTTACCAACAGATCGGCGCTCTGGTCTGCCACAGGCAGGTCGTACACCGAGGCCACGGCAAACTCGATGGAGTTCTCCCGCTTGGCCGCCCGGCGCAGGGCGTGCTTGGAGAGGTCCACCCCGGCCATCACCGGGGTGCGCCCCTGGGCTTCCAGCGCCTGGAAGAGAGCAGCGCTGTAATATCCCTCGCCGCAGCCTGCGTCCAGAATGGCTGGATGCTCCGGGCAGTATTTCAGCGCCAGGGCAGCCAGGGCATCCCGCAGGGGAGCGTAATAATCGCCGGAGAGGAAGCGGTTGCGGGCGGTGGCCATCCCCTTGTCGTCCCCGGGGTCTTTGGAGTGCATTTTGTTGGCGGGCAGAAGGTGGACATAGCCTGCTGCGGCCCGGTCAAAGCTGTGTCCTGCGGGGCAGAGGTACCGGGCCTCCTGCTTGTCCAGGGGTCCTCCGCAGACGGGACAGCGAAACATACTTTTCATGATGGATCTTCCTTTATGGTATGGAGTGGGGTCAGGAAAGGTGAACAATGGCTTTCACCAGTTCCGGAGGCTTGGCCTCCATCAGGCGGAAGGCAGTCTCCAGGTGAGAAAGGCCGGAAAACCGATGGGTGATGAGGGGAACCGGGTCCACCCGTCCGTACTGGAGCAGCCGCAGCAGCCGCTCCATTCTGGCCCGGCCGCCGGGGCACTCTCCCCCGCGGATGGTCTTGTTGCCCATGCCGAAGCCGTACCGGACGTTGTTGATGGGCAGGTTCCCATAGGTGGTGAAATAGTTGACGTTGCCCACGGTACCGCCCCACCGGACCATGGCAACTGCCTGTCCCAGGGCCTCGTCCCCTCCGCCGGCGCAGATGCAGCAGTCTGCCCCCTGCTTTTGGGTGAGCAGATGGACCTGCCGGAGCACGTCCCCTTCCTTGTAGTTGACGATGTCAGTGGCGCCGTACTCTTTGGCCAAAGCCACCCCGGCGGGGCGGCTGCCGATGGCGATGATCCGCCCAGCGCCCCGGAGTCTGGCCCCGGCAATGGCCATGAGGCCCACAGGGCCCACACCCATGACCACCACGGTGTCGCCGGGCTGAACCTCTGCCAGTTCCGCGCCGTAGAGGCCGGTGTTCAGCATATCTGCCGCCATGACAGCCCCCTCCAGGGAGACACCCTGGGGAATCCGGGCGGCGTTGGCGTCCAGATCCCGGATGAGGGCATACTCTGCCATGAGGCCGTCTTCACTGTTGGAGAGCTTTTGTCCGGTGATGAGGCCACTGCAATGCTGGTGGGCGCCCAGTTGGGAGGGGACAGTCCGCCAGTCAGGGGTCACGGGAGGAACCACCACCACCTCACCCAGCCCCTCGTGCCCCAGAATCCGGTTGGGCTGGAGGCATTGAATGGCCACGTTGTGCACATCTGAGGTGCAGGGCGCAGCCATAAGGGGGCGAATGACCCCGTCATACCCTGTGGCGTGGGGACGTTCCTTTTCGATCCAGCCGGCAGTGCCGTCCGACAGGTAAGCGAAGGCTTTCATGGTGTGCTCCTCCTTTGCGTCAGTATCGTTTGCCCTCAGTGTAGCACAGGAGGGGGCGGGCTGTCCACTGGTGCGGGGACGACTTGTGTTTTTGGTATTTTGTTGCTATAATAGCCGCGAAGTGCCGGGCACTTCACCTATTTGAAAAAAATCCCTGCAATGCAACGGAAACAAACCGGCGAAACGAAGCCGGAGAAAGGAGGGGATGGGATGCAAGAGTTGATCGCTCGTCTGGGCGTGATCTTCTCCCAATTGGGAGATCAGGTTCGGGCGGCGTTAGAGAACGCAGCCCCCGGCAAGGGGCTGGCGGCGGTCATTGACGTGGTGCTGCCGGTTGCCTGCGGCGTGCTGCGGGTGATCGCCATCATCTTTGCCATTCTCATCATTGTCCGCTGCCTCATGTCTCTGCTCCGGGACCGGCCGGGCAAGGAGATCTGGGGCTGGCTGACCATGGAGAACGGCACCCGCTTCGACCTGTACCACTGGGAGAACAGCGTGGGCCGCAGCCGCCGCTCCGACGTGGAACTGGATTTCCCCACAGTCTCCCGAAGTCACGTAGCCCTGCTGCGGGATGACAAAGGAAACTGGAAGCTCCAACCCCTGCAAACCAAAAACGGGACCCGGGTAAACGGGAAAAAGATCGCTCATACGGTGCCGGTCAAGACCGGCGACGTGATCGACCTGGGCGGCCTGCCGCTGACCTTCTATGCCATCAGCGAAGAGGAGGAGCGGGAGCAGGCCATGCGGTTCGGTGTGGCGGAGCGTCCGCTGCGCCCCGGAAAAACCCTGGGCTATCTCACTGTGTTCCAGATCATGATGGCGGTGCAGTGCCTGCCCGGCCGGGAGGCCCAGGAGGTGGCCATGATCGCCGCGTCCTTCGGCATTCTCTGCGCCTGTATGTGGGGGATGTATATCCTGTACCGGTTCCTGAAACGGACAGCCTTTGAGGCAGAGACCATCGCATTTTTCCTCTGTACGCTGTCCTTCTCGGTGACAGCGGCCTACTCCCCCAAGGGACTTTTGACCCAGACCATCTGCGTTATTCTGGGCCTGGCGCTCTTCATCGTGCTGAGCGTTCTGCTGC
This sequence comes from Evtepia sp., assembly GCF_034090835.1. Lineage (GTDB taxonomy): Bacteria > Bacillota > Clostridia > Oscillospirales > Oscillospiraceae > Evtepia. The sequence continues at coordinate 22,887 of NZ_JAXDRS010000052.1, forward strand.
GGGACCTGAAATCGACCGTCTCTCTGCGTTGGCCCATCGCTGTGTTCACCTGCCTTTTGCTGGTGTTTAACGTGCTGCTGGGCCAGCGGCTCTTCGGCGCCAAGAACTGGATCAGTCTGGGCCCCATCAGTTTTCAGCCTTCGGAGTTTGTGAAGGTGGCCTTTATCTTCACGGGAGCCGCCACGTTGGACCGTCTGTTCGCCCGGCGAAACCTGATCTTTACGGTGCTGTTCTGCGGCTTCTGCATGGGCTGTCTGGCCCTCATGAGTGACTTCGGTACCGCCCTCATCTTCTTTGTAGCGCTGCTGGTCATCGCCTTCCTGCGCTCCGGCGACCTGGGCTTTCTGGCCCTCATGGGCACGGCGGCAGCGGCCGGCGGGTGGATGATCCTGCGATTTAAACCGTACATTGCCAACCGGTTTTCTGCCTGGCGGCATGTGTGGGAATTCTCCACCGAGCCCGGCGGCTATCAGCAGACCCGTACCATGTCGGCCATCGCCAGCGGCGGCCTGTTCGGCAAGGGGACGGAAGACAGCTTCTTGAAGAAAGTGGGCGCGGCCAACACGGACCTGGTGTTTGGCGTCATCAGCGAGGAATTTGGCCTCATTATGGCCCTGTGTACTGTGTTCGTGCTGCTGGTCCTCACGGTGTACGCCGTGCGCTGCGCCACCACAGCCCGCTCCAGCTACTACGTCATCGCAGCCAACTCCGCTGCGGCCATGCTGGTCTTCCAGGCCACCTTGAACGTGCTGGGCGCAGTGGACATTCTGCCCCTCACCGGCGTGACCCTGCCCTTCGTTTCCATGGGCGGGTCCAGTATGATCTCCTGCTGGGGCCTGCTGGCCTTTATTAAGGCGGCGGACACCCGGCCCAACGCCAGCTTTACCCTGAAGCTGCCCAAGCGGATCCGAGGGTGGATCCCGCCGGACTCTGACGGGATCTACGACGACCGGTACAGCGGCTGGTACGATGACTATGACGACTATGCCTATGATGACGGCTACGACGAAGAGTACGACGACGGTTATGACCGGGATTATGACGACGGCTACGGTCCTTATGAAGAGGACTACGGCTACGACCGGCGGGACCAAGCCGCCCCGGGGGAACCGCCGGGCGGATGGGACCTGGACCGGGACCCGGGCAGCTGGGACGATCTTCTGGACGGCCCCCTCTGGCCCAAGGAGGAGGACCCCATGAACTGGGAAGACCGCACCCGGTTCCGCTCTGAACCCTGGACAGAAAGGGGGAGAAAGGGATGAAGCGCTTACGGGGAAGAACCCTGATCACCCTGATCCTGGCAGGATTGCTGGCTGTGGGCCTCATCTATTTCTGCGTGCAGCTGGTGATGAAGGGCAACGACTGGGTGGGCTTCTTCGGCTCCACCTACTATGATTCCGGCGCCATTTACGACAAGAATGGCGTGTTGCTGTACGATGGCGAGTCGGGCGAGTATGCCGAGCGGCAGGCCACCCGGGTCTCCACCCTCCATCTGGTGGGTGACCGGAACTTTGGTACCTCGCTGCGTTCCGTGCTGGCCAGCCGGATGACCGGGTATAACCCGGTGACAGGGACTACCCTGGGCAGCCATGACGTGACCCTGACCATCGACTCCAAGCTCAATGAGACGGCGTATGCCGCCCTGAACGGCCACAAGGGGGTTGTGGCGGTGTACGACTACACCAACGGAGACGTGAAGTGTCTGGTGAGCGCACCGTCTTACGACCCAAAGAATCCCCCCAAGGACGTGAATGAAAACAGTGCCTATGAGGGGGTCTATCTGAACCGCTTCTTTTCGGGCACCTATCCTCCGGGCTCTACCTTCAAGCTGGTGACCACAGCAGCGGCCATTGAGCAGAAGAAGGATCTGGCGGATTTCCGCTACACCTGTACCGGCAGCCTTAAAGTGGGAAACGATGAGATCACCTGCCCCTACGTCCACGGGAAGAACATGGACATCAACCAGTGTCTGGCCTGCTCCTGCAACGGCGCTTACGCCACCCTGGCTCTGGAGCTGGGGGGCGACACCCTGGAGAAGTACATGAAGGACGCAGGACTTCTGGAGTCCCGCAAGGTGTGCGACATCACCACCGCAAAGGGGAGCTTTGTCTCCCAGCCCAAGGGAAGTTCCAACCTGGCCTGGTCCGGTGTGGGCCAGGACAAGGTGCTGGCCAATCCCTGCGGTATGCTGGCCTTTATGGGCGGCATTGCCAACGGCGGCGAGGCAGTGGTACCCAAGCTGGTGGAGAAAGAGACCATCTCGGGCACGCCCCTTCCGGCGGCCTTCCCAGATGGAAAGGACACCTTCTCCATTTACAGAAAGGAGACCTGCGAGCAGCTGAAAACCATGCTGCGCAACAACGTGACCGTCCAGTACGGCCAGGCGCAGTTTGGTGATCTGGCGGTCTGTGCCAAGTCCGGCACAGCCGAGGTGGGCGGCGGCAAGCAGCCCCACGCCTGGTTTGTGGGTTTCCTTGACGACCCGGACCATCCTCTGGCCTTTGTGGTGCTGGTGGAGAACGGCGGCGGCGGCGCCAGCGTGGCTGGCAGCGTAGCCGCAAAGGTCCTGGCCCAGGCAACCGCAGAGTAAAAAGACAGCAGCGGAAAAGAACAAAACAGCCTTCCATCCCCTGGGGACGGAAGGCTGTTTTTTGCAAAAAAATCCCTTCCAGGCGGGAGGGAGGCGGCCAGCCATTGACCGGCCGCCTTTGCCCGCCCATATGGAAGGAAAGGGAAGTGGGGGAAGTCCCCCACAAAGAAGGGATCGACAACAAGCGGAGGAGCCTGCTGTATGGTTCTGGTGGATGCGGAGAAAAGGCTCCCCGGAAGTGAGTTCTGATTGATTTAAATATACGACAAAAAGGGCATGGTTGTCAATGCAGATTTTTGGGTGTTTTTGAGGGTTTTCATAAGAAATCCCAAAAGAAGAGGGGATGCTCCAGGGAGTAAAGGACATGCTTTGGATGAACGTGTCTTATAAAACATAGTGTAGAATATAGGTCCTTGCTCTGCCTGAAGGAAGCAAGGGGGAGGAGAGGGCAGGTCATTCGGTTTTGGGGCGGCGCCGGAGGGCCTTGGGTTCCCAGGCGGGGAGAGGAAGCCGCTGCATGGAGGAGAAGACATATTCCCGCAGCTTGGGGTAGCGGGGTTCCAGAGAGGCGATGAGGTCCTTGACTTCCTGCCGTTTGGTGTTGCCGTTGGCGGGACAGGGATTGTGGACCACGGGCAGATGGAGCCGCTGGGCGGTGTCCCGGATCATGGCCTCGCTGACGTAGAGCAGGGGACGGATCTGGGTGATGTCTGTGCGGTCCAGGTAGGTCACCGGATGGAAGCAGGAGAGCCGTCCCTCGTAAAAGAGGGAGAGAAAGAAGGTTTCCACGGCGTCGTCGTAGTGGTGACCCAGGGCAACTTTATGGATGCCGTGGTCCAGCAGAGCCTCGTGCAGGGAGCCTTTCCGCATCTTGGCGCAGAGGGCGCAGGGGTTTTTCTCCTTGCGGGTCTCGAAGATCACTTTGTTGATCTGTGTGGGAATGCGGTGGAAGGGAACGCCCAGGGTCTGGCAGAGGGCGTCCACCTGGGAGAAGTCCATTCCCGGGATGCCCATGTCTACCGTGAAGGCCTCTACGGTGAAGGGGGCGGGGTAAAATTTGGCCAGGCGTGCCAGGGAAGTCAATAAAATCAAGGAATCTTTCCCGCCGGAGACGCCCACGGCCACCCGATCGCCGGGCTGGATCATATCATAATCCTCCACGCACCGCCGGAGAAGACTGAGGATTTTCTGCATAATGGGTTTCCTCCTAAGAAACAAAAATGAAAATAGAACCTGAGAATACGAGAGTATAGAAGAGATTACGAGAGAATAAGAGAGAATTCATTGGTGTAAATTAAAAATTTGAGAAAAGTCGTTGACAGAGCGTTGCCCACGTATTATAATGTGGTTCGCTGAAAACATCGCCCTGTGGGTTCTCCAGCATTATAAGCGCAGGCATTTGGTTTGTAAAGCTGGCAGAGCACCGCCGGGCATCCTTTATGAGGAATAGAATTTATATGGAGGTTCGACCCTATGTCCACTTTTATGGCTAACAAGGGCAACATCGAGCGCAAGTGGTATATCCTTGACGCTGCTGGCAAGCCCCTTGGCAAGACCGCTACTGTGGCAGCTACCCTGCTGCGCGGCAAGCATAAGCCCGAATACACCCCCCACGCTGACTGCGGTGACTTCGTCATCATTGTCAACGCTGAGAAGGCAGTGCTCACCGGCAAGAAGCTGGATCAGAAGTACTATCGCACCCACTCCGGTTATGTGGGCGGCCTGAAGGAGACCAAGTACCGCAAGCTGATGCAGGACAAGCCCGAGCTGGCTATGAAGCTGGCTGTCCGCGGCATGCTGCCCCGCAACATCATCACCAAGGACTCCCTGACCCGCCTGAAGATTTTCCGCGGCCCCGAGCACATCCACGCCGCACAGAAGCCCGAACTGTGGGCCGCAGAATAAGGAGGAACGTGAACTATGTATAAGAGCAAGAAGCCTTACCATTATGGCACCGGCCGCCGTAAGTCCTCCGTGGCTCGCGTGCACCTGTTCCCCAACGGTACCGGTACCATCACCATCAACGGCCGTGACATCGACGATTACTTCGGTCTGGAGACCCTGAAGCTGATCGTCCGTCAGCCTCTGGCCACCACCGACCTGCTGGGCAAGGTGGATATCAGCGCCACCGTCACCGGCGGCGGCGTCACCGGTCAGGCCGGCGCTATCCGCCACGGCATCAGCCGCGCTCTGCTGGAGATGAACGCTGAGTATCGTCCCGCTCTGAAGGCTGCTGGTTTCCTGACCCGCGACCCCAGAATGAAGGAGAGAAAGAAGTACGGCTTGAAGGCCGCGCGCAGAGCGCCTCAGTTCTCGAAGCGTTAATCAGACCCAACAAGAGTCGAAAAACCCCGGAAATACGCCATTTCCGGGGTCTTTTCATGCCCGTGAATCTTTGATGGCTTTTGATGGCGAATCATGGATTTTATCGGGAATTTAGTAGTTAATACTGAGACAATAGTTAATGAATGAGACAAAAAAATGAAAATGAGCGAGAGCAAGAAGTGTCCTTGTGCTCATTTCTGGCTCCGATCCTGTCTCCTCAAATAATTGTCTCAGGCCACTAAAATGACCCCATATTACGGAAAAGGAACGTTTGACGGATTCTGACGGAATCCGACATTTCTGATCCGGTTTTATCCGTGTGTATGACGCTCAGCAGAAAGTTCTTCCTGCCGGGCGTCTTTGTCTTCCCAGAAGAAAAGCCTCCATACATAGCCCGGTTGCTGTACGAAACGGTAACCGGGCTTTTTTCATTTCTGCAGGCTCTGCAGAACCATCATGAAAAAGGAGGATTATTCGATGGAAAAAGAAACAATCGTGATTGACGGCGTGCGTTACTACGCTGACCGTCCCAGTAGCTGCAGAGGCTGTTTCTTCTGGAAGAACCGAAAAGCAGGGTGTTCTCTCAAAAAGGAGAACTGCTACTACCTGGCCGAGTCTCCGAAAAAGAAATCGCCCTGTGACGGCTGCTGCTACGGCCCCTGCGTCAGCTTCTGCATGAAGAAATGCATGAACGAAGTCTTTAATACGAAGATGGAGGTACCGGTCAATGCGTGAGAATGGAGGATTGAACTTCTACAGAAACCTCATGAAGCACGAGGTGACAGTGGACCGGAACAAGACGGCTCCGAAATGCAGGCAGTGCTGCTATTATCATCCGGACTTCAAATACAGAAAATGTCTGTTCGCGACGTGTCCCTACGGTAAACCGGAGAAGGAGTACTTCAGGCAGAAGCCTCTCCCGAAAGACAAGTTTCCGTACCGGGAGGTGGTGATATGAATGCTTCCTGATTATCTCCACAGTGCAGAGGCAGATCATTTCGCATTTATTAGGGTTCCAAAGATCCTACTTCAGAATGAGGCTTTTCATGGAATCTCTGTCGAGGCAAAGCTGCTGTATAGTCTTCTGTTTGACCGCACAGAGCTCTCGAATAAGAATGGCTGGCGGGATGACCAGGATCGCGTCTATATCATTTTTACGGTGGCAGAGATACAGGAGAACCTGAACTGCGGCAATAAAAAAGCCATTCAACTTCTGGATGAACTGGAAAACAAAGCCGGGCTGATTGAACGTAAACGCCAGGGCCTCGGAAAGCCCAACCTGATCTACGTGAAAAGCTTCTACTGTGCTGTGGATAACTCTGGGGAAAGACATTTCTTGAAGTGTCAAAACGACACTTCTGGAAGTGTGAAAACCGCATCTCTGGAAGTGTCAGAATCACACTCTAATAAGACTAATAATAAAAAGACTTATTTTAATGATACTGATCCTTCTTTCCTTCCGGGAAGCGAACCGAAGCGAATCGATGGTTATGCACAATATAAGTCATATTTCAATTCAGAACTGGAGATGCCCATCCTGATTCAGAACTATCCGACAGAGAAAGAAACCTTGGAAGGAATTCTGGATCTTCTGGCAGAGACTTGTTCCTCAAAAAGAAAGGCCATCCGTATTGCCGGGGATGACAAGCCAATTGAGGTGGTAAAGAGCAGGCTGATGAAACTGAATTCCATGCACATCCAGTATGTTCTCGATTGTCTGCATGAGAATCCACTTCGAGCTCAGCTTCATGAACATGACGACTGACGCGGAGAGCTTCGAGGCAGGGATCCGGATCCCTTACCAGAAGGATGAGTTTAACAGCGTCCGTGACGAGTATTCGGAGATGCTGAAGAACCAGCTGGCCCAGGGCAACAACGGCCTCACTAAGACCAAGTTCCTGACCTTCGGGATCGAGGCGGATTCCATGAAGCAGGCCAAGCCAAGGCTGGAGCACGTCCAGAACGATCTGCTGAACAACTTCAAGCAGCTGGGCGTCCGGGCTGAGGTCCTGAATGGGTATCAGCGCCTGAAGCTCATGCACGACATGTTCCACATGGGAGATCCGGAGGACAAGTTCCGCTTTGACTGGAAATGGCTGGCGGAATCCGGTCTTTCTGTGAAGGACTTCATCGCCCCCACGGCCTTTGCCTTCCCCGGCAGCCGTACCTTCCAGATGGGAAGCATCTTCGGTGCCATGAGCTATCTGCAGATCACGGCGTCCGATCTTTCGGACCAGCTTTTGAAGGATTTCCTGGACATGGATTCCTCGCAGATCATCACGATGCACATCCAGTCCGTGGACCAGACGGAAGCGATCAAGACCATCAAGCATACGATCACGGAGCTTGACCGGTCGAAGATCGAGGAGCAGAAAAAGGCAGTCCGTTCCGGTTACGACATGGACATTATCCCCTCAGACCTGGCCACCTACGGCAAGGACGCCAAGTCGCTCCTGAAAGAGCTGCAGAGCCAGAACGAGCGCATGTTCATGCTGACGATGCTGATCATGAATACCGGCAGGACCCAGCAGGAGCTGGACACCAACGTATTCCAGGCAAGCTCCATCGCCCAGAAACACAACTGCAACTTAAGAAGGCTGGACTTCCAGCAGGAAAATGCCCTTATGAGCTGCCTGCCGCTGGCCAGCTGCCTCATCGATATCCGCCGTGCACTGACCACCAGCTCCACGGCGATTTTTGTTCCCTTTACCACCCAGGAGCTGTTCCAGTCCGGAAAGGAATCCCTGTACTACGGCCTGAACGCTCTTTCCAACAACCTGATCATGGTGGACCGGAAGGCCCTGAAGAACCCGAACGGCCTGATTCTCGGTACCCCCGGTTCCGGTAAATCCTTCAGCGCCAAGCGTGAGATCGCCAATGCCTTCCTGGTGACGGATGACGATGTGATCATCTGCGATCCGGAGGCTGAGTACACGGCTCTCGTGCAGCGCTTCAACGGCCAGGTCATTCATATCAGCCCGGCCAGCACCCAGTACGTCAACCCAATGGACATCAACTTGAACTACTCCGAGGAAGATAACCCTATCGCGCTGAAGTCAGACTTCATCCTGTCTCTCTGCGAACTGGTTGTCGGCGGCAAGGAGGGCCTGCAGCCTATTGAAAAGACGGTCATCGACCGCTGTGTCCATCAGATCTACCAGAAGTACTTCGAGAATCCCATCCCGGAGAACATGCCTCTTCTGGAGGATCTGTATAACGCTCTTCTGAAACAGGAAGAAAAAGAAGCCCAT
>NZ_JAXDRS010000053.1:0-60320 GCF_034090835.1 Evtepia sp.
CGCTATATCCACTTTTATAACTATGAACGTATCCAGTTAAAAACCGGAGAGGCACCGCTGGCGCGGCGCCTCTCCACCTAAAACTTATTTTTCCTACCAGGGCGCTTTTTGTACTGTCCGCACAATTTGGAGCAGTTCAGACATTCCATACCGGCGTATTTTTTGCAGCGATCACATGCTCTGCCTTGTTCATGGGGGTATTCCTTTCATTCGGGTGGAAGGGGGACCCACCCCCGCGGGGGCCCTACGGCCTGGACGAGAGACAGAGTCCGTTCGCCTCCACCTCCCGGTCCCCCCGCCGCCCAGCGGGTGGGCGGCGGCGTACCTGCGTTTCTTAACCGGGCCACAGGCCGGTCCCCAGATTGGCTGCTTCGCCATAGGGTATTTACTGCCAGAGGAAGGGAGTGTGAGGGGAGGAACCTCCTCCCCTCACCCCCAGGGTCCAGGGGCCGCAGCCCCGGCGCTCTTTCTCCAGCTTTCTCTGGAGAAAGCTGGGCCCGCCCGGCAGGGCCCCTACGGGGGTGGGTCCCCCTTGTGGAGGAAACCCCAGAAGAGGTTGTTATTCGGCCTTATCGTCCTCCTCCGGCAGGGGGATGGGGCCATGCTGGGCCTCAAAGGCTTGGATGCACTGGCGGATGAGGTAGAGCACCTGGCCGTTGCCGGAGCGGCCCTCGTAACGGGCAACATAAAAAAGTTTATCGTGGAGGGTCCGGTCGATGCGCAGACCCAGGTGAGCATCGGGCTTTTTTCGTTCCATGGGAGACACCTGTCCTTAAAATGTACTGATCCAGAGGATATTCTGTGTTTATTTTAAGGACGTTATGTGCGATACTGTTTAATATGTAGGATAATAAGTACATAAAAAATGAAAGAGAGAGTCACATGAAGAAGGCGTATTTTGTACATCGACCCCGTCGGCTTTCGGACCTCTTCCAGCCCCATCCCATGGAGGGGGAACGGGCATATCGGGTCACGCGGATCGTTATTTTGTCTCCCCTGGCCTATGATAACTTTTCTGAGGATTTGTTGATAGACCGGGAGTTTCTGGGCCGGGGCAGTGAGGAACTGGGTCAGGGATGCATTTTGGTCACGACAAGGTATCAGCGGGATGGTATCCTGGTGTATCCCATTGGTGCGCGGGTCAAGTGGGCGGCCTATGCTCCGGGGAAATCACAGTGAAGGACCAGGGCGTGCTTGCGTTCCCGGTGCTGTTCAACGCACCTTACATCCTACAGCAAAAAGAGAAGGCCGGGGATTCCGGCCTTCTCTTTTTATTGTTTATATAGAGATTGTGTCAGGGCTGCGAGTCGTCTGCCTTCCCCTTCTCCATTGCCTGGGTCAAGATCTCTTGGCATCTTGCCCCGTCTTCCTCCGACATGCGGAAGTGGAAATGGCCGGAATATACGTCCGTTCCACGGATGGTGAGACTGCCTGCGTCTTGGTCCCCTTCGCCAAACACCAGGCGATAGGTTGCCCCGTCCCCATAAAAGGTGGAGCCGACGAAGCCGGAAAATCTGAGCTTGCAGTCTCCCAGAAGGGTGACCAAAGGTTCCACCGCTTCCCTGTGGGACAGATACACACTGTCGGATTCCGTGGGGGGATTGTTTACGGTGATCATGCAGACCGTGGTATCTGTGACCTCCGGCAGCAGCCGGGCCATGGGTTTCTCCGAAAAGGCAAGGAACAAAATGGCCAAAGCAAGGACCAGGCAAAGACAGGCTGCGATGATCCCTCGTCGTTTATGTTTCATGTTAGGTGTCCTCCAAGATTACGGGGGGCAGGATGGATTGCGATTTGTTCAAGAGATGGGGTCCGGGGTGTTCGGTTCTAAGCGTCCCTCTCCCCCGCCGCCCAGCGGGTGGGCGGCGGCGTGACCACGCCCCGACACTGGGCCGCAGCCCCGGCGCTCTTTCACCGGCTTTCTCCGGAGAAAGCCGGGCCCGCCCGGCAGGGCCCCCACGGGGGTGGGTCCCCTGTAAGACAGATGGAACGGGGGTTCAGCTGTGTACAAACGTGACTCCGGGCGAGGGGTTACAGGCTCAGTTCCAGCTCCACGGGGCAGTGGTCGCTGCCGAAGATTTCGTTGTGGATGGCGGCCTCTGCCACCTGGGGCATGAGCCGGTCGGAGACGATGAAGTAGTCGATGCGCCACCCGGCGTTCTTCTCCCGGGCGTGGAAGCGGTAGCTCCACCAGGAATAGGCCCCTTCCAGGTCAGGGTATTTGGCCCGGAAGGTGTCGGTGAAGCCGGAGGAGAGCAGCCGGGTCATCTTCTCCCGCTCTTCGTCGGTGAAGCCGGCGTTGCGGCGGTTGGTCTTGGGGTTCTTCAGGTCGATCTCCTGATGGGCCACGTTCAGGTCCCCGCAGAGGATCACGGGCTTTTTTTCGTCCAGGGCTTGCAGGTGGGCCAGGAAGGCGTCCTCCCAGGTCATCCGGTAGTCCAGGCGCTTGAGGCCGTCCTGGGCGTTGGGGGTGTAGCAGCACACCAGGTAGAAGGCGGGAAACTCTGCGGTGATCACCCGGCCCTCATGGTCGTGCGCTTCGATCCCCAGGCCGTAGGTCACGGAGAGGGGCTCCTCCCGGGTGAACACCGCCACCCCGGAATAGCCCTTCTTCTCAGCGCTGTTCCAGTACTGGTGGTAGCCGGGCAGGTCCAGCTCGATCTGTCCGGCGTGGTGCTGGAGCTTGGTCTCCTGCAAGCAGAAAATGTCGGCGTCCAGGGCCTGGAAGGAGGCCATAAAGTCTTTTTTCATGCAGGCCCGCAGGCCGTTGACGTTCCAGGAAATGAGTTTCATGGGGGGAGGTCCTCTCTTTCTGTGGGATGAATAGAAAACCGGCGAGGCGAGCAGGACTCGCCCCGCCGGTTTGGTGGGTTGGGATCAGTCGTTTTCGTGGGCTACGATGGCGTCGGCTACGGGGTCCATATAGTTGTGCTCCAGGCTCTCCACAGCGCCCTGGTCCATGGCAGCGGCCATAGCGGGGTCCATGGGCAGCTGGGCCAGCACCTTCAGGTTCAGCTCAGCAGCCACCTGCTCCAGGTTGCTCTTGCCGAAGATATAGTGCTTCTCGCCGCAGTTGGGACACTGGAAGTAGCTGTAGTTTTCCACCACGCCCAGGATGGGCTTCTTCATCATGTCAGCCATGCGCACAGCCTTGGTGACGATGAGGGAGACCAGGTCCTGAGGAGAGGTGACCACCACGATGCCGTCCACCGGGATGGACTGGAACACGGTCAGGGGCACGTCGCCGGTTCCGGGAGGCATATCGATGAACAGGTAGTCCAGCTCGCCCCAGCGCACGTCGCTCCAGAACTGCTTGACCACGCCGCCCAGCAGGCTGCCGCGCCAGATGACAGGGTCGCCCTTGTTTTCCAGCAGCAGGTTCAGAGAGATGACCTTGATGCCGCCGGTGGTGAGCTCAGGGAAGATGCTCTCGCCGTCGCCCACGGCGCGGGTGTCCAGGCCGAAGGCAGTGGGGATGGAGGGACCGGTGATATCTGCGTCCATGACGCCCACCTTGTAGCCCTTCTTGGCCATGGCGGAAGCCAGGGAAGCGGTGACGGAGCTTTTGCCCACGCCGCCCTTACCGGACATAATAGCGTATACGTGCTTAATGGAGGAATCCTTGTTCAGGGGTGCAATGAGGTCTTTCGCGTCGACATGCTCGCAGCTGGAGCCGCAAGTGCTGCAGTCATGGGTGCATTCTTCAGACATGGGTAAGACATCCTTTCATGAGTATTGATCACGGGCCCGAGGCCCGGGGGTCACTTAGTTGTAGTCGTAGGTGCCGCCGCCGATGAACTCCCGGATGAGGGAGGCAGGGGGCACCAGAGCGGGGTCGATGGGGTGGAAGGGAACAAAGCCCCGGATCAGGTCAAAGAGCTCCTGCCGCCGGGGGTTTTCCTGGGGAACGGCCTCCAGCAGAGGAATGGCGTAGTATTTCATCACCGAGACCTCATAGGGCAGAGAGGAGTCAAAAATATAGTTGGCCCGATGCTTGAAGGGAGAGATATAGAGCTTCTCTCCCCGGCGGACGTTGGCCCACATCTCCAGGGTCTCAGAAACGTCAGTGCCGCGGAAATTATAGTCCCGCACGGCCCGGCGGGTCAAGCGCATCCAGGTCCCCTTGAACCGGAGGACATCCCCCTCCAGCACATCGGACCGGGCGGAGATGTACAGACAGGTGGCCTGGGGGTTGCGCCCGGCGCAGTCGTCGTTGAGGGCGTGGATGCCCTCGAAGATGGCGATCTCGTTCTTGCCCAGGCGCAGGGGGGTGCCTGCGTGGTCGTTGCGCATCTGGCGGGCAAACTCAAACTTGGGCACCACAATGGGCTCTCCCTGGGAGAGCTTGGCAAAGTGGTCGTTGAGCAGGGTCATATCCATGCACAGGGGGGACTCGTAGTCGATGAGTCCGTCCTGGGTGCGGGGTGCGGTCTTTTTGTCCAGGGTCTTGAAGTAGTTGTCCATGGAGATGGTGTGGGAAGCCACACCCCGGCGGAGCAGTTCCTCCTCGATCTTCAGCGCCGTGGTGGTCTTGCCGGAGCCGGAGGGCCCGGAGAGCAAAACGATGGGGCTGTTGGAGAGGTTGTTTAACACGGTGTCCACAGCGGCGCTGACCTTCTGGGCGTACTGGGCGTCGCATTCCTCTAAAAAGCCCTTGGTGTCCTGGTCGATCCGCCGGTTGATTTCCTGCAGCTGATGTGCCATCATACGGCCTCCTCTCATGCAGGTCTATGACAAAGTCACAAAAAATAGCCTGAAATTAAAAATACGTTGTCTTTTCTTCTATAATACGGTCCAGATCCCGGAGGTATTCCTGGGGATACTTGGGGTTGGCCAGACGCTTGACGCAGCCCTCTCCAATGGTCTTGGTGACGCCCCCTGCCCCCAGAGAGAGCACCGTGTGGAGCTCTTCCATCATGCAGATGTTGTACTGGCTGAGGGTACCGGGCTTGCACCAGCCCACGTTCTCAAAGGAGCCGGAGGTGAACTTCTGCCGGTAGAGGTAGTAGGGGACGTAGCCCGCCTCACGCAGGGCATCCCAGGCGAAGGAGAGCATTTGCGCCACGGCTTCCCCCTCGGGGATGACCGCATCCTCCTGCCGGAGCCGTGCCCCCCGCTTGAGGGCCAGGGTGTGCACGGTGATGTTCTCCGGGTCCAGTCCGATGACCTCTTCCAGAGAGGCCCGGAACCCTTCGGGGGTGTCCCCCGGGAGCCCGGCGATCAGGTCCATATTGATGGCCCCCACGTCGACCTCCCGTGCCAGCGCATAGGCGGCGCGGATGTCCTCTGCCCGGTGGCTGCGGCCGATGGCCGCCAGCACCCCGTCGGACATGGTCTGGGGGTTGATGGAGATGCGGTTGCCGCCGCCTGCCCGGATGGCTTCCAGCTTTTCCCGGGTCATGGTGTCCGGCCGGCCGGCCTCCACGGTGAACTCCGTGTCCGGCGCCAGACGGAAGGCGGTGCGCAGCCGGTCCATCAGCTGGGCCAGCTGGGGTGCGGACAGGGTGGTGGGGGTCCCGCCGCCGATGTACACCGAGCGGACGGTTTTCCCTGCTGCTTGCAGGTTTTCTCCGGCGGCGTCAATTTCCCGCAGCAGCCCCTCCAGGTAGGAAGGGATGAGCTTATTGGCCGAGCCGGAGGAGGAGATAAAGGAGCAGTAGGCGCACCGGGTGGGACAGAAGGGAATGCCCACATAGAGGGAGACCTCCTGGGGCTGCAAGCTCTTCTTGACCGCCAGGCTGGCCTGGGCGCAGTCCATGGCCAGCCGCCGCCGGGCCGGAGAGACCCGGTAGTCCCGGCGGAGCATGGCCTCCGCCTGCCGGGGGGTGGCCCCCGCCTCCATGGCCCGGGTGGGGAGTTTCACCGGGCGCACCCCGGAGAGCATCCCCCAGGGGGGCTCGGTGCCCAGACAGTCTACCGCTGCCAGATAGAAGGCCCGCTGCAAGGTCCGCCGGGTGAGCCGGGTGGCTTCCACTGGGTCGGCCTGGTCCAGCCGGGCGGTTTTCACCCGGCACTGCCGGGTGAAGGTCCCGCCGTCCCGCCGGAGAACCGCCCGGGCGGTGGTCCACACGGGCCCCCGGGAGAAGGACAGGTCCAGGGCGTTATCTCCCTGGACAGGGCCTTCGGGATAGACCGGCCGTTCCTGGGGAAAGAGGGTGAGCATGGTCTGCTCCACGGCGTACTTTTCCCCGTGGCCGGAGAAATAGAGATTCATCGCAGGGCTTCCAGGACGAAGGGGTTGCGGACCCGCTCCACGTCCAGGGAGGAGATGCCCTCATGGCCGGGGCACACCCGCAGGTTCCCCTCCAGGGAAGCCAGGCGCTTCAGGGAGAGCAGGATCTGTCCGTAGCTGCCCCCCACGAAGTCCGTGCGGCCGCAGGACCCGGCAAAGAGGGTGTCGCCGCAGAAGAGCACGTCGCCCACCCGGAAGGTCAGGGAGCCGGGAGAGTGGCCGGGGGTGTGCATGACCTGGATCTCCGCAGCGCCGAAGGGGATGGTGTCCCCCTCCTTCACGGTCTTGATGTTGTCCACCGGGGCCAGGAGCATATACTGGTCGCCGGCCTTGTTCCAGTTGACTTCCTTTTCGTGCACGTAAACGGGGATGCCGGGCCACTGTTCCAGCAGGCCGGGGACCCCCAGCACATGGTCAAAATGTCCGTGGGTAATGAGGATCATGGACAGGGTCAGGCCAGCCTTGCGGATCTCCCGGTCGATGTCAGCGGCCTGGTCGCCGGGGTCGACCACGGCGCACAGCTTGGTCTCCGGGTCCTCCAGCAGGTAACAGTTGGTGCCGATCTGCCCCACGGGCATGCGTTTAATCTGTAACATAAGTCACCTCTTCTTCCCGCGCTCTCGGCGGGACAGTCTGAACTCCCCCGGTATGGGGGGATGGTCTATGCCGCGGCAGGCGGCGGTTACATGGTGTCGGTGTCCATCCAGATGGTTACCGGTCCGTCGTTGACCGAGGATACCGCCATATCCGCTCCGAACTCCCCGTGCTCCACGTGGAAGCCACGGTCCCGGCACAGGTCCATAAAGGCCTCGTACAGGGGGATGGCCACCGAAGGGGGCGCGGCCTTGGTAAAGCCCGGGCGCCGGCTCTTAATGTCGGCGTAGAGGGTGAACTGGGAGACCACCAGCAGGCTGCCGCCTACGGCCTCCAGGTTGCGGTTCATCTTCCCTGCTTCGTCGGAAAAGACCCGCAGGCCGCAGACCTTGTCGGCCAGCTTTTCTGCCTGGGCCTTGGTGTCTTCCGGGCCGACGCCCAGCAGCACCAGAAAGCCCTGGCCGATGGCGCCGGTGGTGACGCCGTCGATGGCCACAGAGGCCGAAGATACTCTTGTTACCACTGCTCGCATGGTGGTTCCTCCCTGATCTCAATGGTTAGACGGGCAAAATGCCGATACATAATTTAGTATAGCACGCCCACGGGGAAATAGTCAACGGTCCCCGGCGCCCCCAGCGGCCCCGCCTTGAAAAGAGGGGAAACCTGTGCTATACTACAGGCTGTATCCTTGTATATAGAATTCAAATTTTCAACACCCGGAGGAATCGACCTTGAGACAGACCATTACCATTGCGCCGGAGGAAATCGCCCGGCAGCTCTCCCTTTGCGACCAGGTGGCCGACCTGCTCAGCCGCAGCCCCGGCCCCAAGCGGGCCTTTGTGGACACCTATGGCTGCCAGCAGAACGAGGCCGATTCCGAGCGCCTGCGGGGATATCTGGCCCGGATGGGCTACACCTTCACGAGCACCGAAGAGGGCGCAGACCTGGTGCTGCTCAATACCTGCGCCATCCGGGAGCACGCGGAACAGAGAGTGTTTGGCAACGTGGGCGCACTGTCCCACACCAAGCGCCGCCACCCGGACCAGATCATCTGCGTCTGCGGCTGCATGGCCCGGCAGGATCACGTGGCCAAGCGGCTGCGGCAGTCCTTCCCCTATGTGGACCTGGTCTTTGGTCCCCAGCTGCTGTGGCAGTTCCCCCAGCTGCTCCTGGAAAAGCTCTCCTCCGGCAAGCGGGTCTTTGCCACCGACGATGTCCCCGGCTCTGTGGCCGAGGGGATCCCTGTGGTCCGGCAGAACGGCCTGAAGGCCTGGGTGTCGGTGATGTACGGCTGCAACAACTTCTGTACCTACTGCATCGTCCCCTATGTCCGGGGCCGGGAGCGCAGCCGCCAGCCGGAGGCCATCCTGGCCGAGGTGCGGCAGCTGGTGCAGGAGGGATACAAGGACATTACCCTTTTGGGCCAGAACGTCAACTCCTACGGAAAGGACCTGGGCCTGGGAGTGGACTTCGCCTGGCTGCTGGAGCAGGTGAACGCCATTCCCGGCACCTTCCTCATCCGCTTTATGACCAGCCACCCCAAGGACGCCTCTCCCCGGCTCTTTGACGCCATGGCGTCCTGCGAAAAGGTGGCCCCTGCCCTCCATCTCCCCTTCCAGTCCGGCAGCAGCTGGGTGCTGAAGGCCATGAACCGGGGCTACACCCGGGAGCACTACCTGGATCTGGTCCGCCAGCTGCGGGAG
Source organism: Evtepia sp. (assembly GCF_034090835.1). GTDB lineage: Bacteria > Bacillota > Clostridia > Oscillospirales > Oscillospiraceae > Evtepia. Next base: position 8,530 of record NZ_JAXDRS010000053.1, read on the forward strand.
CGCATCCCGAACATCGTCCTGACGTCCGACGTGATCGTGGGATTTCCCGGGGAAACCCAGGAGGAGTTTGAGGAGACCATGCGCCTGGTGGAGGAAGTGGGCTACGACGCCCTCTTTACCTTTATCTTCTCCCCCCGCCGGGGCACCCCCGCGGAAAAGCTCCCCGACCCCATGCCCAAGGAGCAGAAGAGCGCCAACTTCCAGCGTCTGCTCCAGCGGCAGAACGAGATCTCGGCCCAGAAGCATCAGGCTTACGTGGGCAAGACCCTCCGCTGCCTGGTGGACGGCGTGGGCGCCGACGGACGGCTCACCGCCCGCACCGACGGCGGCCGTCTCATCCACCTGGAGGCCGACCCCGCCCTGGTGGGCACCTGGCAGCAGGCAGAGATCACCGGTTCCTCCACCTGGGCCCTCTTTGGCCGGGTGGTGTAAGGGGACCGCTTTGATAGATACAGAGAAATCGAGGAATCCTTCATGGCAGAGCTGACCCCCATGAAAAAACAATACCTGCGGATCAAGGAGCAGCACCCTGACTGTCTGCTCTTTTTCCGCTTGGGCGACTTTTACGAGCTCTTTGACGACGACGCCAAAACCGCCGCCGAGGAGCTGAACCTCACCCTCACCACCCGGGACCGGAACAAGCCCCCGGAGGAGCGCACCCCCATGTGCGGGGTGCCCTACCACTCCGCCCAGGCCTACATCGCCCGGCTCATCGCCAAGGGCTATAAGGTGGCCATCTGCGAGCAGACCGAGGACCCCGCCCAGGCCAAGGGCCTGGTGGACCGGGAGGTCATCCGGGTGGTGACCCCCGGCACCCTTATTGAGGAGACCATGCTGGAAGAGGCCCGGAACAACTTCCTGGCTTCCCTGTGGTCCGACGGGGAAAGGGCCGGGCTGTGCATCGGTGACGTCTCCACCGGAGAGGTCTTTCTCACCCAGGCCATGGGTGAGGGCTGGCAGGCCCATATGATCAACGAGCTGGCCCGGTTTAATCCCCGGGAGGCCATCCTCTCTCCCCTTCTCCGCAGCGGGGAGATCATGCAGTACCTGGCCGGGAGCACCGGCTGCCGCATCGAGCAGGCCGGGGAGGACCGGTTCCATCTGGAGACCGCCGCCGCCCTGGCCCACCGCCAGTTTGGCGACGCCATGCACCTGCTGCCCCAGGACGGGGAAGCGGCAGTGCGGGCGGCAGGAGGCCTGCTGTCCTACCTGTACGAGACCCAGAAAACCGACCTTTCCTACATTCGGATTCTCCACTACTACACCGCCGGACGCTTCATGGAGCTGGGCCCTGCCGCCCGGCGGAACCTGGAGCTCACCGAGACCCTAAGGGGCAAGGACAAGAAAGGTTCCCTCCTGTGGGTACTGGACAAGACCAGGACCCCCATGGGCGGGCGGCTGCTGCGCAGCTGGCTGGAGCGCCCCCTGCTGGACCCGGTGGCCATTTCCCGGCGGCTGGAAGCGGTGGGCTGGCTGGTGGACAACACGGTGGAGCGGGGAGAACTCATTGAGACCCTGCGGGGCATCACTGACCTGGAGCGGCTCATCTCCCGCATCGTCTATGGCTCCGCCGGCGGGCGGGACCTGGTGGCCCTGTCTGCCGGTCTGCGGCGTCTGCCTGACCTGCAAGCCTTCCTGCCGGAAAAAGCCCCTGCCCGGCTGGCCCAGCTGCGGACCCAGCTGGAAGGGCTGCCCCTGCTGTGCGACCTGATCGACCGGGGCATTGTGGACGAGCCTCCCTTCTCCGTGCGGGAGGGCGGCGTCATCCGCAGCGGGTACCACCCGGAGGTGGACCGGCTCCGGGGCATCCTCACCGACACCAAGGGCATCATTGCCCGGCTGGAGGCGGAGGAAAAGGAAAAGACCGGCATCAAGTCCCTGAAAGTGGGCTACAACAAGGTCTTTGGCTATTACATTGAAGTCTCCAAGTCCTATTATGACCAGGTGCCCGAGGGATATATCCGCAAGCAGACCCTCACCAACTGCGAGCGGTACATTACCCAGGACCTGAAAGAGATGGAACATACCATCCTCTCGGCCCAGGACCGGATCGTGGCCCTGGAATACGAACTCTTCTGCGAGATTCGGCGGCAGGCGGCCTTGAAGGCCGGGGAGATCCAGCGGATCGCCGGGGCGGTGGCCCGGGTGGATGTGCTCTCCTGCTTTGCTCAGACCGCCGTGGAAAACAACTACTGCATGCCCCTGGTGGATGGCTCCGATGTGCTGGAGATCACCGAGGGCCGCCATCCGGTGGTGGAGCGGATGCAGACCGACGGCTTCTTTGTCCCCAACGACACCTATATGGACAGCAAGGAGCATCTGGCCGCCATCATCACCGGCCCCAACATGGCGGGTAAATCCACCTATATGCGGCAGGTGGCGCTCATCGTCCTGATGGCCCAGATGGGGTCCTTTGTCCCGGCCCGCTCCGCCCGCGTCGGCGTGGTGGACCGGATCTTTACCCGGATTGGGGCCTCGGACGACCTGGCCGGAGGCCAGTCCACCTTCATGGTGGAGATGACCGAGGTGGCGGAGCTCCTCCGCCGGGCCACCCCCCGGAGCCTGCTCATCCTGGATGAGATCGGCCGGGGCACCTCCACCTACGACGGCATGAGCATTGCCCGGGCAGTGCTGGAATGGTGCGCCGATGCCCGGCGTCTGGGGGCCAAGACCCTCTTTGCCACCCACTACCATGAGCTCACCGTGCTGGAAGGCCAGCTGCCCGGGGTGAAGAACTTTAACATCGCCGCCCGGAAGAAAAAGGACGAGATCCTCTTCCTTCGGAAGATCGTGCCCGGCGGGGCCGACCAGAGCTACGGCATCGAAGTGGCCCAGCTGGCCGGGGTCCCCCCCAAGGTGATCAAGCGGGCCCGGGAGATCCTCCAGGAGCTGGAGGCCGCCCAGGAGACCACTCGGCCGGTCCCGGCCCGGGAAGAGGCCCAGGTCTCCCTCACCGCCCTGGGAGAGGAAGAGGTGCTGCAAACCCTTCGGAAGACCACGGTGGAGAGCCTCACGCCCCTGCAGGCGCTGAACCTGCTGAGCGAACTGAAAGAAAAACTTTGATGATAGAAAGGAGGCGGGCCTATGGCTGCCATCCAAGTCCTTGCGTCCCATGTGGCGGACCTGATCGCCGCAGGAGAGGTGGTAGAGCGTCCCGCCTCTGTGGTAAAAGAACTCACAGAAAACGCCATTGATGCCGGCGCCCATATGGTGACCATCGAGATCCAGCGGGGCGGCATGTCTATGATCCGGGTGACCGACGACGGCTCCGGCATCCCTGCGGACCAGTGCGAGACGGCCTTTCTCCGCCACGCCACCAGCAAGCTCCGCACCCCGGAAGATCTGGCCGCCATCGGGACCCTGGGATTCCGGGGAGAAGCCCTGGCCGCCATTGCCTCCGTGTCCCGGATGGAACTCTTCACCCGGACGGCGGAGGAAGACCTGGGCACCACCCTCACCCTGGAAGGGGGCCAGGTGGTGGCCAAAGATCAGGCAGGCTGCCCGCTGGGGACCACCATGGTGGTGCGGGACCTGTTTTTCAACACCCCTGCCCGGCTGAAATTCATGAAGCGGGACGCCACGGAAGGGGCGGCGGTGTTCGCCCTGGTGCAGAAGCTGGCCCTCTCCCACCCGGAGGTGGCGGTGAAGTTCATACGGGACGGGAAGCAGGACCTTATGACCCCCGGGGACGGGAAGCTGTCCTCCGCCCTCTACGCTGTGCTGGGCCGGGATATGGCCCTGGGCTTTCTGCCGGTGGAGGCGGAAGGGGAAGACATGACCGTCAGCGGCTTTGTCTCCATGCCTGTCTGCTGCCGGGGCAGCCGGAACACCCAGTACTTTTTCGTCAACGGCCGCCAGGTGAAGTCGGCCCTTCTCACCACCGCCCTGGAGCGGGCCTATGAGAACCAGAAGATGCTGGGCCGGTTCCCGGGCTGCGTATTGCAGATCCAGGTGAAGCCCAACACGGTGGACGTGAACGTCCACCCGGCCAAGACCGAGGTGAAGTTCCTCTACGAGCGGAAGGTGTTTTCCGGGGTGTACTATGGGGTGCTCTCTGCCCTGCAAGCCCAGCAGGGCCACCCCAAAGTGGTCTTTCCCCAGGAAAAGCCTGCGGAGAAAAGGGAGGCTCCCGCCCCGGCGGTACCCCCCTCCCCTGCCCCGTCCAAGCCGGCTGGGGCGGCTCCGTCCCTCTCTGCTCCGGTGCAGCCCTTGCGGGCGCCCACGGCGGTTCCCCGGACCACGCCGTCCGCCTCTGCCTGGGATCTGCTGCGGCCGGTGGAGAAGGAATACACCCCAAAATACACCCGGTTATCCCCAAGATCAAACGAGTTTTCCCCTCAATTCCCCAAGAAATCCACGGATTTTCCTGAAAATGTGGAAAAACCGGTGGAAAGTGTGGAAAAAACTTTGGAAAGCGTAGGTGTCCCCAAGGGTACACCTGTGGATACACCTCCTGCCCCGCCGGTTCCCCCCAAACCCGCAGAAGGTTCTGTGGAAAACCCGGCGGAGCCTGCCCCCCTGCTGCCCGAAACCAAAGAGATCCCCTGGCGGCTGGCGGGAGAAGTGCTGGACACCTACCTGATCGTAGAGCAGGGGGACACCATTTATTTCATTGACAAACACGCCGCCCACGAGCGGATGCACTTTGACCGGATGAAGGAGGAGGGCTATACCCCCATGGCCCAGACCCTGCTCGCCCCGGTGATCTTCACCCCCTCCCCGGAGGAAGGGACGGCCCTCCTGGCCCAGGAAGACCTGCTGCGCCGGTTTGGCTTCGCCTGCGAGGACTTCGGCGGCGGGGCCCTGGCTGTGCGGGAGATCCCTGACTATCTGGAGCCGGGGCAGGTGGAAGAGGCCCTGTGCGCCATTGCCGGGGATCTGCTCACCGGCGGCGGGGCCGACCCTGCCGCTGCCCGGGACGCCGTGCTCCACACCATGGCCTGCAAGGCAGCCATCAAGGGGGGGCAGAAGAGCACCCCCCAGGAGAAGATGGTGGTGGCCCGGGCGGTGCTATCCGGCGAAGTAAAGTACTGCCCCCACGGCCGGCCGGTGGCCATCACCATGACCCGGGGCCAGCTGGAGCGGCAGTTTAAGCGAAGCTGAGGAAGAAGGAGGCGCTGCCATCATGCCCCCAAAACTGATTATTATTTGCGGCCCCACCGCCACGGGAAAAACCCGGCTGGGGGTGGCGCTGGCCAAGCGGTTTCACGGTGAAGTGGTCTCGGCGGACTCCATGCAGATCTACCGGGACATGCAGATCGGCACCGCCCGCCCCACCCTGGAAGAGATGGAAGGGGTGCCCCACCACATGATGGGTGTGGTGGCGCCGGGGGAGAACTACAGCGTGGCCCGGTACGTGGAAGAGGCCACCGCCTGTGTGGAAGATATTTTGCGCCGGGGCAAGCAGCCCATTGTGGTGGGCGGCACCGGCCTGTACATTGATGCCCTGCGGCAGGGCCGGTCCTTTTCGGCCTTCCGGCCGGAGAGCGGCCACCGGGCCAGACTCCAGGAGAGAGCGGCCCGGGGAGAACTCCCTGCCCTGTGGGAGGAGTTACAGCGGATCGACCCGGAAGGGGCCGCCAAACTCCATCCCAACGATGAAAAGCGGATCCTCCGGGGACTGGAAGTGTGGTACGAGACGGGAAAGACCCTCTCCCAGCACAACCGGGAGACCCAGAGTCTGCCGCCCCGCTACGAGGGGCTTACCATTGCCCTGACCTACCAGGACCGCCAGGACCTCTACGCCCGCATTGACCAGCGGGTGGATCTCATGATGGAGCGGGGACTGGTGGAGGAAGTCCGGGCCCTGCTGGCCGCCGGGATCCCCCGGGACTGCACCGCCATGCAGGCCATCGGCTACAAGGAGCTGGTGGAGGCGGTGGAGACCGGCGGCGACCTGAAGGCAGCAGCGGAGGAGATCAAGCTCCGCTCCCGGCAGTACGCCAAGCGGCAGCTCACCTGGTTCCGCAGGGACAAAAATGCACACTGGATTTTTTTGGAAAAAACACCGGATTTTTCCGCTGTCGTTCAGGATTCGACGGAATTTCTAAAGGAAAAAGGATTGCCATAGACGCACCCAAAGATAAAGGAGTGCGTCACTATGCAGACACAAATGACAACCCAAGTAAGAAAGCGCAACCTACAGGACCTTCTTTTGTCCAAACTGCGCCGCAGCCGGATGGGAGCCACCGTGTTTTTGGTCAACGGCTTCCAGATCCGGGGAGAGATCCGCGGCTTTGACGCCTTCGTTGTGGTGATCTACAGCGAAGGGCGGCAGCAGATGGTGTACAAGCATGCCATCTCCACCGTGGTGCCCGAGCGGCCGCTGTTCTGGGAGGAGGAAGGCGCCGAGTAACAGAAAGGCATGCCTATGAAAAAGCAGGGAACAATTTTTTCGAAAATCGTCGTACCGGGCATCATTGTGGTCATTGTGGCCTATTTCATCATCTCTGCCTGGATCGGGATCCGGAACCCCTACCCCACCACCGCCGCTTATACCGACACCATCTCCGAAGGAGTGGCTGCGGAAGGCTGGGTGGTGCGGGAGGAGCTGCCTGTGGAATCCGGCCAGGGTCTGGTCCAGCTCAAGCGGAACCAGGGAGAAAAGGTGGGCAAAGGCCAGGAGATCGGCGTGGTCTACCAGGACGAGCAGTATGTGGAGAAGCAGGAGGAGCTGCTCCAGGTGAGAAGCGACCTGGGCTGCCTCCAGTACGCCACCTATGAGGGCTCCCCTTCGGGCGTGGTCCTGGAGGACCAGATGCTGTCCGCCATGGACAGCCTGCGGGAGTACGCCTCGTCGGGGAACTTCACCAACCTCTCTGACCGGGCGGACAACTACCGGAAGCTGGTGCTGCGGCGGGAGTATCTTCTCTCCTCCGACGCCGCCGCCAAGATGGACCAGGCTGCGGTGACCCTCACCCAGCAGTACGAGGCCCTGCAGAGCAGCCAGACCGGCGCCACCACCATCACCGCCGCCGAAGGAGGCATGTTCTATTCCAACCTGGACGGATACGAGACCCTTCTGACCCCGGAAAAACTGGAAAACCTCTCCCCCTCTGACCTGGCGCACTGGAGAGAACTGGCCCCCCTGAGCGACGGGAACTATCTGGGCCGCCTGGTCACCAGCGCCACCTGGTACTACGCCGTGGTGGTGCCCGGGGAGTACAGCAGCAAGTTCACCATCGGAAAGAGCGTAGACGTGTATTTTGACTCCCTCTTCCAGACCCTCACCATGCAGGTCAAGAGCGTGGGCGAGGTGCAGGAGGGCCGGGTCGTAGTCGTGCTCCAGTCCTCCAAGGACATCGGCCGGGCAGACACCCTGCGCCAGGAGAGCGGCCGAGTGGTCTTCAGCAGCAGCGAAGGCATCCGGGTGCCCAAGGAGGCCCTGCGGGTGAACGAGGACGGGGAAGCCGGGGTGTACATCGTCTCCGGGTACAAGGCCCGGTTCCGCCCGGTGAAGATCCTGGCAGAAGATGAAACCGGTTATCTGGTCGCCGCCAACAACAACGGCGCAGAAGATACAAGAGTCCTTCGGGCGGGGGATGAAGTGATCCTCGCCACGGCGGAACTAACTGATGGAAAGGTGGTACGTTAACGATGACAGAAACCAAGAGCTACGAGACCATTGCCGCCAACGTGGCAGCAGTGCGGGAGACCATGCGGCAGGCCGCAGTCCGGGCCGGACGGGACCCGGAGGAGATCACTCTGGTGGCAGCCACCAAGGTCCAGACCTCCGAGACCATTCGCAACGCCATTCGGGCGGGCATCACCGTCTGCGGAGAAAACCGGGTCCAGGAACTGGTGGCCCACCTGGAAGACAACGCCTATGAAGGGGCCCGGGTCCACTTCATTGGCCACCTCCAGACCAACAAGGTGAAGTTCGTTGTGGGCAAGGTGGACATGATCGAATCCATCGACTCTCAGCGGCTGATGGACGCCGTGGAAAAGCAGGCGGCGAAGCTGGACGTGGTCCAGGACATCATGCTGGAAGTGAACATCGGCGACGAGGAGAGCAAGGGAGGCGCCAGCGCCGAGGAGATCCTCGCCCTGGCCCGCCACGCAGGAGAGTGCCCCCACCTGAACCTGAGAGGGCTCATGTGCATCCCCCCGGCAACCGCTTCCGACGAAGAAAATCGCGCCTTTTTCCAAGAAACTTATCAGCTTTTTGTTGACATGCGGGAGAAATTAGGGGATAATAACCCTAATATTGACTGCCTTTCCATGGGCATGAGCGGAGATTATCCCCTTGCAATTGAAGGCGGTTCCACCATGGTTCGGGTGGGTACTGCGCTCTTCGGGGCCCGTCCCCCCTGGCATCCCCAGGGATGAGACTGCTCTGCCGTGCCATTTTTCACAACTTATAGGGGGTTACTGAAACCATGAGACTCTTAGATGAACTCAAGCGCCTCACCCATCCTTACGAAGACGAGATGGAAGACGATTACGACGAAGAAGAAGACGTATACGACGACGAGCCCGAAGAAGCGGCGCCCCCTCCTCCTCCCCCTCCTGTCCGGGAGCGGGAACGGGAAGAACCGCCCCGCCGCCGGGAGTTCCAGGAGCCGCCCCGCCGCAACACCGGCGGCAAGGTGGTGAACATCCACGCCACCACCCAGCTCCAGGTCGTCCTGGTGAAGCCTGAGCGCTATGAAAACGCATCCGAGATCGCCGACCACCTGCGGGACAAGCGCACCGTGGTCCTGAACCTGGAGAAAACCGAGCGGGACATCGCCCGCCGTCTGCTGGACTTCCTCTCCGGCGTAGCTTACGCCCAGGAAGGCAAGATGAAGAAGGTCGCCCTCCAGACCTATATCGTCACCCCCTACAACGTGGACATCATGGGGGATCTCATCGACGAGCTGGAAAACAACGGCCTCTACTTTTGATCATCCGCCCCGCTTTGCCGGGCAGCGCAGGAACCACACCCTGCAAGAAATAGAAAAGGGATAGGAGTGAATGACGATGTTGACACCGCAGGAAGCGGAAGCCCATGTATTCCCGAAAGCCTCCTTCGGCGGCTACAATATGCTGCAAGTGGATACCTTTCTGGACAGCCTCATTGAGGACTACCGCACCTTGTATCAGGAGAACGCCTCTCTGAAGAACAAGCTGAAAGTCCTGGTGGACAAGGTGGAGGAATATCGCGCCACCGAGGACGCCATGCGTATGACCCTCCACTCCGCCCAGAAAATGGCCGACGCCATGGTGAAAGAGGGCGAAGCCAAGAAGCAGGCCGCCATCGACCAGACCGCCGCTGCGGTGAAGCAGAAGAGCGAAGCCCTGCGCGCGGAGCTGGAGAAGGAAGAAAAGGCCGTCCTGGCCCGGGTGGAAGCCGCTAAGACCAGCCTGGCCAACGAGCAGGCCCGTCTGGACGCCGCCCGTGCTTCCACCACCGCCTATATCGCCAAGCTCAAAGAGCTCTACACCAAGGAGCTGGAGTACATCGGCGGCCTGTCTGAGCTCACCGCCGAGAAGAAAGCCCAGGCTGACACGGAGGCTGCCGCCCCCGCACAGGAAGCCCCCGCTGCCGCTCCCGTGGTCACCGTGCCCCCCGAGCAGCAGGAAGAGGTAGCCCAGGATATCGAGGCCTCCATGGCCAAGATCTTCGAGACCCCCGGCGAGACCGGGGAAGCCCCCGCCGGGGATCTGGGCGACACCCGCACCTTTGATCAGATCCAGTTCGGCAAGGACTACGAGATCGAATAACGAAACCATACAAAACGGAACCTGGCCGGATCTCCGGGCAGGTTCCGTTTCCTTGCGAGAGAAACAAAAACCAACCCCTGGGTCCCCGATCCCGGCTAACCGCCGCAGCCGGTGGGGAGACCGCAGGTTTAAGGAGTGAATGTCAACTATGCCTCAGGATTATAACGCCACCATCAACCTGCCGAAAACCGACTTTCCCATGCGGGCCGGCCTGCCCAAGCGGGAGCCTGAGATGCTCCGCAACTGGAAGAAGCTGGACATCTACGGAGAGCTGCTGAAAAAGAACGAGGGCACGCCCCGCTTCGCCCTCCACGACGGCCCTCCCTTCTCCAACGGCGCCCTCCACATGGGCCACGCCCTGAACAAGTCCATTAAAGATATCATCGTCCGCTCCTACGCCATGCGGGGCTACTACACCCCCTATGTGCCCGGCTGGGACAACCACGGGATGCCCATTGAGTCTGCCATCATCAAGCAGAACAAGCTCAACCACAAGACCATGCCCGCGCCCGAGTTCCGCTCCGCCTGCCATGAGTTTGCCCAGCACTATGTGGACGTGCAGAGCGAGGGCTTCCAGCGCATGGGTGTCATCGGCGACTGGGAGCACCCTTACCTCACCATGAACCCCGGCTTCGAGGCCGAGGAGGTGAAGGTTTTCGGCGAGATGTATAAGAAGGGCTACATCTACAAGGGCCTCAAGCCCGTGTACTGGTGCCCCCACGACGAGACCGCCCTGGCAGAGGCTGAGATCGAGTACCAGGACGACCCCTGCACCACCGCTTTCGTGAAGTTTGCCATGCACGACGACAGCGGCAAGCTGGCAGGCTATGACAAGTCCAAGCTCTTCTTCGTCATCTGGACCACCACCATCTGGACCCTCCCCGGGAACCTGGCCATCGCCCTGCATCCCGAGGAGACCTACGTCCTGGTGAAGGCCCCCAACGGGGAAGTCTACATCATGGCAGAGGCCCTCACGGAAAAGGTCATGAAGGTGGGCGGCTTTGAGACCTACGAGATCCTGGAAAAGCACCCCGGTGCCTTCTTTGAGAATATGCTGGCCGATCACCCCTTCCTGCCCAAGACCTCCCGTCTGGTGCTGGCTGACTACGTCACCATGGACTCCGGTACCGGCTGCGTCCACACCGCTCCCGGCTTCGGTGCTGACGACTATCAGACCTGCAAGCGCTACGGTATGGATATGGTGGTGCCCGTGGATGACCAGGGCCGCCACACCGACTACGCCGGCAAGTACGCTGGCCTGCCCACCGAGAAGTCCAACCCCATCATCCTGGAGGACATGAGAGCCTCCGGCGCCCTCTTCGCTTCTGAAGAGATCGTTCACTCCTATCCCCACTGCTGGCGCTGCAAGAAGCCCATCATCTTCCGGGCTACTCCCCAGTGGTTCTGCTCCGTGGAAGCCTTCAAGGACGAGGCCTGCGCCGCCTGCGAGGACGTGCGCTGGGTGCCCGCCTGGGGCCTGGAGCGCATGAAGGCCATGGTGAGAGAGCGTACCGACTGGTGCATCTCCCGTCAGCGCCGTTGGGGTCTGCCCATCCCTGTGTTCTACTGCAAGGACTGCGGCAAGCCCATCGTCACCGACGAGACCATCGCCCTCATCTCCGACCTGTTCGCCGCCGAAGGCTCCAACGCCTGGTTTGCCAAGGAGGCCCAGGACATCCTCCCCGCTGGCTTCACCTGCCCCCACTGCGGCAAGTCCGAAGGCTTCACCAAGGAAGAGGATACCCTGGACGGCTGGTTCGACTCCGGTTCCACCCACGTGGCTTCCATGAAGAAGGACCAGGGCTTCTGGCCGGCTGATATGTATATGGAAGGCCTCGACCAGTATCGCGGCTGGTTCCAGGCCGCCCTGCTCACCGCTGTGGGCTCCACCGGCGTTGCCCAGGCTCCCTTCAAGGAGTGCCTCACCCACGGCTGGACCGTGGACGGCCAGGGCAAGGCTATGCACAAGTCCCTGGGCAACGGCATGGACCCCTATGAGATCATGAACAAGTACGGCGCAGACCTGCTGCGTCTGTGGGCCGCCTCCGCTGACTACCACGCCGACGTGCGCTGCTCTGACAAGATCTTCAAGCAGCTGAGCCAGAACTACCTGAAGTTCCGCAACACCGCCCGTTACTGCCTGGGCAACCTGGACGGCTTCGACGCTGACCACCTGGTGGCGCCCGCAGAGATGGAGGAGCTGGACCGCTGGGCCATCACCCGGCTGAACGCCCTGGTGCAGCGCTGCTTCCAGGCTTACAACGACTACGAGTTCAGCGTCATCACCCACGCAGTCAACGACTTCTGCGTGGTGGAGATGTCCAACTTCTACCTGGATATCATCAAGGACCGTCTGTACTGCGAGGGCAAGGATTCCCTCCTGCGCCGCTCCGCACAGACCGCCCTCTACCTGATCCTGGATACCATGACCAAGCTCATGGCCCCCATCCTCTGCTTCACCTGCGACGAGATCTGGCTGTCCATGCCCCACGCACAGGGTGCGGACCAGCGGAACGTCCTCTTCAACGACATGAACCAGCCCTTCGACACCTATGCCCTGGACGAGGCTGCCATGGCAAAGTGGGATAAGATCATCCAGATCCGTGACCTGGTCAACGGCGTGCTGGAGACCGCCCGCTCGGAGAAGAAGATCGGCAAGAGCCTGGAAGCCAAGGTGGACCTGACCGTTCCCGCCGAGGACGCCTTCCTGGCTGACATGGACCCCCAGGCCCTGGCCGACCTGCTCATCATCTCCCAGGTGTCCGTCACCGTGGGCGAGACCGCTTCTGCTGCGGTGGAGAACGCCCAGGGCGAGAAGTGCCAGCGTTGCTGGAAGGTGCTGCCCACCGTGAACAGCGAGGGCCTCTGCCCCCGCTGCGGCAAGGTGATCGCCTCCCTGGTGTGATACCCCCTGGTTCCTGCTCCTCAGCTATGCTCCGGGCGGCCGGCCGTGAAGCCGGCCGCCCGGTTGGTTTTTTTGAAAGGACGGTGTTTTCCTCGTGCCCTATTTCCTTCTGGCTGCGTTCCTGGTGGCCCTGGACCAATGGGTCAAGTTCTCGGTCCGGGCGCTGATCCCCCTTCATACCCGGGTGGTGTTCCTGCCCGGTCTGGACCTGACCTATGTGAAGAACACCGGCGCGGCTTTTTCCCTCTTCAGCAGTCACACCTGGATCCTTACCATCCTGTCCGGGGTGGTGTCCGTGGTCCTCATCGTGCTGCTGGCCAAACGCTACTTCAACCACTGGACCGGGATGCTGGCCATGGCCCTGCTGCTGGGCGGGGCTGTGGGCAACTTCATTGACCGGCTCTTCCTGGGCTTTGTCACCGATATGTTTGCCACCAACTTCATGAATTTCGCTGTGTTTAACGTAGCGGACATGGGTGTGGTGCTGGGCGGCCTGCTGCTGTGCGTTTATGTGATCCTCCAGTTCCTCAAGGAGCGGAAGGAGCACCGGGAGGGCGAGAAATGACCGTGACCCTCTCCCCTGCCCAGGACAATATCCGAGCCGACCAGTTTCTGGCCCAGGCTCTGCCTGCGCTCACCCGCTCCGCGGCGCAAAAGCTGCTGGAGCAGGGCCATGTGATAAGGGCGGGCAAGCCCCTGAAAAAGAACGACCGCCTGCGGGCCGGGGAGGAGATCGCCGTAACGGTGCCTGAGCCCTCCCCCGTGGAGATCCTCCCCCAGGACATCCCCCTGGACGTGGTCTATGAGGATGACCACGTCATCGTGGTGAACAAACCCGTGGGTATGGTGGTCCACCCTGCCCCGGGTCATCCCGACGGCACCCTGGTCAACGCCCTGCTCTTCCACTGCGGGGACAGCCTCTCCGGCATCAACGGGGAGCTCCGGCCGGGGATCGTCCACCGGATCGACCGGGACACCAGCGGCCTCATCATCGCTGCCAAGAACGACGCAGCCCACCTGGCCCTGGCGGAGCAGCTTCAGGACCACAGCCTGTACCGGGAATACGAGACGGTGATCGTGGGGAATCTGAAGGAGGACGAGGGGACCATTGACCTGCCCATCGCCCGCCACCAGACCGACCGGAAAAAGATGGCGGTGAACCACTACACCGGCCGGAGAGCGGTGACCCACTGGACGGTGCTCTGCCGTTACCCTGGCTACACCCATCTCCAATGCCGCCTGGAGACCGGCCGGACCCACCAGATCCGGGTCCATCTGGCTGCGCTGGGCCACCCGGTGCTGGGAGACCCGGTGTACGGCGGCCAGCGGAAGGGCTTTCCCGAGCTGGCGGGCCAGTGCCTCCACGCCCGGCGGCTGTCCTTCCTCCACCCGGTCACCGGGGAGCGGCTGACCCTCTCCTCCCCTCTGCCGGACTACTTCCAATCTGTCTTGACAAGATGCGCCCGGCTATTATAAAATAGAAAAACGGCACAGTTTTCAAGGGTTTTTTCCCAAAACCCCTGGGGCGGAAAGGAGGCGAAAGGAATGGGAAAATTCACCGGTGTCCTGTTGGCGACCGACTATGACGATACCCTGTATGACAGCAACTTTACCATTTCCCAGGAAAACCGGGAGGCCATCGCCCGCTTTATCCGGGAAGGAGGACTCTTCACCATCTCCACCGGCCGTTCCTATATCAACTTCGCCATCCAGATGGAGACCGAACGGCTGCCGGTGAACGTACCGGTGATCCTCTCCAACGGCGCCGCCATTTACGACTTCCAGGCTGGAAAGGTCATCTGGCAGAAGTCCCTGCCCCAAGCTGCGGCGGACCACCTGGAAGAGCTCTGCCGGGCTTTTCCCCAGGTTGGCTTTGAGGCCTACCACGGGGACGAAGTCTATACCTTCCGGGGAAACGAAGTCACCCAGCGTCACCTGACCCGCTGTCGTCTCACCGGGATCCCCCGGGAGATCAGCGCCATGCCAACCCCCTGGCTGAAAGTCATTTTGCAGCATCCTGACACCACCCTCTTGCAGCAGGTGCAGGCTTATCTGCTGGACCGCCACGGGGAGGACTATGAGCTCACCTTCTCCAACCCCTACCTTCTGGAAATGACCGCCAAGGGCGCCAACAAAGGCCTGGCTGTTCTGTGGCTGGCGGATTACCTGGGGGTCAAGCGGGAGAACATCTACTGCATCGGCAACGGCTTAAACGACATTCCCATGCTGGAAGTCTCTGCGGTGCCCTTCGCCCCCGCCAACTGCTACGAAGAGGTGAAGCAGCCGGGGACCGAGATCCTGCCCTCCTGCGACGAGAGCTGCGTGGCCCAGCTCATTGGCCACCTGGAGCGCCGCTACGATACGCCCTGACTGAATCAAACACATTATCGCCCCTCAGAGGGAACGCAAACAGGGTTTGCGTTCCCTCTGAGGGGCGATTTTTAGTCATCGTCCTCCAGCAGTTTGGAGGGCGGGAGATTCAGGACCTGGGCAATCTTAAACAGGGTTTCCAGAGAAACACCCCGCACAGTGCCGGGCCCCTCTACCTGCCCGATAAAGTTCAGGCTCTTTCCAATGCGTTCGGCCAGCATCTCCTGGGTGAGACCGGCCTTTTTCCTGTAATAGGCGATTTTGAGACCCAGGGTGATATAGCGCTGGGGAAACTCTGTCTGCATACCATCACCTCCTGATAGTATGCTACCAACAAGCTGTGTAAATTATAACTGACTTGAAATATAGGATTATTTACTTTTAGAATATAAAATGATAGAATGAAGCAAGAGAGCGTCTATCATAAAAAGGGGTAACGCGGAAATCGAAAGAAGCGGTGCAAGATGAAAGAATATACGGTGAGTTTTTTTGGGCATAGATCGATTCAGAATTTCTGCCTGGTGGAGAAAAGAGCGAGGGCGCTGATCCGTACCTTGCTTCTCGAACAGGAGTATATAGAATTTCTGGTGGGCTGTCATGGACAGTTCGACGAAATGATTTCCTGTGTTATCAGAGAGGAAAAACGCAAGCTTCGGGATGATAACAGTTCCTTGGTTCTGGTTTTGCCTTACCCGACGGCAGCGTTGCACCACCAGCCGGAGAACCTTTTGCACCACTATGACGAAGTCGAGATTTGCAGTCAGGCGGCTGCCTGCCATCCAAAGGCGGCCATCCAAGTTCGTAACCGTCAGATGGTAGACCGGAGCGACTTGGTTGTTTTCTGCGTGGAGCATCAAAGAGGAGGGGCATATCAAACCATGCGGTATGCCCAGAGAAAGGGCAAGCGAATAGAACGCCTCTCTTCGGCAGGACGATAGGGGGAGCCAGGGGCAGCTATACCCCTGCGGTTGACAATCCCTGTGGGGCGTGCTATACTACCCCCGTAAAAACAGATGGAACCAGGTTCCACTTTCTTCAGAAATGAGGGTTTCCTCTACTGGTGGTATAGCCCGCGAAGCATCGGTGTATGCTTAATTCGGTGAAATTCCGAAGCCAACAGATCGGTCTGGATGGGAGAAGAAAGCGTCCTCTGCCCTTTTTTGGTCGGATGCTGCTCTCCTGCTTTTTTTGCGTGTTTTCGGCATCCGGCGGACCTTGCACAGGTCTGGGCCGGGTGTTTTTTTCTGCCCGGGGACGATGGAGCCCCCAAAAAGAAAGGAGCGATACGCCATGGAGAAACCCTCCGTGAACCCGCTGGAAACCGAAGCCATTCCCCGCCTCATTGCCCGCTACTCCATCCCCACCGCCTTGACCCTGATGGTCAACTACCTCTACAACATCGTCGACCAGATCTTTGTGGGGCAAGGCGTGGGCATCACCGGCATGGCGGCCACCAACATCGCCTTCCCTCTGGCCATTTTGGTGAACGCCGTGTCTCTTATGCTGGGCGACGGCTGCGCCGCCAACATCAGCCTCTCCCTGGGACGGAAACAGCAGGAGGAGGCCGACAAGACCCTCAGCCATACGGTGACGCTGCTCATCACCTGCGGTGTGCTGGCTGCGGTGATCACCGGCCTCTTTGCCCCCTGGATCGTCCGGGCCTTCGGCGCCACCGACACGGCCTATGACCAGTCCCTGGCCTATATGCGTACCATTGCCTGGGGCATCCCCTTCCAGCTGCTCAGCCCTGCTATGACCGCCATTATCCGGGCGGACGGCCGCCCCACCTACGCCATGAAGTGTATGGTCACCGGCGCGGTCATCAACCTGGTGCTGGACCCCATCTTTATCTTCCCCCTGCACATGGGGGTGGTGGGCGCCGGCATCGCCACCGTGGCCGGACAGGTGGTCTCCGGCATCCTCTTCCTGCGCTACCTGCCCCGCTTCCAGACTGTCCATGTGCGCAAGGCTGCCCTGCGGCCGGAGCGGGCCCGTGCCCTTCACATCCTGGCCCTGGGTATCCCCAGTATGCTCACCCAGCTGCTCACCGCCCTGGTGCAGATCGTCATGAACAACCTTATGACCAAGTGGGGTGCCTTCACGGCCTACGGCAGCGACATCGCCCTGAGCGTCTACGGCATGATGATGAAGGTCTACCAGATCTGTCACTCCATGTTTGTGGGGGTCTCCTCTGCCACCCAGCCCATCAACGGCTACAACTTCGGCGCCAAGCGGTATGACCGGGTGCGGGAGACCTATCGGATGGCAGCGGCCATTGCCCTGGCCATTTCTGTGCTTTGGTTCGTGATCTTCCAGGTCTTCCCCCGGCAGATTGGCAGCCTCTTTGTCAACAACGACCCGGTGTATCTGGACTGCGCGGCCCACTGCTTCCGGCTGTATATGCTGGCCTTCTTTGTCTACGGCCTGCATATGACCACCGCTTCCTTCTTCCAGAGCATTGGAAAACCGTCGAAGTCTCTCCTGCTGCCTCTGGCCCGGCAGGGCATCTTCCTCATTCCCCTGGCCCTGCTGCTGTCGGCCTGGCTGGGGCTGGACGGGGCCCTTTTGGCTGCGCCGGTGGCGGATGCCTTGTCTTTCCTCCTCTCGGTGGGTCTGGCCCTGAGCGAGTTCCGGTCCTGGCGAAAGGACGGCCGCCTGCCGCCCCGGGGGCAGAAGGCCTGACCCTTGAAACCATCCCAATGAAAAACCGCCGCCATGGATTCCATGACGGCGGTTTTTTTCTTGGGTTCGTCAGTACCGGCGGACCAGAGCGACTACCTTGCCGATGATCTGGGCCTGGCTCCCGTCGATGGGGGAATAGTCGGGGTTTTCAGGCAGGAGCCAGACCTGATTCCCTTTTCGGGAAAAGGTCTTCACCGTGGCTTCGTCCTCAAAGAGGGCCACCACGATCTCCCCGTTTCTGGCCTCTCCCTGGCGGTGGATCACCACCAGGTCGTCGGGCAGGATGCCCGCGCCCAGCATGGACTCTCCCCGCACCCGCAGGGCGAAGTAATCCTCGGGATGGGGGCCGGTCTCGAAGGGGATATAGTCCTCAATGCACTCCTCGGCCCAGATGGGGGCTCCGGCGGCCACGCTGCCCACCAGGGGGACCTGGTTGCGGCGAGGGGCATGGGGGGAATCGGTGAGGGTGATGGAGCGGTTTTTTCCGTCCTCCCACTGGATGAGCCCGGCGTCCCGGAGGTTGTTCAAATGAAACTTCACGGAAGAGGGGGATTTGAGGCCCAGGTGTTCGCCGATCTCCCGGACGGAAGGGGAGTACCCTGCCTCCTGCAGAAAGGCGCAAAGGAAGTCATAGATGCTCTGCTGTTTGGGGGTGAGGGTTCCCATGGTGTGATCCTCCCTATATCTTGTGGTTGACCGTATTGTATCATACCCCTTGTGGCAAGTCAAACGTACGTTCGAAAAAACATCCCGGTTTCCTGGGAAACCGGGATGTTTTTCGTACTGGGAGATCAGTATTGGGTGGTCCACAGAGAGAGCATGAGGACCGGCACCGCCCACAGCAGCAGGAAGAGGGAGAGGTTCCAGGCGCACATGGCGCTGAGGGAACCGGCGCTGGAGAGGGTGGCGGTGAGGAAGACCCCGATGCAGGCGCTCACCCGGGCGAAGAGGCCGTTGAGACGGGCGGAGCGATAGAGCCGCAGGGCGCCCACCACCGACAGGGTGAAGGGGGCGGCGCCTTCCCGGCAGAGCACCGACACCAGGGTGGTGTCGTGGACCTGACGGGGGCCGGAGAGCTGGACTCTCCGCTGCAGGTCGGGGATGGTCACCTGTTCCTGGGGGAGACGGCCGCCCAGCCGCAGACGATGGGGGCTGAGGTTAAAGTCTCGGGTGGCCAGGATGGGGTGGATCTTGTGGGAGAAGAGGGCCCGCAGGGCGGGCAGGATCGCCGGATGGAGGTTATACCGCAGCACGAACATGCCGATGGCCTCCCGGTCCACGGCGCAGAAGATGGCGTCTTTGGCCCGGATGCCCGCCGGCAGAACGATGCCCATGCGGGTCATAAACTCACTGTTGCCCACCAGGATCTGCTGGTTCTGGCACTGGCCGATGAGGCCGCTCTCCTGAATGGTGAGCTTTTCGATGGGCAGGTAGTTGGCGCCCCGTCCCCGCACCAGCCGGTCAAAGAGGTAGGCCAGGCCGGAGCCGGAGGCCCGGATCACCGAGGCGGTGTAGCCCAGCACCCGCTCAATGGGCAGGTTGGAGAAGGGCTGAGAGCTCACCAGGGTGACGGAGCCGGGCGGATAGATATCGTGGTCCAGCAGGAGGGTGGCCTTGCCGCCTCGGGCCGCCAGCACGCCAGGCCATCCGGCCAGGGCGGCGCCCAGCTTGGCCAGCTTCCCGGCCAGAATCCGGAAGGGAAGGGCCAGCGCCAGAGGGGCGCTGAGGGTGGCGGCGGCGCAGAAGAGGGCGGAAAGGGACCAGAACACCAGCTTGGGCTGGTGGTGGGCCACGGTGGTGATGAGAGAGAGGACCACGCAGGCCACCAGGAGCACGGGGGTCAGCCGCTGGAAGCGGTACTCCACGTCACTCAAGGTGCGGATCTGGCTGCCGAACCCTCTGGGGGCCCCCAGCCATTTGCGGAAGGCGCTCTTGCCGTTGAGGACGTTGGGGTCCTG
Source organism: Evtepia sp. (assembly GCF_034090835.1). Classification (GTDB taxonomy): domain Bacteria; phylum Bacillota; class Clostridia; order Oscillospirales; family Oscillospiraceae; genus Evtepia. Next base: position 28,150 of record NZ_JAXDRS010000053.1, read on the forward strand.
GGTGACCAGATAGGGCTGGGCGGTGGAGGCCGCCATGCGGCTGGACTGGAACCGGGCGGACTGCAGGCTCCGCAGGCCGATGAGATGGAAGGTCAGGACCAGGGCGCAGGGGGCGAAGAAGGGCATGGTCTCCGGCCGCAGACGGAGGACCAGCTGGGTTACGCCGTCCACCAGAGTAAAGAGGGTGGCGAAGAGAGCCAGGGTGTCCTCGTTGGGGGCCAGACGGAGGATCTGCAGAAGCCCGTTCTTCAGTACGTCCAGACAGAGAAGAATGCAGACCGCAAAGAGCCCCAAACCCGCCGGCAAAAGGGCGGAGTAGGGGAGCAGTCCATTCACAATGGGCAGCAAATTCTGTTCCATCAAAGAGAGGGCCATCAGGAGCACCGAGAGAATGCCCGAGACGATGCACTTGGTCTTGAGGGCCCCCAGACCGCTGGCGTATTCTGCGGCCAGATGGGCCGGGGAGGCGTCAGGTGGAGGCTCTGGTGCGGTGCGGGCCTTCCGCTCCCGGTGGGGGAAGGGAATGGCCTTTTCGCTGGCGGCGTAGGCGCCGCCTTGTCCCTGAGGCGGGACTCTGGGGATCCGTTGGGTTTGTTGGGTTTGTCGTTGGGCTTGCTGGCCCTGTTGGGGCTGCTGTGCCTGCTGGGGCTGTTGGCCTTGCTGGGGCTGTTGGCCCTGCTGGGGCTGTTGGCCCAGCTGGGGCTGTTGTGCCTGCTGGGGCTGTTGGCCCTGCTGGGGTTGTTCACCCTGCTGAGGCTGCTGGCCCTGCTGGGGTTGTTCACCTTGCTGAGGCTGTTGTGCCTGCTGGGCCTGCTCCCCCTGTTGGGGTTGCTGCGCCTGTTGAGGCTGCTGCGCCTGTTGAGGTTGCTGTGCCTGCTGAGGCTGTTGTGCCTGCTGAGGCTGCTGTGCCTGCTGGGGCTGCTTTATCTGCTGGGGCCGCTGGCCCTGCTGGGGCTGCTTTATCTGCTGAGGCCGCTGGCCCTGTTGGGGCTGCTTTATCTGCTGAGGCCGTTGGCCCTGTTGGGGTTGTTTCGCCTGCGGGGGCCGCTGACCTTGTTGGGGCTGCTTAGCCTGCTGAGGCCGCTGACCCTGCTGGCCCTGGCCGGAAGGCTGGGCTGCGGGTTGGGGTTCCGCCTCTTTTTTGGAGCGGAAGCCCTGAAAGAACCGCCGCTTTTTCGGTTTTTCCTGCTGGGGCGGCTCCTGGGGCGGGGGAGGCGGCGCAGTCTCTTTGGCCTTTTTAGGTGCTTTGGGGTCAGGGGTAAAGACGATCAGCTCCGGGCCGTCGTCCTTGGGGACCCCGTAGAGGGGTTCTGCCTCCGGCTTCGGGGCTGCCTGCTGAGGGACAGGAGGCTGAGCCGCCGGTTTTTCTCCTCCGGCGGGGGGAACGGCCTGGGGCTTTGCCACCGGCTGGCTGGGCCGGGGAGCGGGCGCCTGGGCCGGTTTGGGGCGGGGTGGCTGCTGTCCCTGCTGGTTTGCAGACCGGGCAGGGGACTGGTTGGCCGGCAGGGGGTCCTTTTTGGCGGGGGGCTGGGGTCTCCCGGCGGATGCCGCCGCTGTGCGGCCGGCCGGAGGGGCAGCGGGCTGCCGCACCGGCTGAGGGGATGCCATCCCGGGCTGCTGTCCGCCCCCGGGGGCGGGGGAGGCGGCGTCCGGGGGCAGGGGAAGGGACGGACCGGCCGGAGGATCCGGCGGTGTGTAGTCGGCGTATTCCCACAAAATATCCCCTATGCTGAACTTGTTGTCATCTGACATAGGAAAAGCCTCACAAATTAAGATCAGAGGCGCTGCCGCAGGGCCTCATAGAGGAGGATCGCCGCGGCTGCGCTGGCGTTGAGGGAATTGAGCTTCCCTTTCATGGGGATGCTCACCAAAAAGTCACAGGTTTCGGAGACCAGGCGGCTCATGCCGCTGCCCTCGGAGCCGATCACGATGACGGCGGGGCCTTTCAGGTCTGCGTCGTAGAGGGTGGTGGTGCCGTCGGCGGCGGTGCCGAAGATCCAGAGCCCTTCCTTTTTCAGGTCCTTGAGCAGGGAGGGCAGGTTGGCCACCCGGGCCACCGGCAGGTGAGAGACCGCTCCGGCGGAGGTTTTGGCCACCACGGCGGTGAGGCCGGCGCTGCGCCGCTTGGGGATCACCACGCCGTGGGCCCCGGCGCACTCGGCGGTGCGGATAACGGCCCCCAGGTTGTGGGGGTCGGAGAGCTCGTCGCACACCACGATGAGGGGGGCTTCCCCCTTGTCCCGTGCGGCCTGGAGGATGTCCTCCACGGTGGCGTACTCCCGCACGGCGGCCACGGCCACCACACCCTGGTGGGCGTGGGTCCGGCTCATGCTGTCCAGCTTGCGCTTGTCAGCGTCCACCACCACGATGCCGCGGCTGCGGGCGGTGGAGGCGATGTGGCCCAGAGCGGAGTCCACCTCGCCCTTCATGATGTAGATCTTATCCACGTTGGTGCCTGCCCGGAGGGCTTCGATGACGGCGTTGCGGCCTTCGATGATGCCGTCGGCCACGGCGTCCTCTCTGGGGGCGGGCCGGGGATTGCTGCGTTTCTCTTTCATATAACTCCAATCCTGGCAAAAAGCCATGGGAAACTGTGTCATTCCAATGAATTCTAACCATTATACCATAGAACCAGGGGAAGCAAAAGCCCCTTTTCCCGGGAAATTCCCGCTGAAACCCTGCGCTGCCAGGGCCTTGCCGCCGGGGGAATGGTGTGGTACCATAGGAAAAAGGAGGGATGGCTATGATCACCATCTGGAACCGGGCTGAACTGGCCCTTGCCTTCTCCCTGGAGGAGTGCGAGCGCATCCGCACTGCGCTGGATGGAGAGGAGATCCCCTACCACGTTGCGTGTATGAACCGTTCTTCCCCCGGCCTTTTTCGCATGGGCACCCGGGAGCGCTGGGGCACCGCCTTTGAAACCCCCGAGGTCTCCTGGCAGTACCGGATCTATGTGAAGCGGGGGGACTTGAGCCGGGCCCGGTGGGCGGCGGGACTGGGCGGCTCCCTTTAAGAAACCGTGAGAGGAACCACCCGGTTTGGGTGGTTCTTTTTTCTTGTTTCATTCACAGAAACTTTACACCATGGCAATGGCCTCTCCTTGCAAAGGGAGGGGAAATGTGATACCATTTTTCCAAACTCCAGGGAATCACTGCCTTTTTAGAGGAAAGATGCCGCTGGCAGGGATAAGGACCCTGCAAACCACATAAACCAGAAAAACGGGCTGGGATCAGCCCGGAACAGGAGGGCAGATATCGTTGAGTTCCAATCAAAACAACCGGGGCAAGGGCGACGGACAAGGACCCCGGAAACAAAAGCTGATTGCAGGCGCCGTGCTCTGGGCCCTGCTGCTGGTGATCTTCTTTAACTTTATCGCCAAGCAGATCTCCCAGGCCGGGACCAAAGAAGTCCCCTACTCCGAATTCATCCAGATGGTGGAGGAGGACAAGGTGGCTGTGGTGGAGATGACCAACAACAAATACACCTTCTATCTGAAGGAAGATATGCCGGACCAGGGCAAGCAGACCAGCAAGGACCTGGCCCAGGTGCTGGCCCAGCAGATGGAGAAGGGGGGCGCCACCCGTTACGTTACCGCTCCCCTCACCGAGGACGATCCCACCTTGATCCCCCTTCTCAAAGAACATGGTGCGGAGTATTACTCCCCCCTGGTGGAGGAGTCCTCCTACCTGATGCGCCTGCTCATGAGCTATGTGATCCCCATGATCCTCATGGTGGGCCTTCTGGTCTTCCTCATGCGCCGCATGGGCGGCGGCATGGGCGGCCTGGGGGGCGTGGGGAAAGCCAACGCCAAGGTCTATATGGAGAAGTCCACCGGGGTCACCTTTGCTGACGTGGCCGGACAGGACGAGGCGAAAGAGTCTCTGGTGGAGATCATCGACTTTCTCCACAACCCCGGCAAGTACACCGAGATCGGTGCGAAGCTCCCCAAGGGCGCGCTGCTGGTGGGCCCGCCGGGTACCGGTAAGACCCTGCTGGCCAAAGCGGTGGCTGGCGAGGCCAACGTCCCCTTCTTCTCCATCTCCGGTTCTGACTTTGTGGAGATGTTCGTGGGCGTGGGCGCCTCCCGTGTCCGTGACCTCTTTAAGGAGGCCAACAAGGTGGCCCCCTGTATCGTGTTCATCGATGAGATCGACACCATCGGTAAATCCCGAGACAACCGCATGGGCGGCAACGACGAGCGGGAACAGACTCTGAACCAGCTGCTGGCGGAGATGGACGGCTTTGACCCCTCCAAGGGCGTCATCCTCCTGGCCGCCACCAACCGGCCGGAGGTGCTGGACCAGGCTCTGCTGCGGCCCGGACGGTTTGACCGTCGGATCACCATTGACCGGCCCAATCTGGCCGGCCGTCTGGCTACCTTGCAGGTCCATACCCGGCGCATCCGCCTGGCAGAGGACGTGGACCTGAAGAAAGTGGCCCTGGCCACCGCCGGCTGCGTGGGCGCCGACCTGGCCAACCTGGTGAACGAAGCCGCCCTGCGGGCGGTCCGCCTGGGCCGCCAGGCAGTGCGGCAGGAGGACCTGCTGGCCGCCTTCGAGCTGGTCATTGCCGGCACGGAAAAGAAGGGCAGCGTGCTCACCGAGTTTGAGAAAAAGCTGGTGGCTTACCATGAAGTGGGCCACGCCATGGTGGCTTACAAGCAGAAGAACACCGAGCCGGTGCAGAAGATCACCATCGTGCCCCACACCCAGGGCTCTCTGGGCTACACCCTGCTGATGCCCGAGGAAGACAAGACCGAGCTGCGCACCCGGGACGAACTCATGGCCCGGATCGCCGTGTCCATGGGGGGCCGGGCGGCAGAGGAAGTGGTGCTGAACACCATGACCAACGGCGCGGCCCAGGACATTCAGGACGCTACCGCCATCGCCCGGAACATGGTGGCTATGTACGGCATGAGCGACCGCTTCGGTATGATGGCCCTGGCCTCCAAGCGCAGCCAGTTCCTGGACGGCGGCTACGGCATGGACTGCGCCCAGGACACCGCCGCAGCCCTGGACGAGGCTGTGCGGGACATTCTGGACCAGTGCTACAACCAGGCCGTGTCCATCCTGAAGGAGAGCCGGGAAGAGATGGACAAAGTGGTGGCCTACCTGCTGGAGAAGGAGACCATCACCGGCGGAGAGATGGTGGCCATCATCCAGGGACGGGACCCCACGCAGGTGGAGGATTCCCTCCACGGGACCACGGCCCCCGCTGCGCCCCAGCAGCAGGCAGCGCCCTCTGTGCTCCCTGTGGAAGAGGTCCCTGCGCCCGCCCCCGAGGGAGAGCAGACTACCCCCGAGGCACCGGAAAATGGTGCTTCCCAGCCCAAGCCGGAGGAACCCTTTGCCCCGACTGCGGAGGAAGACTCCACGGACCCCTTTTAACAGCGTCCCATAAAAAGAACGAAACCACCCGACGCCAATGGCGTCGGGTGGTTTTCTTTGCAAATCGTTGCCCCCGGCCATCTCAGCCGGGGGCAGCGGGGTCATTCTTTGGTTTCGTGCATAATGAGCAGGTTTAAGAAGGGAGCGTTGCGGACGATGTAGGTGGCCACGGACCCCAGCTTTTGCAGGGGACCGCGGGAGGACCGGGTCATCATGAGCACGTCAAAGTGGTGGGATTCCGCATAATGGACGATCTCCGGGCCTGCGGACCCCCGCAGGAGGACGGTTTTGACCTCGTATCCCTGGAGCAGCTGGGCGAAGGTGTCCAGCTCCTGATAGGCTTTTCGTTGCAGGCGTTCTACTTCAAAGTGTCCGTCAATGTGCATCTGACCAGCCAGGACTATGAGGATGGTGAGCTCGACGTCGCCGGGGGCGTAGAGCTGCTTGGCCATTTCAATGGTACGGAGGCTGCGGGCGCTTCCGTCAATGGGCAGCAGTACCTTTTTCATTGAGAGGACCTCCCTTCCGAAAGTTTAATTTATCGCCTATCATAAGTATACAATACGCTTTCCATTAAGTCAATGAATCCGGGGAAAAGAGAAAACAGGGGAAAGGCAGCTGCCTTTCCCCTGAACATTATCTGTATCCAAGAACCATCGTCTCAAGGGGCCGGCAAAGGCTTGCCCAAGAGATCATAACCCTTCGCGCAGCACGGTGGTGGTGATAAAGGAGGCGTTCCGCACGATGTACGTAGCCACAGAGCCAAGCTTCTGCATGGGACCTCTGGAAGACCGGGTCATGAGGATGGAATCGAACTTTCCTTCCTCGGCGAAGTGGACAATGGTGGGGCCAGGGCTGCCGCGGCGCATGACGATTTCAACTTTGTACTCGGGTAACATTCTTGCGAAGGAGTCCATCAGCAGACGGGCATTTTCCTCGGCCTGAGGATCAGCGACCTCTTCTGCGTCTTCGTCCACAGGGGGATGCTCCACCGGTTCGTCGGCGGGTTCCTCGATGCGGGGGGCGCTGCCAATGACAGAGAGGATGGTGATCTCTACCTCGTCAGGAGAGTAGATCTGCTTTACCGTCTGAATGGTGCGAAGGCTGCGGGGGCTTCCGTCGATGGGCAGTAAAATCTTTTTCATGATCTTTTACCTCCAATCATGTAGTGGTCTTGGCTCTGGTTAAAGTATACAATAGAAGCGGTACAATGTCAATGAAATATGGAAAAATAGCGAAATAATTTCCCCGAAATGGAGGGGAGGGGGGCGTGCCTCTGGAAGGATGGGATGAAAAAACCGGGGAGAGGCACAGGGCCTCTCCCAGGAACGGGAGCAAAGAAAAAGGGGTCACTCGTCGCTTTCCTCACGCATGACGATCACATCCAGGAAGGAGGCGTTGCGGACGATGTAGGTGGCCACGGAGCCCATCTTGCGCAGGGGACCGCGGGAGGAGCGGGTCATGATGATCATATCGGTGTCGGTCTCTTTGGCGTACTCCACGATCTCCACCCCGGGGGCGCTGCCCAGCAGGACCTGGGTCTTGACCTTGTAGCCGGGGAGCATGGCGGCCACGGCTTCCAGCTCAGGGCGGGCCTTTTCTGCGTTGTGCTTGATCTCATCCATGGAGTTGATATAAAGCTGAGCGCTGACGACCTTGACGATACTGATTTCGCAGTCTTCGGGGGAGCAGATCTGCTTGACCACTTCCACGGTGCGGAGGCTGCGCTTGCTGCCATCAACGGGTAACAGAACTTTTTTCATCACAAAGACCTCCTTGCAGAGGACCCTTATGGGCCGCTCTTTTTGTAAGTTTATTATAGTACTAATTGAACAAAGAGTCAAGGACCAGCTGGCGTCCTCGGGGGCTTATTTCCCGTGGATGATGGTGTAGGCGTGGTGGACGGCTTCGATCTCTGCGGTGGTGTGGGTGCCGCCGGCCTCTCCGTCCAGGGTCCAGGTCAGGTCGGGCGTGCCGGTGATGCGCACCCTGGAGGCGGAAAAGGTGGTCAGCATGGAGTTGAGGATGGAGGGGTCGCTCATGAGCAGGGCGCGGCTGAACTCCTCCACGTCCTTCACGTCCCGGATGGGGGAGATGAGGGTGACTTCCAGCAGGCCGTCGGACAGATCGGGGTTGCCGGGGGGGAAGTTGCGGAACCGGCCCACGGAGGTGGTGTTGCTCACCATGCCGTAGAGGAAGTCGCCCTCCACCACCTGGTCGTCTCCGTACTCCACCCGCACGTGGTAGGGTTTGATGGAGGGCAGGTTTTTGACGCTCTCCAGCATATAGGCGTTGTAGCCCAGGAGGTTTTTGATCTTCTGGGGGGTGGAGTAGGCCACCTCGGTAAAGGCCCCGAAGGCCGCCACATAGAGGAAGGACTTTCCGTTGAACCGCCCCAGGTCGTGGACTTTGGGGACGCCGGTCACGGCGGTGACGGCCAGGTCCGTGAGCTTATCCGAGGGCAGGTGAAGATTTTTGGAGAAGTCATTGGTGGTTCCCACGGGGATGTAGCCAATGACCGGGGGATCGGGCATCCGGGTGGCCCCGGCGATGGCTTCGCTGAGGGTGCCGTCACCCCCTGCCACCACCACCTGGTCAAACTGACTGCCCCAGCGGACCACAGCGTCCCCGGCGTCGCCCCGGTATTGGGTAGGGTAGGTGGTCACCAGGCACTGCTGCTCGGTCATGGCGTTGATGATGTTAGAGAGACTGGCCCAGGTTTTGCTCTTTCCTGCGTGACGATTATAGATGAACAGAACTCGCTTCACAGCCGCTACCTCCGTAGGAAATGTTATGGTGGGAATTGGGCAAAACATCCTCCGGGAGGGATTCCCCTCGGATGGGATTGTAAGAAATTATAAACGATTATAAACGCTGTCTAACCCGTTGACAATAGGCACATTGACGGGATATACTAATTTTCACATGAATTTTCTTTGAGGGGAGGGCCTTTTGGTGAAAAAAACCCTGCTTCTGGACCGGTTTGCCCGGGATGGGGAGAGCCGGATGCTGCTGGCCCGGGTGCTGGATCAGCAGCAGCGGGCGGAGCAGAGGGGCGTCCCCACCCATACGGGGTTTCTCTCTCCGGCCCAGCAGGCGGAGAGCGCTGACCTGCTCATGGCCGCCGCCCCGGGACAGGGGGTCCTCTTTGGGGGCTACCCGGACGCGGAACGAAAGCTCTGGGCTTTCCTGCCCGACTGGCTGGACGAGGAGACCTGGCAGCAGGGAGAGGACTGCCCGGTGTGCGCCCTGCAAGTCACCGTTCCCCCCATGGCCAAGCTCACCCACCGGGACTATCTGGGCGCCCTTATGGGCCTGGGCCTGACCCGGGAAAAGATCGGCGACATTCTCATGGAGGAGAGCGGCGCCCAGGTGCTGGTCCTTCGGGAGACCCTGCCCATTCTGCTCTCCCAGTGGAGCACCGCCGGGCGCTACCCTGTGACCCTTACCCCCATTCCGCTGGACGCCCTCACTCCCACCCAGGGAGAGACCAAAGAGATCCGGGCCACGGTGGCCTCGCTGCGGCTGGATGCCGTTCTCTCCTCCGGTTTTTCCGTCTCCCGGACCCGGGCGGCGGAGCTGATCAAGGGAGGCCGGGTGATGGTGAACCACCGGCCCTGTGAAAAGGCGGACAAGCCCGTGGAGGCAGGAGATGTACTCACCTGCCGGGGGCTGGGGAAATGTGTCCTCAAGGCCGTGGGAGGGACCTCCCGACGGGGACGCATCATTTTAGAGATGGAACGATACCTCTGACAATATCACGAGAAAGGACGACGCGGGTATGACCGAAGAACGGATCGCAAGACTGAACGAACTGGCCCGGAAGAGTAAGTCCGTGGGCCTGACCCCCGAGGAAAAGCAGGAGCAGGCAGCCCTGCGGAAGGAGTATCTGGCGGCCATCCGCCGGAGCCTGGAAGCCCAGCTGGACAACGTCTACTTCCTGGAAGAGGACGGCACCCAGACCAAGCTGAAGAAGAAGGACGATTTTCGCTCCTGACCCATGACAGAACCGCCCCTGTGGCGTTTTTGTAAGACCCGGAAAACAGAGGAGGAACCTTAGTATGCCCAGTATGTATGTCAATGTTCCCAAGCTGGAACAGAACACCAAGGATGCCCTGGTGGAGAAGCTCTATGCCGCCGCAGCCCCGTGCTGAAGGCCCCCCACATCTACACCTTCGTGAAGGAGTATGAGACCCTGTACGAGAACGGCAAGCCCGGCAACCACAACATGGTGGTGGCCAACATCGAGGCCGGTCCCATCAAGGAGGAGAAGGTCAACGCCATCGCCGAGGGAATGCGTTCCGCCGTGCGGGAGGTCCTGGGAGAGGACAAGGAGTTTACCCTGGCCTTCCACGACAACGCCCTGGACCGCATCGCCATTGGCGGCGTGACCATTGCCACCAAGATGAAAAAATAAACGGTGAAGTCGTGCCCCGCCCCCTGTTCCATACGAACAGGGGGCGGGTTTATTATGCACAGGAAGCGGCGGCTTCCTGCAAAAGGAGCAAACGATGGTTGACAGGATGTGGGACGTTTGTTATCCTGATTTTGAAAGAAGCTCCCATCAAGAACGATGGGCATGAAATACGGGATAGGAGGGTTCTATGGACAAACTGAAATCCATCAAACTGCTGCTGCTGGGCAACGCCTGTCTTCTCATCGCCCTGATCTTCAGAGGCTGGCACGATCCCCTGGTTTTGCCCTTCCTGCTGCTGGGCGCCTTCTTCGGGGTGCTGGGCTTCTTTCTTCCCGCAGGAGAAGGGACGGGAGAGGACCGCTCCTCGAAAAAAGAAACAGGCGACAGATGAGCTGCCCCCATGGACAGGGACGGCCTTCTTTTCTGATATCCACAGATAGAACCATTCACGACAGTATCTGAGAAAAACCTCCCCCCGGCTGGGCCGGGGGGAGGTTCTGCTGTTTAGAGTTCTTTTTCAAAATAAATGAGGGTGATGGGCAGGACCCCCTGATGCAGGGTGTCCAGTTCTCCGGCCAGCCGGAAGCCGAAGCCCTCGTACAGACGGGCGGCGGGCTTGTTGGTGGCGGAGGTGTCCAGCCGGATCACCCGGCAGCCCAGTTCCCTGGCTTTCTCCAGGGCGAACTGGACCATCTTCCGGCCCAGCCCTTTCCGGGCCTGGGAGGGCGGGATGCACAGGGTGTGGATCACCAGCACCTCCTGGGGCTGCGCCGGGTACTGCCAGGGGATCTTGGTGTAGTCCTCCGCCTGGACATGGTTCAGGATCATGCTGGCGCAGAGGGTCCCGTCCTCCTCCATAACATAGAGGGTTCCGGCGGCCTGGGCCTGGGCGGCGATGTCCCGGGTGGGGTAGACGTTCAGCTGCCAGCTGGTGTTGCTGCCCGCTTCCTGCTCGTGGAGCAGGAGCTCGGTGTAGGTATCGTTGACAGAGTCGATATCTTGGGGAAGAGCCAGTCGAATCATAGAAGCCTCCTTGGATGGTGCTGCCGGAAGGGACAGATCGGGCTCTGGGAAGAGGGCGGCCAGGGCCCCGCCCAGGGTGCTGGTCTCCAGCCAGAGCGCCAGGTCGATGACCTTTTCCTCGCCCTCGTCCAGCACGGTGCACAGTAAGATCCCCTCCGCCTCGGTCATGGCGGTGAGGGGGACCCAGTGCCAGCTGTCCAGATTTTTTAACGCGCCGTTGGAGTAGTTCAGAAAGGCGACGGGACAGTCCGCCTGCAGCGCAGCGGCCACAAAGTCCCGGCATTGCCGGAGGGTGGGCCGGGGGCCTTTTTCTTTGGCGGGGATCTCCAGGATCGCCTGAGACAGCAGACACCCCCGGGAGAGGGCGAAGCTCCGGCACCCCAGGGTAAGGCTCTCTGCCTTGTCCAGCCCCCGGGCGCCGGGGGTGACGTAAGGCCAGAGTTCTTCCATGTAGGCCAGAAAGGCCGCCTGGGTGGCCTGGCCTGTGGGCGCCAGGGCCGCCAGACCGGGGTGGGCGCGGGACAGATAGGAGAGCAGGACCGCAGCGGTGGTGGGGCCGCAGCCCGCCCGCCGCTGCCACACATCCTGATACCAGTCCTGGTTGCCGCCCCAGTAGGATTCCCCCTGGGGACCGGTGAGGAGAAGGTGGTCAGGGTGGGTAAGGGTGTAAGGCATGAACGCCATCCTTTCACATGGTATAATAGAGAAAAGCATGGGGCGGGATCTCCGCCCCATGCCTGCAGGGTCGTTACTGGTTTGCCGGGTCAGCCATCCCTATGGTCATAAGGCCAAGGTATTCTTCGATGTTCTCCAGGTTGGAGGCCACATCCTCGTCGGTGAGGGTTTTCTTTACCTTGCCGGGGATGCCCACCACCAGACTTCTGGGGGGCACCACCGTGCCGGCGGCCACCACGGCGCCGGCGCCCACGATGGAGCCTTCGCCGATGACGGCGTCATCCAGGACCACGGCGTTCATGCCGATGAGGCAGCGGTCCTCCACGGTGCAGCCGTGGAGAATGGCCCCGTGGCCCACGGTGACCTGTTCGCCGACCACGACGTTTTTGCCGGCGTCACCGTGGATGACGCAGTTATCCTGCACGTTGCTCTCTTTGCCGATGGAGATGGACTCCTGGTCGGCCCGGAGCACGGCGTTATACCAGATACTGACCTTTTCGCCTAAGGTCACATCGCCCCGAATGAATGCGCCTGGGGCGATCCAGGCGGAGGGGTGAATGTTGGCCATCGGTGCGTTCCTCCTTATTTTTCGAGTACCCGAACCCGCAGAACGCCGGGTACGGCGGCCACAGCAGCCTGATCTACAGCGTTGTTGGTGTCCATGAGGAAGTAGCCATAGTCACCTCTGGTCTTGGAGGCGGTGGCCACAGCGCCGGGCACGGCAGCGGTGACAGCGGCGGCGTCAGCACCCTTGGTGATGACGCACACACGGGTCTTGGCAGCCCAGGCCATGGACAGAACGGGCAGGTTCACAGAATTTACAATGTTGCCGTTATCCAGGTAGTCCTTGACCTGGCGGGCAGCCATCATGGCGCAGTTGTCCTCGCTCTCGGGAGTGGAAGCGCCCAGGTGGGGGATGGCTACCACGCCCTCAATGGCAGCGGTCTCGCTGTTGGGGAAGTCGGTGACGTAAGCGGCGCACTTGCCGGAGGCCATAGCGTCCTTCAGAGCGGGGGTGTCCACCAGCTCGCCCCGGGCCAGGTTCACGATCCGGACGCCGTCCTTCATGGCAGCGAAGGCATCGGCGTTGATGGTGCCCTTGGTCTGGGGGTTCATGGGCAGGTGGAGGGTGATATAGTCGGCTTTGCCGTAGAGCTGCTCCAGGGTGTCCACGATCTCTACGCCGGGCACCAGGTTCAGCGCATGCTGCACGGACAGGAAGGGGTCATAGCCCACGATCTTCATGCCCATGCCGGCAGCGGCGTTGGCCACCAGAACGCCAATGGCGCCCAGGCCCACAACGCCCAGGGTCTTGCCCATGATCTCGGGACCCACATAAGCGGACTTGCTCTTTTCCACCACAGCGGCCACGTCGGCGCCGGCAGCAGCCTGCTCCTTCACCCAGGAGATGCCCTGGGAGAGCTTGCGGGAGGCCAGCAGCAGGGAGGCGATGGTGAGCTCCTTCACGCCGTTGGCGTTGGCGCCGGGGGTGTTGAAGACCACCACGCCGGCGTCTGCGGCCCGGTCCAGAGGGATGTTGTTGACACCGGCGCCAGCGCGGGCGATGCACTGCAGCTCGGCGGGGAAGTCATAGTCGTGGAGCTTGGCGGAACGCACCAGGATGGCGTCCTCGTGCTCCATGGTGTCGCTGATCTCAAAGCGATCGTCCAGCTCGGCCAGGCCGATCTTGGAGATCTTATTCATGGTTTTCACATGATACATGGAAAAACAGTCCTTTCATTCAGTAGGGTTCGGCCGCACCGGCCGGAAAGGGATTAGTTCTCGCTGTCGAACTTCTTGATGAAGTCGCACAGCTTCTCCACGCCTTCGGTGGGCATGGCGTTATAGATGGAGGCGCGCATACCGCCCACGGAACGGTGGCCCTTCAGGTTGGTGAAGCCCTGCTTCACGGACTCGGCCACGAACTTGGCGTCCAGCTCTTCGGAAGCGGAACGGAAGGTGACGTTCATATCGGAGCGGGAGCCGGGCTCGGCGGCTACGGTGAAGAGCTTGGAGTTGTCCAGCACATCGTAGAGCATCTGAGCCTTGGCGTGCTTGATCTTTTCCATGCCGGCTACGCCGCCCTGGCTCTCCAGCCAGTCGCAGACCAGACCCAGCATGTAGATGCACCAGCAGGGGGGCGTGTTGTACATGGAGTCCTTGTCGATCATGGACTTATAGTTCATGATGGCGGGGGTGATGGGCAGGTGAGCGCCGGCCAGGTCCTCCCGGATGATGACCACGGTGAGGCCGGCGGGGGCCATGTTCTTCTGGGCGCCGGCGAAGATGATGCCGTACTTGGAGACATCGACCTGGCGGGAGAGGATGTCAGAGGACATATCGCAGACCAGAGGCACGCTGCCGGTCTCGGGGACGTACTGCCACTCGGTGCCCTCGATGGTGTTGTTGGAGCAATAATAGAAGTAGGAAGCGTCGGGAGAGAGGGTCAGCTGGTCCTGAGAGGGAATATAGACGTGCTTGCGGTCCTCGGTGGAAGCGGCGATGTTGATCTCACCGTACTTCTTGGCTTCCTTCATGGCCAGGTTGGCAAAGTGACCGGTGACAGCGTAGTCAGCCTTGCCGGTTTTGCCGATGAGGTTCAGGGGAATCATGGAGAACTGCATGGTGCCGCCGCCCTGAAGGAAGAGCACTTTGTATCCTTCGGGTACGCCCATGAGCTTGCGGAACTTCTCCTGGGTCTCGTCGAAAATCTTCTGGAACACCTTGGATCGATGGCTCATCTCCATAACGGACATGCCGGAGCCGCCGTAATTGGTGATCTCAGACCCTGCGCGCTCCAGAACTTCCAGCGGAAGCATGGACGGGCCGGCGGAAAAGTTATAAACGCGATCGTTTGCCATAACAATACCCCTTTCTGGTTTGTTGTATCATTTATACATATACAAAATAGGTTACGCAACAAAGATAACACCTATTTCAGGTATTATATCCCCCTCTGACCTGCTCCGTCAAGAAGCAGGTCCCTTCTTTTCAAACCTTAGAAAAAGTTCAAAAAACCGACGGAAAAGGACCTCCCTCTTTTGTATAAATAGGAAGAGGGTGTGGCAGGGCCCGCCGGGCCGGGGGAGGAAAGAAAACAGCAGAATCTATTTTCTTTACTTGCAAAAGGGAGAGAGATACTTTATAATAAAGGCGCTGTCTCAACAGATGATCCACTCTGAAAGGAGTTTTTCCGATGAAACGAAACAGGATAGGCGCCCTGGTGCTGGGGGGCGCTCTTCTGGCGGCCCTCCTGCTGTGCAGCGCCTGCCAGAAAGAGGAACCCCTTACCCTGGAGGAGGAGGTCCAGTCTTTGGTGGACATGAACGCCGGCGCCAGGGAGACCACCGGGAAACTGGCGGTTCTGAAGGAGGAATCCACCCTGAAATCCCGCTATTCCTATACCACAGGGGAGGATGGGGCCTTCCTCCGGTGGATGGAGATCCCCGGGGGGATGCGGATGAACAAGAACGACCTGGTCCTGGTGCTGGACCAGGGACGGGCCCTGGCCCGGGTGTATCTGCCCTATGGAGGCATCCCCGGCACGTATGGTCTGCTCCCTGCCAAAGCGCTGGATTTCCGGGAGGAGGCGGTGCGCAAGAGCAACCAGGTCTGGGCCCGGGAGACCCCGGCCTATGACAAGCGGGAGGGGACCCAGGTGGAGACCCTCACAGGGGCGGTGCAGATCCTGGGCCGGAACGGAAACTGGTGCCAGGTCCGCTGCCTGAGCGGCGGAGACGACCGGCTCTATTGGGCCCGGGCGGAAAACCTCACCGTACAGTTTCCCACCACCGTGCCGGACCAGGCGGCGCAGTGAACAAAGGCACAGTGAGCAAAAAAACAGCGGCGGTTCCGAAGAACCGCCGCTGTTGTATGCATGAAGTTTCTCTGTCGGGAAGGATCAGCACTTCTCGAAGATAGCAGCAACGCCCAGGCCGCCGCCGATGCACAGGGTAGCCAGACCCTTCTTAGCGTCGGGACGCTTCATCATCTCGTGCAGCAGGGTGACGATGATACGAGCGCCGGAGCAGCCAACGGGGTGGCCGATAGCGATAGCGCCGCCGTTGACGTTGACCTTGGACATGTCGAAGCCCAGCTCACGAGCCACAGCGATGGACTGAGCAGCGAAAGCTTCGTTGGCTTCCACCAGGTCCATGTCGTTGATGGTCAGGTTGGCCTTCTTCAGAGCCTCGCGGGAAGCGGGGATGGGGCCGGTGCCCATGATCTTGGGGTCAACGCCGCCCTGGCCCCAGGAAACAACCTTGAACAGGGGCTTCAGGTTGTACTTCTTCACTGCGTCCTCGGAAGCAATGATGATAGCGGCTGCGCCGTCGTTGATGCCGGAAGCGTTGCCGGCGGTGACGCGCTGCACGCCCTTGTTGTCGTCAGAGGGAGTCATGTGGTCAGCCTCGAAGGTCATGACAACCTTGTCCAGGGAGCCGTCAGCGGAGGTGGGGAAAGCGCCCTTCAGCTTAGCCATCTTCTCCAGGGTGGTGTCCTTGGGATGCTCGTCGACCTTGAACTCGACCATTTCCTTCTTCTTCTTCACCATAACGGGAACGATCTCGTCCTCGAAACGGCCGGAGTTGATAGCAGCGATGGCCTTCTGCTGGGAGTTGTAGCCGAACTCGTCCAGCTCTTCGCGGGTGATGCCCCAGATGTCGCAGATGTTCTCAGCGGTGGTGCCCATGTGATAGTTGTTATAAGCGTCCCACAGGCCGTCCTTGATCATGGTGTCCACCAGCTTGCCGTCGTTCATACGAGCGCCCCAGCGAGCAGCGGGAACAGCGTAAGGAGCAGCGGACATGTTCTCGGTACCGCCGCACATCACCAGGTCAGCGTCGCCGCACTGGATGGCGCGAGCGCCCTCGATGACGGACTTCAGGCCGGAACCGCAGACCATGCTCACGGTGTAAGCGGGAACCTTCAGGGGAACGCCAGCCTTAACCATGCACTGACGAGCCACGTTCTGGCCCTGAGCTGCGGACAGAACGTTACCGAACATAACTTCGTCCAGCCACTCGCCCTTCACGTTGCCGCGCTTCAGAGCCTCTGCGATAACAGCAGCGCCCAGATCAGCAGCGGGGACATCCTTCAGGGAACCGCCGAAAGTGCCAACGGCAGTACGGCAGGAGCTGATAACATATACGTCTCTCATAACAGATCGTACCTCCAAAAAAAATTTGCTGCAATAAAGCAAAGCAGTAAGTTACCGCAACATTATACTGGGCAGACTTTCAAAAATCAACTGTATTTTAAGAAATTCCCCAGCTTTTTCAAGTTTTTTACGCCCGGTCCGGCTCAGTTTTCCCCAGCCTCCTGGAAAAGGTCCTCCAGGGCCGGCAGAAGGCTGCTCTCTCCCACGAGAGCGTAGGAAGAACCCACGATAAAGACCTTGCCTTCGCTGTTCATGCCGAAGATATATGTGCTGCCGTCCTCCTGTCCTTCTGGGGAGGAATAAAGGCTGACCTCATAGAACGCACCGTCCTTGGGGATGGTGGCGATGGCCCGGCCCTGGACAAAGCGGATGGTGGAGGTCTGGATGGCATCCCATACGGCGGTCAGCTGCTGGGGGTCCTCCACGGTGAAGGTATCGGTCTGGTTGTCAAAGGTGTGGCGGACCACCGTTCCGGTGATGGGGGGCTCGGTGCCGTTCATGCAGTCCATCATGGGCTGGGGCATCTTATAGGCCAGGGAGTATCCGCCGACGATGCAGGCCAGGACCAGGATGGTGATGCCTGCGATCAGAAGCTTCTTTTTCTTTTTGTTCATGGGTGGTTGTCTCCTTTGCGTGCCGGTTCCTTCCATAGAAACGGGCCATAATATTTTTATTATACCAGACCGGGGACAAAAGGCAAGAAAAAGGGAAAGACAGCCCGCCGGAAGGAAGGCTGTCTTTCCCGGGAAATGTTATCCTTGGGGTGCGGCGGCATCCGCTTCGGCCTGGGCGAAATCGCGCACCACTTCCCCGGCCAGCTTCAGCACGTCCTCCCCCTTTTTCATCCGCAGGGCCAGGTGGGGCTTCTCCCCGGCGGAGAAGAGCAGGCGGCCCTGATACTTGGGCAGACCGCACAGGGCGGCCACCTGAGGGATGGAGGGGTTGGGCAGGGAAAACCGCAGCAGCCCCTCCTTCTGGATCAGCTCGGTGATGCCGCAGGCGGCAGCTTTGGCCCGGAGGAGGGCCACTGCCACCAGGTTGGTGACCCCCCTGGGAGGATCGCCGTACCGGTCGATGAGCTCGTCGGTGATGTCGTCTGCCTCCTCCTGGGTGCGGATGCGGGCCATGCGGCGGTAGAGGTCCATCCGCTGCTCGGGAGAGGGGATGTAGCGCTCGGGAATGGCGGCGGACACCGCCAGGTCGGCGGAGCACTCCTTGGGTTTGACCGCCGGTTTGCCCTGTTCCTCCAGCACCGCTTCCTCCAGCAGGCGCAGGTACAGGTCGTATCCCACGCTGGTGAGAAAGCCCGACTGCTCCGCCCCCAGCAGGTTGCCTGCGCCCCGGATCTCCAGGTCCCGCATGGCGATCTTAAAGCCGGAGCCGAAGGCGGCGTACTCCCGAATGGCGGACAGCCGCTTGGACTGGTCCTCGGTGAGGACCTTGCTGGGCCGATAGGTCAGATAGGCGCTGGCCCGGCGGGTGGAGCGGCCCACCCGGCCCCGCAGCTGGTGGAGCTGGGCCAGGCCGAAGCGCTCGGCGTCCTCAATGATAAGGGTGTTGGCGTTGGGCAGGTCGATGCCGGTCTCGATGATGGTGGTGCACACCAGCAGGTCCAGTTCCCCGTCGGTCATCCGGCTCATGATGTCTCCCAGCTGCTCCTGGTCCATCTTGCCGTGGGCGGTGGCGATGCGCACTTCCTCTCCCAGCAGGGAGCGCAGCTTGGCTGCGGTCCGGTCGATGGTCTCTGTGCGGTTGTGCAGATAGTAGACCTGGCCGCCCCGTTCCAGCTCCCGCCGGATGGCGTCGGCCAGGATCCCCCAGTCGTGCTCCATCACGTAGGTCTGCACCGGCTGGCGGTTGGTGGGGGGCTGCTCCAGGGTGGACATATCCCGCAGCCCCGACAGGGCCATGTTCAAAGTCCGGGGAATGGGGGTGGCGGACAGGGTGAGCACATCCACCTGCCGGGCCATCTCCTTGAGCTTTTCTTTATGGCCCACGCCGAACCGCTGCTCCTCGTCCACCACCAGGAGCCCCAGGTCGTGGAAGCGGATGTCTTTGCCCAGGAGCTTGTGGGTGCCGATGAGCACATCCACCGAGCCGTCGGCGGTGCGGCGGAGAATATCCTTGGTCTGGGCGGCGGTGCGGAACCGGGAGATCATCTCGATGGTCACCGGGAACCGGGAAAACCGCTTCACCGCCGTCATGTAGTGCTGTTGGGCCAGCACGGTGGTAGGCACCAGAATGGCGGCCTGCTTGCCCTCCAGCACGCATTTCATCACCGCCCGGAAGGCTACCTCGGTCTTGCCATAGCCCACGTCCCCGCACAGCAGACGGTCCATGGGCACCGGACGCTCCATGTCCCCCTTGATCTCGGCGGCGCAGCGGAGCTGGTCGTCGGTCTCCGGGTAGGGGAAGAGGGCCTCAAACTCCTGCTGCCAGGGGGAGTCGGGGGAGAAGGCGTAGCCTGCCAGCCGCTGGCGCTGGGCGTAGAGCTGGATGAGCCCTTTGGCCATGTCCTTGGCGGCCTTTTTGGCCTTGGTCTTGGCCTTTTCCCAGTCGCTGCCCCCTAACTTGGACAGACGGCGCCGGGGGGAGTCTTCCCCGCCGCCAATGTATTTGGAGACCAGGTCCAGCTGCAGGGCAGGGACGTAAAGAACGTCCGCCCCGGCAAACTGGATCTTAATATAGTCCCGCTGGGCGCCCTCTACGGTCATCTTCACCATGCCCACAAATCGGCCGATGCCGTGGTGCTCGTGGACCACCAGGTCCCCCGGGGCCAGGTCGGTGAAGGATTCCAGCCGCTGGCGGCTGGTGGAAGGGGCGGAGGATCGCTTGCTCTTCCGGGGCGGGGGGGCTTCCCCCTCGCAGAGCAGGGCCACCTTGCCCTCGGGATAGTCAAACCCGGCGGAGAGCCCTCCCACCGCAATGGTGATCCGGCCGGGCTGGGGCAGGTCGTGGAGGAGTTCATCCACGGCGGCGTACACCTTTTCCTCCCGGAGCATCCCCTGCAGGGCGTCTGCCTTCCGGCGGCTGGAGGTGAGGATGACCACGGAGAAGTCCTCCCGCTGGTACTGGCGCAGATCCTCCGCCAGGGACTCAAACCGGATGCCGTATCCGGCCAGCTGCCGGGCGGTAAAGGAATGGAGAAAGGCGGGGGGCACCGGCAGAGAGCCGGTGGTGAAGGAATCCAGGTAGACCAGACCCTTGGGAGCCAGGGTCCGGCACAGGGCCAGAAACTCCCGGGCAAAGGAGGGGGCCTTGCCGGTGAGCAGGCCCTGCTCCTGCAGGGTGGTCACATCCTCCCCCAGCTGCCACAGGTAGTGCTTGGCTCGGTCGGCGATGCGGGGGGTATCACACAGGGCCACCAGGGTGTGGTCCGGGAAATAGTCTGCGGCGGTGGCCAGCTGGGGGCTGCACTGGGGAAGCAGCAGATCCGGCGGCTGGGCCGGGTCTGCCCCTGCAGGCAGCAGGACTTCTCCGGCGGGGAGAATGGCGCAGGACTCGGTCTGCGCCGTCCGCCGCTGGGTCACCGGGTCAAAGAGCCCCATGGAGTCGATCTCATCCCCCCAGAACTCCATCCGCACCGGCAGGTCCAGACCGGGGGTGTAGATGTCCAGGATGCCGCCCCGCAGGGCGAACTGGCCCACCCCCTCCACCTGGTCGCAGCGGGTGTACCCCATGGTGACCAGGGTCTCTGCCAGCTGGTCGGGCTGGGCGGTGCCCCCCAGAGAGAGGGAAAGGCAGGCCTCCCGGAACTGCCGGGGGGACAGGGTGCGCTGCAGGAGCCCCTCAATGGTCACCACCACCAGGGGGCACCGGTCCTCCAGCAGGGCGGAGAACAGAGCCAGCCGCTGGTGCTCCCACTGGCGGGAGGAGGTCCCGGGGTGGAAGCGGAACTCCCGGGCAGGCAGGACTGGGACCGGCTGCCCGGTGAGGGCGGCCAGGTCCCCTGCCAGCCGGTGGGCCTCCCCCTCGTCGGCGCAGACCGCAGCCAGGGGCCGCCCGGTGTCCTGGTGAAGGGCGGCGGCCATATGGGCCCGGTGGATGGCGGCCAGGCCGGCCAGGGCGGCGGGGCTTTTGCCCTCCCGCAGGGCGTCCAGCAGCAGGGGATAGTCCCGCAGCCGGGAGAGCAGCCGGGGGAGAAGGGTAGGGGCTGTGGATGACATGAAGGGACTCCTTTCCAAGGGGATCTTATCCGTTATACTTGGCCATGGCCTTTTCAACCCCCTGCTCCAGCAGGCAGGTCACGGCGTCGGCGGCCCGGACGATGGCCTCTTCCATCACCGTTTTGTCCTGGCCGGTGAACTTCCCCAGGACCCAGTCGGCCATGTCGCTGTCGGGATGGGGTTTGCCCCCCACGCCGATCTTGATGCGGGGGAACTGATCGGTGCCCAGGTGGGCGATGATGTTTTTCAGGCCGTTGTGGCCGCCGGCGGAGCCGCTGCGGCGCACCCGGAGCTTGCCCTGGGGCAGGGATACGTCGTCGGAGAGCACCAGCACCCGCTCCGGGGGGATCTTATAAAACCGGGCGGCCTGGCCCACGGACTCTCCGGAGAGGTTCATGTAGGTGGTGGGCTTCATGAGGAGGACGGACTGGCCGCCGATGAGGGCGGTGTTGGTGAGCGCCTTGTACTTGAGCCGCTGCACCGGGATGTTCCGCCGCTCTGCCAGCTCATCCACCACCAGAAAGCCCATGTTGTGGCGGGTCCACTCGTACTTGGGGCCGGGGTTGCCCAGCCCTACCACCAGCCACTGGACAGGGCCGGCCCGATGAAAGGAAAAAAACATAGAGTACCTCACAGACAGAAGAGGCGGAGCTTTGCTCCGCCTCCAGAATATACAGGATGTTGAAAAGGATTACACGAACAGCCGGGACACAGAGTCTTCGTGATAGATGAAGCTGATGGCGTCGGCCAGCATGGGCGCAGCGGAGAGATACTTGATCTTATCACACTTGCAGCCCTCTTTGGCGGGAATGGTGTCGAGGAAGAGGACCTCCTTGATGGGGCTCTCTTCGATGCGCTGGAGGGCGGGGCCGGAGAGCACGCCGTGAGAGGCACAGGCGAAGACCTCGGTAGCGCCGCCCAGCTCCACCAGAGCCTTGGCTGCGCCGCACAGGGACCCGGCGGTGTCCACCATATCGTCCAGGAGGATGACCCGCTTGCCTCTGACGTCGCCGATGATGTTCATGACCTCGGAGGAGTTGGCCTTCTGGCGGCGCTTGTCCACGATGGCCATGCTCATGCCCAGCTTCTGGGCGAAGGCCCGGGCCCGGGTGACGGAGCCCACGTCGGGGGAGACCACCATGGTGTTGTCGGTGTCGTCGCCGAAGCGCTTCTTCATATAGTCCACGAAGAGGGGGCTGCCCAGGAGGTTATCCACGGGGATATCGAAGAAGCCCTGGATCTGGGCGGCGTGGAGGTCCATGGTGAGGACCCGGTCGGCGCCGGCGGTGGTGAGCATGTTGGCCACCAGCTTGGCGGAGATGGGATCGCGGGGCTTGGCCTTACGGTCCTGCCGGGCGTAGCCGAAGTAGGGAATGACGGCGGTGATGCGGCCGGCGGAAGCGCGCTTGAAGGCGTCGATCATCACCAGCAGCTCCATCAGGTTGTCGTTCACCGGGGAACAGGTGGACTGGATTACGAATACGTCCGAGCCGCGGACGGTCTCATAGATGGAAACGAAACATTCTCCGTCGGAGAAGGTTCCGCACTCTAAGTTGCCCAGAGGCAGGCGGAGTTCCCGGCAGATGGCCTCTGCCAGGGCTCTGTTGGAGTTACCACAGAAAATCTTCAGATCCTTACCATGTGCGATCATCGTTACATCCCTCTCGATTTTAAATTAGATTCAAACAGGTTCGGTGCCTGCTCTGTCCCGGGGACAGAGTCTCTCTCGTAGCATCATTATAACAAATAAAACGCAGTTTTGCATCTACTTTTCCACAAATTTGTCGCCAAATATTTCAGGAGTTCGGCTTCCTTTCTGTGGCTGTTTTCCCCCGGCTTCCCCCTGCGGACCGGGGCGGAAATGGGGAAAATGGTTGTCAGACCGGGGGAATCATGCTACAATAACAAATTACAGGCATCGGCCGGGGGAGAAACCACCCGGGCCCGGCTGCCTTCGTCCCCTGGAGGGGAAGAACGCATCTTGATACCAAAAGGAGATTGTAACCATGAAAAAAACCATGCGCAGGATCCTGGGCGGCGCACTGTCCCTGGTGATGGTGGCCGGCCTGCTCAGCGGCTGCGGCAGCAAGGAAGATCCCATAGAGAAAGTCATGGGTTACCCCAGCTCCACGGTTCTCTTCACCGTGAACGGAAAGGACGTCACCGCCAGAGACTACTTCTTCTGGCTGGCCCAGGAGTGTGATCAGGTGGCCCCCTATTTCAGCGCCATGGGCACCGACGTGGACTGGTCCACCACCATGGGGGGCAGCACCCCTGTGGGCGACGTGATGAAGCAGAAGGCCCAGAGCACCGCCATCATGTACAGCGTGGTGACGGCCCAGGCCAAGGAAAAGGGCTATGAGTTCACCAAGGACGACCAGAAGGACTACGACGCCGAGCTGGCCAAGGCCCAGGAGAGACTGGGCGGCAAGGAAGAGTACGATAAGTGGCTCAAGAGCATGTGCCAGACCCCCGAGGGCTTCCTGGAACTGAGCAAGGTGGGCGTGGTCTACGCCCACATGACCCAGGGCCTGTGCCGGGAGGGCGGCGAGTACGCCATCAGCAAGGAAGAGCTGGCCAAGTACGCCCAGGACGAGGGCATCCTGTGCGCCAAGCACATCCTGCTGCTCACCAAGGACCCCACCACCGGCCAGACCCTCTCTGACGAGCTGAAGGCCGAGAAGAAGGCCAAGGCAGACGAGCTGCTGGCCCAGCTGAAGGCCGTCACCGACCCCGCCCAGCTGGAAGCCAAGTTCGACGAGCTCATGAACGCCAACAGCGAGGACACCGGCCTGGCCACCAACCCCAACGGCTATGCCTTCACCACCGGCCAGATGGTGGAAGAGTTTGAGACCGCCACCAAGAACCTCCAGCCCGGCCAGGTCAGCGACGTAGTGGAGAGCGACTACGGCTACCACATCATCCTCCGTCTGGACCCCGGCACCTCGGAGGCCCTCCAGGTTTCCTGGGAGACCGCCAAGATGAACGAGGTCACCACCAAGTGGGTGGAGGAGGCCAAGGTGGAGACCACCGAGACCTACGACAACCTGAGCGTGGACGATTTCTACACCAAGCTCACCGAGTACCGCAACAGCCTCTATCCCACTGAGTCCGCCCAGGAGGAGACCTCCGGACAGGACAGCCAGGGCCAGAGCGGCACCCAGGGGGACACCCAGACCCAGGACCAGGGCCAGACCCAGGACCAGGATCAGCAGACCTCCAACGACACCGCCAAGGACCAGGAAGGGGGCGGGGAGTCCGGTCAGGACGCCCCTGCGGAATAACTTCCAATGATTGACCACCAACGCGCCGCACCCAGAGGGGTGCGGCGCTTTCTTCCTGCCGGAAAGGAAAAATTTTCCTCTCTCCCAGGATCTGACAGGTTTGCCGCCCGGTTTCGGGTAAGATCAAGGAAACCAAGGAGACACGGACGGAAAAGAGGGAGCAATATGGAGCACGCCTTTCACTGTGACACCCTGCGCCAGGTGCTGGAACTTCTCAGCGCCCATCCCGACCGGGGACTGACCGCCGCAGAGGCGGCCCGGCGCCTGGAGCAATACGGGGAAAACCGACTGGAAGAGGGAAAACAGGCCGGCCTGCTACGCCGGGTCCTGGGCCAGCTGAAAGACCCTATGATCCTGGTGCTGCTGGCCGCTGCCGCTTTGTCCTTTTTTGCCGGAGGCAGGGAGGACTGGCTGGACGCAGGGATCATTTTACTCATCGTTCTGTTTAACACCGTTTTGTCTGTATCCCAGGAGGACAACGCCCGGAAGGCCCTGGAGGCCCTGCGGGACCTCTCGGCCCCCCGGGCCAGGGTGCTGCGGGACGGAACAGAGGAGCGGCTGGAGACCAGCCAGCTGGTGCCCGGGGATGTGATCCTCCTGGAGGCCGGGGACTATGTCCCCGCTGACGGACGCATCCTGTGGGAGGCGGGCCTCCAGGCGGACGAGTCCGCCATGACGGGAGAGTCCCTCCCGGTCCATAAACGCAGCGGCGGGGGGCTACCTCAAGATACCCCCCTGGCCGAGCGGAAAAATATGGTGATCGGCGGCACCGTCATCACCGCCGGACGGGGCAAAGTGGTGGTGACCGCCACGGGCATGGCCACGGAAATGGGGCGGATCGCCGGGCTGCTGCTGGCCCAGAACGCCGGAGACACCCCCTTGCAGCAGAAAATGGGGGAGGTCTCCAAGGTGCTCTCCTTTGTGTGCGTGGGGGTGTGCGCCGTGATGTTCGGGTTGGGTATGCTCCAGCACCGGGATATTCTGGGGATGTTCCTCACGGCGGTTGCCCTGGCGGTGGCGGCCATCCCGGAGGGGCTGCCCGCCGTGGTGACCATCGTGTTGGCCATTGGGGTGAGCCGTATGGCTCGCCGCAACGCCATTATCAAACGGCTGCCTGCGGTGGAGACCCTGGGGTGCGCCTCGGTGATCTGCTCGGACAAGACCGGCACCCTCACCAAGAACCAGATGACAGTGATGGAACTCTGGCCCCGGGAGAGCGCCCGAAAACTTCGTATCTTGACCCTGGGGGCCCTGTGCAGCGACGCCTTCCGGCGGGAGGACGGAAGCTGGGCAGGGGACCCCACAGAAATTGCCCTGGTCCAAAAGGCCCGGCAGGAGGGGGTGCAAAAGGAGAAGCTGGTCCGGGACCTGCCCCGCCGGGGGGAAGCCCCCTTTGACTCAGGGCGCAAGCGGATGGCCACCTGCCACAGCCTTCCCGGGGGAGACAGCCTCATTGCCGTCAAGGGGGCCCCGGAGGCGGTGCTGGCCCGGTGCACTCATATTCTGGGTCCCAATGGTCCCCAGCCCTTGCAGGCGGGGGACAAGCGTCGGATCCTGGAGGAAAACAGCCGGCTGGCCGCCGGTGCCCTGCGGGTGCTGGCGGTGGCGGAACGCCGCCAGAAAGGACATCCCGCGGACTGGTCCCCCCAGGAGCTGGAACGGGAGCTCACCTTTGTGGGGCTCATCGGCATGATGGACCCGCCCCGGCCGGAGGTCTGGCCGGCGGTGGAGCGGTGCGCCGGGGCGGGCATCCGCCCGGTGATGATCACCGGCGACCACAAGGACACGGCGGTGGCCATTGCCCGGGAGCTGGGCATCCACCGGCCTGGGGACAAGGCCATTGACGGCCCCGGCCTGGACTTTTTACCCCAGGAGACCCTGGAAGAGGAGATCACGCAATTTTCCGTCTTTGCCCGGGTGACCCCGGAGCACAAAATGCGCATCGTGCAGGCCTGGCAGAAGAAGGGCCATGTGGTGGCCATGACCGGGGACGGAGTCAACGACGCCCCTGCCCTGAAAGCCGCCGACATCGGCTGCGCCATGGGAAAGACCGGGACGGACGTGGCCAAAGGGGCGGCGGATATGATCCTCACCGACGACAACTTTGCCACGGTGGTGGAGGCAGTGGAGCAGGGACGAGGCATCTATGCCAATATCCGGAAGGCCATCCACTACCTGCTCTCCTGCAACATTGGAGAGATCCTCACCATCTTTCTGGCCACCCTGCTCTACTTTCCCCATGCGCCTCTGACCCCGGTGCAGCTGCTGTGGCTGAATCTGGTGACCGATTCCCTGCCGGCCCTGGCCCTGGGCATGGAACCGGTGGAGAAAACCCTTATGACCAAGCCCCCCAGAAAGCGGGAGGAGCCGCTGTTTTCCCGGGCCTTTTCCTTCCGGCTGGCCTGGCAGGGCTGCCTGGTGGGAGGACTGACCCTGCTGGCCTACGGACTGGGCCTGTCCATGGGGGCGGGCTATGGGGTGGCCAACACCATGGCCTTCGCCACCCTGACTTTCAGCCAGCTCTTCCACGCCTTTGACGTGCGCAGCCAGGAGGTGACTCTCTTCCGTTTGGGGTTCTTCTCCAACAAGGCTATGAACAAAGCCTTTCTGGCAGGGGCAGCCCTTCAGCTGGCGGTCCTGCTTCTGCCGCCTCTCCAGGGGGCCTTTGGTACGGCGCCCATGGAGGGGACCTGCTGGGGTATCGTGATGGGCTTGGCCCTCACCCCCTTGCTGGTCTGCGAAGGAGAAAAAGCCCTGCGGGGCTGGAGAAAGAAAAGGAAACTGGAGGAAGCGGTTCCCGCTGCCCAGGAAAAGGAGGTGGCCTACCACTGAAAAACGCCCGGTTCAGCTGTGCTGAACCGGGCGTTTGCCATACGGTGGTAAGCGCATTATACAGGACGGGCTCTCTGCACCTCGTCAATGTAATAGTAGTCGGTGAAGGACCCCTTGACCTTGCTGCCGTCCGCCTGGGTGGCAGTGTAGGAGAAGGAGAAGCCCAGCAGGGGATAGGTGTTCCCCTGGTCGTCGGTGTAGTACTCGGTGGCAGCGGCCTCTGCGGCGCTCTGGTCGTAGGTGACCTCAATGTAACCGAAACCGCCCACATTATATCCGATAGAGGCCAGATAGGCGGCCACGTCGTCGGGGTTGGTCAGCTGCATGGTGTCGCAGGACAGACCGTTCACCGTGACCTTGTCCACCTCAAAGGAGACAAAGGAGGCGGGGCTGCCGCTCACCGGGAAGAACAGGAAGGAGGCGAAGTCCGTCAGGAAGGACAGGGCGCTGTAGTCCCAGATGACAGCGGTGCTGCCGGTGATGGCGCCGGAGGCGGCCAGGTGCTCCAGCAGGGTCTGGTCGCTGCCCTTCTTGGGGACGTACAAGGCGTTCACCGAGGTGACCGTCACGTCTCCCCGCAGGAAGGGGGCGGTGGCGCTGTACTCCCCGTGGGTGATGCCCAGCTGGTCGGTGAGGGTCCAGGGAGAGGTCCAGACAAAGTCTGCGTTGTCCTTATAGTCCAGGGCCCGCAGCAGGAAGGTCAGGAAGTGCTGCGCCCCGGCAGGGGCGTTGGAGTCAAAGTGGGTGGCGTCCACGCCGTCGGTGTAGCCCATGTGGTAGGCGTAACCCACGTAAGGCTGGGCCCACTTGGGCACGTCCACAAAGGGGGTGGACCAGGTCTGGGACAGGGCGGTCTTTTCCGCCCCCATGAGCCGCACCAGCACGGTGATGGCTTCTGCCCGGGTGGGGGCACGATCCAGCTCAAACTGAGGGGAGCCGTCGGGATTGGACTGGCCGCCCTGGAAAAGGCCCATGTTGTACAGCAGCATGGCAGAATACTGGGCTTCCTCCGGGTCTGCCGCCAGGGCGGGGACCGAGAGGGTCAGCGCCATAACGACCGCCAGAAGCAGCGAAGCAACTTTTTTCATGAGAAATACTCCTTTCTTCGGCCCTGTTCCCTTGGTGCACAGAGGCCGGTTCGGGGGGTGGATGGCTGAAGATCCCCAGAAAAAACCGGGGACAAGCCGGGGAAATGTTCTCTCTATTTTATCATGGGACAAGGATAAGTCAAGGGGCGGGGCCGGGTATAAGCCGGCGGGAAGCGGTTCATACTATGAGGCAGCAACGAAAGGAGAGGAGGCCGGCCCATGGGTTGGATCGGACCGAAAGGGGAGGAGATCCCGCCCCATCCCAGGCAGGAGACCCGGTTTGAGGGGGAGCTGACTGCCGACTATATCCGTTACATTTTCCGGGACTGCGTGGACTTTGAGGAGCGGGAAGTGCTCATCGGAGGCGACCCGGAAAAGAAGATCACCGCCTTTTCCATCTCGGGGCAGATCCGTCCCGAGCGGATGAGCGACTATGTGCTCCGGCCGCTGACCACCAACCCCCTGCTGCGGGAGGCCTCGCCGGAGGCTGCCTTCCGCATGATGGTGGAAGGGGTGGTGTATACCCGCAGCGTCAAGGTCTGCACCACGCTGGACCAGGCGGCCTTTGCTCTGGTGGACGGCAGCGTGGTCTTTGATTTCCCCGGCCAGGGGAAGATGATCTCCTACTGGGCGGTCACCGAGGAAAAACGGACGGTCCGCGACCCGGAGAACGAACCCTCCATCAAGGGGGCTAAGGACTCCTTTGTGGAGTCCCTGCGTACCAACACCTCCCTGGTCCGGCGGCGGCTCCGGGCCCCGGAGCTGAAGATATCCGAGGTGATCGCCGGGCGGCAGAGCGTGACGCCTGTGGACATCCTCTATCTGGACGGCATCGCCAACCCTGACCTGGTGGCGGAAGTGAAACGGCGGGTGGAGCGCATCGACACCGACGAACTCTTCCAGACCGCTGCCGTGGAGGAACTCATTGTAGATGAGGTGAACACCGCCTTCCCCATGGCGGCCTATACCCAGCGGCCGGACCGCTTCTGCGCGGGGCTGGTAGAGGGCCGGGTGGGGCTGATGATCGACGGCATCCCTCTGGGCTACCTGCTGCCGGGGACGGTGGGGTTCTTCTTCCGTACCGGACAGGATCGGTCTCAGAACTGGATCGCCGCCTCCTGTCTGGCGGTGCTCCGCTACCTCTGTATGCTGGGCTCCGTGTTTCTCCCTGCCTGGTATGTGGCGGCGGTGAACTTCCGCCCGGAGATGATCCCGGCCCGGCTGGCCTGGTCCATTTCTGAGGCCAAGACCAACGTGCCTTTCTCTACGGTCTTTGAGGTTTTGATCCTCTTATTGGCCTTTGAGGTGGTGCAGGAGGCAGGACTACGGCTCCCCGGTCCCATTGGACAGACTGTGTCCATCCTGGGCGGCCTGGTGGTGGGGTCGGCTGCGGTGGAGGCCCAGATCGTCTCCCCGGTGGTTCTTATTGTAGTAGCCATTGCGGGCATCAGTGGGTACACCATCCCCAGCCAGGAATTTTCCGCGGCCCTGCGGATCTGGCGCTTTGGGTTGGTGATCGCCGCCAGCATCGGAGGCCTCTTCGGGGTGACGGCCGCTGCGGCCGTGCTGGTGGGCCGACTGGCCCAGCTGGAGAGCTTTGGTACCCCCTACCTCACCCCCTTTGCCGCCGCCGGAGGCGAGCGGAAGCGAGGGCACGGGGTCATCCGCTGGCCCCTGGCCTGGGTGAAGTTCAGGGAGAGCGCCCTGCGCACCCAAAACAAAAGGAGACAGGTATGAGAAAAGGATGGTTCTTTCTGGGCTGTTTGCTCCTGCTGCTCAGCGGCTGCGCTGGGACGCCCCAAAGCCGGGAAGCGGGGAGCACAGCCATTGTTGGCGTGCTGGGAGTGGAACCCAAGCAGGATGGGATTCAGATTTTTGCCGCAGCGGAAGGTCGGGAGGGGGAAGACCCCGCCATGTACCGCAGCTGGGGAGAGACCACCGCTGCCGCCGTGGAGGCCCTCACCAGCAGCGGCGACCGGATCGTAAGCTGCGCCCACGTGGAGCACCTCCTCTTAACAGAGAATGGGGCAGAGGCCTTGCCGGAGGTTCTGAGCTATGCCTTTCAGGTTCCCCAGCAGAGTACGGAGACCCAGCTTTGGATGGTCCGGGGAAATTCCCTGGCGGGAAGTTTCTCGGGAGACTCGGACCCGGCCCGGCGGATGAGCGTGCTGAAAGCCGCCGGAAAGGATCGGGCGAGGTTTTCTCCGGTGACCTTGCGGGAGGCGGCCTCTGCCCTGGCAGGGGGAGAGGCGCTGCTGATCCCCGGGTTGGAGGAGAGTGAGCAGGGGCTGTCCTATCTGGGCCTGGCGTTATACCGGAAGGGTGAGGTGCTGGAGTGGCTCACCGGGTCCAGCGCCTTGGGGGCTTCCCTTTTAAAAGGGGACCGGGTCCATTGGACCGGGTCTTTGGGAAAGGGCTCCATGTCCCTGCAAAGTACCGGCTGCCGGGTGGTCCCCCTGTTCCAGGAAGGGACCCTCACGGGCCTTTCCATCCACTGCGGGCTGGAAGGGGTGGCCACCGGCGGATGGGACGGCGTGGAAGACACCCATGTATTAGAACAGGAAACCGCCCGAGCCATGGAAGAGGCGTTGGCTGTGATGCAGCGGGCGGGGACCGACGGAGCCGGCCTGAAGGAACGGGCCGGGCTGAACTGGCCCCTTCAGTGGCAGCGGCTGTCCAGCCAGTGGGAGGAGGCCTTCCCTGATCTGGAGGCGGAGGTTTCCGTGACCATTACCATCGCAGAGCGGCAGTAGAGACGGGCAGTCAGGAGGGACCGCAATGGAAAAAGGAAAAATTTCGGTGACGCAGCTTATGACGATTGCGTTTCTGGTTCTGTTCCCCTTGGGAACGGAACGGCTGCCTGGCCGTCTCTGGCAGGCGGGAGGCGCTGCCTGGCTGTGCCCCCTGCTGGCTGGCCTGGTCGGGGTTGGGATTGCCGCCCTGGTCAGCCGGAAGCCTCTGCTGGGCCGAGGACAGCTGGGGGATTGGCTCTCCCGGCGGATGGGAAAGGCAGGGGTCCGGTGGATGGCTGCTGGATTCCTGCTGTGGGGCGTGGTGGTGACGACAGCCCACGGGGTACGATCGGCACCCGGCTCTCTGACTCCCTGCGGGCTTCCCCGGAACTCCTGGCGGCGGTGGCCCTGCTGCTGGCGGGGTGGCTGGCCGCCGGCGGACTGCCCGCCTTTGCCCGAGCCTGTGAGATCTTCGCTCTGGCCATTGGATTTGCCTTTGCCCTGATTGTTTTCTTTGGGATGTTTCACCTTCAGTGGGACCATGTGATCCTGTGGCGCATGGAGGAACTGGCCCAGGTGCCGGTGGGGAGCCTTTCCACAGCAGGAACGCTGGCGGCGGGTTGTTACCTCTTATTCTTAATAGGAGATGTGAGACCGGAGGCAAAAGGGCGGCGCAATGGGCTGCTTCGGCTGGCAGGGATCTTCCTTCTGCTCACCGTGGCCCTCCTCCTGGTGCTGGGCCGGCTGGGGGCGGAACTCACCGGACACATCAACCGGCCCTTCTTTCAAATGGTATCAGGGCTGGGGTTTGAAGGGGCGTTCCAGCGGCTGGAAGAGTTGGTTTCCTCTCTGTGGGTGCTGGGGGACGCTGCCCTGCTGGGTATGCTGCTGCTGAGCCTGCGGCGTCTGCTGGCCCTGGTCCTTGGCCGAAAGGAGAATAAGAGGATGGGCTGGTGCCTGACCGGACTGGTGTTTCTGCTGACCCTTCCTGTGTGGTTCTGGAACCAGGTGCTGTCAGGTTATGTCCTGCCCGTTGGAAACCTGATCGCCGGAGGGATTCTGGTGTGTTTGCTGTGGTTCTGGAGCCGGGAAAAAGAAAATCAAAAAAATTTTGAAAAAGGGGTTGACATCTGGGGAGAAGGGTGGTATTATATCCAAGCTGTCGCGAACGACGGGACACGAAAGGGGTCAAACAAAAGAACTTGAAAAAAGTTCTTGACAAACGGAACGAGATGTGATAACATGAAGTTCCACCCGGAGTTAACGGCGTGCACCTTGTAAATTAAACAACGTAAGACAAAACACGAAGCACCAAAACGGACATTAAGTTGTCCATGAAGCTTAAAAGCTTTGTGGGACGACGTTAATTTTCTTTGAAGCTAAGAGATTAGCTCAATAACATGATTTGA
>NZ_JAXDRS010000054.1:0-30183 GCF_034090835.1 Evtepia sp.
TCAAATCATGTTATTGAGCTAATCTCTTAGCTTCAAAGAAAATTAACGTCGTCCCACAAAGCTTTTAAGCTTCATGGACAACTTAATGTCCGTTTTGGTGCTTCGTGTTTTGTCTTACGTTGTTTAATTTACAAGGTGCACACCGTTAACTCCGGGTGGAATTTCATGTTATCACATCTCGTTCCGTTTGTCAAGAACTTTTTTCAAGTTCTTTTGTTTGACCACTTTCGTGTCCCATCGTTCGCGACAGCTTGGATATAATACCATCCATTTCCTCGCATGTCAACCCCTTTTTCAAAACTT
The DNA here is from genome assembly GCF_034090835.1 of Evtepia sp. Classification (GTDB taxonomy): domain Bacteria; phylum Bacillota; class Clostridia; order Oscillospirales; family Oscillospiraceae; genus Evtepia. The sequence continues at coordinate 304 of NZ_JAXDRS010000054.1, forward strand.
TTTTGATTTTTTGTATTTCCCTTTTCTGCCTCCGGCAGAGTATGAAACAAGGGGTCTCTTTCAGCTCTTCTCTTCAAAGGTCGCCCCACACTGGCGGCAGGTCACCTTGATCCGTCCCTTCCCTCTGGGGACCCGCAGCTTGACGCCGCAGGAGGGACACTTAAAAACCTTATACTGCCGCCGCTGCTCCATCCGAGCAGACCAACTGCCCCGGCTGCTCTTTCCCCGCCCGAGCATGGTCAGGAACTTCTGGTTTTCCTGCTGGCGGCGGCCAATGTTTCGGGACAGGGCCCGGACAATGGCAATGGCAGCCAGCAGCAGCGCCAGGGAGTGCAGCAGGTAGGCAATCCCGGCAGGCCGTACAACAAGAGAAGCAAGCCAGCTCAGCACTGCGCCGCCAAGCAGAACGCCGTTGAGCTGGTCCATTCCGTTTCTTCCATAAAACAACTGCGATAACATCATTCTCATGGTTTGTTCGCCTCTCTTCACGCAGAGACATCCGTTACAACGAGCTCTGTGTCATGTTCTTTCTTATCACAATAAAAGATTCCTGCATTTTGTCAATGGGTTTCCCGGATTGTTAACAAAAAGATTACACAGCGCCCAGACAGAAAAGAAAGAGAGCTCCGTTCCATGCAGCAGAACAGAGCCCTCTTCTATGTTTCTTTTTCTTTACCACTGGTTATGGATGGTGCTGCGGAGATACTGATCGTAGATGGCTTTTGCCCCTTCCATTTGCTCTCTGGTCAGGGAAGGCAGCTCCGCTCCCCTCACATTGGACAGGACCTGTTCCTGACGGCTGGCCCCTGGAATGACCGCGCTGACCGCTTCTTCCATGAGAATCCACCGCAGGGCATAGGGAGCCAGATCCTCCGTTCCGAAGAGTTTCTTGAGTTCTGCCACCGCTTTGAGCCCCTGACGGTACTCTACGCCGGAAAAAGTCTCCCCTTTGTCAAACGCTTCCCCGTTTCGGTTGTAGCTGCGGTGGTCCTTCTCTCCAAACTGGGTGGTCTCACTGTACCGTCCCGTGAGCAGACCGCTGGCCAGGGGAACCCGAGCCAAAATCCCCACATCCTTCTCCTTGGCCCGGGGAAAGAGCTCTTCCATGGGCTTTCTGCGGAACAGGTTAAAGATCACCTCGATGGCAGCGATGGGATACTCCATGGCCTTGAGCCCCTCCTCTACCTTCTCAATGCTGACCCCATAGTCGGCGATCTTTCCCGCCTGCTTCATCCGCTCCATTCCTGCAAACAGAGCATCCTTCCGGTACACCGACGTGGGCGGACAGTGGAGCAGCACCAGATCCAGCCGCTCGGTCCCCAGGCGGCGCAGGCTGCCGTCCACAAACTTCTCCATGGCCTCCGGGGTGTACCCTTCTGCCGTATGGGGGTTCAGCCCCCGGCCGCACTTAGTCACCACAAAAAAGTGCGCCGGGTGTCGCTTTAAAAAGGCGCCAATGGCCTCTTCACTTTTCCCGTCGTTATAGATATCTGCCGTGTCAATGAGATTGATCCCCGTCTCCCAGGCTGCTTCCAGCACCCGTTCTGCCTCCACAGGGTCAAAAGGTTCCCCCCATTTGGGGCCCAGCTGCCAGGTGCCCAGGCCCATCTCTGTGACCATACGGCCGGTCTTTCCCAGTCTCCGTTCCTTCATTGCGTTGCTACGCCTCCTGTCTCAGGGTTTGCAAATCGTAAAAACATGCTATAATGCAATCATAGCTTCCTTCTTTCTCTTCTGCAAGAACGCACATTTTCTGCCGTTCGTGAACTTTTCTTCACTATGGAGGTCTCTATGAAAAAAATCGAAGTCACCTGCGAGATGGAAATCACCCTGAAAATGATTGGCGGAAAGTGGAAACCCCTCATTCTGGACGTTCTTATCCGTCAGGGGACCCAGCGTTTCAGTCAGCTCATGCGGCAGATGACCCAGCTCTCCCAGCGCACCCTTACCAACCAGCTCCGGGAACTGGAGGAGGATGGACTGGTCCTCCGCACCGTCTACCCCGAGGTCCCGCCCCGGGTGGAGTACGCTGTCACCGAAAAGGGTCTGTCCCTGGCTCCCCTGCTGGAACTCATGTGCCAGTGGGGTGAGGCCCACATGGACGACCGCTTTCAGCTGACCAACCCTCAGTGCAGCAAAGAAAAGAATACCCTCTGCTAAAAAACAAACCCTCGTATTCGATAAGGAGAACCCAAGCTATGATCGTTTATTTCAGCGGCACCGGAAACAGCCGCTATTGCGCCCTGTCTCTGGCCCAGCAGCTGGACGACACCGCCACCGACACGCTCCCCCTGCTCAAAGAGAACGCCCCCGCCGCCCTCACCTCAGAAAAACCCTGGGTCTTTGTCTGCCCCACCTACGCCTGGCAGCTGCCCCGGCTCTTTGAAGGCTTCCTGCGGGCAGGCCACTTTTCCGGCAACAAGAACGCCTACTTTGTCATGACCTGCGGCGCAGAGATCGGCAACGCAGGCAAAGCCCTTCCCGGTCTCTGCAAGGCCATGGGTTTGACCTATCAGGGTGTCTTCCCTGTGGTGATGCCTGACAACTATATCATCATGTTCCCCTCTCCGATTTCCTGGGAAAACGAGTGGTCCTGTACTTCTACCCCAAGGATAACACCCCCGGCTGCACCCGGCAGGCCTGCGCCTTTGCCGCCGCCTACGACGCCTTCCGCACCCTGGACGCAGTGGTCATCGGGGTGAGCAAGGACTCTTCTGCCTCCCACCAGAAGTTCGCAGAAAAGCACGACCTCCCCTTTCTGCTCCTGTCCGATCCGGAGCTCACCGCCATCCAGGCCTCTGCCTGCTGGAAGGAAAAGAAGCTCTACGGCAAGGTCAGCATGGGTGTGGTACGCAGCACCTATGTGATCAGCCCCCAGGGGATCATTGAAAAGGCCATGCCCAAGGTCAAGCCCGACACCAACGCCCAGGAGATCCTGGCCTATCTTCAGGAAACCCCCGCTCCCTAATCGCAAACACGCCCCACCCTTCCCGGTCGTTCCCGGAATGGGTGGGGCGTTTCTGTTGTTTGTTACCCGATCTGTTCCTGCGCCCGGACCAGGTCGGCGTACTCGCCGTTCAGAGCCATAAGCTCTCCGTGGCTCCCCTGCTCCAAAATCCGTTCCCGGTCAATGACCGCGATCCGGTCCGCGTTGCGGATGGTAGACAGGCGATGGGCAATGATGATGGAGGTCCGCCCCTGGCAGAGCCGGTCAAAGGAGGCCTGGATCCTGGCCTCGGTGACGCTGTCCAGGGCGCTGGTGGCCTCGTCCAGGATCACGATGGGCGGGTTCTTCAAAAAGACCCGGGCAATGCTGATGCGCTGCTTCTGGCCGCCGGAGAGCATCACGCCCCGCTCGCCCACATAGGTGTCGTACCCGTTGGGCATGGCCAGAATGTCCTGGTGAATCTCCGCCTGCCGGGCGGCCCACATGACCTCCTCGTCGGTGGCCTCCGGCCGGCCGTAGCGGATGTTCTCCATGACGCTGTCGGCAAAGAGGAAGACCTCCTGCTGCACAATGCCGATCTGCCGCCGGAGAGAGTGCTGGGTGACCTGGCGCACGTCCTTACCGTCCACCATCACCTGCCCGCCGGTCACATCATAGAACCGGGGGATAAGCTGACATAGGGTGGTCTTGCCCCCGCCGGAGGGACCCACAAAGGCAAACTTCTCCTCTGCCCGGATGGTCAGGTTAATATCCCGCAGGACCTCGGCTTTGTCGTTGTAACGGAAGGATACCTGGCCAAAGGTCACATCCCCCTTGACCTCCTTCAGCTCTTCTGCGTCCGGGGCGTCCTGGATCTCCGGCTCCAGCCGCATGAGCTCCAAAAACCGGGTGAAGCCTGCCGAGCCCTGCATGAACTGCTCCACAAAGCTCACCAGCTTCTTCACCGGGGTGGTGAAGGTGGTGACATACAGTGTGAAGGCCACCAGGTCGGCGTAGTTCACCGTCCCCTTCATGATAAAGTACCCGCCTGCGCCAATGACCAGCACAGGCATAATGGAGGTACTGAACTCCATACCCCCCTGGAAGGTGGCCATGGTCTTATAATACGTACTCTTAGCCTGGACAAACAGCTTGTTCATGGCTCCAAACTTGGCCTTCTCGGTCTCTTCGTTCTGAAAGGCCTTGGCGGTGCGCATGCCGGAGATCCCCGACTCGATGGCGGCGTTGATCTCGGCGGTCTGGGCTTTCAGCTTCAGGTTGGCCCGGCGCATCTTCCGCCGCTGGTAAATGGTAAACACCACGAACACCGGCACGATGCTGAAGGAGATCACCGCCAGTTTCCACTCGATGGTGCACATGATGCAGAAAGCGCCCACCAGGGTGACTGTGGAGATGAACAGGTCCTCCGGCCCGTGATGAGCCAGCTCGGTGATCTCGAAGAGATCGTTGGTCACCCGGGACATGAGCACACCGGTGCGGTTTTTATCAAAGAAACTGAAACTGAGGTTCTCCATATGGGCGTACAGGTCCCGCCGCAAGTCGGCCTCCACCCGCACGCCAAACACATGGCCCCAGTAGGACACAGTAAAATAGAGAAAGCCCTTACACACATAGGCCACTGCAAAGAACAGCACCACCGTAAAGAAGGCCCGGTAGGCCTGGTTGGGCAGCATGGTGTTCAGAGCGGACCGGGACAGATACGGAAACGCCAGGTCAATGAGACAGATGAGCAGGGCGCAGAACATATCCAGGAAAAACAGATGCTTGTGCGGTCCATAGTAGGACAGGAAGATCCGCAGCGGTCTGGTTTTTTGATAGTAGGCAACGCTTCGCTTCATGGCTCCACCTCCATATAGGATTCCCTGCCGTCCGTCGGCAGAGTATGTCTATTATAACGGCCCCGCCCTCTTCTGACAATCCCGCAGGAAGGAGAGGTTTTCCCCTCCTCCCTCGGCTTTCTTGACAGATTCCATAAGCGGGCACAAAAACAGACACGGGAAACCGGTTCCCGTGTCTGTTCTCTGGAATACTTAGTAGAACGTAGCCACATCCTGCTCCGGGGCCGTGCCCGGCTGGATGGAAACCACCGAGAGCACCGGGCCCTTCTTGTTGTACACCCGGTTGTTCTTGATGGCGATCTTGGCGGTGAGCTCCACCCACTGCTGGTCCTGGAGCTTCTTCACGTCGTAGCCGGTGCACAAAAGCCCGGCGAAGGTGATGTCATCCACACAGCAGGTCATGATCCGGCGGCCGAAGATGAAGCTACCCGCAGGCAGCTTGTCCCGCACCATGGTGAAGCCGCCCACCCGGACGGTCTTGCCCTTGTACTTGTCCGGCTCCTCAGAAAGGTCCTGGTACCAGACGGCAAAGTCCTGGGGCTGGATCTCCACAATGGGGGCGTCCAGGTCAAAGGGCATCTCCTCGGGGGTGTCGTCGTAAAACACCTCACCCTCCCGGGTCTCGTAGGCGATGTTGGTCCGGCGGCTCACGGCCCGGATGATCTTGTGGATCTCCACCCGGTCCACCTTGTCGTCCGCCCGGTTAAGCACCACCATCTCGCAGCTTTTCAGCTTGTCCACCACAAGGCCGCGCATGTTGGCATTGTAGGTGAGGAAGGTCTGGGAGTCAGCAAACATGAACTCCTGGTAGACGATCCAGGCGTCCGGCATGTTCTGGTACAGGTCGTCCAGCATCCACATGCCGTTGTACTCCACCACCACCCGCTCGGCAGCATGCTTCTTCTGCAGCCGCTCCAGATTCTTGGCGGTCAGCTCCGACTGGTCCTCAACCACCTCGATAAAGACATTGTGGCCGGAAAAGGCAGAGGGATCGTACTCCTCCTCCCCTTCCTCACACAGGAGAAGCAGGGTGTTCTCCCCGCTGTTAAAGCGCACGTCCTCCATGGTCTCCTGAATGAACTTGGTTTTTCCTGCGTCCAGAAAGCCGGTAAACAGGTAAACCGGGATCTCTTCCATCATCATGCTCACCCTCTTCTTTCGTTCACCCGGAACAGTTCATCCAGAGCGTGCTCCTTCAGCTCCGCACCGATGACGCACAGACGGCCGGTGACACCCGCAGGGCCGCGGCGGACGTTCTGCTCCCCGGGCACATAGTCAAAGTGGATCCAGGTGCCGTCCACGCAGGGAACAATGCCTTTGGCACGGAGGACAGCCCCGTAGGTCTCGGCATTATCCAAGGCGGTCAGAGCGCCGGTGATCTCAGCCTCCTCATACTTTCTGGGGGTCTCTGTGCCCCAGCTGATAAAGACCTCATCGGCGTCGTGGTCGTGGTGGCAGGAGCAGCTTTCACCGTGCTCGTGGTGATGATGGTGGTGATGTTCGTGATCATGGTCATGGTCGTGATGATGCTCATGCTCGTGATCGTGGTCATGGTCATGATGATGCCCATGCTCGTGATCGTGGTCATGGTCATGATGATGGTGATCGTGGCAGGAGCAGCTCTCCCCATGCTCATGGTGATGATGGGCCTCATCATGCTCTGCCTGCTGGGCAGCCAGACGGGCCAGCTCTTCCTTCAGGGTATCCTTGTTTTCCATGGTCTCCAGGATCTGCTTGCCATCCAGCTCCTCCCAGGGGGTGGTGATGATGGGAGCGTTGGCGTTGTGAGCCCGCAGCAGCTTCACTGCGTCCATGAGCTTCTTCTCGCTCATGCCGCCGGCCCGGCTCAGGACGATGGCGGCTGCGTGCTCGATCTGGTTGTTGTAGAACTCTCCGAAGTTCTTCATATAGATCTTGCACTTGGTGGCGTCCGCCACGGTGACAAAGGCGTTGAGCCGGATGTCATGGTTGTCCACCCGCTGCACTGCGCCGATCACGTCGGAGAGCTTGCCCACGCCGGAGGGCTCAATGATGACCCGGTCCGGCTTGAACTGGAAGAGCACCTGCTCCAGGGCCTGGCCGAAGTCACCCACCAGGCTGCAGCAGATGCAGCCGGAGTTCATCTCGGTGATCTCCACCCCGGCGTTCTGGAGGAACCCGCCGTCAATGCCGATCTCGCCGAACTCGTTTTCAATGAGCACCAGCTTCTCGCCCTTGTAGGCCTCCTCGATGAGCTTCTTAATGAGGGTGGTCTTACCAGCCCCTAAAAACCCAGAAAAAATATCAATCTTGGTCATGCTTGTCTCCTCCTATTCGTTCCGATATTTTAAGTAAAAATGATACGGTACCATACATCCTCTTAGGGATAGGCGCTTGAACAGCGGCTGCCCTGCCGGACCCCGTCCCGGGCGAACTGCTGCTGCATGGCGTTGAGGACCCGTTTTTTATCCCCGCTCCACAGAGGGGCCAGGAGTTTTGCCTTGGCTCCGTCCCCGGTGAGCCGGTGAATCACCATCTCCGGGGGGAGCACGGCCAGGCAGTCCTCCAGGAGCAGCAGGTACTCCTCTAAAGAGAGGACCGGGACCTTCCCTGCCCGGTAGTCTTGCGCCAGGTCGGTCCCTTCCAGCACGTGCAAAAGCTGGAGCTTGATGCCGTCCGCTCCGCTTTCCCCCACGTAGCGCACGGTCTCCACCATGTCCTCCCGACTCTCGCCGGGCAGGCCCAAAATCACGTGGGTAATGACCTCCAGCCCCGCCGCCCGATGGTCCCGTCCCGGTTGGGACAGGTCATGCCCCCGTCTAAGGCAAGCTTATATACTTTACACCCAAAGCGTTCCTTCATGGCCTGGTGAAAGGAGCGGCACCCCGGGCCCATCTCAGTCCTCCGGGATCTCGTCCAGAGAGCCGGTGCAGAAGAGGGTGAAGGTCCCCCCGCACAGCAGGCGGCCTTCTCCGTCGCTTATCTCTACCTCCGCCACACAAATGGTGCGCCCCCGGTTTTTGATCCGTCCTTCGGCAATGAGATGCTGGCTCTTGGTGTTGCGGAAAAACTCAAAGCTGTTGCTCACCGTTACGTAACGCATCCCGTTGGTCCGGGCCGCGCCGCCGGCGGCACAATCCCCCATGGTGAGGAACATCCCCCCATGGACCGCCCCGTACAGGTTGCGGTTTTCCCGGGTGAGGTGAGCCTCGACTTTTGCGTAGTCCTCCCTCATCTCCGTGAGGCGGATGCCGTTGTGAAGCATAAAGGAATTTTTTTGGTTGGTGGCGTTGATCTTATCGGTAAAGTCCATGGCGCCCCTCCTTTCTTTGGGTCCGGGCGCACCCTTAAAACACAATGAAGGTGACGCCGTGGTTGCAGCGGTCCAGATCCCGGTCCTGCCGCAGGGCGGCGCACCGGGTGAAGGCCCGGCGGGTGGCCTCCTCAAAGATGGAGAATCCCTCACCGGGCAGAAAATCGGTGATCTGACCCTCTTCTTTCAGCCGGGTCAAATGCTTGCGGGAGGCCGTGCGGATCTTCCCACCGGTTCCCGAGGAACCGTATCCGTGGATGATCTTCAGCACGGCGCAGCCCATGCGGCGGCTCTGGTCCAGCTCCATGGTCAGGCGCTTCATGGCCTGGTCCACAAAGGGCCGGCCGATCTCCAGGTTGATCTCCCGCAGGGTGTTCTTTGGTTTGGCCATCTTACATGCCGCAGTGCTTCCTGCACTGCTCCAGGAAGTAGTCGAAGATCTTCTGTCCGTCGGCCTCTTCTCCCCGGGCCAGCTGCTCCGGATGGAACTGCACCGTCCAAATGGGCAGGCTGCCGTGCTGCATGGCCTCTACCACCCCGTGCTCATCCCAGGCGGTGGCGTACAGGCCCTGGCCAAACTTGTAGATGGCCTGGTGGTGGGAGGTGTTCACCACCATCTCCCGGCCATACAGTTCATCCAGCATGGTCAGCATGGCCACACGGATGGGATGGGTGCCCGGGGTCCCCTCCGGGTTTTCCCCGTGGTAGGCCACCAGCTCCGGGGTCATATCCTGATAGATGTTGCCGCCCATGGCGATGTTCACCACCTGATGGCCTCTGCAAATGCCCAGAATGGGCTTGTTCTCATAGACGCAGCGGGTCACCAGGGCGATCTCCACCTTGTCCCGGGGAACGTCGATCTCCCGGGAGCCGTGGTTGCGCTCCCTGAACTCCAGAGGGTCTACGTCCCCGCCGCCGCCCAGGATCAGGGCGTCAAAGTCCATCTCCGGGTCGGGACAATAGAAAGACAGGGGCTCGCCCCCCGCTTTCTCCACGGCTTTTTCATACAGCCCGCTGCTCTCGGGAGAGCGGGAAATCAAAATCTTGGGTTTCACTGGCATTCCTCCTAATCCTGAGATTGCAGCAGCCGGACGGAGCCTCAGGCGTTGTCCGCTGCTTTCCTATGCCGGGAGTATTATACCACAGCCCCCACAGTTTTCAAACCACTTTTCTCCCACAGACAAAGACGCACCGAGGCCTCGGTGCGTCTTTGCTGAAAGAAGGGGTGAGCTTCTTGGGTATCTTCTGGATCAATACATTGCGCCGCTCATGTCGCCTGCGGGCATCCCTGCGCCGGTAGCGGAGGGAGGTGCCAGACGGTCGCCCACCAGAGCCTCGGTGGTCAGGAGCATAGCGGAGATGGAAGCTGCGTTCTCCAGGGCGGAACGGGTCACCTTGGTGGGGTCCACGATGCCGCTGGCGATCATGTCGCAGTAGACTTCCTTATAAGCGTCGAAGCCGCAGCCAACCTGGCCGCCGTTCTTGACCTTCTCCAGGATGACGGAAGCGTCCAGGCCTGCGTTGGTTGCGATCTGGCGCAGGGGAGCAGCCAGAGCCCGGGCAATGATCTGCACGCCGGTCTTCTCGTCGCCTTCCACTTCCTCGACCAGCTTCTCGATCTCGGGGATGGCGTTCACATAAGCGGTGCCGCCGCCGGCCACGATGCCCTCTTCCACCGCTGCGCGGGTGGCGTTCAGGGCGTCCTCGATGCGGAGCTTCTTCTCCTTCATCTCGGTCTCGGTGGCTGCGCCCACGCGGATGATGGCCACGCCGCCAGCCAGTCTGGCCAGACGCTCCTGGAGCTTCTCCCGGTCATACTCAGAGGTGGAGCGATCATACTCGTTGCGGATCATGACGGTGCGCTCCTTGATGGCCTCGCTGGAGCCGCCGCCGTCCACGATGATGGTGGTCTCCTTGCCGGCCTTCACCTGACGGGCGGTACCCAGGTGGCTCAGGTCGGTGTCGTGCAGCTCCAGACCGTAGTCGCTGGAGATGACGGTAGCGCCGGTGAGGATGGCGATATCCTGCAGCATTTCCTTGCGGCGGTCGCCGAAGCCGGGAGCCTTGACGCACAGCACGTTCAGGGTGCCGCGGAGCTTATTGACCAGCAGGGTGGACAGAGCCTCGCCTTCCACGTCCTCTGCCATGATGAGCAGCTTCTTGCCGGACTGGATGACCTGCTCCAGAACAGGAATGATCTCCTGGATGTTGCTGATCTTCTTATCGGTGAGGAGGATGAGGGGATCGTCCAGAACGGCCTCCATCTTCTCGGTGTCGGTCACCATGTAGGGGGACAGGAAGCCACGGTCGACCTGCATACCCTCGACCACTTCGCTGTAGGTCTCGGCGGTCTTGGACTCTTCCACGGTGATGACGCCGTCTGCGCCCACCTTCTCCATGGCCTCTGCGATGAGGGTACCGATCTTCTCGTCGCCGGAAGAAACGGTGCCGACGCGAGCGATGTCCTCGCTGCCGTTCACAGGCTGGGAGTTCTTCTTGATGGTCTCCACGGCCACACGGGTCGCCTTGGCCATACCCTTGTTCATGACCACGGGGTTGGCGCCAGCCACCAGGTTCTTCAGGCCCTCGTGGATGATAGCCTGAGCCAGCAGGGTGGCGGTGGTGGTACCGTCGCCGGCCACGTCGTTGGTCTTGGTGGAAACTTCCTTCACCATCTGGGCACCCATGTTTTCAAAGGGGTCTTCCAGCTCGATCTCCTTGGCGATGGTCACGCCGTCGTTGGTGACCAGGGGCGTGCCGTAAGCTCTCCACAGAACCACGTTGCGGCCCTTGGGACCCAGGGTAACCTTTACGGTGTTGGCCAGCTTGTCAACGCCGCGCTCCAGAGCCTGGCGGGCTTCTTCACCATAACTGAGCATCTTTGCCATAATCTATGATCTCCTTCCGAAATAAGGTCAATTAGTCTTCTACCACTGCAACGACGTCGCTCTGCTTCACGATGGTGAGCTGCTCGCCGTCGATCTTCACTTCCGTGCCCATGTACTTGCTGGTGATGACCTTGTCGCCGGGCTTCAGGATCATCTTCACTTCCTTGCCGTCCACAAGGCCGCCGGGGCCAACGGCTACCACGACAGAGAGGTCAGGTCTCTCCTTGGCAGCGGCGGTCAGGATGATGCCGCCCTTGGTGGTCTCTTCTGCTTCCAGGCGCTTGAGCACAACGCGGTCAGCCAGAGGTTTCAGAGTCATTTGGGGTTCCTCCTTCAATCAATATATATGAATCATGGTTTTATCTCTTTGGGTTAGCACTCTTTTTGTCTGAGTGCTAACAACATGTATATAATACCTTGCCCATGGCGTTTCTGCAACATGAAAACTTCCCAAAACAGCAGGGATTTCCCTCCGCTTTTTGTGCAACTTTAAGAATTTTTTCCCTTTCCTTTGGGGCTGTTTCCCGTGGTTTTCTTCCCATATTGGAAGAAATCGCACTTGATCATACCATTATACAATTTACGCTTCCGGTCCGCCTGGGCCCCGAAGGTGCGTTCAAACTCCGTATGGGAGGAAAGCACCCCGATCTTCCAGCCCTTTGGCAGTCCCCGAACGGCCCTGCCAAAATCCCGGTAGACTTCCTCTGCCTCCCGTTTTTCCATGAGCCGGTCTCCGTAAGGAGGGTTGCACACCACCCGCCCATAGGGCTCGCTGCGGGCAAACCGCCGGGCGTCCGCCACCTGGAACCGGACCAGGTCCTCCACATCCGCCTTCACGGCGTTGTCCCGGGCGATGGCGATGGCCTTGGGGTCCAGGTCTCCGCCCCAAATGTCATAGTCCCCGTCGTACTCCAGATCCATGGCCTCTCCGGCGGCGTCCACCCACACACGGGAGGGCAGGTTCCCCCACTTCTGGGCGGCAAAGGTCCGCCCCAGGCCGGGGGCGCGGTTTTTTGCGATGAGGGCCGCCTCAATGACAATGGTCCCCGAGCCGCAGAAGGGATCGCAGAAGGGGTCTTTGCCCCGGTAGCCGGACAGGAGCACCAGAGAGGCCGCCAGGGTCTCCCGCAGAGGGGCAGCCACACCGATCTCCCGGTACCCTCTCTTATACAATCCCACCCCGGAGGTGTCCAGCATGAGGGCCGCCTGGTCCTTCATGATGGAAAACTGGATCTGATACACCGGACCGTCCTCCGGCAGGGTCTCCCGGCCATACCGCTTGCCCAGCCGGGTGGCCGCCGCCTTCTTCACAATGGACTGGCAGGCGGGCACGCTGTGCAGCGCCGAGTTCAGGCTGAACCCCTTCACCGGGAACTGGCCGTTCTCGGGGATCCAGTCCTCCCAGGGCAGGGACCGGGTCCCCTCAAAGAGTTCCTCAAAGGTGCGGGCCGGGAAGGTGCCCATGAGGAGCAGCACCCGCTCCCCGGTGCGCAGGCGCAGGTTCAGCCGGGGCATGTCCTCCGGGCCGCCCTGGCAAAACACCCGTCCGTTCTCTGCCCGGACGCCTTTCATCTCCATGCGCCGGAGTTCCTCCGCTGTGAGGCCCTCCACCCCCAAAAAAGTGGGAATGACAAAGGTCAATGCATCCATCCAACCCGTCCTTTCTCGTGACAACAATTGTATTTCAGTATACCTGTTTTTCCCTTCTTTGGCAAACCTTTTCTTCCTTTCCGGGGGGATTTCCTCCCGGACCGCCCGGTCTGCCGCCAGAAAGCAGCGCCCCGCCGGCAGGGCCCCGCCTTTTCTGTCCCCCCAAATTTCCCTTCTCTCCTTGCATTTGCGGCGGCTGTGTGGTATCTTATTGATAAGAAAATGGTAGGATTGCACTTTATTAAGTTGGTTTATCACTTTTCTTGCTTTATAAACCAGCCATCCCCCCAAAATATATGAGAAAGTCGAGATGATGCGTCCCTTATGGACAGTACCTGTATTGCGATCATTGTAGCCCTGATCATCCTGGTGGCCCTTTCCGCCTGGTGCTCTTCCACGGAGACCGCTTACTCTTCCGTGAACAAAGTCCGGCTGAAAAGCAAGGCAGAGGACGGAAACGTCGCCGCCCAGAAAGCCCTGGCCCTGCTGGAGCAGTATGACAAACTGCTCTCCTGCATCCTCATCGCCAACAACATCGTAAACCTCACCGCCGCTACGCTGGGTACCGTTCTCTTCACCCGCCTCTTCCCTGTGTACGGCCCCGCCATCTCTACCATCGTCCTCACTGTGGTGGTCCTCATCTTCGGTGAGATCACCCCCAAGACCATGGCAAAAGACCGGGCGGAATCCTTCTGTATGCGGGCTGTGATCCCCCTTCGGATCTGCCTGACCGTGCTCACCCCTCTCCACCTCTTCTTCGGCCTCTTCTATAAGGTCGTGGTGAAAATGTTCCGTCCCACCCAGGACGAGGGCATCACCGAAGAGGAGCTCATCACCATGGTGGAGGAAGCAGAGAGCGAGGGCGGTCTGGAACACCACGAGAGCGAGCTCATTCGAGCCGCCATCGAGTTCAACGACATGGAGGTGGAGGAGATCCTCACCCCCAGAGTGGACATCGTGGCCGCGCCTGACACCATCACCATGGAGGAGTTCGCTGTCCTCTTTGCCGAGAGCGGATACTCCCGCATCCCTGTCTACCATTCTTCCATCGACAACATCATCGGTCTGGTCCACGAGAAGGACTTCTTCTCCGCCCGGTACCATAACCACACCGACGTCACCAGTCTCATCAGCAAAGTCTTCTACACCACCGGTTCTGCGAAGATCTCCGATCTGCTGCGTCTGCTCCAGATCCGAAAGGCCCACATGGCCGTGGTGGTGGACGACTACGGCGGCACCATGGGCATCGTCACCATGGAGGACATCCTGGAGGAGCTGGTGGGTGAGATCTGGGACGAGCACGACGAAGTCATCGAGGAGTTCAAACCCCAGGAGGACGGCAGCTATCTCATCTCCTGCTCCGCCAACCTGGACGACCTCTTTGACCGCTTCTCCCTGCGGGCCACCGATATCGACTCCGCTTCCATCAGCGGCTGGGTCATGGACCAGCTGGGCCGCCTGCCTGTAGAAGGCGACCACTTCATCTATGAAACTCTGGACGTGACCGTCACCAAGATCGATCACCGGAGAATTTTGGAGATCCGGGTGGCCGTCATTCCAGAGGAGGAGGAAGCGTCCCCGTAAGACGCCTCTTCTCTCCCCCTTCCCTACCCCCAGACATACAGCAGCCGGTAATAGGCTGGGGACACCGCCGCCAGACCCATGCCGTGGGCGCAGTCAATGACGGAGCCGCCGCCTACTGCCAGAATGAGATCCGCCTTGCAGGCCCGGGCCAGGGCGCCCCCTTCCAGCACCTTGGCGTAGGTGGGGTTGGGCATGATGCCGGAAAACTCCGTCACGGTCTTTCTCGCCTGCCGCAGGGCGGCCATCACCTGGTCATAGACCCCGTTGGACCGGATGGAGCCGCCGCCGTAGGCCAGCAGCACATTGGGGCCATACTGGCCCAGCAGGCCGGCCAGCTGCTGCATGGCAGAACAGCCGAAAAACACTTGGGTGGGATTATAAAACTCAAAATCCTTTTGCATTCTTACTTCCTCCTTGCCATAGGATGGTCGGAAAAGGCCCCCGCCTTACAGAAGCATATCCCCCAGGGCGTCCGGATCCAGCACCGTCACTGTCCCTCGTCCCAGGGCCACGATCTCCCGGGATGCAAACTGGTTGAGCATCCGGGTGACCACCTCTCGGGAAGAGCCGATACACCGGGCGATCTGCTCGTGGGTAGCGGAGAAGGACGCCGACTTCCGCCGGGTGCATTCATCCTGCAGGAAGTTGGCCAGCCGCTTCTCCAGGCTGAGAAAGACGATCTGCTGCATGGTCCGCAGCACGCCGGAGTACTGGGCCACCGCCTGCTTGTACACCATCCGCTCCACGTCACGATTCTCGTTCATGAGCTGGGCCAGCACAGCCGCAGGCAGGATGGAGACCTCCGCTGTGATCTCCGCCGTCACCTGGCTCTGGAACTCCAGGGTCTGGAGCACGCAGGCAGCAGACAGGATGCAGGTGCCCCTCTTGTCGGTGCGGAAGAGGGTGATCTCCCGTCCTTCCTCCGACAAGATGGAAAACGCCAGCCGGCCTTTCCGCACGAAGATCAGACCCACGCAGGCATCTCCGTGCCGATGGACCACCTGCCCCTTGCGAAATGCCAATTGCCGCATGGATCTGTCCAATAAATCGCTCTGTTCCGGGGTAAGATAAGGGTAAAAGGAAAGTTCGCGGTGCAAGAGAAGCCCCTCCGTTTCTCTAATAATAAAAAATCTTTTTCAAACTTGGTGACTAAATCACTGAGGAAGTGATCATCAAGTGCTATTATCATATCATAAGAAACAAGCAACGCACAACCATCAATCAAAAGATTCATAATAGAAAAGGAGACACTACCATGGAAATGAAGTTCTACAGATGTTCTCACTGCGGCAATATCGTCGCTTATGTCAACGCCAGCGGCGTGAAGGCCTCCTGCTGCGGCGAAGAGATGAAGGAGCTGGTCCCCAACACCACCGACGCTGCCAACGAAAAGCATGTCCCCGTGGTGAAGGTTGAGGGCGACCTGGTCACCGTCACCGTCGGCTCCGTCACCCATCCCATGGAGGAGAAGCACTATATCCAGTGGATCAGCCTCCAGACCCAGCAGGGCAACCAGCGCAAGGCTCTGGCTCCCGGCCAGGAACCCACCGTTACCTTCGCTCTGGTCCCCGGCGACAAGCCCATTGCCGCTTATGAGTACTGCAACCTCCACGGTCTGTGGAAGGCAGAAATCTAATCCTCCCTCCAGCCTAAAAAAGAACTGCCGGTGTTTTCACCGGCAGTTCTTTTTCTTTTGCTTTTTTTGTGGTTACCGACGGGTCCCCGCCTTGGTATCGCAGTAGAGGCAGCGGTAGACCCCGTTCTCCCGGTCGGTCAGCCGGAAGATGTGGGGCAGCTCCTGCTCAATGGAGGTGATGCACCGGGGATTCTTGCAGCGGATCACGCCGGTGATGGTCTCCGGCAGGTGGGGATGGATCTTCTCCATTCTCTCCCCGCCCCGGATGATGTTCACCGTGATGTGGGGGTCAATGTACCCCAGCATATCATAGTTCAGGTCAATGACCTCGTTGATCTTTAAAATGTCCTTCTTCCCGTACTTTCCGCTGGAGGCGTTCTTGATGACCGCCACCTCGCACTCCAGCTTGTCCAGGCCCAGGTCCCGGTAGAGGTCCATGCCCCGGCCGGCGGGAATATGGTCAATGACAATGCCGTCCACAATGGTTCCAATAATCATCTCACTCCACCTCCAACAGCTTCAGCATGAGGGCCATCCGAATGAACTTGCCGCACAGCACCTGACGGAAGTAGCAGGCTCTGGGGTCGTCGTCGATGGCCGTGGAAATCTCGTTCACACGGGGCAGGGGGTGCAGGATGGACAGGTCCCACTTGGCCGTGCGCAGTTTGTCCGGGGTGAGGATATAGCTGTCCTTCAGGCGGACGTAGTCGTCCTCGTTGAAGAACCGCTCCCGCTGGACGCGGGTCATATAGAGAATGTCCAGCTGGGGCATGGCCTCTTCCAGAGAGGTGGTCTCTACGAAGTTGATCTTCTGCTTTTCCAGCAGATCGCTGCGCACGCTCTCCGGCACCCGCAGCTCCTCCGGGGAGATGAGCACAAAGCGTACGTTCTCATACCGGGACATGGCCCCGATGAGAGAGTGGACCGTCCGGCCGAACTTCAGGTCGCCGCAGCAGCCGATGACCAGGTTATCCAGTCTCCCCTTCTCCCGCTTGATGGTGAGAAGGTCGGTGAGGGTCTGGGTGGGGTGGTGATGGCCGCCGTCGCCGGCGTTGATGACCGGCACCGTGGCCTTCATGGAGGCCACCAGGGGAGCGCCCTCCTTGGGGTGGCGCATGGCGATGATGTCAGCAAAGCAGCTCACGGTCCGGGCGGTGTCCGCCACGCTCTCTCCTTTCGCTGCCGAGGAGCTCTGGGCCTCGGAGAAACCCAGCACCTGGCCGCCCAGCTCATACATGGCAGACTCAAAGCTCAGGCGGGTGCGGGTGGAGGGCTCGTAAAAGAGGGTGGCCAGCTTTTTATACTTGCACTTCTCCCGGTACTCTTCCGGGTGCTCGATGATATCCTCCGCTTTGGCGATGAGCTCGTCGATCTCCTCCACGGACAGATCCGTAATATCAATGAGATCCCGCTTCATGCTCAGCCCTTCTTTCCGATCCAGCTCTCGTCGGAAGGATCGTTCCGGAAGGCGATGAGCCGTGCCTGGTCCTCCGGACGGATGTAGCCTTCCTGGGCGGCTACCGTGGCTACAGTGTCCAGGTCGGTAAGGCTCACGTTCTTCACCTGGGCCTGGGCCAGACGGTCCACGCTCTTCTTCATGCCGTAGGTAAAGATGCTCACGATGCCCAGGACCTCAGCCCCGGCCTGCCGCAGCACGTCCACCACTTCCAGCACGCTCCCGCCGGTGGAGATGAGGTCCTCTACCACCACCACCTTTTCGCCGGGGGTGAGCTTGCCTTCGATCTGGTTCTTCCGGCCGTGATCCTTGGCACCGGAACGGACATAACCCATGGGCAGCTCCAGCAGGTGGGCGGTGATGGCAGCGTGGGCGATACCAGCGGTGCTGGTGCCCATGAGGGCCTCTGCCTCAGGATAGTGCTCCTTCACCAGCGCAGCCAGACCGGTCTCTACGTCCAGGCGGACCTGGTGGTCAGAGAGGGTCAGGCGGTTGTCGCAGTAAATGGGGCTCTTAATGCCGCTGGCCCAGGTAAAGGGCTCGTCCGGGCGGAGAAACACCGCCTGGATCTTCAACAAATCCTTTGCAATCTTGGTCTTCATGAATGATATCCTCCTTATCCCACGAACTCACGAACGCATCTCTCATAGGCTTCCACCGGGTCTGCTGCCCCGGTGATGGGACGGCCTACCACGATATAATCGGAGCCGATCTCCTTGGCCTGGGCCGGGGTGGTCACCCGCACCTGGTCGCCCTTGTCCCCGTCGGCAAACCGGATGCCAGGGGTCACGGTCACAAACCCGTCACCGCAGGTGGCATGGACCTTCCCCGCCTCCATGGGGGAGCACACTACGCCGTCCAGCCCTGCCTTGGCAGCGTTGTCAGCGTAGTGCATGACGGTCTTGTCCATGGGCTGGTCGATGAGCAGCTCCTCCTGCATCCGCTCCTGGCTGGTGGAGGTGAGCTGGGTCACTGCGATCACCAGGGGGCGAGTGCCGTCAGGACGGGTCACTCCTTCCAAAGCGCCCTCCATCATGGCCCGGGTGCCTGCGGCGTGGAGATTCACCATGTCCACGTCCAGACGGGAGAGCACGGCCATGGCCTTCTTCACCGTGTTGGGAATGTCATGGAGCTTCAGGTCCAGAAAGATCTTGTGGCCCCGGGCTTTGATCTCCCGGACGATGGCCGGACCCTCTGCGTAAAAGAGCTCCATCCCGATCTTCACATAGGGCTTCTTCCCGGAAAACTTGTCCAGGAAGGCCAGGGTCTCTTCCTTGCTGCTGAAATCACAGGCGATAATTACATCTTTTCCCATCCGTGGGCACCTCCAATGATATCCTTTAAATTCTCGATTCCCAGGCGCTCCATGACGCCGGGAAGGGTGTCAATGATCGTTTTGCAGGCGTAGGGGTCCACCAGGTTGGCTGCCCCCACCTGCACGGCGGTGGCGCCAGCCAGCATCATCTCGATGACGTCCTCCGCCTTCTGGATGCCGCCCATTCCTATGATGGGCAGCTTCACCGCTTCGTAAACCTGCCAAACCATCCGCAGGGCCACCGGGAACACCGCCGGGCCGGACAGGCCGCCGGTGGTGTTGGCCAGGATGGGCGCCCGCTTTTTCAGGTCCAGCCGCATCCCCATAAGGGTGTTGATGAGGCTCAGGCCGTCTGCGCCCCCCTCCTCGCAGGCCTTTGCGATGGAAACAATGTCTGTGACATTGGGAGAAAGCTTAATGTAAACCGGCTTCTTGCACACCCCTTTCACCGCCCGGGTCACGTCGTAGACCATGTTGGGGTCGGTGCCGAAGCTCATGCCCCCGTGGTGGACGTTGGGACAGCTGACGTTCACTTCGATGATGTCGGTGTGCGGGGAAGCATCCGCCTTGGCGCAGCACTCCACATACTCGTCCATGGAAAAGCCGCTGATGTTGGCCAGGATGGGCTTATGATAGACCTCCCGCAGCCGGGGCAGCTCCTCTGCCAGCACCTTGTCGATGCCCGGGTTCTGGAGGCCCACAGCGTTGAGCATTCCGCCGGGGGTCTCTGCGATGCGGGGGGCGGGATTGCCAAACCGGGGCTCCCGGGTGGTTCCCTTCACGCTGATGCCGCCCAGGCAGTTGATGTCGTACCACTGGGTGAACTCATAGCCGAACCCGAAGGTCCCGCTGGCGGGAATCACCGGGTTATCCAGCTGGATCCCGCTGAGGCTGACCGCTGTCTTTACCATATGATCTCCTCCCTTTCCAGAACGGGGCCCTCCCGGCAGATCCGCTTGTTGCCGTACTTGGTCTTGCAGGTGCAGCCCATACAGGCGCCGAAGCCGCAGCCCATCCGCTCCTCAAAGCTCAGCTGACCGGAGGTCACTGCCTTGCCGTCGATGGCCCGCAGCATGGGCTCCGGACCGCAGGTGTAAAAGTAGGTGTAACCCTCAGAGGGCATAGCGTCGGTGACAAAGCCCTTCACGCCCAGAGAACCGTCCGCAGTCGCCACGGTTACCGGAACCCCCAGGGCAGAGAATTCCTCTTTCAGGAAACATTCCTCTCCCCGGTTAAAGCCCAGGATCACCGAGGGCTCCTTCCCCTGGGCCAGCAGATGCCTGGCCAGGGCGTACATGGGGGGCACGCCGGCTCCGCCGCCAATGAGCAGGGGACGCTGACCGGACTTGGACAGGTCATAGCCGTTGCCCAGACCGGTGAGCAGATCCAGGGCCTGGCCGGGGACCATCCGGCTCATCTGGGCGGTGCCCTCCCCTACTACCTTATAAATAATGGTAAGCTGGCTTTCGTTCCAGTCGCACACCGAGATGGGGCGGCGCAGGAACTTGCCCTCCAGGGCGATGTTCACAAACTGCCCCGAGGCGGTGATGGCCGTGGTGTCCCCTTCCAGCACCATGCGGAAGGCGGCCGGGGCCAGTTCTTCGTTGGAAACGATGGTAAACAGACACTTCTTCACCGTGTGCTCCCTCCTTCTGCCTGCCAGGCGATCTCTCCCCCGGCCAGGGTCAGCAGGCACCGTCCGAACACCGTCCGCCCGGTAAAGGGGGTGCTCTTCCCCATGGAGAGGAAGTCTGCCGGGTCCACAGGATAGGATGCCTCCAGATCAAAGACCGTCAGGTCAGCTGCCGCCCCTTCTTCTACCGGGGAGCCGATGCCAAACCGCTTGGCCGGGTTGGTATACATGACATCGATCAGTTTCTCCAGGGTCAGGATGCCGGGGCGCACCAGCTCGGTGTACAGCACCGGGAAGGCGGTCTCCAGCCCTACGATACCATAAAAGCTCTTTTCCAGTCCCCGGCTCTTCTCCTCGGCGGAGTGGGGTGCGTGGTCGGTGGCTACCATGTCCACCGTCCCGTC
Organism: Evtepia sp.; assembly: GCF_034090835.1. Lineage (GTDB taxonomy): Bacteria > Bacillota > Clostridia > Oscillospirales > Oscillospiraceae > Evtepia. The sequence goes on from NZ_JAXDRS010000054.1 coordinate 20,947, forward strand.
CAGGATGCCTGCCAGCAGGGCCTGCCGGTCCTCCTCGCTGCGGATGGGGGGATTCATCTTAAAGCGGCCGTCCTCCTGGAGCATACTGTCGTTCATCACCAGGTAGTGAGGGGTGGTCTCGCAGGTCACGTCCAGTCCCTCCGCCTTTGCCTTGCGGATGAGCTCCACCGTCTCCTTGGTGGAGACGTGGCAGACGTGGTAGGCGCAGCCGGTCTCCCGCACCAGGTCCAGGTCCCGCTCCACCTGCTTCCACTCGCTGGCGGAGGGATTCCCCCGGTGGCCGTGGGCCTTGGCGTAGGCCCCGTCATGGATGTAGCCTCCCTGGATGAGGCTCTCATCCTCGCAGTGGGCTACGATGAGCTGGCCCAGGGCCTTGGCCCGCAGCATAGCCTGCTTCATCATCTCCGGGTTCTGGACCCCTTTGCCGTCGTCGGAGAAGGCCACCACGTGGGGGGCCATCTCTTCCAGGGCGGCCAGCTCCTGTCCCTTCTCCTCTACGGTGATGGCTCCGTAGGGATAGACGTGGATCACGCTATCCTTCTCAATGCAGGCCAGCTCCTCCTGGAGGTGGGCCAGAGAATCCGGCACCGGCTTCAGGTTGGGCATGGGGCACACAGAGGTAAAGCCCCCCCGGGCCGCCGCCCGGGTCCCCGTGCCGATGGTCTCTTTGTACGAAAAACCCGGCTCACGCAGATGTACATGCACATCCACGAAACCGGGAAACAATACGCCTTTATCCAATTCAATCACATGGGCACCGGAAACAACGGGAGCTTCCTTGGAAAGGGAAACAATACGTCCATCCTCCACGAGAACAGACATCTGCTCCGCTGTGCCCTTGCGAAACACAGTCACATGATTCAAGAGAATCTTCATTCTTGTATTCCTCCCACAGTCAGCAATGGCTTTTCTCACTGCATTTTTAGTATGGTACCAGATTCGAAGGTTTCTGTCAATTCCCAATTTCCTTCTCTCTGTCCATGCTTCCGGTTTCCCCGTATTTTCAGAATTTTTTCACAGGAAAACCGTAAATTTCAATTGAAAACAAAGAAAAATCAAAATTATCTCCCAATATAATTTCTCTGCAAAAGGCCCTGAAAGAACGGTTTTCTATTCTTTCAGGGCCTTCCTTCCGGTTACGGGTCGTCCTGCGCCGCCGGGCCGGAGACCAGGATCCCCTGGGCCCGCAGGGCCTGCTCGATGAGGTCCAGGGTTTCCTGGGAATCTGCCTCGATCAGATGAGAATGATCGTTGCCGGTGATGTTCTTCAGGGGCCGGGATTTCCCCTCACGGATCTCCCCCAGAAAGTCCATCACCTGCCGCCGGGATGCGATCCCCAGAGGGGCCTCCAGCCGGCCGTACACCTTGTGCTGGATGGTGACGTTCACCACCTTACCGCCCAGGTCCACGATGGTGAGAAGCTCTCCTTCCAGTTCCTCGTCCGTGTGGTTTACCCGGAACTCCCGCTGGGCCATCACCGGCGCCTGCAAAAGATACCCCCGGTTGGTGGAGAGAATGGCGTGGCCCGCCGCCCGGATGAGGGCAATGTCCTGGACGATCACCTGCCGGCTCACCGCGTACTGCTCCGCCAGGCGGGACCCCGGCACCGGGCCCCGGCTGTTCTTAATCTCATTTAAAATCTGCGTTCTCCGCTCTGCAACCGTCATAGGAGACCGACCCTCCCTTTCTTCCCGTCATGGGCCTTACCGCCCTTTCTCCACCGGATGGAGATGTTTCAGGGAAATGTCCAGAATGGGTGCGGAGTGGGTCAGCGCACCGCTGGAAATGTAGTCCACTCCCACGGAGACCAGCCGCGCAATGTTCTCCCGGGTCACGTTGCCGGAGCACTCAGTCTCCGCCCGTCCGTCGATGAGGGCCACAGCCTGGCCCATCTCCTCCACGGTCATGTTGTCCAGCATGATGATATCTGCCCCGGCCTCCACGGCCTCCTTCACCATGTCCAGGTTCTCTACCTCTACCTCTATCTTCCGTATAAAGGGGGCGTAGGCCCGGGCCATCTCCACCGCGCGGGTCACGCTGCCGGCGGCCCCAATGTGGTTGTCCTTCAAGAGGACCCCGTCGGACAGATTGTACCGGTGGTTATAGCCGCCACCCACCCGCACGGCGTACTTTTCAAAGATCCGCATGTTGGGGGTGGTCTTTCTGGTGTCCAGGAGCCTGGTGCGGCTGCCCTCCAGCAGGTCGGCCACCGAACGGGTGTAGGTGGCGATCCCGCTCATCCGCTGCAAATAGTTGAGGGCCACCCGCTCCCCGGACAGGAGCACCCGGATATCCCCCCGGACGGTGCCCATCTTCTGGCCCCGGGTCACCCGGTCTCCGTCCTGGCAGAAAAAGGTCACCTGGACCGTATCATCCAGCAGCTGGAACACCCGGCGGAAGACAGACAGGCCTGCGATCACGCCGTCCTGCTTGCAGATGAGGTCCACTTCCCCCTCCACTGCCGCCGGCATGACCGCGTTGGTGGTCACGTCCTCGCTGGAAATATCTTCCCGCAGGGCTTCCATAATCAGATGGTCGGCCTGCAATTTCATCGTATTCTGGTTCATAGCCTCTCCTTTCCCTCTTACACCGCCTGGACCTGATGCATCCGCTGGCTCTCCTTGATCTTACCCGCAGCCCGCTTGGCAAAGACCATGCTCTCCAGGAGCGAGTTGCTGGCCAGACGGTTGGCCCCGTGGACCCCGTTGCAGCTGGTCTCGCCCACGGCAAACAGACGGCGCATGGAGGTCTGGCTGTTCTGGTCCACCCAGATGCCCCCCATAAAATAGTGCTGGGCCGGGACCACAGGAATGGGCTCCCGGGTCACATCATACCCCTCCTCCAGACACCGCTGGTAGATGTTGGGGAAGTGCTTCAAAATGGTCTCCCGTCCCAGGTTCTCCATCGAGAGCCAGACGTGCTCTGTGCCATCCTTCTCCATCTGTTCCCGGACGGCCTTGGTGACCACATCCCGGGGCTGGAGCTCATCCACGAACCGCTCTTTCTGCTTATTGTAGAGCACAGCCCCCTCGCCCCGCACCGACTCGGAGATGAGGAAGCGGCGGCCGGGTTTCTTGGAATACAGGGTGGTGGGATGGATCTGCACATAGTCCAGGTGCTCCAGACGAATCCCATGGGCCTTGGCCACCCGCAGAGCGTCCCCGGTGAGGTGGGGGAAGTTGGTGGAGTGGGCATACAGCCCGCCGATGCCACCGGTGGCTAAAATGGTGTAGGCCGCCAAAATGGTCTCCCGCTCCCCCTGGGGGGTCTCCACCACGATACCGGCGCAGCCGCCGTTTTCTTCCACAATATCCACCATGGTGGTGTGCTCCAGAATGGTCACGTTGGGCAGCTCCCGCACCCGGGCCAGGAGCTTGCTGGTGATCTCCTGGCCGGTGATGTCCTCGTGAAAGAGGATGCGGGGCCGGGAATGGGCCCCCTCCCGGGTAAAGACAAAGTCCCCGTTCTCCTTGGCAAACTCCACGCCGTAGCCCACCAGATCCCGGATCACATCCTGAGACCCCCGGATCATAATGTCCACGGATTCCTTCCGGTTCTCATAGTGTCCGGCCTTCATGGTGTCCTCAAAATAGCTGTCGTAATCCTCCTCGTCCCGCAGCACGCAAATCCCTCCCTGGGCCAGGTAGGAGTCGCTGCTCTCTGCGTCCGACTTGGTGATCATCAAAATATCCTTGTCCCGGGGCAGGTTCAGGGCGCTGTACAGACCAGCCACCCCGGTGCCCACAATGACGACCTCTGCTCGTTTCTTCATCTCTGCATCTGCTTCCTTTCTTCCCGGGGACCCATTATTTCCCCAGGGTCATCATCCGGTCCAGGGGCACGCAGGACTGCACCCGCAGGTCCTCCGGCAGCTCCACCTGGTTCTCCCCGGTCTTAAGGACATGAAGGACCTTCTCCAGGGTGATCCGCTTCATGTCAGTGCACACCGGCTCCGGCTGAAGGAAATAGAAGGTCTTATCCGGGTTTTCCTTCTCCAGCTGGTGGCGCACTCCGTTCTCCGTGCAGATAATAAAGGATGTCCCGCTGCTCTTCCGGGCGTAGTCAATGATGCCCGTGGTGCTGCCCACGTAGTCGGACAGGTCCAGCACAGACCGGGGACACTCCGGATGGGTCAGCACCTCCGCCTGGGGATGGGCCGCCTTGCACTGTTTTAAGGCCTCCGCCGCCATCTTATCGTGGATGGGACAGTAGCCCTCATTAAAGACAAAATGCTTCTCCGGCACCTGTTGGGCCACGTAGTGGGCCAGGTTCCGGTCGGGAATGAAAAAGATATTCTTGTTGGGCAGGGCCCGCACGATCTTCACCGCGTTGGAGGAGGTGACGCACACGTCAGCGTGGGTCTTGAGTTCCGCGGTGGAGTTGATGTAGCACACCACCGCCAGGTCCTCATATTTTTCCCGCATCCGGGCGATGGTCTCTCCGTCCGCCATGTGGGCCATGGGACAGTCCGCCTCGGGGTCGGGCATGAGCACCGTCTTCTCCGGGTTGAGCACCTTGGCGCTCTCCCCCATAAAGGACACCCCGCAGAACACAATGGTCTGCTCCGGCCGGGCCACCGCCTCCTTGCTCAGGTTGAAAGAATCGCCCACCACGTCTGCGATCTCCTGGATCTCAGGGGCGACGTAATAGTGGGCAAGAATCACTGCGTTCTTTTCTTTTTTCAGCTGTTGGATCTCTTCTGCCATGGTCATCGCTGCTTCTCTCCTCTGCGCCATGATTGCGGCTCCAGGCCGCGTTTTTTCATTGCCGGTCATTATAACACACAGTTTTACATATGACAAGACACATGTCGCTTTATTCTGTTTTTTTCTTCTTTTTCCCGGCTTCTTCCCGGAAAAAACAAAATTCCTGTTTGACTTTTCTCCAAAAGTATTGCAGAATCTATACCATAAGATAAGACTGTCCTTATGAAAGGATGCCCTGTTATGCTGAATAAAAAGATCGAGTACTTCATTACCCTGGCCGAGTGCCTCAGCTTTACCCAGGCCGCTGCGGCCCACTCCGTCTCTCAGACCGCCATCAGCCAGTACATCGCCTCCCTGGAAGGCAAGCTCCAGGTCCGTCTCTTTAACCGCAACGCCCACTCCGTCTCCCTCACCGACGCGGGCAAGTTCTTCTATGAGCGGGCCACCTTCATGCTCCGCTACTACGACGACACCAAAAAGCGGCTCATCGCCATCCAGGAGCAGTACAGCGGCTATGTCAAGGTGGGCATCGGCATGTACGAATACCGCCGCACCGAGGACTTCTTCTCCCGCTTCCTCATCGCCCACCCGGAGATCAAGGTGGACATCTTCCAGTACACCTACGGCGCCCTCACGGAAAAGCTCAAGTCCGGGGAACTGGATGTGATCCTAGCCAACGTCCTGTGCGAGGACGCCTTCTCCAAGGAAGACATCCTCTCCCGGCCCATGTTTGAGTCCTCCAACTATCTGGTGGCAGAAAAGGCGATTGCAGAAAAGTATCCCAAAAACGACGCCGTCTCCATGCTCCAGAACGAATGTCTCATCACCAACTGCGAAAACTCCGGCCCCAACTCCATGGATATGCTCCGGGAGATGCTCCTGCGGGAGTTTGGCGTAGTCCCCGACCGCTTCGCCCAGACCAACAGTACCAACGCCCAGCTCCTCATGGTCCGGGCCCGCCACGGGGTGGCCATCGTCCCGGATCTGCTCTACGACGCCGGGGACAGCGACCTGGTGCGCATCAAGATGAACATGGGAGATATGACCCGCTACGACATGATGCGTCTGGCCACCAACAACAACCCTGCCGCCCAGCTCCTCATGGAGTTCCAGTGATCCCAGCACCAAACGCCCCCGTCCCTACCACCCAGGGACGGGGGCTTATCTTGACTTTTTCCCCAAGACTCATTAGAATAAATAAGATTTTGACTACACCATCCCGAAAGAGGGTTTCTCTCTATGAACACCATTTATCTGGACCACGCTGCCACCACCCCGGTCCTCCCCGAAGCCGCCCAGGCCGCCCTGGAGGCCATGACCCAGGGGTACGGCAACCCCTCCTCCCTCCACTTCCTGGGAACCCAGGCCGCCAAGGCCCTCACGGACCACCGGGCCCAGGTGGCCGACGCCCTGGGCTGCGCCCCCGAAGAAGTCTTCTTCACCTCCTGCGGCACAGAGGGGGACAACTGGGCCATCTCCATGGCCGCCCATCTGGGCCGCCACAAGGGCAAGCACATCATCACCACCGCCATCGAGCACTCTGCCGTGCTGGAACCCTGCAAGGCCCTGGAGCAGCAGGGGTACTCCGTCACCTATCTCCGGCCGGACCGCAGCGGACACGTCTCCCTCACCGACCTGGAAGAAGCCCTGCGGCCGGACACCGTCCTGGTCTCCATGATGCTGGTCAACAACGAGACCGGAGCCGTCCAGCCGGTGGCCCAGGCCGCCCAGCTGCTGAAAGCCAAACAATCCGCCGCCCTCCTCCACACCGACGCAGTGCAGGGCTTTTTGAAGCTTCCCTTCACCCCCAAGACCCTGGGCGCTGACCTCGTCACCATCAGCGGCCATAAGATCGGGGCCCCCAAGGGCATCGGCGCCCTGTACATCCGCAAAGGCCTCCGGGCGCTCCCCCTGATCCGGGGCGGCGGACAGGAGCAGGGCCTGCGCTCGGGTACGGAACCCACCGCGCAGATCGCCGCCTTTGCCGCAGCCTGCCGCCTGGGGAAGGAAGAACTGACCCGGCACATGGACCATCTGAAGCAGCTGAGCGCCTACGCCCGGGAGACTCTCCCCGCCGCAGTCCAGGGCCTGGTGCTGGTCTCTCCTGACGACGCCCCCCACATCTGTGCCCTCTCCCTGCCTGGCTATCCCAGCCAGGTGGCGGTGCGCTACCTCAGCGACCAGGGCATCTGCGTCTCCTCCGGCTCCGCCTGCCACCGGGGCAAGGCCAGCCATGTGTACACCGCCATGAACCTCCCCAAGCCCACCAGAGACGGGATGCTCCGCATCTCCTTTGGTCCCTCCAACACGAAAGAGGACATTGACCAGCTGGCCCAGGCCCTGCGCTCTGTCACGGAGCACCTGGTGGCCGCCGGACGCTGAACCATACCCTTGCAAAGACAGCCCCCTGGCTAAGCCAGGGGGCTGTTCTTGAATGGTATCACTTTACACCTGAGCTCACAAAGTGATATACTATATTAATTGAACAAGTATATCCAACTCATCACAATGATTACCTATTCACTAAAAGGAAAGAATCTTTTGTAGAACAGCGAATGAACGTTTTATGACTCACGTCTATACGAGAAACAGGAGGAATTTATGGTATCCCCCAAGGCACCGAAAAAAGTGTTTTCTGATTGGAAAGCGGCAGCTCAAAAAGGAGTTTCCAGCATTGACGTCGATGCAATCAAAGATAAAGCAGCGGAAGCTACCAGCACCTTGATCGAAAAAGGCGGTGAATTCAAAGAGGCAACAGCCGCTGTAAAAGATAGTATCAAGGAGAAACTCACTGAGCTGGATCGTATGCTTCAGGAGTCCATCACAGAGTACAATGACGTTTACACCATCATGAACGATAAGGGTTTGCAGCTTTACATTGAGCGTTGCCGCTCGCTCGATGTGATTTCCTTGGTTGAAAGTTTGGTCAACAGCATTGCCCATCGCCCGAAAACTTTTGATACAGAATTTGAAGAAATTTCTGTCTGCCGCAAAAAATTTACAGAATCACGGGACTTCGCCGACCGGCAACTACAAGAAGCCCGAAAAACAGTGGCCAATGCAGGTGCCGGCCTTGCTGCAGGCGCATCCGTTGCGTTCATGGCCCCTACTGCTGCGATGTGGATAGCCACTACCTTCGGCACTGCCTCTACCGGAGCCGCGATCTCAACACTCTCCGGTGCAGCCGCAACCAACGCTGCGCTGGCCTGGTTGGGCGGCGGTGCCCTTACAGCAGGCGGCGGAATGGCTGCTGGAAGGGCATTGCTTGCTCTTGCCGGTCCAGTCGGATGGTCGATCGCCGGGGCAACACTCCTATCCTCTATTCTGATCTTCACATCAAAAAAAGCCAAGCTGAACAAGCAAAAGAACGAAGAAATCCAAGCCGTCAAAAAGAACACCGAGTCCGTTCGTGAGTTAGACGCTAAAATTAGCCTACTCTTAAGAGAGACCGCAGAAATCCGTAGCCAACTAAATGATATGCTGATGCAATCGCTTCCCCTGTTTGGCTCAGACTATCTGACGCTCGACGATTCGCAAAAGCAGCTCTTAGGCGCGCTTGTAAATAACACGAGAGCGCTGTCTGCCATGTTTGAAAGAACGGTCGGTGAATCATAATGAATTGGCATCTTCCGCATTATGCAAAGCAGTTTACACTTGAGCAACTCATGCAAGCGCCCGCTGGAGAAAAACTCCAGCAGGCAGTAAAGCTTATCCAATCCATGCAGGAACACGCAACTGCTTTATCCGAAAAGGAGGAAGCAGCAAGTGTAACAGGTGTGAAGGCAGCAACCGTTCTTACCCTTGCTGTATTGAAGAAAATCGCAAGCGGAAAAAGTCCATCTTCTTTCTGTACAGAGGATTGGAAAGAGCTTATCCACGCCGTATCGGAATCTGTTATCCTCCGAAATGATCAAACATACAGCGTTCTCGTCTTTCAGTTGTATGAAAAGTACATACGCGGCTCCGCCGTAATGATCTCAAGATGTACCTCTCAAAAAACCATTGAGTCAATCAAAAAACTGGCTGACGAACTGCATGACAAGGAAATTCTGTTTAAGCATGAGGATCTCACGGAGGTGGACTATATAGAAGATTGCCTGTGGATCTCCCTTGACGCTATGATCAAGCTGATCGCCTCTGCCGCATCTATGTTCTGCGGGCAACAGGCCTCCGAATTCGCACAGGCACTTGCCTCTTGTGCGTTTGAGTATGGTCGGTTGATGCTCTACCGAAAAGAGCAGACGCTGATCAACCAGTTCATTGCCTCTTGCAAGGGCTGCCGGAGTGAAGGAAACAGAGACACTTTTGTCTATTGAAACCATCGATACTTTTTTCCTTGATTGAGTTTCATTGCAGTACGTATAAAAACGCAAAACGCCGAACCCTGAGAGTGAACTGCTCCAAATTGTGCGGACAGTACAAAAAGCGCCCTGGTAGGAAAAATAAGTTTTAGGTGGAGAGGCGCCGCGCCAGCGGTGCCTCTCCGGTTTTTAACTGGATACGTTCATAGTTATAAAAGTGGATATAGCGG
>NZ_JAXDRS010000055.1:0-15306 GCF_034090835.1 Evtepia sp.
GCAGGAAAACACCACAAAGGTAAGAAACATCAAGCAGTATCTAAAGGCGGTGCTTTTCAATGCCCCGTCAACAATAGGAAACTATTACACCGCACTTGTCAATCACGATATGTACGGAAAAAATGACTTCTAAAGGAGAAAATGTATGAAACAGGGAACCCTTATCTTTGACGAATACCGCGACCGCTATGACATCCGTTTTGACTTATCCGAATATTACGGAGGGCTGCACTGCGGGGACTGTCTTGAGGTATTTACCCGCGGCAAGTGGAAGCCTGCAAGAATAGAGTACGGCGATAACTGGTATCTTACGGGCATACGCACCGAAGACTTAAACGGACTTTTGGTACGGATTTAATCCATATAACCGCAGGAAGAAAAGAAAGGAGGAGAAAATTGCAGGATGAAATAAACGAAAAAGTGATTGCTCTGTATATCAAGGGCGGAAAAATCACGGCAAAGCTATTACAAAAGGCAATGAAGCTATTTCTTGCTGAAATAAAAAAGCAGGCGGAAAAACAAAGGCTTCCTCACGGAAAGCAGAGCCTAAAGCAGATTATGAAACAGAATACCGGCGTTTCCAATATCGAAATAACCGATGAAAATAAGCCTGAACAATAAGGCGGCTCGTTCCTTTGTCGTGTATCAACAGGTCTGACTCCGGGTTACCATCTACTCGCCAGTTTTTATAATTCATCTCAAAGATACGCTTTTCACCGTACTCCTTGCGAATATGAATTCGGCTGACACGATAGCTTTGTCCATCTGTCTGCACATGGAAATAGGAACGTAGATTATCCCAATTATCCCTTAGTTCAGAACACATTCTTTGATACTTAAATGGATTTGGTATTCCCATGAGCCGAGGTATGCTAATATTACGCATTACCCGAAAGGTTATGTATTCATTCCAGCCTGTTTCAAACGGAATGGATACTGCTTTACAATAATTGAAGAAAGGTACAGCGGTAAATACTGGTGGCAGCTTTTCAGCAAAGAAACCATATGCGAGAAGTCCTTCGTAGAGTTCATCGGGAGAAATCTCATCCATAAAATCTGTATACCTTTTTTCCACTGGTGTAATTACCGATGCCATACGAGGAAGTTCCTTTTCTTCTGTGACTTATTGTATGTAGACTTTTTGTGTTCAGCCTCATTATAATATAAATAGTGGAGGATTGCAAGTATGGATATTGTTAGGGTCTTCGGCAGCAATCTAAAGAGATATCGAACAGCATTAGGTTTATCTCAAGAGGCTTTTGCGGAGAAATGCGGATTGCACCGAACTTATATCAGCGCCATTGAATGTTATCGGCGGAGTATTGCACTGGAAAATGTTCAGCGCATTGCAGATGCGCTTGAAATAGAGCCCTATAAACTCTTTGTGGAGGATAAGGATGAATTACACTCTTAAGAATGAAAGCATCGTTGCCTATAACGAGAGCAGTGAATTTGAATTTCCCAAGTACACCTCGCAGCTTATTAACTGGACAAATCAGAATGCTCAAGGAACAAGGCCGGTAGTGGTTGGACAGATGTCAGAACTATTTCCGGAATTCGTAGCCACTGGAGAAGAAATCACTATTGAAAACTGGCGCAAATGGTATACAGAGCGGTTTCCCGACGCATTTGATAAAGCAACAGACAAGATTTTCGCACAAGTGCAAAATCTCCGAAATGCGATCCCTTTGATCGACAGAGAAATGGTCATGCATTGGGTTGAGGATCTCGTAATTAACAAGACCTTCAATGGCATGTATGTGCAGAAAGCCATTTTAGCCTCTCTCGCTGAGAAAAAGGGAACCACGTTTAGATTGGCGACCCCTGCTGAAGAATCTATCGGAATTGATGGCTATGTGGGCGATACCCCGTACTCTGTCAAGCCCGATACATACAAAACAATGGGACGTCTTTCAGAGACCATTGATGTAAAGATGATCTATTATACCAAGACTAAGACTGGTTTGAAAATTGAAGTAGAAGAATAACCCACGTATGGCTGCCAATCGGCAGCCATACTATTTATACGGATTATACGGGAACGGAATTTAAGAATTTTGATTTACAGGAATAGTCAAGCGAAACGTCTACATCCACAAAACCGGTGCGAATCAAGTGATTATTTATGAATGTCTTGTTATCCAGGTATACATAGCAGAGCAGATTGTTTTCACTATCATATTTGACTGAGTCATATCGCAAGAAAACCTTACGCTTTTGGAACTTCCCCTTCAAGAAGTCTACAGCTTCCTGGGAGTGGCTCTTGCTTTCTTTAACGCCCAACAGTTTTACGACGAGTCCGTTGCTTAGCTCAATTCTCTCAGGCGATATGACTCGTTTTACTGAAAACAAATCATCTCGCTTAGTTGAACTCCCATCAATTGAAGAACCGAATTGGAGCTTTTTTACATCAATTTTCTTGTCCATCCTGTGCGGATCTCTGAAGATGTAGGGAAGTCTGTCAAATGTTGCATTATTTCCTACTCTATCTTCAAAAAAGAATACTTGAGATTCCTCCTCATTGAACGACAATTGCTCTTCACATAGTTTACTTCTGATAATCGGAGCAAACGATCTGTTAATCTCATAACCGATAGAATTCCGCCCTAAATGCTTCGCTGCCAATGATGTAGTGCCGCTCCCAGCAAATGGGTCAAGCACAGTTTCTCCGGCAAAAGAAAACATCTTGATCAAGCGCTTTGGCAGTTCCTCAGGGAACATAGCAATATGTTCATATTGTTTTACACCGTTGAAGTGCCAATGAGAAGAAAAGTACTCTCCCCATTCTTCTTTTGTAATTATTGAGCGCTCTTTCTGCTCCTTTGTCGGCTTGGGTGCATTTCCCAACTTCTTAAAGAGAAGGATGAATTCATAATCCATCTTCAGAATCCCGTTTCTTGGATATGGAAAACTGCCCATAATAGCTCCGCCACCAGAGGTGTTCATGGTAGTGGTCTTCTGCCATATAATCGCTCCCATATAGTCCATACCGAGAGACTCGCAAAATCGGATAATCTCCGTACGAATAGGGATTACTTTATACCTACCATAGTATACAGAGCGAGCAAACTGATCACCTATGTTGATACACATTCTGCATCCGTCAGACAGCACACGATAGCATTCTTGCCACACCAGATTCAGGTTGTTTATATACTCTTCGTAGCTGTCATTAAAACCAATCTGGTCTTCTGTTCCGTAATCTTTAAGCTGCCAGTATGGAGGGGATGTAATGATCAATTGGACAGACTTATCTTTTATTTCATTTAGTGATCGACTATCACCAAAAATAATTCTATGTTCGGTCATTTGTATACCTCTCTATTTGACTTGCTCACCATTAGCCAAGACAAAATACTGTTCGTAGGTTACACCTAATGCATCAGCAATCCTGTTTAGCTCATCTTGCGTGATGGTATTCCTTTTTAGTTTTGCATTGAAGTTCTGTGGAGATTGATTAATCCTTCGGGCGAGTTCAGATAAACTCACCCCTGTTCTGACACACAAGACTCGTATTTGTTCTGAGGTAGTCATTTTGCCACTCCCTTCACTCATCGACATTGATATTATAAAACATTTAGTTGATGTTGTCAATCTAAAAAAGAAAAAAACGGCGGGGATTGCTCCCCGCCGCCGATACCTTATGCGTAAATCAGATCGTTGTTCACCACCTCCATAGCCCGATTCCGGATATTGTTCATCCGCTGCACCCATAGCATTTGATCCTGGGCCTTGAGCTGTTCCGTAATGCCCTCACGGGCAGCAAGCTGCTTTACCAGCTCAAGAAACATGCTCTCCGCCTGCTCGTTCAGATCGGCAAGATAGCCGTTCAGCTTGCTGGTGATCTGCAGCTCCGTGTAAAGCGCCTTGCGATGCTGCCGGAGATACCGCAGATGCCGCTGACCCCATATGCCGATGGGACGCTGTTCTTCGGGCAGCACGGCCAGGCACGGGAGATAATAGTCCCCGTGCAGTTCGTACCACAGACCATTCTTTTCGTCGTAGATTTGCTTTTCCATTGTTTGACCCTACCTTTCATAATCATAGCTTCTCTGGCGTTGCCGCCGTTTTGCCTGGTGTGCTTCTCTGGCCTGTGCGACCAGATCATCGATCTGTTTTACTATCGGCTCCGCAAACTTGGCCTTGTAGGACTTGGCAGACATGAGCCCCTGCGGTTCGGGAAGCTGATACTCGGGATCGTGTGCCAGCTTATCTTCCATATCTTGATAGGATTGTTCTCCGTCCTCCAGATTGTTGATCCGTTTGGCCAAAACTTTGAATTCCTCTGACTTATCTGTCAGCTTTTCCTCCACGGCGGCGAGCTCCTTTGAACGCTCCTGCTTCTTATAATCGATCACGCTCAGATGCTCCTCGTGGGAGCCTTTCTGCTCCCATTCAAAGCCGTGCCGGAACATAGCAATGGCAAGCTCCTTCTTTTCGGACAGTACCCATTGATTCCATTCTGTCGCTCCACGGGTGCCGCCACGGAAGCCCTGTGCGGCAAGAGCCTGTTTCAACGATACTCTTGTATCAAGACCCCGCTTGCTCCCGGTGGTGAAGGGAACGAAATCAATGTGGATATGCGGCGTGGCCTCGTCCATGTGCAGGTGTGCGGAGAAGACGTACAGGTTGGGGTTTCGTTCCCGGAAACCCTGGTGTATTCATCCAGGGCAGCCTTGGCCTGTTCTCCGATCTCAGTTCCAGATCCCGTATCATCCCGGTTGCCGATCTGGATGATCAACTCATGGAAGGGCTTTTCCTGCTTGCCGGTACGGATCTTTTCATAATAATTCTCGATCCGTCTGTCAGAGCGTGTCTGCTTGGCGTTATACCGTTCCAGGGCTTCATCGAAGAGCTTGTGATAGACCTGCTTGATCGGCTCATTACAGTATTCTACATTGAGGTGGGTGCGCTCCGGGTCCACGTTCGCCGCCTTGAATTTCCGGCTGTTGTGGTTGACGGAGCCTTTCCCGACCTCGGCGCTGATCGTTCGTTTCATTTCAAATCACATCCTTTCCTTGCGCTGCGCCAGCAGCGGCCTTTGTTACTTTCTGCGAAAGTAACGCAAAAGCACTTTTGACAGCCTGCGGCCATCAAGAGATGCTGTTGCGCTCTCCGAGGGGGTGGCCGGAAGCATCTTCCCGCCGCTGCGGTCCGATGCTCCCGGAGGGGCTCTGCCCCTGCTATCTGCGGATAGCTCCCCGGCAGGGAGCGCCCTTTGAAAAGGGCTCCCTTGCATCCCCGCCGAAACTTACTACCTAAAAGTAACATTGCAAAATTGCAAGAATTTGGACCCCAAGCAACGTTGCAAACTTACACTTACAGTGGTAATTCACCCGGTAGCTGCCAGAACCATTGATTGCCTTCCTTCACCGATCGAACGTTCAGCCGCTTCTTTGCCTCGTCCATAACTCTCTTGGAGATATACATGTGCCTTGCCTTGTCCATCAGCGCCCGTTGAGGGTATCTTCCCTCGGAGAGACAGTCGAGAATCAGCTTCTCCGCCAGGTTGGATTTCTTCTCCCGACTAACGCCCGAAAGCAGGTCATCAATGCTGATGTCATAGTGTCCGAGCCAACGGAAGCCGTTGTCTGCGCTCAATTCAAAGGCAACGGGATCACCCTCCGGGGCAAGGGAGGATTTCTCGTGCGCCATCACCCGTACCTCCGGCCTGTCCTTTACTCTGCCGACAACCAGAACGCTACGGGCAGCAGCTTGGAAATCGATGGACCCAAGCCCACGGTATTGACTCTTGCTGCCCTGCGCCTTGTTTAAGTGTCCGACGAGGATCATTGCGCACTTATACTTTTCTGCGATTCTGCCAAGCTGAGCAAGCACCGTCCGCACTTCGTTCGCCCGGTTCATGTCCACACCAGCACCGACATAAGCCTGCACCGGATCAAGAATCATGACCTTGGCTCCTGTTTCGGAAATTGCCTGCTCCACTCGCTCGTCCAATAGGGTAAGGGTTGCTTCCGTTTCATCAATCACCTTGATTTGTGAGCAATCTGCATCCCCAGCCAGAAGGCGAGGCTTGATGGTATCACCAAGCCCGTCCTCCGCTGTTTGATAGATGATCTTGATTGGCTCCTGTAATCTATCGTCGCAGGGGAGCGATTCTCCCCGGGACAGCAGCGCCGCCAGCCGAAGAATCAACGTAGTCTTGCCTTCGCCGGGATCTCCGTGTATGATGGTGAGCTTCCCGTATGGGATATACGGATACCAAAGCCATTGGACTTCTTCGACGGAGACCTCGTCCATATTGATAAGTTTCAATTCAGCCATAGATCCCACCTCCTCGAAAAATAGTTCTTGAAATTGAGGCGGAATACCGCTATACTAATTGCAGTTACATGGAGTGATCGCCCGTCATCTGCGCCAACAGATGTGTTCAGGGCGGTCATTCTCGTTTTATCCGTCATTCCGACCCCTCCTTCATTCCGTACAGCGTCCGGGTGATCAACTCGATGTTGTCCAGCAGCTCGTCCCGGAGCTCGCCGGCGGCCTCGATGCGTTTGAGTTCATCGAGAACGGCGGCAAGCTGATTCCGCAGCGCCTTGTATACTCTCGGATTGCCCTGCACGACGATATCCCGGTTCAGGCACTTCCGATAGCAATACTCCTGCTTAGGCAGGCCGGAAAGCGCCACGGCGACGTTGATTTGTTCGTTTTCTTCGGGCGATACCCGGAACCCCACCGTGATGTTCCTCCAACGGTTGTGTTCATCTCTGTTTTTCGCTGACATTTACAAGTCCACCTTTCTGAAATCATTTAGCTTGCTTGCCATATCCGTCTGCGTGGACGGGAACAGGTGAGCGTAGTTATAAGTGATGTTGATGCTCTCGTGACCGACCCGGTCCGCAATTGCTACAGCCGAATATCCCATGTCAATCAGAAGGGAAATGTGGCTGTGCCGCAGATCATGGATTCTGATGCGCTTTACACCGGCGGCGGCTGCACCACGATTCATTTCGTGATGAAGATAGCTCTTAGATACCTCAAAAATACGGTCATTGTCTCCGATCCCGTAGAGCTGCTTCATATAGTCCTGCATTTCTTCGACAAGGAAGTCTGGCATCACGATATCCCGGACGCTTTTAGGCGTCTTCGGATCGGTTATGACGTCTCTGCCGTCGATTCGCTGATAGGACTTTGTGATTGAGACCGTTTTGCGGTTAAAGTTGAAATCTGCCGGTGTAAGCGCCAACAGCTCGCCTTCACGGATGCCGCACCAGTAGAGCATTTCAAAGGCGTAGAAGGAAACAGGCTTGTCCATAATCGCAAAGGAAAACTTCTGATATTCCTCCTGCGTCCAGAAGAGCATTTCCCGGCTCCTGGCCTTGCCCATATTGCCGACCTTCGCCGCCGGATTCTCATGCAGCCCGTAATACTTCACAGCGTGATTGAAAACGGCGCTGAGCTGATTGTGCAGCGTTTTCAGATAGACCGGCGAATAAGGATTCCCGTTCTTATCCTTGCTGTTCAACATTTCGTTCTGCCAGGCAATGATGTCCTTTGCCTGTATCTCATTAATTTTTCTCTTCCCGAAATACGGGAGAATTTTCGTGCGGAGGATATGATCCTTGGTGTGCCAGGTGTTTTCCTTGATCCGGCTTTTCATATCCGCCGTATAGGTCTCCACGAAGCTGGAAAAGGTCATATCCAGATCCGCTTTCGTCTTGTTGAGCTGTTCACGCTCCCATGCCAGTGCTTCCCGTTTTGTCAGAAAGCCCCGCTTTGTCGTCTGCTTCCGTTCTCCCTGCCAATCGGTATAACGATAGTAGACCTTCCATGTGTTTGTTTTCGGTTCCTTGTAGACAGCCATTGAAATCACTTCCTTTCTTTGCTTTCAGCTGCGCCATAGCAGGTTTTTTCCATGAAATACTGTTTGTTCACCCGTCCGGCAATGGTTAAGAACCCTTTGTCCTTCAGCTCTGCGTTGAGCTTCTGAACGATTTTGTAGGCGTAGGACTTGGAGATCCCAAGGGTTTCCGCCACTTCCTCAACCCTCATAAAAGTGTTGCTCGCCATGCTTTTCCTCCTTTCCTTCTTTTCTTTATTCAATTGTTTTCTTTAGTGTCGGAATACTTTCTTGCTGCCTTCCGATTTGCCCGGGCGGATGTGCCATTACCGTGACACACGACGGTTAAACTTAAGCATAAATGCTTATTTCCAGACCATTATACTAAACATATCTGTTAAAGCCAAGAGGTTTTCGAGAAAATACTAAATAATTTTGCTTAAGATATTCTTGACATTCCTAAACACATTCGCTATAATAGACTCAAGTACATATCCAGGAGGTTCTTACTATGGCGATTGGAGAACGGATACGCTTCATCCGCAATTTGCGGGGCATGACGCAGAAATATCTTGGTACATTGGTCGGCTTCCCGGAGAAGACTGCCGACATCCGCTTGGCTCAATATGAGGCCGGTACACGCACTCCGAAGGAGGATCTGACCAAAGCTCTGGCCGGTGCGCTTGATGTATCGCCGCTGGCCCTCGATGTTCCGGACATTGACAGCTACTATGGTTTGATGCACACTCTGTTTGCTTTGGAGGATCGCTATGGTCTGACCATTGAGGCCCTGGACGGAGAAGTCCTTTTCCGCATTGATCCCCGGAAGGGGAAGGATGCTGCCCAAATCTCTGAGCTGGTCTGTGCTTGGGCTTCTGTTGCGGAGAAGTACCGTGCCGGTGAGATCAGTAAGGATGACTACGACAAATGGCGCTATAGCTATCCGCAGTACGATGACACGCAGATTACAGCAAAGGTGCCGTCCCAGGATTTCAGCGATGCCATGGTCAAGGCATTCAAGAAAAAGCTGAAGGATTGATTTCTTCACACACATCCTTTCCGGACAAAAAGAAAAGAGCTAACTGATCCAACAAAAATCAGTTAGCTCTTTATTTATGAGTAATGCTTAAAGTGTTGTCAAAACGTTGTCACGAGACTTTTTGAAGTCTCAAAAACCCAGTATTTATGCGGGTTTGCAGCGTTTCGTGGATTATTCCCACTCGATGGTGCCAGTGGGCTTCGGCGTCAGGTCAAACAGGACACGGTTGACCCCCTTCACCTCAGAGGTGATGCGGGCGGTAATATGCTGCAGCAGGGAGAAGGGAACGTCTTCCACCGTAGCAGTCATGGCATCCACGGTATTCACCGCACGGATGATCACCGGCCAGTCAAAGGTCCGGGCATCGTTGGACACGCCGGTGGACTTGAAGTCAGGCACCACCGTAAAGTACTGCCACACCTTGCCTTCCAGGCCGTTCTTAGCAAACTCCTCCCGGAGGATGGCGTCAGACTCACGCACAGCTTCCAGACGGTCTCTGGTGATGGCACCCAGGCAGCGGACACCCAGACCGGGACCGGGGAAGGGCTGACGGAAGACCATATTATCGGGCAGGCCCAGAGCCTTGCCAACCACACGGACTTCGTCCTTAAACAGGAATTTCACCGGCTCCACCAGCTCAAACTGGAGGTCGTCAGGCAGGCCGCCCACGTTATGGTGGGCTTTCACGGGGCCGCTTTCCAGAATATCGGGGTAAATGGTGCCCTGCGCCAGGAACTCGATGCCCTCCAGCTTCCGGGCCTCCTCCTCAAAGACGCGGATAAACTCTGCGCCGATGATCTTACGCTTGGTCTCGGGGTCGGACACGCCGGCCAGCTTGTCCAGGAAACGGTCCACGGCATCCACATAGACCAGATTTGCGTTCATCTGGTTCCGGAATACCTCAACCACCTGTTCCGGCTCACCCTTCCGGAGCAGACCATGGTTCACGTGCACGCAGGTGAGCTGCTGACCGATGGCCTTTACCAGCAGCGCTGCCACCACAGAGGAATCCACACCGCCGGACAGAGCCAGCAGGACTTTTTTGCTGCCAACCTGCGCCTGAATGGCCGCCACCTGCTCGGCAATGAATGCCTCCGCCAGGGCGGGCGTTGTAATCCGTTCCATCGTCTCCGGACGTTTGTTATCTGCCATATTCTTCTTCCTCCTATGTCGCGCTTCCTGATTGCGTCAAGTTTTTACAAGATATTATAGCACAGAGTTGTCAGGCTGTGGTAGAGGCTTTTGCAGTATTTTTTGCCTTGTTTTTGCATTTTGGTAAAATTTCCTTGGACAACGCCTCATAAAACCTCTCTTCTTCCCCTTTTTCGCCAAGAGGCCGCCGACAATCCTCTGCCGGCGGCCTCTTGGCTTTATGATAGTATGAAGAAACGATCCGTTCGGTCAATAGACCACCACTGTGGTCCCGTTGGGAATGTTGTTATACATGTACCAAATGTCATCGTTATACATCCGCAGGCATCCATGGCTGATGGGGAAGCCGATCCGGGCGTCATAGTACCGGTTGGAGTTCATGGGCCAGTACTGCAAACGGGAGTGGAAGGCATAGCCAGAGCTGCCGTAGAAGCGGACAATGGGACCGCAGTAGTAGGAACCGTAATCCCAGGCGGGCTGCTTATAAGAGGTGGTAAACACCCCTCGGATGGTGGGCGTGCTCGCCTTGCCAGCCCCGCACAGGCACTCCCGCACCAGCTTCCAGTGACCCTGATAGCCAGTGAAGATGTTCACCCGCTGATAGGTCAGGTTGACCCAAACCAGGTACTGCGTCTTGCTGGAATACCCCTTCAAATTCACCCAAGCTGTTTTGATCTCCTTGGGATAGTCATGGGTCTGTGCCCAGGAGAGGGTATAGTTGCCGGCGTACTTGCTGGTCACCATCCCCAACACCTGCTGCGGCGTGAGATTATGGTAATACAGATAGTCGTAGTTTTCCAGGGTGATGGTCTTGGTCGCCGTCACCTGCTGGGCACGGCCATCCTCCGTGGTATAGCGCAGGATGAACTGCAGCTTGGAGGTGGTCTTCATATCCTCTGTGTAGGTGTACTTATGGGTCATCCGGGGGGTATCCTTCCCCAGGGTGATGGTCTGGGTGGAGACCAGCTTCCCGTCCACATACCACTCACCGGTGCAGACCTTTCCATCCTCAGGATACTTGATCTGGGCTGTGACGTCCAGGGTCTTGCCTGCCGGCAGCGGATTGGGCGCAGTCAGAGAAGCCGTAGCGTGGGCAATGCCGTTATCCGCATAGTTCTCCAGGGTCAGGGTGGTCTTTCCTGTGACCTCCTGGGCCCGACCATCCTCCGTGGTGTAGGTCAGACGATAAGACACTGTGCTGGTCTCAGGCATGCCATAGTAATAGTCATACCCATACCGCAGCGTCGTCACCCCGCTGCCCAGCACATAGGTATCGCTGGCCACTTCCTTGCCGTCTACATACCAGTATCCCTTGCACACCTTCCCCTTCTCCGGGGTTTCAATCTGGGCCGTGGCAACCAGCTGTTCGCCTGCTGCCAGACGCTCCGGCGCAGACACGGTCACCACCGCATCCGCCAGGCCAAGATCTTCAAAGGTATCCAGCCAGATGCCCTCCGATGCTTCCTGGGTATAGGCATCGCCATCGGTGTTCTCATAGCGGATCACCACTTTCACCGTGGCGTCCTGCTTCAAATCGTGGGTATAGTTCGGCGTAATGGCAGAGACCGGGTCCTCTTCTCCCAGCAGGAAGGGAGTCTGGTCCATCTCCTCGTCGTTAATATACCAGACCGCTGTGCACAGCTTGTCCTGATGCTCCTCAGGGACCGACACCTTCGCGGTCGCCCGCAGGGTCTCCCCTGCTTTCAGCTTGCTGGGTGCGTCCAGCTTCACAGAGACGTCCTCAAGACCGTAGTTCTCCCACTGGGTCACGCTCCCGCGGGACACACTCAGTTTATAGTGATTGGTCTGGAGGGTCACATGGTCTGCCCGGCCCCAGCCGGTCACTGCATGATCCCGGCCAGCCAGCACCAGTTCTTTCGCTTTGCCGTCCAGCTTTACGGTATTTTCTTTGCCCCGGAGGATAATCTCACCCACCGTGCAACCCTGCTTCACGGAAATGGTATTGCCATCTCCGGAAACAACGATCCGATCCACGGAGGTATTCAGTTCCACAGTTCGGCCGTTACCGGTAATCTCCAGCCCAGAAAGCGCGCCGCGGAAGGACACCTTGCCCTCACCGCTGCCCACCACCAGGGTACCGATCTGGCTCTCTTCCGGCAGATCCAGGGTGACGTCCCCAGACCCGGCAGCCAGCACCAGCCGGTCGATCTGGCTCTTTCCGGCGATCTCCAGTCCGGTGAGGGTATCCGAGCGAAGGGTGACAGTAGAGGCAGTAAAGTCCGTCAGGCTGACAGAAGAAGTAGCGTGGTCAAACCACACGTCCCCACCGTTCATCCCGTTCAGAGCAGCATCCCCCGAGACAACGGTCCCCACCTTAGACGCCCCGGTAAACTGATCTGCTGTGATGTACTGATCCGCCAGCCGGTACAGAATGGTCGCAAACTCCGCTCGGGTCAGGGAGCGGTCCAGCTGCAGCTGCCCCATGGTCCCGTTGATGATCCCGGACTCCACCAGAGAGGCCACCACACGTTGGGTCTCCCCTGTCAGGAAGCGTGCGTCAGGATAGGCCGACAGTACGGAACGGTCCGGGTCTGCGTTGCTCATCTGAAACGCCCGATCAAAGAGCAGGAAGGCATCCACACGGGCAATGGGCTCATTCAGAACAGGAGCGGATTCCTTGGTCAGCAGGCCTGCATAGGCCGCCTTGGCTACATCCTCCCGGTACCAGGCTCCCGCCGGGATGCCCCAGTCGGACACGTCCGCCTTTCCGGTCACGTGAAGGACACGACACAGCATGGTCACCGCCTGGGCTGTGGTCACGCTGTCGTTGGGCGCCATGATATTGCCCTCGTACCCTTTCAAGATCCCGTCCTGATACGCCTGACGCAGCGTATTTTCCGCCCAGTGGCCCTTCACATCGGTAAAGTCCTCAAAGGCGGCAGAAGCTGCCAGCGTCCCGCCCAAAAGCAGAGCAAAACACAGCAGCAGCGAAATCAATTTTCCGCGCAGTTGCTTCATTTTCATTCCTCCCGTTCATGGGTTACTTTGCCTTTAGTGTAACGGATTTCTGGGCAAATTGCAACAAAACCCACGAAGTTTTCTCCCCGTTTTTTCTCCTTTATCCGATAAGACAGCGCAGCCAAAAGGCTGCGCTGTTTCCCTGTTTTCTTCTGTTGTTCCCGTGGTGGCAGTTCATGCCTCCGCACGGAAGACCGACTTGACCAGCACCCGGTCCCCCTCCTTGATCTGCATGGCATATGCCCCATCCTCTTCCCGGCAATAGACCTTGAGAACCGCACCCTCCATGCCCTCGTTCACATACTGGATGTCAAACTCGCACACCCGGTGGGTATCCCAAAAGGCCGACGGGATCGCATCGGCCAGCAGCCGCACATACGCCGTATTGTTCATGTGATGGTTCATATCTGTGTCCATGGTGCGGATCTTGTGCTGATACACCAGGCTCTCCTCCCCCAGCTTCATCCGCATCCGCAGGCAGGGCTCCGTGATCACCGGGGGAAGCAGCTCCATCTCCATGGGGAAGGGAGTGGTATCCACCCGCCGCAGGCTGTGGTCCCGTACATCCATGGCGCATAGTTCCTGTCGGCACCGCAGCACAGGCTCTCCCTCCGGCGTCTCCAGCAGTACGTTCAGATGTACCGACACCGGGGTGACCTTCACCGGATAAACCTTCATCTTCACCTGATCCAACCAGAAGATCTCCCGATCAAACTTGATCTTTGACCGGGCCACTGCCCAAATCGCATGGTGAGACTGGCTCATCTGAATGGCATCACACTGGTACTGATGGAACATCTCTGTCATGGCGTCCTGCAACAGCAGCGCTGCGTGATACACGCTCAGCGCGCAGCGCCGGTCGGTATAGGCAGAGGGAATGGTCCATTCTTTCTCGTAATAGTTCTTCACGCTTTGCTCCCTTCTTGCGCACAGCTGTCCCATAGGCGACAGCAATCTTTGCTTCCTTCATTGAAAACCAACGGCAAATTGGATATAATCACGGTATCCTATCTATGACTCCAGATGAAAGGAGAGACGTTATGCGTCAAATCACCCCGGTTCTTTTCCTGCTCTCCCTGCTTCTTCTCCTGGGGGTAAGCGGCTGCGGGAAACAGTCCCCATCCGCTTCGATCTCCGACGCCACCCCCAAGGAAAGTACCTCACAAGAGAGTGATGCTCAGAAAATAGAGCCGCAACCTTCCCCGCAGGTGACAAAGAAAACCATCGTCATCGACGCCGGACACCAGCAGAAGGCCAACACCCAACCTGAGCCCATTGGCCCCGGCGCGTCGGAAACCAAAATGAAAGTCACCGGCGGCACCGCCGGGGTCGCCACCGGGATCCCCGAATATGAACTCACCCTCACAGTCTCTACCCTCTTAAAGGAAGAACTGGAGGCCCGAGGATACACCGTCCTCCTGGTGCGGGATCGCCACGACGTGGACCTGAGCAACCGGGAACGGGCCGACATCGCCAACCAGGCAGGAGCTGATCTCTTCCTTCGCATCCACGCCAACGGCTCGGAGGATCCCTTCACCAAAGGCGCCATGACCCTTTGCCCGACCCCGGAAAATCCCTACCCCATCGGACAACTCTACGAGGATTGCCGCCTGCTGGCAGACAGCATTCTGGAAGGGTTCACCGCCGCCACCGGCGCCCATGCCCAGATGGTCTGGGAAACCGATACCATGAGCGGCATCAACTGGTGCCAGATCCCCGTCACTATTGTAGAGATGGGATACATGTCCAACCCGGAAGAAGACGTTCTGCTGAACACCCCCGACTACCAGGCGAAGATGGTCGTTGGAATGGCCAACGGCGTGGACGCCTACTTTCAGCAGAAGGCAGGATGACCTTCCTCCTTCACTTTTAGAATCAGATTTTATTTTACATCTTTTTTCCCAAGGAAGCAAGAAACCCATGGCAGAAAATATCACCTATATTCTCCGGTGTGCCGACGGCACCCTCTACACCGGTTGGACCAACAACCTGTCCCGTCGGCTGGCTGCCCACAACGCAGGCACCGCCTCCAAATACACCCGATCCCGCCGTCCTGTCACCTTGGTCTATCAGGTCTCCTTCCCTACCAAACAGGAGGCCATGGGGCAGGAACAGCGCATCAAGCACCTCTCCCGGGCGGAAAAGCTGGCCTTGATCGCCCAGGCAAACCTCAAAGAAAAAACGTCTGAGATCCTTGAACTGAACCAGTAAAAACGGACAATAGACAAAACGCCCCCTGATGTAGGAAAATGGAAGTACTACATCAGGGGGTAATTTAATGGCCAGAAAATATGAAAAAGTGAAGTTGCTTCTTCCCGTTGTTCAACAGATGCAA
>NZ_JAXDRS010000056.1:0-27771 GCF_034090835.1 Evtepia sp.
AGATAGGCACATCCGTTTGATTCATCTCATCGCCCCCTTTCTCAAAATAGGTATCGTAAAAGTGTTGATATTTATATTTTTAAGAAAGGCATCACCGGATGGCTGTCAGCTTTAGCCTCACGGGAATTTCACCCCTGCATGCTCATGGTGGGATAGTGATTTTCCGCCGCGCCCTGCACCTTGCTTCTTTCGTACCTCCACGGCGGATCGGCATAGATAATGTTATATTTTTTACTGATTGTTCTGATTCCTCCTTTACATGAGGGCTAATGTGCCCCGAAAATTGATTTTGAAATGGCACTTGATTTTAGAAGCATAAAGCAAAGCAGCACGGTATATGCCGCAAGGGAAAATATCGCGGTATGCAGGTTGTCCGATACGGTCATTCCCTTTACCATGACGGCATAGATGTTCCGTTCTATTTCCGTTGCAGCTTACCATAGAATCATGCAGCAAAAGGTTTCTTTGGGAAAGTAACTTCCTGTCGGCGAGGACTGCTCCCATAGTCCTCGCCTTTTTTATGCCATCAGCAGCATACCTCCCGTTCGAAGCGCCCCTCCCCCTTGCCCCGCAAAACAGCTCCCGGCTAAATTGTAAACTATATTTTTGATTCAGTTGACATATGGTCGACATTTTGATAATATAGTTCACAATCTAAGATAAGGAGGCCTTCCCGTGCGCCAAAGCAACGTCTTTTCCCTCACCCTATGCGCACTGTTCGCCGCGCTCATTGCCGCCGGCGCTTTTCTGCGTGTCCCCATCCCCGTGGTTCCCTTTACCCTTCAATTCCTCTTCGCCGCCCTGGCGGGACTGCTGCTGGGCGGACGGCTTGGGCTGTACTCTGTCCTCCTCTATCTCTTCATGGGGCTTATCGGCCTGCCTGTCTTTGCTGAAGGCGGCGGCCTCTTCTATGTTCTAAAACCCAGTTTCGGCTATCTCATCGGTTTTGCCGTGGCTGCTTATTGGATCGGCAGGGTCGCCCATCGGGTCCCCTCCCCCTCCTTTCGCCGCCTCCTTCTGGCCTCTTTTCTGGGTCTGGCCATTGTCTACCTCTTCGGTATGGTCTACTACGCCCTCATCAGTTCCTTCTACCTGGGCAATCCCATTGGCCTTTGGCCGCTGTTCCTCTACTGCTTTCTCCTGGCTGTGCCGGGGGACATCGTCCTCTGTGTCCTGGCTGCCGCCCTGGCAACCCGCCTCATTCCACATCTAAACCTGAACAGGAAGTGAAACGATCATGTCTTTTCTTACCGACCTCACCCAAAGGGTGCTGCGGGGCGGCACCCTCACCAAGGAAGACGCCCTGCGCCTCTACCAGGAGGAGCCCCTGGAGCCCCTTTCCCAGGCCGCCGATGAAATCCGCCGTCATTTCTGCGGCAGTGCTTTCGATCTCTGCACCATCATCAACGCCAAAAGCGGGCGATGCAGCGAAAACTGCGCCTTTTGCGCCCAATCTGCTCATCACCCCACCTGTGTCACCTCCTATCCTCTGCTCTCCCCGAACGCACTGATCCAGGACGCAAAGAAACGCAAAGACCAGGGAATCCTCCGCTACTCTCTGGTCACCTCCGGGAAACGTCTCTCCCAGGAAGAAGTGGACCGCCTGTGCCCTGTCATCGAAACGATCTGCCGAGAGGTAGGGATCTCCGTGTGCGTCTCTTTCGGGCTTCTGGAAGAAGACCAGTACCGCCAACTGAAAGAGGCCGGGGTGACCCGGGTCCACAACAATCTGGAAACTTCTCAGCGGTATTTCCCCGCCCTCTGTACCACCCATACCTTCCAGGACAAATGCCGCGCCATCCGCGCGGCGCAAGCCGCCGGGCTGGAGGTGTGCAGCGGCGGCATCATGGGTATGGGAGAGACCGTAGAGGACCGGATCGATTTGGCTCTCTCCCTGCGAGACTTGAGCATCCGCAGCGTTCCTGTCAACCTTCTCAACCCCATTCCGGGGACTCCTCTGGCGCAATGCGCCACCCTTTCTCCCGATGCATTCCGGCGCATTCTGGCGGTCTATCGTTTCCTTCTCCCCCAGGCCGCCATCCGCCTGGCAGGTGGGAGAGGTTTACTCCCGGATGGAGGTGCCGCCTGCTTCCGCTCCGGGGCCAACGCTGCCATCACCGGAGATATGCTCACCACCGCAGGCATCACGCCGGAAACCGACCAAGATCTGCTGAAAAAATTAGGGTATGAACGGAGGTGCCAACATGGCTAACACCCTCTTTGTCACGGGGACCGACACCGACGTGGGAAAAACCTACATCTCCGGTCTGCTTCTGAAAGCTCTGCAAGAACGAGGGGAAAAGGCCGCCTATTACAAAGCTGCCATGAGCGGTAACGAACGACAGAAGAACGGCACCATTCTCCCTGGGGATGCCCTTCATGTACAGCGGGTCTCCGGTCTCTCCCAGCCGATGGACACCATGTGTCCTTACCTCTACGAACATGCCTACTCCCCGCATCTGGCCGCTCGGCTGGAAGGAAACCCTGTGCAGTTGGAGAGGGTACTGGACGGGTTCGACCAGCTCTGCCACCAATACGACTATGTGGTCACGGAGGGCTCCGGCGGCATTCTCTGTCCCCTGCGGTTTGACAAGGAAGGCCTCCTTTCTCTCAGCGACTTTGTGCTGGCCCGGCAGATTCCCTGCTTGCTGGTGGCCCACGCCGGGCTGGGCACTCTCAACCACGTGGGCCTCACCGCCGCCTATCTTCATGCCCAGGGCATCCCCCTTCGGGGCATCCTCCTGAACCATTTCCAGCCCGGGAACCTGCTCCACCAGGACAACTGCGCCATGTGCCCCGTGCTCACCGGCGTCCCGGTGGTAGCCTGCGTGGAAGAAGGGCAGGACCATCTTCCCCCTTCCCTGCTGGATCCCCTCTTCCCACCCGAGAAAGGAGCATCCCTATGATCTGGTATCCCTATCAGCAAATGAAAACCATGCCGCCCCCCTATTCCATCGTGGATGCAGAAGGCGTCTATCTCTACACCAGAGACAGGGCCCTCATCGACTCGGTCTCTTCCTGGTGGAGCGTCATCCACGGGTATAAACACCCTCGGCTGAACGCCGCGATCCACCGACAGACTGACCAATTCGCCCACGTGATGCTGGGCGGTCTCACCCACGCCCCAGCCCAGCAGCTGGCGGCAACGCTGGAGGAATGGCTCCCTGGCGATCT
The DNA here is from genome assembly GCF_034090835.1 of Evtepia sp. GTDB lineage: Bacteria > Bacillota > Clostridia > Oscillospirales > Oscillospiraceae > Evtepia. Next base: position 3,175 of record NZ_JAXDRS010000056.1, read on the forward strand.
GGATCACTGCTTCTTCTCCGACTCCGGCAGTGTAGCAGTGGAGGTCGCCCTGAAAATGGCCCTGCAATACTATGGAAATCAGGGTGAAACCCAGCGCACCATGGTCATGGCCTTACAGCACGCCTACCACGGCGACACCTTTAAGACCATGGAAGTGGGTAACGACGAGGACTATCACTTTATCCTCACTGCCTATGGAAAAAGTCCCCATGTAGTCCATGTTCCCACCACCATCCCTGCCCTGGAAGAGGCTTTTGCCAAGTATCACCGCCAGCTGAACTGCCTCATCGTGGAGCCCCTGCTTCAAGGTGCCGGTGGGATGCGGATGTACGACCTCTCCTTTTTAAAACGGGCCCGGGAACTCTGCGACCACTACGGCGTTCTCCTGATCTTTGACGAGGTCGCCACCGGCTTTGGCCGGACCGGGCACCGGTTCGTGGCTGATCTGGTGCTTCCGGATATTCTGGTTTTGGGCAAGGCTCTCACCGGCGGGTATCTTGGCCACGCCGTCACCGTGGCCAACCACAAGGTGTATCAGGGGTTTTACGACGACGATCCTTCCCACGCCCTGATGCACGGCCCCACCTTTATGGGAAATGCGCTGGCGTGCAGCGTGGCGCTGGAATCCATAGCCCTCTTCCGGGAAGAGGACTATCTCTCCAAAATCCAGCGCATCGAGGCCATCACCCGCCGGGAGATGGCTGGGTTCTCCCATCCCAGCGTCAAAGAGGTCCGCATCCTGGGCGGCTGCGTCTGCATCGAGGTCCATGATCCCGCTCTTTTGCAGGGCTACCAGCAGTTTGCCTACCAGCGAGGGGTGTTCAGCCGTCCCTTCCTTCAGTACCTCTATGCCATGGTCCCCTATGTTATTCAGGAGGACCAGCTGGTACAGGTCCTGGATACCATGAAAGCCTGGTTTCGTTAACGTCCTCTTTGCTTGTCCCGGCCCTTCATCTGTGTTACAATAGGGAATCCCCGGAGCCATCTGTGCTCCGGCATCCTGCGTAACCAAGGAGGGTCCGCCCAATGAAAGTCCCCACCCATCCCACGCCTGGCGTGTCGCTAACCCGCCGGGAATCGGTGAAGCTGCGCTGGCTGCCCTATCTGTTTATTTTCCTGCAAAGCGCCCTCTATGGGTTTGGCGACCCCATCTCCAAGGCAGCCTATGAGGTCATGCCGGTCTACTCCCTGCTGACCGTCCGTTACCTCATCGCCCTCCTGTTCCTCCTGGTGGTGTTCGGCCCTCGGATCCTGCGGGGCCTCAAAACCGCCTCTCCCAAAGACTGGCTGCTGCCCAGCCTCTGTATCGGCGGGGCCTACGTGGTGGGGAACATTGCCCTGGAACTGACCGCCGCCACCTCGGTGGCCTTTCTCCGTTCCCTGGCCACTGTGATGACCCCCCTGCTGGCCCTGGCAGTCTACCGCAGAACCTTCAGCAAGAAACACATCCCCATCCAGGTCCTGGTGGTGGTAGGACTCTACCTTCTGTGCGGCCTGGGTGGCCTGTCCGGGTTTGGACTCGGGGAAATCTTTGCCCTGTTATGTGCCCTTTTGCTGGCAGGTTCCCTGATCTTCGGAGAGCAGGCTCTGGAAAAGATGGACCCGGTCACGCTGACCGCGCTGCAAACCGCAGCTTCGGTCCTGATGGCCGCCCTCTGCGCCTTGATTTTTGACGGAGGATGGCACTTCTCCGGTGCCTCCCCTTCGGTCTGGGGGATCATCGTTTATCTGGCCATTCTCTGCACGGTGGCTGGATACCTGCTGCAAAACGCAGCCCTCCGGTTCCTCTCCTCCCGCACGGTAGCCTTGCTCCAATGCTTCTGCCCGGTGATGACCGCCTTCTTCTCCCGGTTGGTGCTGGGGGAGTCTCTCTCCGCCGCCGGCATGGCCGGGGCTCTTCTGATCCTCCTCTGCGTGGTGGCAGAGACCCTGCTCAAAGAGGAGGACCCGACTTCCTAAGAAACAAAAAACGGTTCAGAACCAAGGTTCTGAACCGTTTTTTCTATGCCTGCGTCACCCGTTCCCGGATCAGTTCCACGTTCTTTTGAATGCGAGGGTCGTCAGGTGCGAAGGTCAACGCCTTTTGCGCTGCCTCCAGCGCCAGCTCATACTGTCCCTGGTAGTAGTAACCCAAACTGGCCAGGTCCCAGGGCTTCTCTCCCCATGCCGACGCCTCTGTCATGTAAGTGCGAGGACACTGCACCAGATCCAGCGCCCGCTTGGTCAGCCAGATGACCCCAGCCCAGTCCTCTTTTCGGCAAGCCAGTTCCGCCAGGTCCAGCCAGGGTTCCCGCAGGTGGGGTGCCTCTCCAATGGCCCGAAGGAGCCAGCGTTCCGCCTCTCCCTCCATCTCCATGGCCAAATAATCCTTGGCCAAAAGGCGCATGGAGGCGCATCGCTCATCTGCCCAGGTGGCCGTCGGAAGGGCCAGATGCCGCTTGAGCATGGCTGCGCTCTCTTCCCACCGGCCGTAAAAATAGTACTCTCTGCCCAGATAATGGGTGTTCCGGTCGTTGCTCGGGTCCTCCTTCACAGCCAGTTCCAACAAAGGCAGGTACTGCCCCCGGCCTTTGGTGTGGTCCGCATGGTGCTCCAGAAAGACCCCCTCCGCCTCCCGCACAACAGGGACACCCCCTGAAAATTGCAGGACCTCATGGACCGGATTCACCCAGCTCCAACCATGTCTGCTGTGCATCTTATCCGAAAAGAAGGTGATCCCCTCCCGGCCGTCGGGCAGGAAATTCCAGGTGTAATGATAGGTCATCCGCTGTACCTCCGGCGCCCAGGCGGCCTCCACCTTTTCCCGCCATCCCGGACGGAATACTTCATCCAGGTCGGTGCACACGCAGATATCTGCGTCCTCCGGCAAGAGTGCCATGGCATGGTTTCTGGCTACGTCAAACCGCCAGGGAGAAATGACCTCCTCGGTTACCTGCGCGCCCAGGTCACGCAGCTGCTGGGGAGTCCCATCCTCTGATCCTGTGTCCAAAACACAGATCACGTCCGCCTCTTTCATGGAGTCCATCCAACGGCTTACAAACTTACTCTCATTCTTACAGATCGCATAGACACAAACCTTATACTTTCCCATGCTTCCTCCTGGCAGGGCCGAAGGCAGCTGCCTTCGGCCCTGATCCTGGGATATGCCCGGTTATTCCAGTCCCAACACCGTCAGGCTGGCCGAGTATCCCTCCACGCCCCTGCTGCGCAAGGTCCGCAGGGTAATGGGGCTTCCGCTTCGATTCACCATCCGGAGGACACTGCCCTCCGGCAGTTCCAGCACCGTGTGACCGGAGACCCGAACCCGGCCGCTGTCCCCAACGGCACGGAATGCCCTGGCTTCTTCCGCCGGCGCACCGGAGCAAGCATACTGGCACTCGCCGGTTCCATCCTCCAGGGTGACCATAACGTCACCCGGTTCCTCTCCTTTGTCGACCACCATGCTCCACTGGATCAGATAGTGACCCTGCCCACGGACGTGGATCTCCCCGGTCCGTCCATCATAATCCAGCGTCTTTCCCACGGTACGGGCGTTGGGGATCACAAAGGATTCCCCATCCTTCACCGTAACATCATCAAGACCACTCTGCGCATACAGAGCAGCAGCAAAGGGAGGCGCTCCACTGGGTCCGGTAGGACCTTCAGGACCCGTCGGGCCAGTGGGGCCGGTGGGACCTTCGTTCCCCTGCGCTCCCGTTGCTCCGGCAGGGCCGGTGGGACCGGTAGGACCTTCGTTCCCCTGCGCTCCTGTTGCTCCGGCAGGGCCGGTGGGACCGGTAGGACCTTCGTTCCCCTGCGCTCCCGTTGCTCCGGCAGGGCCGGTGGGGCCGGTAGGACCTTCGCCCCCCTGCGCTCCTGTTGCTCCGGCAGGGCCGGTGGGGCCGGTAGGACCTTCGTTCCCCTGCGCCCCCGTTGCTCCAGCAGGGCCGGTGGGGCCGGTAGGACCTTCGTTCCCCTGTGCCCCTGTTGCTCCGGCAGGACCCGTCGGCCCGGTGGGGCCTTCCGGACCGGTGGCGCCTATAGGGCCCGTGGGACCAACAGCCCCCGCAGCACCCACAGGGCCCGTGGGTCCTTCCGGGCCGGTGGCGCCTGCAGGACCCGTGGGGCCGGCAGCGCCGGTGGGACCGGTGGGACCAGCAAGCCCCGCCGGACCAGTCGGTCCGGCGGGGCCCTCGGCGCCGGTGGAAGCCCATGTTTATGGACCGCACACCCGGCAGTTTATTCTGCTGTTTGAAGGGCTCACTCCACCAGCGCATACTTTTCTGCATAAGCAGCATACGCCTTCATGAACACCGGTCCTCCGGCCTTGACGTTGTCCAGATAACTGTGGACCCCCAGGCTGTCATGGGACATCTCAATGATGCACCCGGCGATGTTGGAGCAGTGGTCGGCCACCCGCTCCAGGTTGGTCAGCAGATCAGACCAGACGAAGCCCAGTTCGATGGTACACTCGCCCTTTTGCAGGCGGAGAATGTGACGGGTCCGCAGCTGCTCCTTCAGGGTGTCCACCACCTGCTCCAGAGGTTCGACCGTGGAGGCCAGGCCGGGATCATCCTTCAGGAAGGCTTCCAGGGACAGGTCCATGATCTCACCCACAGCAGCCGTCAGCACATCCAGCTCCCGGCGGGCCTGGGGAGAGAAGTTCAGCCCCTTGTTGCGCATCTCCTCTGCGGATTCCAGCACGTTCACCGCATGGTCAGAGATCCGCTCAAAGTCGCCGATGATATGCAGGAGCTTTGCCGTCTGGCGGCTGTCAGCCCCGCTCAGATCCACCTTGCCCAGCTTCACCAGATAGGTTCCCAGAATATCCTCATACTGGTCGGCCTCCTGCTCGGTCTCCCGAATCGCCTGGGCCGCTTTGCTGTCATACTCCTTGATGGACTGGCACGCTGTTTTCATGGCATCCATGGAGATGCGGGCCATGGTCTCTGCCACCTCCTGGCAGCGGCCAATGGCCACTGTGGGGGTGCTCAGCAGACGCTCGTCCAGAATCTGGATCTTGTCGGGGGTCTTGGAATCCGGGATCAAACGGCAGGCCAGTTTTTCCAGCACCCCGGAGAAGGGGAAGAGCAGCGCCGTGCACAGCACGTTAAAGGCCGTATGCACCACAGCGATCCCCAGCTGATCGATGGCCTCCGGCACAAAGGCAAACTGCACCACAGCGTTGACACTGTAAAAGATAATGAGCCACACACAGGTCCCCACAATGTTGAACAGCAGGTGGACCACCGCAGCCCGGCGGGCATTCTTGTTGGCACCCACAGAAGAGATCATGGCGGTGACGCAGGTACCAATGTTCTGTCCCATGATGATGGGAATCGCTGCACCATAGGTCACCTGACCGGTGGCAGAGAGTGCCTGCAAAATACCCACCGAGGCAGAGGAGCTCTGGATGATCGCCGTGAGCAGCGCACCGGCCAGCACGCCCAGAACAGGGTTGGAGAACATGAGAAGGATGTTGCGGAACTCAGGCACATCCTGCAGCCCGGCCACCGCGCTGCTCATGGTATCCATACCGAACATAAGCACCGCAAAGCCCAGAAGGATCATGCCCACGTCCTTCTTCTTGTCGCTCTTGGCCATCATGGTCAGACCCACGCCGATCAGAGCCATGACAGGGGTGAACGAGGTCGGCTTTAACAGCTGCACAAAGAAGTTGCCGCTGTCCAGGCCGGTCAGGCTCAAGATCCAGGCGGTGACCGTGGTACCCACGTTTGCGCCCATAATAACGCTGATGGCCTGCTTCAAAGACAGCAAGCCAGAGTTCACAAAACCAACCACCATAACCGTGGTAGCGGAAGAACTCTGGATCACCGCTGTGACCCCCAGGCCTGTGAGGAAGCCCAGGATCTTACGGGACGTTAATTTCCCCAGCAGGATCTTCAAGCTGCCGCCAGCCCGCTTTTCCAGAGAAGCTCCCATCAGGTTCATGCCGAACAGGAACAGGCTGAGGCCGCCCACCAAGGATAAAATGTCGAACAAATCCATACTTTAACCCTCTCTACGTTTTCATCTCTTGTTTACTCGTTTTTCCTCTATTTTTTACAATAGATAGTCTATCCAAGTCACGTAAAATGAAAAACCATAAAAAGGTTAAATTCTGGTTAAACGACACACCTCATCTCCTCTCCACCTGAGGAAATGCTCCGTCTTTTGACCGCATTCCGGTGATGGCATATTCGACCCATTCCGCCAGGTTGGTGGCGTGGTCGCCGATCCGCTCCAGATACTTCGCCACCATAAGGACATCCAAGCACGCCTCGCCGGCCTGTCGGTCCGCCGCAATTCGGTCAATCAGCCCTTCCTTGATCCGGCCGAACCACCCGTCCACTACATCATCGTAGACGATCACCTTCCGGGCCAGCTCCAGGTCCAGCCGAACGAAGGCATCCAGACTATCGTTCACCATCCGGATGGCTTCCACCGCCATCTGTCGGAGATGCTCGATTTCTTCCGCTGCGGCATTGGTCCGGATCCAGTCCGCCAGCTCTGCAATATCAGAGGCCTGATCGCCGATCCGTTCCAGGTCCGTGATCATCTTCAGCGCCGCCGTGATCCGGCGAAGATCCGTCGCCACCGGCTGCTGTTTCAACAGGAGCTTGGTGCACAGGTTCTCGATCTCCCGCTCCTGCTCATCGATCTCTCCGTCCATCTCCAGGACCTGCGCCTGTAAAACCTCCGCCTTTGCCTCCTCTTCCGTCAGCATTTTGACCGAAGAGGCAATCGCCTTTTCACACAGTCCTCCCATTCGGACCATCTGAGTATGCAGCTGCTCCAGCTGCTGGTTGTATACGTCCCGCATCAGCCAAACCTCCCTGTAATATACTCCTCCGTTCTTTTGTCCTTCGGCATGGAGAAGATCTGGTCTGTGCTGCCAAACTCCACCAGTTCGCCCATGAGGAAAAAGGCGGTCTGATCCGACACGCGTACAGCCTGCTGCATGTTGTGGGTCACCATAATGACCGTATACTTCTTCTTCAGTTCCATAGCCAGATCTTCGATCTTGGCGGTGGAGATGGGGTCCAGTGCCGACGTGGATTCGTCCATGAGCAGCACTTCCGGTTCATTGGCCAACGCCCGGGCAATGCACAGACGCTGCTGCTGTCCGCCGGACAGCCCCAGGGCGCTGGTCTTCAAGCGATCCTTCACCTCATCCCAGATGGCCGCATCCCGCAAAGACTTCTCCACGATCCCGTCCAGGTCCCTCCGATTGCGGATCCCATGGGTCCGGGGACCATAGGCCACGTTATCATAAATGCTCATGGGGACGGGATTGGCCTTTTGGAACACCATGCCGATCTGCTTGCGCAGCCAGGTGGCGTCCAGCTCCTTATCAAAAATGCTCCGTCCTTTGAAGCAGACTTCCCCTTCGATCCGCACCCCGGGCACCAGGTCATTCATGCGGTTCAGCGTCTTTAAAAACGTGGACTTGCCGCAGCCGGACGGCCCGATGAGTGCGGTGATCTCATGGGCAGGAATCGCAACATCGATGTTTCTCAAGGCATGGTTTCCCCTGCCCTCTGCGCCGGCTTTCTTTCCGTCTGCACCATACCACAGATTCAGATTCTTTGCTGTCATGATTTCCGACATGGGTCATCTTCCTTTTCGTTTCAGTTTTTTCCAGCCATCGTGGCCGCAAAATTGATGAAGAACACCACCAGCATCAAAATGGCTGCAATGGCAAAGGCCACACCGGTCTCTCCCCGCTCGTTGGCGTAGACGTACAGCGCCACCGTCAGCGTGGCCGAAGAGGATTCCAGCGATGCAATAAAGTTGTTCAGTTCCAGGCCAAAGCCAGCGGTAAACAAAAGGGCTGCCGACTCTCCCACAATACGGCCCACGGCCAAAATACAGCCTGTCACGATGCCGTCCACTGCGTTGGGCAGCACCACCGTCCGTACGGTATGCCATTTCCCGGCACCCAGCGCCAGTGCACCTTCCCGATACGACTGGGGGACCGTCTTGAGGCTCTCCTGGGTGGTGCGGATAATAGTGGGCAGGATCATAATCACCAGCGTCAAACCGCCGGCCAGGATCCCTGCCTGCAGTCCCATCATCTGAATAAAGAACAGCATACCCACCAAACCAAAAATAATGGAGGGGATCCCGGTCAGCGTCTCTGCGGCAAACTCAATGGCTGCTACCATCTTTCGATTGGATGCATACTCGGTCAGATAGATGGCTGCCCCTACACCCAGAGGGAGAACAATGACCATGGACACCACAATAATGTACAGGGTATTCAAAAGATTGGGCAGGATCCCAATGGTATCGTTCAGATAACTGGTCTTGGTGGTCAGCAGTTCCCAACTGATGTTCCCAAGCCCACGATAAAAAATGTATCCGATCAAAAAGACCAGCAGTGCGCAGGTGATACCGGCGCAGAGATACAGCAAACACCGCACGCCCCGGTCATATACCCTGCGTTGTGCAGAGAGCTGCTCCATATCACTTTCCCTTCTTTCGTTTGATGCAAACATTCAAAAATACGTTAATGAGCATAATAAACAGGAACAGGACCAGCCCAATGGAAAACAGGGCCTGCCGCTGTAAGCTGCCCACGGAAGCATAGGACATTTCCGATGCAATGGCCGTAGTCAGGAACCGCACCGAAGTAAACAGGTTCGGCATATTGGGCACGTTGCCTGCCACCATGATAATGGCCATGGCCTCGCCAATGGCACGGCCTACCCCCAAGACCACAGCCGTTGCCACACCGCTGCGCGCAGCAGGAAGGGAAACCCGGAAAACGGTTTCCAGTTTGGTGGCCCCCAGGGCCAGAGAAGCCTGCTCATACTCCTCCGGGACGGCGCGAAGGGCTGTTTCCGAAACACTGATGATCGACGGCAGGATCATCACTGCCAGCACCACCATGGCCGCCAGCAGACAGGCCCCGGAAGACAGGGAAAAACCCTTCTGAATGGCAGGGACCAGGACGATCATCCCCACCAGGCCATAGACCACTGAGGGAATCCCGGCCAGCAGCTCCACCGCCGTGCGGATCAGGGCTGCCACCCTGGGATCGGCTGCCTTGGCCAGATAGACCGCCGTCATCAGGCCCACCGGTACACCGATGATCACCGCACCTGCCGTGCCATAAACAGAGGTCAGGATAAAGGGCAGGATCCCGTAGGAAGGCTCTGCGGTGGTGGTCGTGGGCGCCCACACCGGCCCGAAGAGAAAGTCCGCCAATCCGATCTCCCGGATCGCAGGTACGCCGGAAAGAAGCAAATAAAGACTGATAAAAAGCACAAAGGCCACCGCTACAATGCCGCACAGCAGGAACAGGGTCTGCATCACCCATTCCAATGCGTTTTTTGCCCTGTGCATGGTTCTGTTTTCACACTTTGTATACTCTGTGGACAGCGTCCTGGCACCGCCAGGATGATTCCATCGTTTTTCCATGGATAGTCCTTCCTTTCCCTGTCCCCCGCCGATAAGGGGCCCAGGCCTCCGTCCCCCGTTGGGAAGAAGGCCCGGGCCTGAGGAGGGGGTCCGCTTACTTCGCCGTGGGCACTGCACCGGCATTCCGGATCAGTGCGTTGGCTGCGGAAGAGGTTGCATAGTCGAAGAAGGCCTGGGCTGCCTCAGAGAGGGCGGCATCCTTCTTGGTCACCAGAACAAAGGGGCGCTGGATCTTGTAGGTCCCGTCCAGAACCGTCTCTTCGGCGCAAGCAACGCCGTCCACGGTCAGCACTTTGATGCCGTCCTTTCCCTCCACAGAGGACAGGGATGCATAGCCAATGGCGTTGGGGCTGCTCTTTACAGCTTCGATCACAGCGCCGGTGGAGGTCAGCTCCTGGCTCAGCTTGCAGGCATCCTTGGTCTTGGTGATGGACTCAAACCCATCACGGGTACCGGAGCTTGCTTCCCGGCCGATGCAGGCGATGGCACCGGCGCTGCCGCCAACCTCGCTCCAGTCCTTGATCTCACCCCGGAAGATCTGGGCGATCTGCTCCACGGACAGGTCCGCCACAGGGCTCTCTGCGTTGACGATCACAGCGATGCCATCCAGCGCCACATTGGTGCCCACCAGGCCGGAGGCGATCTCTTCCTCCTTCAGCGCCCGGGAAGACAGACCAATGTCACAGGAACCGTTGCTCACAGCCTGAATGCCGGCGCTGGAACCGGTGGCATCGTAAGAAATACTCACACCGCTGTTCTCCGATTCAAAAGCTTCCTTCAAGTTGCCGATCACCTTTTCCATGGAGGTAGAACCGTTGGTCGAAATGGTGCCGCTCAGGGAGGCGGTCTGGCCGCCCTCTGTGGGCTTGCTGTCGCTGCCGCCGCATCCAGCCAGCCCCAGGACCAGCACAGCAGAGGCCGCAAGAATACCAAATGCTTTTTTCATTGTTCTTTTCATGTTGTTTCGTTCCTTTCTCATTGATTACAAGGACAGTGTAATCCCCCCGGGTTAAAGAAAAAACCAAAGGAACCATAAGTTTTGGTTAAATTTCCCCTCTTTTCCCCAGCCTTTTGCTTTCTGTCTTATAACAATGCATAAAAAAACACCCAGGGAGTGCTCTCCCCGGATGTTTCCCGTTTCTTAAATCAATTGCTGCTCGTTGATGATCAGCTTAAACTGCAATCCCAGCGTATCCGCTGCCTTGCGACACAGCACCATGCGGTTCAGGAAAATCTCAAAGTAGTCCATCACCGACCCATAGCGGGTGTCAATGTGCAGCTTCAGCTTAATGAGGGTCTTGCTCTCGTTGATCTTCAGTTCTGCCTTGGTCACCGAATAGTTCACCCGGTCATGGATGTCAAACTTGGATACATCCCGATTCCGGACACGGCTCCGTCGTACATCCGACTTATCCGCCAGAATGAGCGCCGCCGCCAGAGGGCTCACCGGGGTACCGGTACCCTCGTCGTGGTTGCCAATGGCCGTTACCACTTCCGCAATGTCCAGCGGGTCCATGTGCAGGTGGTCCAGCAAACGGAACGCCATCACTGCGCCGCTCTGAGAATGGTCGATCCGGTTGACCAGGTTGCCAATATCGTGGAGATATGCTGCGATCTGCACCAGCTCCACTTCCCGGGGCGAGTAGCCCAGGGTCTCCAGAATATACTTGCTGTTGGCAGCCACCAGACCCACATGGGCGAAGCTGTGCTCCGTAAACCCCAGGGTGATCAGGGATTCATCTGCCTTCTGAATATAGGTGCGGATACCCGCATCCTTCTTAATTTCTTCAAATGTAATCATTCACTTCTCCTTCTGAAATGTCAATGTGATCGTCGTGCCCGTCCCCGGCTCACTGTCCAGGGAGAGCTGTGCGTTATGATACTGGGCGCCATGTTTTACAATGGAGAGCCCCAGTCCCGTGCCGCCGACCAGCCGGGAGTGGCTCTTATCCACCCGATAGAATCGTTCAAAAACCCGGTCCTGCTGGCCTTTGGAAATGCCGATCCCCGTGTCCTCCACGGACAGGACCACATGTTCTTTGTCCTCTGTGACCCGCACTGTCACAGAACCGCCTTCTTTATTATACTTTATGGCGTTGTCACAGAGGTTATATACCATCTCATGGAGGATCCGCCAGACCCCATGCACCTGTCCGTGGTCACCCTCCAGACGCAGGGAGACCTGGTGCTGTCTGGCCGGTTCCTTCAGCTGGTTCAAGATCTCCTCGGAGAGGCTATACAGGTCCACCGGCTCGTCCGACACGCCCGGGGACCCCTCGTCCAGCCGGGAGAGCTTCAGGATGTCATCTACCATTGCGATCAGATTTCTGCTCTCTTTGTAGATATCCCCGGCAAACTCCCGCATCTTGTCCTCTTCTACCAGCCCCTCCTTCATGAGTTCAGCGAACCCGGAAATGGAGGTCAGCGGCGTTTTGAGTTCGTGGGACACATTGGCGGAAAATTCCCGCCGCAGGCTCTCCCGTTCTTCCCGCTCGGTGACGTCCACCATCAGGATCACAGCCCCGATCACCTGTCCGCTGGCAGTCACAGGGCTGGCGAGGATCTCAAAAATACGGGAGTCCTCCTGCAGTAAGGTCTCTGCATGACGTCCGGCCAGGGCTTTGCCCGCAGACTCCCAGATCTCCCAACGGCAGGTATCCTGCCGTAGCTGCTCCGGCTGGGTCTCCTCACCCAGGAGGGCAAAGGCGCTCTGGTTCCCGGAGAGCACCATATATTTTCTGTCCACCAGCAGGACCCCTTCGTTCATGTTTTCCGCCAGGGCAGCAAACTCCCGCTGCCGTCGGCCCAGGGCCTCCATCTGCCGTCCGATGGTCAGGTTCTGCTCCCGCAGACGGCTGACCAGGGGGAAGAGTTCTTCATACACCTCATCCAGCCGGGGGTTCTCCAGGTCCAGATTGTTGATGGGCTTCGTGATCTGCCGGGACAGCCGGGATGCCATGAGCCCGGACAGGATCAATGCCAGGACCACCACCCAGAGCACAGGCTGCAATGCGCCCAGGATCAAAGCCCCTACCGTTGTCTGGGTGCAGGCGATCCGGAGCACCGAGCCGTCGCTGAGCCGGGTGGCATAGTAAAGGTTCTTTTTCAACAGGGTGGTGGACAGGTGCTTGCTTTGGCCGGTGCCATCCTGCATCGCCTCTACCACCTCTTCCCGGTCGGCGTGGTTCTCCATTTCCGAGGGGTTGGCAACGCTGTCATACAGCACCGTTCCATCCGGTGCGATCCACGTCAGACGCTGGCCCGGCTGCAGACCATCCAGATACCGTTCCCCGCTTTGTTCCAATCCATGGGCAGCATAGGAGGCCTCTTCCTCCATCTGGAGGTACATCTCCTTTTCGTACCGGTCCGCCATGACCGCCACAAAGAGGCCCACGCACAAGGCCATGACCGCCAGCCCCACCAGAAAGCAGCTGCGAAAAATTTTCCCGGTCATACCGTGCCCCCTATTTTGTAGCCGACGCCCCGCACAGTCTCAATATAGTTGCCTGCGGGGCCCAACTTGGTCCGCAGGGTCCGCACATGGACGTCCAGCGTCCGGTTCTCCCGGCTGAACTCCTGGCCCCATACGCCGTCCATAATGGCGTCCCGGGTCATGGCAATGCCCTGATGCTCCAGCAGCAGGCAGAGCAGTTCAAACTCCTTGTTGGTCAAAGAGACCTCCTGCCCGTCCACGCGCACCACATGGCGCTGGGGGCTCACGAACAGGATCCCAATGGAGTAGTCCTCTTCCTCCTGTTTCTGATCCGTCCGGCGCAGCACCGCCCGCACCCGGGCCACCAGTTCCATCATACCAAACGGCTTGGAAATAAAGTCATCCGCGCCGCTGTCCAGGCCCACCACCCGGTCATACTCCGTGTTTTTGGCGGTCAGCATGATCACCGGCAGCTTCTTCGTGGCGGCAGAGGCCCGGAGCTTTTGCAGGATGGACAGTCCATCCTCCTCCGGCAGCATAATATCCAACAGCACCAGAGCAGGACGGGGCCCTTCCATCGCCTTCCAGAACTCGGAAGGATGAGAGAATCCCTTGGCTTCATATCCCTGGCTGCTCAGCGCATAGATCACCAGCTTGCGGATGCTGTCGTCATCCTCCAGCAAATAAATCCGTTCCATAGTTCATCACCGAATCCTTTTCTTCGACTTAACCTGTCTTTTACCTACAGTTTATCCGGACTTTGTAAAATAGAAAACCACCCGGTTGTTAATTTTTTGTTAAGTCGACCCCGTCCAATCCGCCTCTCGCGGGCAAATCGTAAGGGTGCCCCCTTCGTGCACCCAAATGGTCTCCACCTGCTGAAACAGTATCTCCCGGGAAAGCTCCTCCTCCGGCAAGGAGAGCTCCCGGCTCAGTTCCTGCCTCACCCTGTCCTCCCTCACGGTATGCTTACTGCATGCCTGTTTGGACTTTCTTCGGTACGTAGAGCACACATAGTACACCGTTCCCCGGGCTGTTTTCCGGGTCATGGACTTCCGGCAGTCTGCGCACCGAAGAAACCCCGCCAGCAAATGGACGCTCTCCTGCCCTGGGGCTCGCCGGGTGACCCGGGCAGAGAGGGCCTGGGCCCGCTGAAACACCTCCGGCGGTACAATCGCCTGGTGGGTGCCCTCTACCACATACCAGTCCTCCCGGGGCACAGAGATGGTCTGGTGCACCTTGTAGCTCACCACCCGCTGCCGGCCCTGGATGAGCGTCCCGGCGTACACCTCTTCCCGTAAGATCCGTGACACCGCCGTGCTGGACCAGAGGCCGTCGGTTTTGCCGCCTGGCCGCCGGTAGTTGGACCCCTTCCTCCGCTTGTACTCGGTAGGGTTGGGGGTGCCCAGGGCGTTGAGCTGGGCCGCGATCCACTGCTTGCTCCTTCCCTGAAGGTACCATTGGAAAATATCCCTCACCACCTGGGCTGCCTCTGGGTCCGGGACCAGCGCATTGTGGTCCATTGGGTCCTTTTCATAGCCGTAGGGGGCAAAGGACCCGATGAATTCTCCCCGGCGGCGCTTCATATCAAAGGTCCGGCGGACATCTGCCGAGGTTTTTGCCGCATACCGGTCGTTCAAAATCCCGTTGATGGGGATTTCCAGGCCGCACTGCACCGCCTCCGGGTCCAGGTAGCTGTCCACCTTGGGACTGCCCAGAGAAATGAATCGGGTCCGGTACCGGGGAAAGACCTCTTCCAGGAAATATCCCTGGTCCGCATAGTTTCGGAAGGCACGGGACAGGGTTTTGCAGACAATGCAGTTGAGCCTGCCCTCTTTCATATGCGCAATCATGCGCTGGAACCCTTCCCGACTGTCGTCCGTCCCGGTCAGTCCGTCATCGGCTGCTGTATATGCAATTATCTCGCTTCTGCGAATTGTATGTGCTGCACAGTTTCCAAACTTCGGAAGCAAGTAAATGGATAGAATGTTTCGATACTTTGCGATGCTGGATTCCTTAAGCTGTGCTGTTTGCAACTTGATCCATTTATCGGCAACACTGCCGAAAGTAATGTTTTCGTATGAGTTTTCACCGTCTGCGGAGGTTGTAACGAGCGACAGTTTTTCTGCTATCTCATTGTAGGTCTTTCCGTAAAAATATCCATACTGAGTTTTTCCCGTTTCTGTATTTTTGGCATAACGGCCCTCCCATCGACCGTCTTTTCTTTTGTAAATATTTTTACCTTGTCGTGGCATGAAAGCCACCTCCTTTCAAATTTTGTCGGAGAATAAAGAAAAAAGTCAGTAATTCTCCGCCAGAATGTTTTTTTCATGTCGAATAAAAAATTAAAGACAACATACTTGTCATCTTGACAAGAAAGCTGTCTTGATGTATACTAATATTATTCTTTCGCAGAGTATGACACTCTGCGAAGTTTTTTTACATGGATAAAGCATATTGTAGCAAGCAAGGTCTTTTGGAGCCAAAAGACAGCAGGCGGGAACTCTGACGAGCTCCCGCCTGCGGCTTGATGGGGATTTCCCCATACCCCATTTGACACAGATTTCATCTGTGGCTGCGCGATGTCCCATCGCTATTTTTCCTCCCGCTGACGCTCTGCGATCTGCTGTTTCCGTTCTTCCAGCCCCAGCAGATAAGCGGCATTCGCCTTGTGGATCAGAAGCTCCCGCATCTGTTCCTGCGTCTTGTGGTAGTCAGCGTATGCCGCTTTTTTCTCGGTCAGCAGTCGCGCAAATTCTTCGTTCAGGCTCTTGACCGTGGGGAGCTTTTTGAGACCGAAATCGTCAAAAGCTTTCTTCGCCGCCTTGTGAAGAATGATGTCGCTCTCGTGCTCCGCAAGATACTTTTTGGAATATCCGGCTTTACGGTATCCGGCGTAAACTTCACGGGTCTTGGAGTAGTTGATGATGTGCATCCGCAAAGTCTGTATCTCGCTCATCCGCGTTTCCGCCGTTTTGATCGACGCCTTCAGATCGCTAAATCTTGCTTCGGCAGAAGCGGCAGCATTTGAAAGCGCGGCAAAATCGGCAAAGCCCTGTTCTTCCAGATATACAAAGGTCTTCGCCATTGATAAACTCAATGAGCGTTGCGAAGTTCTGTTCCTCCTCCGGCGCTTCATAGTGAATATATCCGATGAGCGCCGTATAGAGCAGCGTTTCCGCCTTCTGCCAGAAATCGTCCCCGGATTTGCCGTCGCCCTTGGTGTTGGCGATGAGCGTCGTCACCAGCTTCAGAATATCTTTTTCCGAATGGATATACGCAAAAGGGTTATAGTGCATGGACTTTTTGAAGTTGATGGAATTGAAGATTTTGACCTTGTACCCGTTGCGGAGCATCAACCGTCCGCACTCGACCGCTATGCTGCCTTTTGGATCAGTGACAACATATGAGGAATGGCACTGCATAAGGTTGGGTTTGAGCCAGAACCGCGTCTTTCCGCTTCCCGAACCGCCTATGATCATCACGTTTTTATTCCGTGCCGTCTTGGGGTCTTTCGGACGGTTGGACATCATCAGGCGTTCCGTCTGCGTGAGAATGACGTTGTTCTCGAACTTCGGATCGGCGTAGGGGGCAATATCTTCTGCCGTTCCCCAACGCGCACTGCCGTACTCCATATTTTTCCGAAATTTCTTTGCGTTTTTCCCTTTGACATACACGACTAGCCGGATGATGCCTGCAATCACGACGCCCACAAGCAGGTCAACCGGATGGAAGCTTGGCAGCGGCGAGGAAAAGGCTTCTCCGAGACCTTGCGTGAGGAAACCGAGAACCTTTGCGGATGCGTCCGCGCCCTCTGCCAGCCGCCATGCCTGTCCGAGCTTTGTCGCTATGAGGGCGATGAACGCATACGGGAGATTGGGCAGCACGATCTTCTTTATATTCAGCGGCTTCTTCATATCTCCAGCCCCTTGTCCTTGTTGCGTACCTTCGCAATATCCTTTGCGATCTCCGGCGCGCGGAGCGCTCTGAGCATCTTGATAACGGAAGGCTTATCCTTGTTCTTTGCCTTTTTGCCGCTGTATTCGGTAAATGCCGCGGTAAGCGCATCCGCGTCCCGCGCCTTGAAAAAGACGAGGTACTTTGGAATCTCGCCGGACTTGTCCTTCTTGATGGCGTAGTCCACACCGTACTTTCGCGCCACGCGGTCAAAGCCCTTGATATTGCTTTCCGTGACTTCGATGTTGGACACGCCCTGGTTCTGTCCGACGAGCTGTTTTACCGTCTGCCTGCCGCTGGGCTTGACCTCCGCCTTGTTTTGTTTATGCGCCTTGCGGCTGGCAAGATATTTGCTGATTGCCGCTTTCAGCTCTCTGCCGGTCAGCTTTGCGGCGGAGATCATCAGGGTAACGGCTCTGTGTTCAACTTCCTCCTGCATGAGACATCCCTCCCTTCACGCGAAATAACAGAAGCATTGTCATCGCTCCGCTGCCGGTGCCGACTTGCCTTTGGCGGAGGCTTTGGCGGGCTCGGTGGGGATAGCCTTGATTTTGCTGCCCATCTTCAAAAAGGCTTCCGGCTGACGGAACTTGTCCTCATATTTCTTTTGCATCTCCTTTGGGAGCGAAGCAAAGTCTTCCTCTCCCAGACCGCAGATGAAGAACTTTCCGGCGACAATATCGTAGATTTCGCCTTTTTCGTCCCGCAGAGCGCGGTTCAAAGGCAGATCCATTACCTTGCCTTCGTCATTACAGATCAAAGCCACGGCGTCGTCATACGGATAAACCGCCTGAATATCTCCGTCCACGGCTTTCTGTAAGGAACGAAGATCAGCGCCGATCCGCTCCATGCGCGGATACTGCCCCGGCTCCACCATAAGGACTTCAATGGTATTTTCCGGGGAGCTTTCCGGCTCTCGTTCAGCGGAGATTTCCTTGCCGTCGTTGCTCTCAAACTCCACATCCACGAAGTTGTCTGCATCCAGCACATGATCTCCGGCGCGCCACTGGTCGTTTACCATCTGCTCGGCTTCCTCCTTGGAGGAGGCTTCCACAGACACGGTGAGCTTCAGCGTTTCGGTGATCGTTACATCAAACTCCTTCATGCGCCGCACCTCATTCCTGCAAAAGCGGAATGATGAGCTCCGCGACCGCCTTCAGCACGGCTTCGGCCTCTTCCGGGGGAAGCTCGGTGATTTCACCTTCATCCTCATCCGGCATTTCATACGCTTCATCGAAGCCGCTTTCATAGAAGCAGCCGCAGTCCTCGCAGCAGCCGCAGTGGATATGGATGTTGCCGTTGATTGTGATATTTACGTTCATGGGATACCTGCCTTTCTCAGCGCTCGTTCTGGCGCTGCCGTTTTTTCTGCCACTGTTCCAGCAACTTGATGATGGTCTGCTGCATTTGCAGGGGCGTGTAATTTCGGGGGAAATATTTGCGAAGCACATCGTTATCCAGCGTAATGCGCGTCAGGTCGTCCTTCTTGTCCTCGGACATGATGGCGAACATGGCCTCCTGTGTGCATTTACCCTCGCGGCTGAGTTTCTTTAACCGCTGTGCCTGGGAGAGAGAGGGGGTATTCTGCGAATAGTCCATCGCGTCAAGAAACTGCCTCTGCTCGTCATGGGTGAGATATGACAGCTCCACGGCGGGGCTGAACGCGATCTCCTTGCTTTCCACCTTTTCCTGCACTTCGGGCAAAAGCTCCGTGAGACGGATAAATCTTTGCACCTGACTGCGGCTTGCGTTGGCGTCGTTTGCTACGATGCTTACTGCCCACGATGACTTCTCCCCAACTTGGGGAGAAGTTGAATCGGTCTGCAATTCAACCTTTTTCCCCTGATGTTTCAGCGCTTCCAGCTTCATTTTGTAAGCCTGCGCCCGTTCCATGGGGCTGATCGTTTCGCGTTGCAGATTGCTGTCCACCATAAGGATCACCGCCTCGTCATCGGTAAGATTGCGGACGATTGCCGGGATGGTTTTCAGCCCTGCAAGGTCTGCGGCGTGAAGCCGTCTGTGTCCGGCAACCATTTCATATCCGCCCTCCGGATCGGGACGGATGATGGCGGGGTTGAGAATCCCCACCTGCATGATGCTGTCTATCGTCTGCTGCATCAGCTCATCGTCCAGCACCTTGAATGGGTGGTTTCTGAACGGATGAATCTCCGACAGCGGTATCTGCTGTACCTGTTCCCGGGGTTCCTGCTTTGACACTGTTTTCACCTCCTCCTTGAAATGGCAAAAGCCGCAGGCATTGCCTACGGCTCAGATGAAGCCCTCCGACATATCGTGGCTGACGAGACTTCGGTAGTAGTTCCCAATGGTCAGAGGGGCGTTATACAGGGTTGCTAAGAGATACTGACGCATATTGCGGATGCGGGTGGTGTTGTCCTTCAGACCGTCCATGACAAAGCGGATGTGCTCGCTGTCCAGCTTCAGAAACTGGCTCTTTACGACCTCTGCGGGTTTGTCGTCCCCGGAGATACGGACGGTGCTTCTGGTTGTACAGACCGTATCCACCATGAGCTCCAGTATTTCCGTGAGGATATCCCGGTCAAGCGGATAGTCCTGCAAGAGAATCTCATACGAGATATTCCCCGAAAGGATTTCTCTGTATCGCTCTCTCTGATTCGCATCGCTTCTTTTCGTTTCCCGGACGTGTCTCTCTCTGAACGAAGTGAAGGGAAAAGAATCAGTATCACTAAATTCAGTATTATTATTCTCAGTATTATTAGATCGTGATTTTAACGGTTCTTGATCCGTGATTTTCACTTCTCCAGAATCGTGATTTTCACGATTCAAGAAACGTGATTCCGAGGGGGTAACGAAGTTCTTCACATAGATGAGATTGGGCTTGCCGAGGCCCTGCCGTTTTCGCTCGATGAGTCTGCATTTGCTTTCCAGCTCATGCAGGAGCTTTCCGGCTTTCTGATCGGCGCAGCCCATAGCCTCCATGATGTCCTCGATGGTGAAGATGATATACACCCGGTTTTCTTTATCCTGCCAGCCGTTCTTTGCCGAAAGGCTCATGCGGTCAAGCAGAAGACCGTAGAGCACCTTGGCTTCTGCGGAGATATTCTTAAACCGTTCCTCCGTGAACAGCACCTTCGGGATGCGATAGAAAGAGAACTGTTCCGACTCCGCACCGTAGAAGTAGTCATACATCGGGGCCGTCACGCTCCTTCAACAGTCCCACGGCGCGCATGACCTCCTTGGTACACCACCCGATACAGGGGGAATCGCGCCCGTAGGGACAATTCCTGCACTCCGAAACAGGTGCGGTATTCTCTTTATCTTCATCGTCGCGGAACTGAACTGCATCCCGTTGATCTACCGGACAGCAGCAGCCGTCAGGGTAGACGCAGCCTCTTTTCCTGCCTTTCCAGTACAGGCAGTATTGGCAGTCATATACATTGTAGTCCCACGACTTGCCATACGCTCTCACGCTTGCACCTCCTTCCGCCCGCGTCTGGGCAAAAAAATAGCGCGTCTGCCAACCCATGCGTCACTTTGGGTAACAAACGCGCTATGTACAATTCGATTGTTTTTATGTGAAAAGGCTCAAAAACGCTGTATTTCCAACACTTTTTTGAGCCTTTAGTTTATTAGTCCTATTATTACAGGGGCGTCGATGTAGACGCCTGCCAGCTCCCACTCCTCCTGAAACTCCTGCTCCAGATAGTCCATCAGGATCTTTCTCTGGTTTTGCACGCTGAGACTCTCTTCCCGGCCGTCGTCCCGGGACAGACGAATGTACAGCCCCACCTGCCACACTCGCCGGCTGCGTGTTCTCCCCATAGGCCCCTCCCTTCCGGCTGTCGTCGGGACAACCCTGTCAGTAGAACCTATGCACTCGCCGCCTCACCCTATGCGCCTTTTCCAGGGAGGCTCGTCCTTACTTCTGCTGCTCCAACGCACCCAGGGTGGTTTCCGCCCAGGAGTAGTTGGCCATGTATTCCCCCCGGAAGGAGTTAATGGCCGTAATGTCCCCCGCCAAAAACCGATAGTAGTCGCAGTCCACCCGCTGGGGGTCCACGGCGATCAAGTCCCGCTGCTTGATGATGATGGACTTCTCATCCAGCCGCCGGAAGGTGCTGCGCAGGTCTGTAATGAGGCTGCGCAGCTGGCTGCGGACACTATCGGTATCCGGTCGGCCTTCCCAGAGCACGGAGATGAGTTCGCCCATGGTGCTCCCAGCTCCCCGCCGGTCGATAAGGTAGGCAAAGAGTTCCTTGGTTCGGCTACGGCTGAAGTGCACCGGGCTTCCGTCATAAAACACCTCAAAGTTTCCAAAGGTCTGGACCCGCAGCCGGCACGTCTCTTTCATTGTCACAGGATAGCGGAGGTTTTCCAGTTCTTCCTCCACCGCCTTTACCGTCACCGGTTTCATGATATACCCGCTGGCGTGCAGCTGAAAGGCCTCCGCCATATACTGGGAAAACCCTGTCACAAACACAAGGTTTCCTGTGGGGCACAGGGTCTTGAGCCGCTGGGCCAGCGCGATCCCGCTGATCCCTGGCATCTCAATATCCAGGAACGCTACATCAAAGGAAGCACCGCTCTCCTCCAGCCACGCCAGCAGCCGCCGCGCGTTGGAAAACGCCAGCACCTCCGCCTCCGGCCTGGCCTGACGAATCCGGTCTGTTAGCATGTCCAACATCAAAGGTTCATCGTCTGCTGCTAAGATCCGCACGGGAATCCTCCTCTCCTTTGCTGCGTCCCCCCTTGGGAATCCGTACTTCCGCCAGGGTTCCTTTGCCTTTCTCACTCATGATCCTGAGAATGCCGCCGCATTGCGCTTCCAACCGGCTGCGCACGTTATCAATGCCCACGTGGTCCCGGCCATCCTGCTTCCTCTCTCTGGGGTCAAAACCCACTCCGTCGTCCTGGATGGTCACAACATACTCATGCCAGGTCTCTCGCATCCCCACCACAATGGTGCCGCCCTCTTCCCGTTTCGTCACGCCGTGGCGCACTGCGTTCTCTACCAGGGGCTGCAAGCTCAGCGCAGGGAGGAAGAAATCACTGTTCTCGATCTCATACCGCACCTTCAATTTTTCCCCGAACCGGATCTTCTCCAGGTTCAGGTAGCTGCGGATATGCTCTAATTCACGGCGGGCAGGAATGGTACTGGTGCTGTTCAGGCTGCCCATATTTCCCCGGAGGAAACGAGCCAATTCGTCTGTGGCTTCCTGGGCCTTTTTCGGGTTGGTTTCACACAACCACTCAATGCTCCCCAAAATGTTATACAGGAAATGGGGCTGGATCTGGCTGATCATAATGGCGATCCGTTTTTCCGCCAGTTCCTTGTCCTGCTCCTTCAGTCTCCGGTCCCGCTGGAGTTGTACGTTGGCAAATACCAGCAGCAAGGTCACCGTGGACCCCAGCCCCAGCACCGTGATCTCTTCCCAGAGAAGGTCCAGAACCAGAGCCAGGGCAGGGACGATCACATAGAGCAGCTGTAAGACCCGCTCTCTGCCAGAGACGGCCCGAGCATGAAACACCACCCAGCCATCCACGGCCAGCACCAAAAGTCCCACGGCATGGGACAGCCAGAACCACTCCCCCCGCACATAAAGGTTTCCGGTGGTGATTTCATAAAACAAGTTGGAAAACTGACTGAACAGGGTGAGCACGATGCCCAACAGGCAGAGCCCTTCCACTCCCCTGCGGCAGAATCGCCAGCGTCTCTGACCGGGCAGGTCATCCAACAGGTAGATGCTGTACAGCAGCAGCAGACCATAGGCACACAAATACTGGAGCAGGTTTCCCCCCCAGTTCAAACTACGGCAGTCCGTACCATTGGCATACCACGCCGCCGCATCTGCGCCCAGACACAGCAGATTCAGAAACAGCATCCAAAGAAACATCCGCACCGAACGGCTGCTTCGATCTCCATTCAGCAGCAGGCTTCCCAACAAAATAAGCGACAGCACCACCCCAAAGACTTCCAGGGCAACGTTGATCTCTGCCAACAGGACCACCTCCATTCTCTGTGATCCATCATACCATTTTCCCCAGCCCTTCGGCAAGCCGCAGATGCAAAAGCCCGGCCTGAACCCAAAATGGTTCAGGCCGGGTCTACTGAAGGTATTCTCAGTTCAGCCAGGCAGAGTTGGTATCGGTCATCATATTGTCCACCCCGTACAGATAGAGGATCCGGTCCACCGGATGCTCCTTTAAAAACTCCGACAGGGAGTCTCGATAGTACCGCAGGTCGACCATATAGATCTTCTGATAGCTGGAGGCCAGGAAGGTGCCCAGGCAGTGAGCATAAGAGTCCCGGATCACCAGGATACTCCCCCCCCCCGCGTCGGGGTTGCTGATCTCCACCAGACTATGGTTGCCGTCCAGATACACCGGATACTTATCCAGGTTTTCCAGGTGGGAGGGGAAGAAAAGACTGTGGGAAACCACCGGTTCCTTTCCGCCGTCCTGCAGGGTCACGGTCACCTTGGCCCCGCTGTCCCAGAGGTCCACCTTGTCCGGAGGGATCATCTGGTAACCGCTGCCCGACCAGGTGGTGCCGTAAAACCCATCGTAACTGGTCACGGTATAGGCATCCTGGGGTACCCAGGGCGCCCCCACCGCATTCTGGTAGGTCTGATAGATGAGATAGTTGCCAAAAGAGGTGAGATGGTGGTCGGTTCGATAGCAGACCTGTCCCCGCAGCGTGCCATCCTTCAAAGGCTGGCGCACATCAATGAGACGGATGTTCCGCAGGGTGGCAATGGCCTTCTGATAGAGGACATCATCGTGGTACTCCCCGTGGCTGATGGGCAGCACCCGGTCCATCAGATACCCGGTGGAGGGCACCATGATGAGATCGGCGGGAAGGCCGACACCCGCTGCGAAGTTGTCAAAGTTTTTCAGGTTGTTGAGATAGGTCTGCTCGTCATAGGGCTTGGGTGCGTTGATGAGGTAGTTGTCTTTACAATAGTAAATATCCTGTGCGCCGGTGCGCCCGGTGAGCAGATTCCAATAGGCGTTGATCCCAACAAACAGGTCCCGGCCGGGGATCTGATCGGACGTGAATTTTTCCAGTTCCTTCTGGGTGGTTCCGTCCATGATCTTTTCTGCGGTCACCTCAGGCAGGCCTGCCAGATATCGCTTTTCGTTCTCCGAGTATTCCTTCAGAGGAGAGAACAGGAGCAGTCCCGCCATCACCGCCAGAAAGACCAGAAAGACCAGCGCAGGCAGAAATCGATAGAGTTTTTTCATGGCGTCGTTCCCCCTCTCAGAACCGGAAATACAGGAAGGGATTATAGCTGCCGTCCACCAGGTAGGCTGTGGAAACAGCCAACGCCAGGAACATCAAAACCGGTGTCAGGAGCTTTTGCGCCTTGTCCGGCAGCCGCTGCCAGCACCGCTTTCCCAGCGTGGTGGACGCCGCGGCCAGCACCAGGAACGTGACAGCGTAGCTTTTCAGCGTATAGCCGTCGGCGGCGGACCACAGCGGCGCCCCGCCGAAGCAGGCGGCGAGGTAACCGCCGCAGACACCCAGGTCCTCCATGGCGAAAATGCCCCAGCCCACGAACACCACCAACAGCGTGTACAGGTGCTTCACCCAGCCGGGGGTCCTTGACAGAACACCTTTCAAGACATACTTCTCCAAAATGAGCCAGGCGGCGAAGTACAGCCCCCACAGGATGAAATTCCAGCTGGCACCATGCCAGAAGCCCGTACAGAACCACACGATGAGGATGTTCCGCAAAGTCTTTGCCGTGCCGCCCCGGTTGCCTCCCAGGGGGATGTACAAATACTCCCGGAACCAGGAGGTCAGGGACATGTGCCACCGC
>NZ_JAXDRS010000057.1:0-1114 GCF_034090835.1 Evtepia sp.
TTCTTGTCTACCAGCTTCTTGACGGTCTCCCGGCCCCACGCAGGCACCTCCTGGAGGGTCTCATACACCACGGTGCCTTTCAGCAGCTCATCATCTACAATCTGTCTGACTTTCAGCTCGTCCATGTCCGGCTCCTTTCTCTTGCACATTTCCTTCTGAACATCTGCACGGAAAATGTCCATGCTCTTCCCATGCTGCGGGAACCAGTGCATCACATCCGCATGGGCGGAGGCGATTCCCTTCACATAGCCCTCACTGTGGCAGATGATGTCCTTCACCGGATCCAGGCCGAACATCCCGCACAGATAGGCGCACAGCTCCACCGCCTCCCGATACACGGCCTTAAAATAATCCCGGTCGGTAAGACCGTCCTCGCAGATCTCAAAGCCGATGTAGCCCATGCGCCAGGCGGAGCCATGACGGCCCTTACCGGAGTGCCACGCCTCCCAGTTCCACGGCATGATCTGATAGGTGGCAATGCCGCCGTCCTTTTTCCTGCCAATGAAGGCGTGGGCACAGACCTGCCGCCCGCCTGGGTGGAATTCGTTGAAGGAGTTGCCGTGCCGGTTTACACCAATGAGGCCGTCATCCGGCTGGACGTATCGCCACAGATTGGGATTATTGGCTCCGGTGGAGTGGACCATGATGCCCCTGGGGGTCATGGCTCGGGCGCGGCGGTAGCACTCGTTCTTGGTGCAGTGCAGTACTGCTTATGCAGTTCCATCCGTCTCCACCTCCGGCAGCCCCGCCACGCTGGTCAGCAGGGACACAATGCCTGCCAGCACTGCCGTGCCTGCCACAGTCAGCCAGCTCACCTCGGTGAGCATCACCCCGGCAGGGATCAGGGCCACCGCCGTCTGGCATACAGTCTTGATGGCGCGGATACCCGCAGCCTTGAACCATTTCTTATTCATCCTCGTTACTCCTTTCTAATCGGCAGCCGGTCCACCTCTGCCATAGCGGTATCCAGATGCCCGTTGCCGCCCAGGGCCTTGTAGGCCTGGAACATCTCCTTCACGTCTTCCTTCTCATCCAACGACACGTTTCCTCGGTCCACGCACCGTTCCACGTTTCGCCGCACCCGGTAGGTCATGAGGACCTTAAGCCCGGTGAC
>NZ_JAXDRS010000058.1:0-1343 GCF_034090835.1 Evtepia sp.
AACAACGAGTTCGGCTTCGACTACCTGCGGGACAACATGGCCATCTACAAGGCTGAGCTCATGCAGCGCGGCCACGCCTTCGCCATCGTGGACGAGGTGGACTCCATCCTCATCGACGAGGCCCGTACCCCCCTCATCATCTCCGGCATGGGCGAGCAGTCCACCCAGCTCTACACCCTGGCCGACAACTTCGCCGCCTCCCTGAAGGGCCTCACGGTAGCCACCGTGGACGACAAGGAGGAGGAAGCCGAGGACATCGACGCCGACTATGTGGTCAACGAAAAGGCCCGGGCCGTCACCCTGACCGCTCGAGGCATCGCCAAGGCAGAGAAGGCCTTTAACATCGAAAACCTCTCCGACCCGGAAAACTCCACCCTCTCCCACCATATTAACCAGGCCATCCGCGCCCGGGGTCTCATGAAGCGGGACATTGACTACGTGGTGAAAGACGGGGAAGTCATCATCGTGGACGAGTTTACCGGTCGTCTTATGTATGGCCGCCGCTACAACGACGGTCTCCACCAGGCCATCGAGGCCAAGGAAAAGGTCACCGTAGCCCGGGAGTCCAAGACTCTGGCCACCATCACCTTCCAGAACTACTTCCGTCTCTACAAGAAGCTCTCCGGTATGACCGGTACCGCCCTCACCGAGGAAGAAGAGTTTAACGCTACCTATCAGCTGGACATCGTGGAGGTCCCCACCAACAAGCCTCTGGCCCGAGTGGATCACCCCGACAAGGTGTATAAGAACACCGCCGGCAAGTACCGGGCCATCGTGGAGCAGATCGCCCAGTGCCACGAAAAGGGACAGCCTGTCCTGGCCGGTACCACCTCCATTGAAAAGTCCGAGCTCATCTCCAAGATGCTCACCAAGCAGGGCATCAAGCACAACGTCCTGAACGCCAAGAACCACGAGAAGGAAGCCGAGATCGTGGCCCAGGCCGGTAAGTTCGGCGCCGTCACCGTGGCCACCAACATGGCCGGCCGTGGTACCGACATCATGCTGGGCGGCAACGCCGAGTTCCTGGCCAAGAACGACCTGCGCAAGGCCGGTCTCTCCGACGAAATGATCGCCGAGGCCACCGGCTTTGCCGAGACCGACAACCAGGAGATCCTGGACGCCCGGAAGATGTTCTCCCAGACCGAGAGCAAGTACAAAGAGCAGCTGGCGCCCGAGGCCGACAAAGTGCGGGAGGCCGGCGGCCTCTTCATCCTGGGCACCGAGCGCCATGAGTCCCGCCGGATCGACAACCAGCTGCGGGGCCGTTCCGGCCGTCAGGGCGACCCCGGCGAAAGCCGTTTCTACCTGTCCCTGGAGGACGACATCATGCGTCTGTTCGGCTC